>JAPOQH010000096.1 GCA_026710825.1 Chloroflexota bacterium | reverse complement strand
GGGGGTTGGTCGGGAGTCCAGTCGTCGGCGACGGCCTCGGCGATGCGGCGGAGTTTGATGATGGCGAGTTCGGGGGCGAACCTACGCTTGAGGGCGTCGATGCGGCGGCGGAGTTGGGAAACGGTCATGGCATACCTCTTACGGTGAATTGTTTGCATGGATGAACAGGATGGGCGGGATGGACAGGATTAGGGATTGGACCAGGATGGCGGCGATTTTTTGAATATCCCACTCATTTCCGGTCATTTCCGCTCATTTGAGTAGGGCCAGGAGGTGGGACGTGAGGATAAACGAGGGCGGATCGGGCGGTTTTGGGGGCGATATTGATGGAATTGGCGGGTTGGTGAGAGGGTTTGGCGGAGCGGGGTTGGGATGGTTCGTGGTTGTCAGAATCGGGATTACCGAGGTTAGAGGATTTTCAGGATTGCGGATGCCGCGTTTGAGTTGGGCGGGGGGATGGAGTGGGCGGTTGGACAGTTAGATGGTAATGATATGGGGATGTCAGGGACAAGGGGGAATTGTCAGTGGATCAGGGCTGTTGGTTGGTTTGGGCGTGGGTAGGGGCGCGAAAGTGTTCGCTGTACGGGGTTCGAGTGGGAGGCTCATCTTTCGACAGGCTCAGGATGAGCGGACTGCGTTGCGACGAGACGATATGCGACAGGCTTCCGCCACCGGCGGACGTTCCGCACCATGAGCTGACTGGGTCGGCATCATGTCAATGATCGAAAGGTCCTGCTGTGTGGCAAACCTGCTATGATTATCGGCACGATCTGAGAGTACGGAGCACGTTAGGACCGGGAGGCAATCATGCGGCAGAGCGCGGTGAGTTTCATAGCCAAAGGACTGACCTTCGAAGGGATAATCGCCCTGCCGGACGGAGAAGGGCCGTTCCCGGGCGTGGTGATGTGCCATCCCCATCCGCTGATGGGCGGCAACATGGACAACAACGTGGTTGTGGCGGTGACGTTTGGCCTGGCAGACGCGGGTATCGCATCGCTCAGGTTCAACTTCCGAGGGGTCGGCAACAGCCAGGGAGAGCATGCGAAGGGAGAGAAGGAGCACCAGGAGGCGCTGGTGGCGATGGACTTCCTGGGCGCCTTGCCCGACGTGGACGACGACCGCATCGGATTGGGCGGGTATTCATTCAGCACGCGGGTAATCTGTGCGCACAAACAGCTGTACAAGAAACCTAAGGCAATCGCCCTCGTAGCGCCGTCAATCGAGGCCATCACCGGCAGCCCATTGCAGAATGACAAGACGCCGAGGTTGATCATAACGGGCGGGCGCGACCGCCTGGTCGCCGCTGATAGCGTGGACGAGCAACTGGGAAAATTCGATCCCCCGGCCGACTACCATGTGGTCCCGGCTGCTGACCACTTCTGGGTGGGTCAAGAGCGCGAAATGGCCGAAACGGTAGTGGATTTCTTCCTGAGGCATCTGGCCACCCCATAGCGATGCTCCAATTCCTCAAAGGCCGCAGCCCGATCTATCGGGACTGGACTCTTCTCCAACTAGCGGCCCTGGCGTTGGCACTGGACCAACTGACGAAGTTCGTCGTTCGGCAAACGCTGGAATGGCATCACTCCTGGCCGGCGTCCGGGCTGTTTCGCTTCACGCACGTTCATAACACGGGTAGCGCGTTCGGTTTGTTCCAGGACCAGAACCTGCCGTTGCTCTTCGTGTCTCTGATCGGGGTCCTGGTGTTGGCGTACATCTACCAGAGCCAGGAGCGGCCAACCTGGCTGCTGCGGGTGAGCATTGCGCTCATGCTGGGAGGGGCGCTGGGAAACCTGATTGACCGCATCCACCAGGGACACGTCACCGATTTCATAGACGTAGGGCCGTGGCCGGTGTTCAACCTGGCGGATTCGGCGATCGTGGTCGGGCTGGTCATGATGGGATGGATGCTGGTGATGCAGCGCGAACAACGCGAAACGGCGGTGGCGGATACAGACTTGGGCGCAATGGACCCGGGCTACTGCCCGTTGTGCGATGGTCCGATGATCGCTCTTGCCAATGGGTCGCGGTGCGCTGATTGCGGGGTGCGGGAGCGTATCCTGCCGGCGCAGGAACGGCGACCGTGACTGCAGAGGCGCTCGACACCGGAGCATTGGTGTACGCCTTCCTGATGGAAGGTAGTGAGGCTCCATCCCGCCTGGATGCGTGGCTCGCAGGGCGACCTGAGATGGTCGAGGCCGCGCTGTCGCGGAGCCGATTGCAAAGCCTGGCGATGGACGGGTGCGTGACCCTGAACGGAGAAACAGCGAAGCCGTCGCAACGCGTCAGACCGGGCGACGCCATCACGGTGCGCGTGCCACCAGCCAGAGCGTCTGGCGACCTTCCCGCGCAAGATATACCCGTTTCCGCAGTGTACGAGGACTCCCATATTGTCGTGGTGGACAAGCCCGCTGGACTATCGGTACACCCGGGGCCGGGGCACCCCGACGGGACCCTGGTGAACGCTTTGCTGGCACACTGTCCCGATATCCGTGGTATCGGCGGGGAACTGCGGCCCGGCATCGTGCACCGGTTGGACCGCGACACGTCGGGCCTGATGGTGGTTGCCAAGACGCAAAGCGCGCACCAGAATCTAACCGAGCAGATGATGCGGCGCGAGATGCACAAGGAATACCGGGCGGTAGCCGTGGGGCTGGTAACGCCCGAGTGTGGCATGGTTGACGCTCCGATTGGCCGGGATCCCCGGCATCGCCAACGGATGGCGGTCAACGTGGGGGGTAGAGAGGCGCGAACTCACTATGACACGCTGGAGGAACTTAACGGTCACACCCTGCTGGGGGTGCGGTTGGAGACGGGGCGGACACACCAGATCCGCGTTCACCTGGCGTACCTGGGATATCCCGTGCTAGGCGATGATGTTTATGGCAATGCGAGCGCGTTGCTGGACCGCCAGTTTCTCCACGCGGCGCGGTTGGGATTCCGGCATCCGGTGTCGGGCGAGTGGATGGAGCACGAAGCCGAGTTGCCTCCCGAGTTGGGGGCGGCACTACTCACTTTGAGGGGCACGGCTGCGTTATAATCTCTGGCTGTGGCCACGCTGATTCAAGAGTCTTTGGAGTCAAGCTAAGGAATATGAGCGATAGCCAAAGTGCACCCACCGGGGACATTCCCGCGGATTTCATCCGCAGCATCATCACCGAAGACCGGGCGGCCGGGGCATATGACGGCCGGGTGGTGACACGCTTCCCACCTGAGCCGAACGGGTATCTGCACATCGGTCATGCCAAGTCGATCTGCCTCAACTTCGGCGTGGGCGAACAGTACACCGGCGCACGCTGCCACATGAGGTTCGACGATACCAACCCTACCCGGGAGGACATCGAATACGTCGAGTCGATCCTGGCGGACGTAAAGTGGTTGGGCTTTGATTGGGACGAGCATCTTTACTACGCGTCGGACTATTTTGAGCAGCTTTACGAGTATGCCGAGCAGCTTATCCGGGACGGCAACGCGTATGTGGACAGCCTGACTGCCGACGAAATCAGAGATTATCGGGGCACTTTGACTGAACCGGGGCGAGAGAGTCCGGACCGAAACCGTCCATCTGAGGAAAGCCTTGATCTTTTCCGTCGGATGCGCGCCGGTGAGTTCGAGGATGGCGAGTACGTACTGCGGGCCAAGATCGACATGGCGTCGCCCAACGTCAACATGCGCGACCCGGTGTTGTACCGGATCCGGCACGCCGAACATCACCGGACCGGCGATGATTGGTGCATATACCCTATGTACGACTACGCACATTCGCTGTCAGACTCCATTGAGGGCATCACACACTCGCTGTGCACCCTGGAATTTGAGGATCATCGCCCGCTTTATGACTGGTGCCAGGAGGCGCTGGGCATCTATCGGAGCAGGCAGATCGAATTTGCCCGCCTGAACCTGACGCACACGGTGATGAGCAAGCGGATGCTGCGGCGGTTGGTGGAGGATGAGTACGTGATGGGCTGGGACGACCCCCGCATGCCGACGCTCAGCGCCCTGCGCCGTCGGGGTTATACGCCGGAGTCGATACGCGACATGTGCGAACGGGTGGGGGTGGCGCGACGGAATACGGTGACGGAACTGGCACTTCTGGAGCACTGCTTGCGGGAGGACCTGAACCAGCGGGCGCCGCGTCGCATGGCCGTACTGAATCCCCTGAAGGTGGTGATCACCAACTACCCCGAAGGCGAGAGCGAGGAGTTCCGGGCGGTGAACAATCCCGAGGACGACTCCATGGGGACTCGGAGCGTGCCGTTCAGCCGAGAGATTTACATCGAGCGAGACGACTTCATGGAGGACCCACCCCGCCGGTTCTACCGCCTGGCGCCCGGTCGTGAGGTGAGGTTGCGCTATGCGTGCTTGATCACCTGTACCGACGTGGTGAAAGACGTGGACGGCAACGTGGTTGAGGTGCATTGCACCTACGATCCGGAAAGCCGCGGAGGCAACGCTCCCGACGGGCGGCGCGTGCAGGGGACGATTCACTGGGTCTCGGCGGCGCATGCGAAGAAATTTGAAATTCGCCTGTACGACAATCTGTTCACCGACCCCGACCCGGCGGGCGCGGCGTCGGAATCGGGAGACGATTTCGTAGATCTGATCAATGCCGATTCCCTTGAGGTGGTCACAGCGATGGTTGAACCGGGGCTCGCCGCCGCTGAACCGGGAGACCGCTTCCAGTTTGAGCGGCTGGGGTATTTCTGCGCGGACCCTGATTCAAAAGCGGGCGTTCCGGTGTTCAACCGGACGACAACGCTCCGAGACAGTTGGGCGCGCATCAGCCGGCGGCAGGAGTAAGTGCCGCAAATTCTGACGAGTAACATTGGTAGCCAAGTGATCCGGGGCATGCCGCTGTCCGGTATGGAGCACGATTTGAGGAGGGAGCCCTGATGTCAACACCAGTACGAGTCCGGTACGCTCCCAGCCCGACGGGGAATCCCCACATCGGCAACATCCGCACTGCGATGTTCAACTGGTTGTTTGCCCGACGTCACGGTGGGCAATTCATCGTGCGCGTGGAGGACACCGACCAAGCTCGCATCGAGGAAGGCGCGGTGGAGCATATCCTCAACGGGTTAGAGTGGCTTGGGATCGACTGGGACGAAGGACCACGGGTGGGCGGACCCTACGGTCCGTACTTCCAATCTGAGCGACTGGAAACGTACGACGCCGCAGCAGAGCGATTGATCGCATCAGGGAACGCGTACCGGTGCTATTGCACGCCGGAACGTGTCGCCGAATTGCGCAAGGAGCAGGCCCGGAACAAGCAGCGGCAGGGTTACGACAGCCACTGCCGGGATCTTTCGGACAGCGAACGGGAAGCAAACGAGGCGGCAGGGTTGCCGCACGTCGTGAGGTTCGCGATGCCGCAATCGGGCATGACGACCCTCGAGGATGCCATCCGGGGACACGTGGAATGGCAGAACGAGTTGACCGACGACTTTGTGCTGATCAAATCGGACGGGTTTCCCACCTATCACCTGGCTGTGACGGTGGATGACTACGCCATGCAGATCAGCCATGTGCTGAGGGCGGAGGAGTGGCTGCCCAGCGCGGCGAGGCACGTGCAGTTGTACCGTGCCCTCGACTTTCCAATGCCGCAATTCGGGCACCTGCCGATGATTTTGGGTTCAGATCGCGCCAAACTATCCAAGCGGCACGGCGCCACGTCCCTGATGGAGTATAGGGACGACGGGTTCGTTCCGGATGCGCTGATCAACTTCATGGCGCTGTTGGGATGGTCGTTGGATGGCGAAACCGAGATCATGACCGTGGACACCATCAGGGACAATTTCGCGCTGGAACGGGTAGGCAAGCCGGCGGCCATTTTTGATCTGGACAAGTTGCAATGGATGAACGGCGTGTACATCCGGCAGATGGGCATCGGCGACCTGGCCGATCAGATAGTGCCGTTCCTGGAAACGAATTACCCTGAGGACCTGCTACCGGTGGACCGGGAATACCTGCTGCGCATAGTGCCGCTGGTGCAGGAAAGGCTGAAGACCCTGGCGGATGCGCCGGATATGCTCTCGTATTTCTTCGAGGATGAGCTTCAATTCGACGCAGAGAGTGTGATTCAACGAGGGATGGACACCTCCGGCACCGTGGGGGCGTTGCGGCGTGCTATCAGCGAACTGTCAGCCGTGGGTGAACCGGATTTCGAGCACCAACACCTGGAATCGTTGTTGAGATCCGCAGGGACGGAGCTGGAACTGTCGGGGCGCCAGTTTTTCGGCGCTTTGCGTACGGCAATCACGGGCCGGACCGCGACGCCACCGTTGTTTGAAATGATGGAAGTTATGGGCAAGGAACGGGTGCTAAAGCGGTTGGCCGCCGCCGCGGAGAATCTGTCCGCCGACTAACCGTCCGTCCGGCCAACGGAGGAATCCTCCGGCAACGGTTGGCCGCAATGAGGGCATACATCCTCGGATGACCCGCCGTCTTCGGTACGCCTGGGCGCCGCTTGGTACACCGCGTCGGCCTCCATCATACCGGCGCTGAGGATGCCCGCGGGCAATGCAAAGAGGCCGATGCCCAGCACAGCGATGACCGCGGCCAAGACGCGCCCGGGCGTCGTAATAGGTACGGTATCGCCATACCCCACCGTAGTGAGCGTTACCGCGCTCCACCACATCGCTGCCGGGATGCTGGGGAACTTGTCGGGTTGGGCGTGGGTTTCCGTAAAGTACATGAGGGAAGCCGCGATGACCAACGCAATCAGGAGGCCGGCTACGGCAGTGAGCAGCTGGCTCCCTTTCAGGCGTATCGCGATTCCCAACCTACGGGCCGCGGGGAAGTACCGTGCCAGTTTGGCGGTTCGGGTGAGCAGGCGCACGGTCAACAGGAAGGACAAGGTTGGTCCTACGCCGTTGAACAAAAAAATGATAATTCCCACCGCGGACGGGGCCAGAGCGGCTGCATCCACAAGAGCGTTGGGAGATCGAAGGTAGCGCCAACGACATCGCCATTCGGACCCGTCGGTGTTGGTGGCAGCTTCTGGGGCAGTCCATAACCTCAGGGCATACTCCACGAAGAATATGGAGACGGTGCAGTATTCAATGGTGTGGAACCCGAGGGAGAATGAGGCGGCGAACCTGGGGACGGTCCACAGGATCAACGAGATGGAATTGATGATGATGACGACTACGAGCAGCGCCTCGACCAGGAAGGGTGGATTGATTCTCCCGGGCCGGAAAACCTGGTAGCCAAATCCGGTGTTGGGCTCCAACAGAGCATAAAGCCTGCGGCGGAACCTTGTGGAGTCGGCGGTTTCAGATGGCGTCATCTTGGTGAGGGGAATATCGGAGATATGGTCCGGGTAGGGAGGCCCGGTTGTTTCCGGGCGTAATGCGCACGCAAGCGAAAGGGAATGTGAATTTTGGTGAAAATTTATGAATTTTCTGTAAAAACGTACATTTCGGTATTGACGCGGGTTGAATGACGGGCTGTACAGTGTACCCAGGCCGAGATATGGATTGGCCAGATTATAACCGAGGCTCTCGAAGTAACTCTAATCGGAGTTCAAGCGCTCGATCCCGATATTGGCGTCCCAAACGATACAAAAGGACGGCTGAGGTGGGTAGGGGCTGGATATTTGAGCCAGGGAATCGATAAAGGGAGGAAGCAGAATGCTATCAACGGGCGTGATGGTGATCAGCGACGGCGTGTTCAAAGTGGATTGTGGAGCGGTTTTTGGCCGGATTCCCAAGATAATGTGGGAAAACCTGGTAACGAACGACCGCAAAAACCGGCTGACGATGGGGTTGAACTGCCTGCTGCTGGATTGCGGAGGGCGCAAGATACTGGTGGATACCGGAGTCGGGCCCAAGGACAATCTGCGCGACAAGGAGATGTACGGGCTGGTGCCGAGCCGCCTGATGCGGAGCCTGAAAGCGCTGGGATTGGGCCCCAGGGATATTGACGCGGTTGTGTTGTCGCATCTGCACTTCGCCCACGCCGGCGGCGCGACGCGCATGGACCGGATGGGCGACATGGTGCCATCGTTCCCGAAGGCGACATACTACGTTCAGCGGTCGGCATGGGAAGACGCGCAAAACCCGTCAGTGCGGCAGGCCGACGTGTTCCGCACCGATGACTTTGCTCCGATCGCGGAACGGGGTCAGCTTGAACTCCTGGACGGGGACACCGAACTGTTCCCAGGCCTGAGCCTGGTGGTAACAGACGGCCATTCCAAGGGGCACCAGATCGCCGTATTCAGCCACGGTGGAGAACGCATCGTTTACATGGGCGACCTGGTACCGACGCCCCACCACCTCTGGCCCACTGTACTGTCCTCTTTTGACTACGAACCGGAGAAAACCATGGAGCAGAAGCGCGACATCCTGGCCGACGTGGAGAAGCGGGGTTGGCTGATGGTATTCCCACACGGGAACGAGACCAGGGCCGGATACCTGCAACGGGGCAAGGACAACGACATGGCGTACCTTCGCCCTGTTGAGTTTTAGTCCGGGATCCTGGACAGGACGGACTTGCCGTCGATCTCAACCAGATAAGCGTCCGTGAAGCGATTGGCGAGGTCGCGTCGCGTTCCCGTGTGCACCCTGACGTAGTTGTCCGTCAGCCCGCTCCAACGCATCAGGTTGGTGTCGGCGTCCGGACGGGCAGTTTCCCACAGCACGGGGCGTCTATGTCCGAGGATGCGTTGGCGGTGGTTGCCGAACGCTGCCGCCGCCATTGAGTTCATTTCAGCAACACGGTTGCGTTTCACATCCGGCGCAACCTGATCGGGCAGGTGGTGGGCAGTTGTGCCAGGCCGCTGAGAATAAGGGAAGACGTGGATGTCGGCGAAGGCCATCTCCTCGGCGAACGCCAGACTTTCGGCGTGTGCTTGAGCATCTTCACCCGGGAAACCCACGATGATGTCGGTGGTGATGCTGACGCCGGGAACCGTCTCGCGGATACGCTCGAGGGCGTCGCGGAACTGGGGGGTGTCGTAACGGCGCCTCATTGCCCTCAGGATGATGTTGGAGCCGCTCTGCAACGGGACATGGAAGTGGGGGCAAAGGCGCGGTTCCTCCCATAATTCCAGGAGTTCGGGACTGATTTCGTGGGCCTGGAGCGAGGAGACCCGCAGGCGCGGTATCCCGGTTTCACGCAATATGCGGTCGAGCAACTTCGCCAGGTTTATGCCTTGAAGGTCGAACCCGTAGGTGCCCAGTTGGGTTCCGGTCAGAGACACCTCTTTGAACCCGCTGGCGACGTGTTGCTGGACGGTCGACACCAGAGTGTCGGGTGGAATGCTGCGTTCGCGGCCACGCACCTTGGGCACAATGCAGTAGGCGCAGACCTGGTCGCAACCCTCCTGAATTTTGACCATCGCCCTGCTGCGACGGAGGATGCCGGCGGAACCGTTCGGGACGATGTCGGTCCGCTGCTGGCCGCCGCGCCGAGACAGTTCGGCGATGGCCAGGTCAGCCAAGGTTGATTTGTCTGAGTTGCCGACGACCAACGACACTTCCGGCATGCGGCGGAGTTCATCCGCGGCGCGTTGAGGGTAACAGCCGGCCGCCACCACAACAGCATCGGGGTTAGACCGGTGAGCAGCGCGCAACGCCTGCCGGGCCTTGGAGTCGGCGGTGGCGGTTACGGTGCAGGTGTTTACGACTATGATGTCGGCATCCGACTTTTGATCCACCAAGCGACAACCGGCCTGAACGAACTCGCGAGCCAACACCGCGCTGTCGGCTTGATTCAGCTTGCAACCGTGGGTTTCAATCGCCACCGTACCCGTTATCGGTACGTCCGCCGGGGGGATTGATGCGACGCTGGGAATGGGGGCCAAGGGGACGTGGATGGGTTGACTGGATACCATGGGTCATGCCTCGATGTCTGCCGCATCGGCATCCGGATCCGCGACAGGCGGGGCTGCACCAGCGCCCGGCATGTGCGCCACCAAGCGTTCGATGGCTTCGCTCAGGTCATCCATGGCGAGAAACAGGTAATCGACTCGGCTGCGACGGTCGCGCACCCGTTCGGCGGCGTCGGCCCACGCAGAAAGGTGATCGAAAGCATCGCGGATATAGCGATCACGCTCCTGGTCGCCCAAGCGGCGCACGAAATCCTTGAGTTCCGCATCGGACTCCGCCGGTTCGCCGTGCCACAATGCCACGCCACGAGCGGCGGCTACCAGACTCCCCCAGAGCAGGTCTTCTGCCTGGTTCCATTGGCCCCTGGACATGGTCGACTGAGCCGAATCCAAGAGGCGGAGCGCCTGGCTCCGGTATCGGGTGAGCCGAGTTTCCAAGTATTGGCTGGGTTGTGTACTTTTGGGGAGCATGTCGGTCCGTGAATTTTAGCATAGGGCGGGCCGCCGGCCGGTATCGACACGTGCGGCCTGTCCCCATCTGTGTGGCGGTTGATGAATTGGTCGGGTACACTGCGGCGCAGGCTGTTTCCCAAAATCTGAATTCCTGGTGGTGGTATGTCTGCAAACTCGGTTAATCCCTTTCGGCACGTGGCTTACCCAGTGCGGGTGTACGGCGGGGACGACGCGCTATCCAACCTCCGTGGGGAGATGGGCCGACTCGGCGCGCAGAGGCCGTTCGTCGTATGCGGTCAATCGGTGGCGCGGCGGACCGATCTGATTGAGAGGATTCGCGAGGCACTGGCCGGCGAACTGGCCGGCGTGTTTGACGGCGTGCAGGCAGGGTCTCCCGAAACCGCCGTGCAGGAAGGAGTCCGCATGGCGCGAGAAGCGGACGCCGATCTAGTGATTGCCGTTGGGGGAGGCAGCGCGGTGGTCACGGCGCGGGCGATTATCATCATGCTTGCGGAGGGAGGCACTCCGCAGGATCACGCGACCAAGTATCCGCCCGGGCAACGGCCGGTCAGTCCCCGGTTGATGCGACCCAAATTGCCCAACATCGTGGTGCTCACCACGCCAACAACTGCGACCACGAGGGCCGGAACTGCGATCATCGACGGTGAGACTGGTCATCGTCTGGAGATGTTTGACCCGAAGACGCGGCCGGCGTCGGTGATCTGGGACACTGAGGCTCTGCTTACAGCGCCAGCGGAGTTGTGCATCAGCGCGGCGGGGTCGCTGTTCAGCGGCGTGATCAGCGCGTTGCAGGCACCGACGCTGAACACGATGGCGACAGCGGACCTCCTGGCATCCCTGGGCTTGCTGGTGGAAAACCTGCCGGCGACGCGGAAAAACCCTGATGATGGGGAGGCGAGGCTCAACCTGTGCGTGGCGTCGTTCATGTACAACCGGGCGTGGGACACGGGAGCCAGCGGATCTGCGTTGGGAGTCGTGAGCGCGCTGGCCCACAGCCTGGACACAAGATACCCGGATTGCAGCCACGGGGCGGCGTATTCCATCGCCACGGCGCCGGGCATGCGATTCAATCGGTCGCACAACGTTGGCGGTCAAGCCAGAGTGGCGGACGCCCTGGGTGTGCGGGAGCCCGGAGCCGGGGACGAGCAGGCCGCCGAATCGGCCGCCGATGCGGTGGGCGGGTTCTTCGAAGCGATTGGCCTGCCGGGCGCGCTGCGGGAGGTCGGGGTTCCGGCCGAAGGGATTTCGGAAATCGCGCAGGACGC
This sequence comes from Chloroflexota bacterium, assembly GCA_026710825.1. Classification (GTDB taxonomy): domain Bacteria; phylum Chloroflexota; class Dehalococcoidia; order Lucifugimonadales; family UBA3495; genus Bin87. The sequence goes on along the minus strand of JAPOQH010000096.1, from coordinate 24,936 downwards.
GATGACCGATTTCGGTTTGCATCGAAACATCAGGCCGGTTGGAGGCGTTGAGGAACTGGAGGCCGTGCTCAGGGAAGCGTGGTAAGCACGTCGTTCATTCTCGAGGCACGATTCACATATTGGCCGGGCGCTTTGCAAGGGAGTCAGGGTACGAAATAGATCACGCGGGGTGGGTTGTGATGCGGGCCGGAACGTTGCGGGCGTTGAGAGATTCGGTCGGTATCAGGGAAATTCGGCCTTTCCGATGATCTCAGAGAGGTTTGAGATTTCCCATTGCGCCAGGAGCGCCTCAAGTTCAGAGAGGATGCGGAAAGGGGCATTCAAATCGGTCAGGTTTGCGCTGCCCACCTGGACGGCGGACGCGCCCGCCAACAGGTATTCGGCCACATGCCGACCAGTCATGATTCCGCCCACTCCTATTACCGGGACGTCGACCGCCTGGGACGCTTTGTGCACCAACGCCATAGCTACCGGACGGAGGGCAGGCCCGGAAAGTCCGCCATACCCGGTGCCGAGCACGGCCAACCCGGTGTCAACGTCGATGTGCAATGCGGGGACAGTGTTTGAGATCGTGAGGGCATCCGCTCCCGCCCCGACGGCAGCGTGAGCGATTTCGGTGATGTCCGGGACGTTGGGGGATAGCTTGGCCCAAACGGGCAATTCGGTTTGACGGCGGACGGCGGCGACGGCCGCTTCAGTGAGATGAGGCCGGTGGCTAAACATGGCCCCGTCATCGACGTTAGGGCAACTCAGGTTGAGCTCGATGGCTGCGAACCCGTCGATTCCCCGGGTGTAGCCCGCCATTTCCTCCCATTGATCGAGGCTGTCGCCGGACATGCTCATGACCATGTTGGCGTCCGTTTCGGCCCATTTGGGAGCCAACTCGGACATCGCGATTTCGATGCCTGGATTAGTCAGACCGATGGAGTTGAGCAGCGTGGTTTCTCCGGCAGCCATCCCCTCGCGGAATGACGACGGGAACCAACGTGGTTCCGGGTTGCCTTCCCTCCCGTAGCGTGTGAACGTTTTGGGCAGCACCGCTCCCAGAGAGGCGAGTGGGGCGTCATCATCAATTCCTCTGCCGTAACCGTCATATCCGAATGTACCCGATGCGATCATCACCGGGTTCGCCAATTTGAGGCTGGGGGCGTTTACGGAATGTAGATTGACGGTGAGGTCCATGGTGCGTCCTATGTCGGTCGATATTTTGAAAAAGGGGCGAAACACCGTTCGCCCCTAGTGTAAGTTGCTTCGCTTGCGCGAATATGCGGGGAGGATCTACAAAGCCGGAATGTCCTCGCCTTCTTCTTCGAATGGCGAGAATACGCGCGACGCCGTGGATTCGACTTCCCGGTCGACTTCCGAATCGGATTCGGTGAGGGACTGGGCGCGCCTGAGAAGTTCTTCCTCCTCCTCGGCGGTGCGGATCTGATAACCGGCATCGCCCAGGTTGGGCCCGCCGCCGAGTGGCGACGCAGGCTGACCGGAGATAAGCTCCTCGTCAATGACGTCCTGAGGCAGGTCGGCGGCGGCCCTTTGCATAGGACCGAACTCGCCAGGGAGTTCGCCCTCACCCGAGAGCCATGCAGGCGCCAGGACATCGTCATCGTAATCCTCGAAGGATTCCATCAGGGCGAGTGTCTCTTCCGAGGCAAGCAAAGACTCGAGGCGAGCCGGAATGAGGCGACCGATGATGACGTTTTCCTTGAGGCCGCGCAGCCAGTCGCGATCGCTCGCGACGGCAGCCATGGTCAGCACCTTGGTGGTTTCCTGGAAAGAGGCCTTGGACAGGAAGCTGTCGGTGGTCAACGCTGCCTTGGAAACACCGAGCAACAGTGTCTTGGCAGTGGCGGGTTCGCCGCCTTCCGCGAGCACGCGGTTGTTCTGGTCCTGGAACCGGAACTTGTCGACCACGTCGCCGGGGATGAACTCGGTGTCGCCGGCGGTTTCAACCTGGACGCGTCGCAGCATCTGGCGCAGTATCACTTCGATGTGCTTGTCGTGGATGCTAACGCCCTGAGAGCGATAGACCTCCTGGACCTCATCGACCATATAGTGCTGAAGCCCTTCCAAGCCGCGGATGTCCAGCAGTTCCCGAAGATCCAGTGGTCCGTCGACCAAGGCGTCGCCGGCCATGACCATCTGGCTATCGTTGACCCTCAGGGTCATCTGCGAGCTGATGTCGTATGCGCGGGATTCCTCCTCGCGCCAGACGACCGTAACACCGTCGGCCGACACCTCTATTTCTCCCTGGTAGTCGGACCGAATCTCCTGGACAATGCCGGCGCCGACGAGGGCGTTTGCAGCATCGTCGCCGGGGGCTCCGGCGTCCGGAGTGACCACCACGGCGAGGAGGTTGCCTTCGGCGATGGGTTCGCCGGGCTGAACCAGGCGAATCGCCCCTTCGGGCAGCATGTAGTCGTGCCGTTCCTCGTCGTCGTAGGTGACGCGGATGCGGCGGGAGCCGTTGGCATCTTCCTCGACGGACACGATACCGTCGATGTGGGTGAGGACACCGGCGCCCTTGGGTGGGCGAACCTCGAACAACTCCTGAACGCGAGGCAGGCCCGTCGTGATGTCCGACCCGGCGATACCTCCGGTGTGGAAGGTACGCATGGTGAGCTGGGTTCCGGGTTCGCCAATGCTCTGGGCGGCTATGACGCCGACCGCCTGGCCGATTTCGACCAGTTTGCCGGTGGCGGGAAGACGACCGTAGCACATCTGGCAGATGCCCCGGGGAGTCTGGCAGGTCAACGGGGAGCGGACCGGCACCCGGTCGATGCCCGCATCCTTGATCTGATCGGAGAGCCCCTCGTCGATCATTTCGTTGCGGTCGACGATGATCTCACCACTGCGGGGATCGGCGATTACGTCGCCGGCCATGCGGCCGATAATGCGCTCGGGCATGGTACTGAGATCGAAATCGTTTGGCCGGGACTGAACGTAGAAAGGCTCGGCAAACTCGCAATCATGGTCGCGAACGATGACCTCCTGCGATACGTCGACCAGACGGCGGGTAAGATAGCCGCTGTCTGCGGTACGCAGAGCAGTGTCGGTCAATCCCTTGCGCGCGCCGTGGGTGGAAATGAAATACTCCAGGGCGGTGAGGCCCTCGCGGAAGCTGGACTTGACGGGCCGTTCGATAATGCGTCCTTCAGGGTCGCTCATCAAACCACGCATGCCGGCCATCTGCTTGATTTGGGAGATATTTCCCTTGGTGCCGGATGCGGCCATCACGCCGACCCCGCCGTAGTTGGCGAGTTCTTCCTGGACGACCCGCTGCATATCGTCGGAGGCCTGGGTCCATGTTTCGATGACGCGTTCGTACTTCTCGTCGCCGGTCATCATGCCCATCATGAAATTGTCCTCGTGCTCAGCAACCTTGTTGGTAGCATCTTCGAGGATGGCGATCTTGCGCGGGGACACCTGAATGTCATTTATGGCGATGGTGATTCCGGATTTGGTGGCGTAGTAGAAGCCGATTTCCTTGATCCGGTCGAGGACGCGGGCCGTTTCCTCGTTGGAGAGGCTACGGTGAAGCTCGGACGTCAGGTCCTTAATCGCTCCGCGGTCCATGAGGACATTTTTGTAACCCAGGGACTCGGGAACCGCTTCGTTGAAGATCAGACGGCCCATCGTGGTCTCGATCTTTTCGCACTTGCCCGGCACGCTGAGTACGGTGACTGGAGCGCGCAAATCGATCTGACCATCGGAGTAGGCGATGCGGGCTTCGTTGATATCGTAGAAGATGGACCCGGCGCCCTCAGCGTCGGGGGCCAATTCGGTGAGGTAGTAGCAGCCCATCACCATGTCCAGGGTGGGAGCCACCAGCGGTTCGCCGGATGCGGGGGAAAGCATGTTGTTGATGCTGAGCATCACGGTACCGGTCTCGTTGACCGCCATGGCGGACAGCGGGACGTGAACAGCCATCTGGTCGCCGTCGAAGTCAGCGTTGAACGCCGAACACACCAACGGGTGAAGCTGGATAGCGCTGCCTTCAATGAGCACCGGCTTGAACGCCTGGATGCCCAGACGGTGGAGCGTGGGCGCCCGGTTCAGCATCACCGGCCGGTCTTTAATCACGTCCTCAAGGATGTGCCAGACTTCCGGTGAAGACCGCTCGACCATACGCTTGGCGGCCTTGATGTTGGGCGCCAAAGCACTGAGTACCAAGCGGTGCATTACGAATGGCTTGAAGAGCTCGAGAGCCATTCGCTTGGGCAGGCCGCACTCGTCCATTTTGAGTTCCGGTCCAACCACGATGACAGAACGGCCGGAGTAGTCGACGCGCTTGCCGAGCAGGTTCTGCCGGAAGCGGCCCTGCTTGCCCTTGAGCAGGTCGCTCAATGACTTGAGGGCGTGATCGCGCTTGCCCTTGACAGCCTTACCCTGGCGTCCGTTATCGATGAGTGAGTCGACAGCTTCCTGCAACATGCGCTTTTCGTTGCGGATCATGAGACCCGGCGCGCGCATGCTGGCGAAGCGCTTGAGGCGGTGATTGCGGGAGAGGACCCGACGGTACAGGTCGTTGAGGTCGGAGGTGGCGAAACGCCCGCCATCCAACTGGACCATGGGCCGGAGTTCCGGGGGGAGAACCGGCAGAACGGTCATGATCATGTCCTGCATACGGTTTTCGCTGCGGCGGAAGGTCTCCAGGAGGCGCATGCGTTTGCCGGCCTTGGTACGAATTTGGGCGGAGGTTGCCCGCATCTCCAGTTCGGTGTAGTACCGTTCCTGGTCCAAGTCAGTGTCCATGAGCTTGAGGAAGTCGAGGACGGGTTCCGCGCCCATATCCGCGTCGAACGAATCGCCCCAGAACGGCTTGAGCCGGTCGTAACGGCTGGTTGACAGGATGGTGAGCCGCAGCCCTGCAGAGCCGCTGCGGGCAATGTAAAACTCGTCGGGCAGTTCGACCTCGTCGCGGGCCCAAGCGGGGAGTTTGAGGTCATCCCAGACCCAATCCACATCGGCGCTGCGGAGACGTTGCGAGGGATCCCAGCGGAGCCAGCGCATGGCCTGGATGAGATCGACAGCCTCCTTGCGACGCTCGGTGAGGGCGCGCAGCAGGTAACCGTCGATGCTGCTGATCAGATCCTGGATCTTGACGAGTTCTTCCCGCCAGAATCCGATTTCCTTCTGGCGTTCATCGTGATCGCCGACGTCGTCGATGCCTTCGATGCGGTCTTCGAGCCTGGAAATGGCTTTGATGTCATCGCTTTCGGGCTGGAGCCGCTCGAGGAGCGCCGAGAATGCGGGGACGTTCCAACCGCGACCCTCGGGATTGCTTTCGCCGCGCCGGTTGTTCCAGGTGCGGACCGATCCCTCGATTTCGATCAAGGCGTTGTGGATGGATTCCAGATCATTGGCAAGAGATTCCCAAGAATCGGAGTCTGCCAACTCAGGGGCGGATCCGATAAAGATGGAATGCAGGTCATTCAGGGTGGGGATCAGAACCTCATCGTCGATCGATGTGATGTCCGCCAGAAGCATGTCGGCGGCGTCTGCCACGTCGTCCTGCCGCTCCTCGGTGGGTTCGCTTTGCCAATTGGAAAAGGCGTATACAACCGCAGATGCGTTGGCGCCCAGGCGTTGCAGATTATCAATCATAGAGGTTGGGCCGTGGAAGAACCGTGAAATAGCTGCAGCGACCGGGTCGCCATCAACGGCGAGGATCGACATTTGCTCAGGAGATTCAAGGTCCTCGGCGGGCAGGACGTTGCGTCCGACGGTCATGATGGCGGCGTGGGCCGCAACGCTGATTTCAGCCACGTCCTGCACGGCCTGAATAGCTTCTGCGTAGTCCTCGTCGGAGCCTTCCCCGGCGGCGGTAAGCCGAGCCACGGCAGCGCGTGCGTTGGCCACTGCATCGTTCAGACGAGATGGGAGGTCACCCAGAGCGTCCGATGCTTCGGTGCGGCGGCTGTCCAAATCCCAGTCAGCGATGCGGTTCGCGAGGCTTTGCAACGCCGCGTCCGCGGTCGGGATGAGACCGTTGCGGATCTGTTCGACCTCGCTTTCGTGGAGTTCAAACTGTTCGCGCATCAGGTCAACGTCGACCTGGTTGATGACGTAGGCCGAGTAATAGAGCACGCGAGTTAGGTCGGACAGTTTGAGATCGAGGGTGAGGCTCATCACGCTGGGCGTGTTCTTGACGAACCAGATATTGGCTACCGGCGCGGCCAGGGCGATGTGTCCCAGGCGCTGACGGCGCACGTTGGAGCGAGTGACCTCAACGCCGCAGCGGTCGCAGACCACGCCCTTGTACTTCTGGCGCTTGTACTTGCCGCACTGACATTCCCAGTCCTTGGTGGGACCGAAGATTTTTTCGCAGAACAGGCCATCCTTTTCAGGGCGCTGTGTGCGATAGTTGATGGTTTCGCCTTTCTGGACTTCGCCAGAGGACCACCCACGGATCTGTTCTGGGGAGGCTATGGATATCCGTATGGCGTTGAAGTCGGAGGAGGTAGTGGCTTCGCGATTATCTAATATCCTGCTGACCATGTTTTAGTTCACCTCCGAAGCAAAGAGATAGTCGTCTTCGCCGGGCAGTCCGAGACTGGCGTCGTCCTGTTCTTCCTCTTCTTCCAAGCGTACGTTGAGGCCCAAGCTCTGGAGCTCTTTGAGCAGTACGTTGAAAGACTCAGGGATTCCGGGCTGACTGATGGGATTGCCCTTGACGATGGATTCATAAGTGTTGACCCGACCGGTAACGTCGTCGGATTTGATGGTTAGAACCTCCTGAAGGTTATGGGCGGCGGAGTATGCCTCGAGAGCCCACACTTCCATTTCACCGAACCGTTGGCCGCCGAACTGGGCTTTTCCGCCCAAAGGCTGCTGGGTGATCATGGAGTAGGGGCCGGTGGACCTGGCGTGAATCTTGTCTTCCACCAGGTGGATCAGCTTGAGCATGTAGATGCTGCCCACGGCGACCGGCTGGTCAAACGCTTCGCCCGACCTGCCGTCGTAGAGCTGGAATTTGGCGAAAGTGGGCGGAGATATCAAACGCCGACGGTGAACGTCCAGCGCAAGCTGGTGCATTTCACCCATGGACAGGCCGTTGGGATTTTCGCCAGCCACATCACGGAGCCATAGATAGAGACAGGCTTGCCTGGCCTTTCCTGGCTGGTCTTCGTCGAAGATGGCTTCCGGGTCGAAACCCTGACCCTGAAGCCAATCGTGCACTATGGCGGGGTCTATGTTGCCGCCGGATTCTCCGTCACTGCTGGCGGCAGCGGCTTGTTCGCCGAACCACCACCGTGCCAGGGAATCTTCGATGTGGTCGTCGTCGGCGCCTTCGAACACGGGTGTCAGGGCCTGGAAGTTGAGCCCACGGGCAGCCCAGCCCAGGTGGCTTTCCAGCACCTGTCCCAAGTTCATCCGGGAAGGCACTCCGATGGGATTCAGAATGATGTCAACAGGGGTGCCGTCGGAGAGGAAGGGCATATCCTCCTCGGGGAGGATGCGGGAGACCACGCCCTTGTTGCCATGACGGCCAGCCATCTTGTCGCCGACCGAGATTTTGCGGGTCTGGGCGACCCAAACTCGGATGGCTTCGTTGACGTCAGGCGGCAGCGTGTCTCCGGGTTCCTCTTCGCTCCTTTTTTCGCGGCTGAGGGTTTTGACGGCGATGACCTTGCCCCTCTGGCCGTGGGGTACACGGAGGGAAGTGTCGCGGACGTCCTTGGATTTTTCGCCAAAGATTGCGCGCAGCAGGCGTTCCTCGGCGGTCATTTCGGTTTCGCCCTTGGGCGTTACCTTACCCACCAGGATGTCGCCCGGTCCGACGTCGGCGCCGATGCGGATGATTCCGCGCTCGTCTAGGTCCCGCAGGTTACCTTCGCCAACGTTGGGGATGTCGCGGGTGATCTCCTCGTCGCCCAACTTGGTGGAACGGCTCTCGACCTCGTACTTTTCAATATGCACAGAGGTGAATTGGTCGTCCTTCACCAAGCGTTCGCTGATGATGATGGCGTCTTCGTAGTTGTAGCCCTCCCACGACATGAAAGCGACCAGGACGTTCTGTCCGAGGGCCAACTCTCCGCCGTCGGTGGATGAACTGTCGGCGAGGGCGTCGCCAACGTAGACATAATCGCCTTTTTGCACCATAGGACGCTGATTCAAACAGGTGCCCTGGTTGGTGCGGGCGAATTTGACCAAGCGGTGAGAGTGTTTTTGACCCGAGTCGTCGACCACGACGATCGCGTTGCCGTTGACGGAAACCACCGAACCCTGTGCACGGGACAGCAGCACCTGCCCGCTGTCGCGGGCCACCCGACTCTCAATGCCGGTTCCGACCAGCGGAGCCTGGGGCTGGAGCAGGGGAACCGCCTGCCGCTGCATGTTGCAACCCATGAGGGCACGGTTGGCGTCGTCGTGCTCCAGGAACGGGATCAACGCGGCAGAGACGCTCATGATCTGGAGCGGCGATACGTCGGCGAACTCGACGGTGGTTGGGGAGGCCAGACGGTAGTTGTCTCCCTCCCGAACTTCGACGAGGTCATCCGTGAACTGGTAAAGCTCGTCAAAGCTGGAGTTCGCCTGAGCGATCCGGAACCGCTCTTCCTGGTCTGCCGTGAGGTACTGCACGTTTTCGGGTCGAATGTCCACAAATGGGACGACGTCAATGACGGTATCGGGAGCCAGTCGTCCCAATCGCCGCATGTGGTCCGAGTCAATTACTTCGCCGGCATGAACGATGACTTCGCCCTTGCGAGTAGAGACGTCATTGGCGACGACGTGCCCGATGGGATCGAAGTAACCGGGGAAACCAGGCGTCCTGCAATCGCTCAGCCAGAGTTGCCTGATGACAGGCCAGTAGGGGGTCTCGATGAACCCAAGCCGGTCGATGCGCGCGTACGCGGCCAGGCTGCTGAGCAACCCGATGTTCGCGCCTTCGGGAGTTTCGATGGGGCAGATCCGGCCGTAGTGCGAGGCGTGGACGTCTCGAACGTCGAAGCCGGCGCGTTCGCGGGTTAGTCCACCGCGCCCGAGAGCGGACAGGCGGCGCTTATGGGTCAGTTCCGCCAACGGGTTGGTCTGATCCATGAATTGGGACAGTTTGTCGCCGCCAAAGAATTCGCGGATGGCGCCGGTAACCGGTCGGACGTTGACCAATTTGGCGGGCACGGCATCTTCCGGCTTCTCCAAGCGGCCGACGCGGTCCTGGAACATGCGGTGCATGCGGAGCAGTCCGATGCGGACCTGGTCGCGCATCAGCTCCCCGGCGACACGAACGCGCCGGTTACCAAGGTGGTCGATGTTGTCCCGAGGATCTTCATTGCTGATGTGGTTCTCGATCAGCGCGTAGAGGGTATCGATAATGTCGTTAAGATCCAGAACGCGGCGTTCCGGCAAGGGTATGCCTGGCAAGTTCAGCTTGACCTTGTGCATATTGCCGTTGGGACCGGAGTTGATCTCGGTGACTACGCCCACGATCCAAGAGGCACGGGCGCGAACCGGTGTCAACTGCCAGCACTGCGTGGGCCCCTGGCTAACTCTTTCGGCGTAGATCAACTGGCCCGCTTCCACGATGCTGTGTTCGGCGATAAAGCGGTTTTTCAGGATGCTCAGTTCGCCGGACGTGATAGCGTCATCTGCGGCCACGCCAGCGGCAATCTGCTGCGTCGAGATTGCGACAGGATCTCCCAGGGTTTCGGTCACGAGGGACTGAACGCTCACCTGCAACCCGTCGTCTTCCGAACCTTCGATTGCTGATAGAAGGGTACCGGCATTGGCGGCGTCGAAGCAGGTCAGGTGGACGGGCACGGCCTCGTCGGACGCTTCCGCAAACAGATCCAACGGCTCGATGAGACGTTCGGCGGTGCGGATCAAATAGCCGTAGGTGATGAGGGCGTCGATGTCACGCTCGGCGAGGATGCGCTGTTCGCTTCCGGATGCCTCGAAGACTTCAGCGGGGGAAACGCCCTCGCCAGTTGTGCCATGTTGCTGGCGCACGAATTGCAGCACGGATTTCTGCGATTCGGTCAAAATCTGGGAGGCGGCGCGACCCAACCTCTGGTCGACCTTGATCCGTCCGACTTCGCCGAGGTCGAAACGGCGACCGTCGAAGAAATGATTCATCACGAAAGTGCATGCCGCGTCGACCTGCACGGCCGGCTCGCCGGGGCGCAGCCATTTGTAGAGGTTGCGTTGAGCCAGTCCGATGCGGAAAGACTGTTCACGGTTGTAATCGCGGTCGGGATGAATGCGATCCCACAATGACCTCAGCTCTTCCTCGCGGGGGTTGTAATCCCGATCGGGAGCGGGTTCGACGCCGCCTACAAAGGGCCGGCAGTCGTGATAGTCGATGTCAGAGAAAAGGGCACGCATTTCCTCAGCGTTAACGATGCCCAACGCGTGGAGGAACGTGGAGACGCCCATCCTGCGACGACGGTCGACGCTGACGGTGATCGTTTCCGGCAGGTTGCGTCGGCGCGCGTAGTAGTGGGTCCAGGTGGAAAGTTCGATGCGGGCGCCGCGGCTGGCGGAGATACGTCCCTTGTAATACCAGTTTTCGAGTTTGCCGCATTCGGGGCAAGCCGGGTCCTGCGACAATTCGCGTTCGTAATAGACTCCGGGGGCGCGCTGTAGTTGGCTGACGAGGACTCGCTCGGCGCCGTTGATAATGAACGTGCCGGTGTCGGTCATCATGGGAACGTCGCCGAAGAAGATGTCGGACTCGGTTATTTCGCCGGTTTCCTGATCGCGCAACTGTGCCTTGACGTACAGGGGTTGCGAAAAGGTGATCTCGCGTTCCCGGCATTCCTCAGGGGAATAAGGCGGATCGTCGAACCAGTGATCCAGGAAATAGAGTTCGAAGCGCTCGGCGCGTCGCGAAGCTTCGCCGTTGGCGAATCGCCGGGTGATCCCGGCGACGATGGGGGAGCAATCGCGGAACGTCTCCGCCAAACCATTGGTCTTGAACCAATCAAAGGATTCAATCTGGCTGCGGATCAGGTTGGGTACGTCAAGGGCGTTGGCGATGTCGGAATCGGAATAGGTCTTGACGTCGCGGGCGGTTAAACCGCGATTGTTTCGGCCTGAGCGTTTACGGGTAAGCACCATAATATCGACACTCCTGGCGGGTTCGGGAGGGGGGAAAGCGAAGCTGGCATGCCCCTCGTGACGCTTGAACAGACACGACGAAACGGCCCGCTGACAACAGCAAGCCGAATCAAAGGTGGTTCAGGTCAGAGGGTGCAGGTGAAAAATCTGAGCAATGGCGACGACTTTCATATTTAGTTAACAGTGTCAATATTTTACATGTCAACGTGAAGTTTTGTCAATCGCCATCGGTCACAGATCCAGCGGGATTTGACGTATCCGACCGGTCTATCCACCGCCGGCACGAACTTCCAAACTGGGTTTGGTCATCTCCTCGGGATTGAGAAGTTCGTCGAGTTCGGCTTCCGAGAGAGTGGTTTCAGCGCGGGCGACTTCCCGGATAGTTTGGCCGGTATCCGCGGCTTTCTTGGCGATCCCGGCGGCGGCGTCATAGCCAATTGACGGAGCCAGGGCGGTACCCAGCATCAGTCCCTTCTCGACCATGGCCGGCCCGGTGTCAGTGGCCGTAATGCCGACGACGCACTGCTCCGCGAAGTTGCGGGCGGAGGCCGCCAACAAAGAAACCGACTGGAGCAGATTGTACGCCGCCAAAGGCATCATCGTGTTGAGTTCGAAATATCCGCCGGCGCCGGCGAGGGCCACCGCAGCATCGTTGCCGACTACCTGAGCGGACACCTGGATGACAGATTCCGAGATGACCGGGTTCACTTTACCGGGCATGATGCTGCTTCCCGGCTGGACTTCGGGGACGTTGATCTCACCGAGCCCGGCACGGGGGCCGCAACCGAGGAACCGAATGTCGTTGGCGATTTTGTGCATGCTGATGGCCACGGTCTTGAGCTGACCGCTGGCTTCGACGACCCCGTCGAGAGTTGACTGGGCCTGGAAGTGGTTGCCAGTTTCCCTGATGTTGACGCCGGTCATCTGGGACAATCGGGCGCAGGTGCGGCCAGATGACTCGGGATGCGTGTTGACTCCGGTGCCGACGGCGGTGCCGCCCAGAGCCACCTCGGCGAGGGCTTCCTCGGCGCGGCGGACCCGGGAAATGCCGTATTCTGCCTGGCCGGCATACCCTGAAAACTCCTGACCCAGACGCACCGGGGTGGCATCCTGCAGGTGGGTGCGACCGGTTTTTACGATGGGCCAGAACTCGTCGGACTTTTGCTGCAACGCGGCGCGCAGTTCTTCCAAAGCGGGTATGAGGTCTTCCTTCATGCCCAGAAGCGCTGCCAAGTGGATGGCGGTGGGTATCACGTCATTGGACGACTGGCCCAGGTTGACGTGGTCGTTGGGATGCACCAAACGGGAACCCAGGTCGCCGCCCAGAATCTGGCTGGCACGGTTGGCGATCACCTCGTTGGCGTTGGTATTGGTCGAAGTTCCCGAGCCGGTTTGGAAGATGTCCAGCACGAAGTGGTTATCATGCATGCCGTCGGCGACTTCCTGGGCGGCCTGAATGATGGCGTTGCCGATGGTGGGGTCCAGCACCCCGAGGTCCATATGGGTCTGCGCGCAGGCCAATTTGATGAGGCCAAGAGCGCGGATAAACTGCCGCGGGAAGCGCAGGTCGCTGATCGGGAAATTCAGCACCGCCCGCATGGTGGATGCACCGTAGAGCGCATCGGCGGGCACCTGCATTTCACCCATTGAGTCGCGTTCGATTCGAGTGTTGGGGCTGGTCATGTTCTAGTGCCGTCCTTGGAGAGAGGTTGTGGAGGATGAGTTGCCCGGTTGGGACTACCGGGCCCAATGGGGTAGGCAGATTCGTAGCGGGCCAGCGTTCATTTGCCGTCCTTGATGAATTCAGCAACGCGTTCCGCGATCATGATGGTGGTCGCATTGGTGTTCGCGCGGATCACGTCGGGCATGACCGAAGCATCCACCACGCGGATGTTCTGCATGCCGTACACATGGCAGTACTGATCCACTACCGCATCCAGATCCGAACCGGGACCCATCTTGCAGGTGCCGGACGAATGATGTTGCGTGTAGGCATTACGCAGCATCCACTGGTCGAGGGCGGCGTCGGACGCCAGGTCATCGTCGGTGGGTGAGAGCCGTTCCGAGATGAAGGGGCGGAACGTGGGCTGCTCGGCAATCTCCAAACCGAGTCGCACGGCGGCCCGAAGGCGCTGGCGGTCGACAGGATCGGACAGGTAGTCGTAGAAGATGTCGGGCTGCACATGCGGGTCTGTGGAAGCCAGGCGCAGCCGACCGGCGGTGGTTGCATTCTGCAAAGCGGCGCTGAAGCCGAAGTGGAAATCATCGGTCTCAATGTTCACGCTGGCGGGCCGGTGTTCGCTGGTCATCAGTATGGGGGACAACTGGATGTCGCCGCGGGTGCCGGTGCCTTCGGGACTGTAGCGCAGGGCGATCTGGATGCTGGGCGCGTCCAGTTCCGGCGGGTCGCCGACACCCCGAAACAGGCTGAACACAGCGGGATGATCGCGCAGGTTCTCGCCGACGCCGGTTAGATCGTGAACGATGGGGATGCCCATCTCCCTGAGGTGGTCGGTTGGGCCGACCCCCGACAGCAGCAGGATCTGCGGAGAGGCGATTGCGCCACCGCTGAGGATGGTCTGTTCGCCGTAGATCTCGAATATTTCGCCACCGCTCTCGGCCTCAACCCCGATGGCCTGCTTGCCGTCGAACAGGATGCGGCGAACCACGACGTTGCCACGGACGGTAAGGTTCAGCCGGTGACGCGCCATGGAGAGGTAGGTGAGAGAGGTGCTCATCCGGACGCCATCGATGTTGTTCAGAGGGCGCGCCGCGACTCCGTTGGAATCGGGATGGTTCTGGTCGTGGTCTTCAGGGAAACCCAGGGCCCGGCAGGTGTCGTAGAAAGCCTCGGCTACGGGGAGCCATTCCTCGCGTTTGTAGCGGCGCACCGGGATGGGCCCGCTGTCGCCGTGGAAATCGTCGCCCGGGAAATCCAGGTCGTTCTCCAGTCGTCGAAAGTAGGGAAGAACCTTGGTGAACGACCATTCGTCGTTTCCCCAAACAGCCCAGTTGTCATAATCTTCGGGTACGCCTCGGAAGAGGACCTGACCGTTGATGCTGCTGGACCCGCCCATCGCCTTGCCGCGAGGGATGATGATGGGTTCCTCCTGTTGGGGCGTGCCCTTTGCGTTGTAACTCCAACTGTGGGGCCCGTAGGCGGACCGCCAAACGTTGTTTCCCGCTTTGAGGTCAATGGGAAGATGTTCAAAGTCGGGGTAGTCAGGCCCGGCCTCCAGCAGCAGCACAGAAACGCTTGGGTCCTCGGTGAGCCTGGATGCCAGGGTGCAACCGGCTGAACCTCCACCGACTATGATGAAATCGTAGCTCATGACAATCCTCGTCGAATATCGCTAACGGTCGAATAATGGCAATGCCCTGGCCGGTCCACACGAACGACTGGGCGGAAACAGAAAGGTTTCTGAGGTCTCCCGGCGTTGTTGGGACAGGAGTCACAAGTCGCAACAATCCAAAAGACAGTTGAAGAAATCCAGATCGTCGATTCCGTCCAGCGGCACGTCGTGGACGTCGGATAGATGCTTCATGATGCGAGGCGTATTCATGGGAACCAGCAAAGCCGTGGCGTTGATGCTCACGATGCCGATCATGCGGTAATCCTGGTAGCGTCCGCCGGCCTGGTCCTGCTGGTCGCACCGTAGGCAACGCACGGTGATCTGGTCATCGCGGGCGTCATATATCAGGCGGATCACAGCCGAATCGTGAAGACTGGCGTCAAACATCTGGCCGTTGCCAAAGCGGTCGGGTCCGATTGCTTCCGAAACGAGGGAATTTTGCCAGCCGTCGGGGGGATAGACGACCCGATTGCTTTGCTGGGGCATTGTTTCCACCTCATCCCTGTTTATGCCAAGTGGTCCCGATGATTTTATCGCATTCGGCGCGGGCGCGTCAGGATCGTATGAGGTGAGAGTCCAATATACACATCAGGGCGGGTGAAACCCCGCCCCGCCCGGCATCGACGATCATATCTCAAGGGATCATGCCGCAGTGGTGGAGCGGGGCAAGTGTGATACGCCGGAGGACAGGTAGCGATCAATTCCCAGGGCGACATCGCGACCTTCCGCGATTGCCCACACGACCAAAGACTGGCCGCGAACCATGTCTCCGCCGGCAAACACGCCGGGCACGGATGTCATCTTATTGCCGTCAACTTGCACATTGCCGCGGGCATCCAGGTCAACACCGAGTTGTTCCAGCATGCCGCCATGTTCGGGATGGAGGAAACCCATAGCCAACAGGACCAGGTCCGCGTCTACCGAGAATTCGCTCCCCGGGACTTCCGACATCTGGAACCGTCCGTTCTCGCCCCTGGTCCAGTCAACTCGGACGGCGTGCAGTTTGTTGACCTGTCCGTTTTCCCCGCTGAGGGACTTGGTGAGAATGTTGTAGTCCCGAACGCCGCCCTCTTCATGGGCACCTGAGGTTCGCAGGATCATGGGCCAATCCGGCCACGGGTTGTCATCCGGGCGAGTCTCAGGGGGCTCGGGCAGAAGTTCAAACTGATGGACTATCTCTGCGCCCTGGCGATGGGCGGTGCCGAGACAGTCGGCGCCGGTATCACCGCCGCCAAGGATAATCACGCGCTTGCCTTCGGCAGTGATCTGGTTATTGACGTTCTCGCCGGCCAGGGTGCGATTTTGCTGGGGCAAATAATCCATTGCGAAGTGGACGCCTTCGAGTTCGCGGCCGGGCACGTCCAGGTCGCGGGCCTGGGTCGAACCTCCGGTGAGGCAAACCGCGTCGTATTCGCGCAGCAGTTGCTCGGCCGGCAAGTTGACGCCGACGTTTACGCCGGTACGGAACTGTATCCCCTCGGCTTCCATTAGCGCAACGCGGCGCTGCACGACCGATTTTTCCAGCTTGAAATCGGGGATGCCCAGCATCAGGAGGCCACCGATATAGTCAGCGCGTTCGAGGACGGTGACGGTGTGTCCCGCACGGTTCAGTTGCTGGGCGGCGGCGAGTCCGGATGGCCCGCTGCCCACGACCGCAACGTTCTTTCCGGAGCGAGTCGCCGGCGGCGCCGGTTTGATCCATCCCTGCTCGAATCCTCGATCGCTGATTTCCTTTTCGATGTACTCAATGGTGACGGGATCAGCGTTGATACTGAGAACGCACGATGCTTCGCAGGGCGCGGGACAAATTCGCCCGGTGAACTCAGGGAAATTGTTGGTGCTCAGCAGGATTTCCAGCGCCTTCTGCCAGTCTCCCTGGTAAACCTGATGGTTGAACTCCGGGATGACGTTGCCCAAAGGGCAGCCCATGTGGCAGAACGGCACGGCGCAGTCCATGCACCTGCCACCCTGTTCGGCGGCTTGCTGGTCTGTCCACCGGTGGTAGTATTCTCGATAGTCTCCGACGCGCTGTGCCGGCGGGCGACGGTCCGGGCCAAAACGCCCAAATTCCATAAATCCGGTGATTTTCCCCATTATCAGACCGTTACCAGTTCTTCCGCCTGTCTCTGAGCGCGCTCCTGCAGAACCCTGCGATAATCGCGGGGCATGACCTTCCGGAATTTGCTGACGCTAGTGGCCCAGTCGTCAAGAATGCGCTGGGCGGGTCCACTTCCGGTGCGCTCCAAATGTTCGGTCAGGAGACTGTGCAGCAGGTCGATGTCTTCCTGTTCGGCGAGATCTTCCAGATCGGCCATGCCATCGTTGAAACGAATGTGGAAGTCGCCGTCGGGATCATACACGAACGCGATCCCCCCGCTCATTCCGGCACCGAAGTTGCGTCCCGTGCTGCCGATCACGGCCACAACGCCGCTGGTCATGTACTCGCAACCGTGGTCGCCTACGCCCTCGACGACAGCGTGGGCGCCGCTGTTACGGACAGCGAATCGTTCGCCGGCGCGACCGCGAACGAACACTTCCCCGCCGGTGGCGCCGTAGAGGGCGACATTGCCGATGATGATGTTATCTTCCGCGATGAACCCCGAACCCTGGGGCGGAACGATGACGAGCCGACCGCCGCCGATGCCTTTGCCCATGTAGTCGTTGGTGTCGCCGGCGAGGTGGATTGAGACTCCGGGGGCGAGGAAAGCGCCGAAGCTCTGCCCTCCGGAGCCTTCGAGGTCGATCTTGATGGTGTCGTCGGGCAGGCCGTCCTCACCGTACTTGAGGGCCACCCGTCCGCTGAGCATGGCTCCCACGGTGCGGTTGGCGTTGCTGACCGGCAGACTGATCTCGACCGGTGTTCCGTTGTCGATGGCGGGCTGCGCCTGGGCGATCAATTGGTGGTCCAACGCCTTGTGCAATCCGTGATCCTGCTCGATGCAACAATACGTCTGGACCCGTTCAGCCTTGGGTGGAATGGTCAGGAGACTGGACAGGTCGATCCCGGATGCCTTCCAGTGGTCGACCGCTTTGTGGGTCTCGAGTTTGTCGACGCGACCAACCATCTCGGCGACGGTAGCGAAACCGAGTTCAGCCATGATTTCGCGTAACTCTTCCGCCACGAAGTAGAAGTAGTTGACGAGGTGACCGGGCTGACCGGCAAAGCGTTTCCGCAGTTCGGGGTCCTGGGTGGCGATTCCCACTGAACAGGTGTTGAGGTGGCATTTGCGCAACATGATGCAGCCGTTGACGATCAGGGCGGCGGTGGCCATGCCAAATTCTTCTGCACCGAGGAGCGCCGCGATCGCCACATCCCGACCCGTCTTCAGTTGGCCGTCGGTCTGCACCACGATTCGCCCACGGAGGTCATTGGCTACCAACACCTGTTGGGTCTCGGCGACTCCCAGTTCCCAGGGCAAGCCGGCGTGCTTGATGGATGACTCCGGAGACGCTCCGGTGCCACCGTCGTGTCCGCTGATGAGCACCACGTCGCCATGTCCCTTGGACACGCCGGCCGCGATGGTGCCGACGCCGACCTCGGATACCAGCTTGACGTGGATGCGGGCTTCGGGGTTGATGTTCTTGAGGTCGTGAATTAGCTGCGCCAAATCCTCGATGGAATAGATATCGTGGTGAGGCGGCGGCGAGATCAGCTCAACGCCGGGCGTGGTGTGGCGCACCCACCCAATGTAATCGTCGACTTTGTGGCCGGGGAGCTGTCCGCCCTCGCCGGGCTTGGAACCCTGGGCCATCTTGATCTGCAGGTCGGTGGCGTTGACAAGGTAGTTGGGAGTGACGCCAAAGCGTCCGGATGCCACCTGCTTGATAGCGCTGGAGCGGTTGTCGCCGTTTTCGTCCTGGGTGTAGCGATGGTAGTCCTCACCGCCTTCGCCGGTGTTGCTGCGCGCGCCCAGGCGGTTCATGGCGATGGCCATGGTCTCGTGGGCCTCGCGACTGATGGAGCCAAGAGAGATGGCTCCGGTGGCAAAACGCTTGACTATATCGACGGCCGGCTCGACCTGATCGATCGGGATGGGTTGGGCGTCCTTAAATTGGAGCAGCCCGCGCAGGGTCGCCATCTTGCGGCTTTGGTCGTTGACTTCGTGAGCAAATTCTCGGTAGGCGCGAGGGTCGTTGGAGCGGGTGGCGTACTGGAGCTTGGCGATGGCTTCCGGGTTCCACTGGTGGAATTCGCCGTGCCGGCGCCACTGGTATTGGCCGCCCATGTCCAGTTCCTGCATACCGGGAACGTAAGGGTCGTCGAAAGCCGAATGGTGCCGTTGGAGGGTTTCCTCTTCAACAAGATCCAACCCGATTCCCTGGATGCGGGAGGGCGTGCGGGTGAAATACCGCTCAATCAGGTCGTCATTCAGGCCAATGGCCTCGAATATCTGGGCGCCCCGATAGGATTGCACCGTGGAGATGCCCATCTTGGACATCACCTTCAGAATTCCCTTCTCGTTGGCCTTGATGAAGTTGTATTCGGCGTATTCGGGCTTGGTGCCGTTGAGTTCACCACGTTCGGCCAGATCCCGTACCGATTCCAAGGCGAGGTAGGGGTTTATGCCGCCGGCCCCGTAACCGACCAGGAGGCAGAAGTGCTGTACTTCCCGGGGCTCGCCGGACTCGACCACCAATCCCACGCGCGTGCGTGTGCCGTTGCGGGTGAGATGATGATGCACGGCGCTGGTGGCCAGGAGGCTGGGGATGGGAGCGTGATCGGAGTCCACGCCGCGGTCGGACAGGATGATGATGTTCTTTCCGTCATCAATGGCGCGGGTCGCCGCCTCGCAAAGATCATCCAACGCGCTCTGCAACGAGCCGGTCTTGGCGTCGAACAGCGTGGGCAACGTCGCCGACGACAAACCGGGCAGGTCCAGATCGCGGATACGCGCCAAATCCTCGTCGGTGAGGATCGGCGACTTCAGGCGTAGTTGCCGACAATGGAGCGGGGTTTCTTCAAACAGGTTCTGTTCGCTGCCAACGAAGGCTTCCAAAGATGTGACCAGTTCCTCGCGGATGGCATCCAGCGGCGGGTTGGAGACCTGCGCGAACAGTTGCTTGAAGTAGTCGAAGAGCGAGCGGTTCTGGTCAGACAGCACCGCCAGCGATGCGTCATTCCCCATTGAGCCGATTGCTTCGTATCCCGCCGCCGCCATGGGCGTGGTGAGCATCCGCAGTTCTTCGATGGTGTAACCGAACGCACGCTGTTGTTGGCGAAGGTTGTCTCCGCCAGCGAGAGGCGCAGGAGTTGCTGCAGGCAGGTCTTCGAGGACAGCCTTGTTTTCCTGGAGCCATTGTCCGTAGGGCCGACGGCTGGAGAGGGTGTGTTTCAGTTCCTCATCGCCGATGATGCGACCTTCGTCCAGGCTGACCAGGAACATCCTGCCTGGCTGGAGGCGGCCCTTTTCCCTGATGCTCTCGGGCGGGAGGTCGAGCACGCCGGTCTCCGACGCCATCACGAGCTTGTCGTCGTGGGTGACGGTGTAACGGAAGGGACGCAGGCCGTTGCGATCCAGCACGGCGCAAACGTCTTTGCCGTCGGTGGCGAGCATCATCGCCGGCCCATCCCACGGTTCCATCATGCACGAGTGATATTCGTAGAAGTCCTTCTTCTCCTGGGACATCGTTTCATGCTGGTCCCACGCCTCGGGGATCATCATCAGCATGGCGTGGGAGAGTTCCCGGCCGGTCATCACCAGGAGTTCAAGGGCGTTGTCGAAACTGGCCGTGTCGCTGGCGGCAGGGTCGCAGATGGGCGCCAGTTTATTGATGTCGTCGCCGTACAGTGGGGAACTAAACTGCTGCTCGCGGGCGTGCATCCAGTTGATGTTGCCGCGCAGAGTGTTGATCTCGCCGTTGTGGGCCAGGTAGCGATACGGATGCGCGAGTTTCCAGTGTCCCAAGGTGTTGGTGCTGAACCGGGAGTGCACGAGGGCAAAGGCCGACACCAACGATTCGTCATTGAGGTCCAGGTAGAAACGGGACAGTTGGTAGGAAACGAGCAAACCCTTGTAAACAACGGTGTTGCAACTCAGACTGCAGATATAGAAGAAATCGGCGTCGTCATCGCTGATCCCGGTTTGGGGCAGGGTGTTGGTTATCGCCTTGCGAACAACGTACAACTTGCGCTCGAAAGCGGCGCGGTCAGGAGTACGGGCAGAGCCCTGGCCGACAAAGAATTGCCGAATAGTAGGACAAACTGCCCGAGCGTCGCGCCCAATCTGGGAGTGGTCCAGGGGAACCTCGCGCCAACCAAGGAAAGTTAGACCCTCGCTGGCTATTACCCGTTCTATGTGGGCCACGCAGGATGAAACGGCGGCCGGATTCTGGGGCAGGAAAGCCATACCGACGCCGTATTCGCCCTCGGCGGGCAGGGTTATGCTGGCCTCGGATGCTGCGTTGCGGAAGAACGCGTCCGGCATCTGCACCAGGATGCCGGCGCCATCGCCGGTATCAGGGTCGGACCCGGAGGCTCCGCGGTGCCCGAGATTGTCCAGGACTTGCAGGGATTCGGTGACGATGGCGTGAGTCTTTTCGCCCTTGATATTGGCCACCATGCCTACGCCACAGGCGTCATGCTCATGCTCGGGGGAGTATAAGCCGCCGGATTGGGCCAGTTCTTTGAGCGAATTCATAGCCGTACCCTGCATCCAGAATAAAAGAAAAAGCGCCCACAGATCACAGGGTAGAAATCCTGATACTGTCGGGGCAGCGCGGCGTACCGGCACCGCCGGAAAAATGACTTGTGTAATATATCACAATCGACGGGGATTGCAAGGCAACCCCCTCCAACCTATACTCATGGGACGGAGTTCAATGCACCGGCACAACAGACGCGCGTTGATCATTATTTAGCCCTATGACATCCACTGAAACCCTGAATCCAACCGAGATAGCCCGCCTGGCCGTTGATCTGGCCGCCGAAAAACTGGCCACCGACATCGTGATGATGGACTTGCGCCAGCTAACGGCGTTCGCCGACTACTTCGTGGTAATGACGGCAGACTCCGTGCGCCAGATCGAAGCGTTGGAAGAAGACATGACCAACGCGATGAAATCCGCGGGAGTACCGCGCCACCACCGGGAAGGGACGCCGGTCTCCGGCTGGGTTCTCCTGGACTTCGCGGGCGTGATCATCCACATATTCGGCCCGGAGGAGCGCCAATTTTTTGGGTTGGAGCGGTTTTGGAGCAGGGCGCCCCAGGTGGTCAGGATTCTATGATCCATTGGTCGGCGCTGCGAGCGTAATCCAGCGCGCCGCCCTCCCCGAAAAACAGGCCGATCTCGCGTTCCGCAGACTCCGGGCTGTCGGACCCGTGGACTATGTTGCGACCGATGTCCACGCCAAAATCGCCCCGAATGGTGCCGGGAGACGCGTCTCCAGGATTGGTGGCCCCCATCGTTTGACGGGCCAATGCGACGGCGTTGTTGGCTTCCCAGATCATCGCAACGATGGGCCCCGACGTGATAAACGACACCAGGGAAGGGAAGAATGGGCGGCTGACGTGTTCGGAGTAGTGCCGTCCGGCCAAGTCCTCATCGACCTGCATGAGGCGCATCGCGACCAGTTTTAGGCCACGCCGTTCCAACCGAGAAATGACGTCTCCGACAAGGCCACGCTGGACGCCATCGGGTTTTATTGCGACGAAGGTTCGTTCCATCAAGAAAGTTTGTCTCCCTAAAGTTTCAGGCTGAGGTTGCGGATGGCCGTCCCTGCCGGACACGGTCGCGCCGCTTGGCGACGCCGATGGTGGGCATCCGCAGATAGTAAGGTTGCAAGGTTGCGAGGTCGTCGGTCCGGTCCGCTGCCAACCTCTGGGCTCCAGCGGAGGCCAGGGCCCACAACCGGTCGGCGGGCGTCCACGGCGCCACTGCAGCCGAACGTTCACGATCGTGTCTGTGTGTAGGATCGCAGATCAACTGCCGACGACCGTATGCCGCCTCGCCACAGTAAATCAGCGTTCCCTGGGGCGACCCCGATTCTCGTTGCACAACTTTTTCCGGCGCCGCTATTTCGTCCTCCCGGACGCGCTGACCGTCCTCACCAAACCAGCCGACGGCCACCTCGTTTCGTCCTGCGTCAAGCCACGCGGACACGAGGGTGTTGGCGCTGAGATGTGGTTGAGCTTCGAGTGCGAGGGTGTCAATGCCGACGATAGGGAAATCGGCCGCCACAGCCAAACCCTTGGCTGCGCTCACCCCCACGCGAAGAGCGCTGAAAGGTCCCGGCCCGAGGGCGACTGCCACTCCATCAAGTTCAATGGCTCTTATTCCCTGGGCCGCAAGCAGTTCGACGACGGCGGGCATGAGTTGGGCGGTGTGGTTTGCGGACGAACGCCAAAGCCGCGCTTCGACCACGGAGCCGTCTGCGTTGGAAAGTGCGACGCCGCCGTACCGGGATGAAGTGTCAATCGACAGGAGCATTACTGGGTTCCGTGAACCATCGGGCGCAAATCGTTGAGCAGACCGGCGAATCTTTGGGGAGGATCTTCGAACGTGATGCTGTGCAGGGCGGGAATGCCGCCGTCTTCGTCCGGAATCACTTCGCATGCGGCCGGGTATGCGTCGATAGCGTAATCCAGATCAATCCACAACGCGTCTTCGGGAAAAATCTCCTCGGCGCGCTCGGCCCATTCGACGATGAGGATGTCCTCGCCGGCCGACATAATGTCGTCCAAGCCCAGGTCCCACGCTTCGGCGGGGTGGTCGATACGGTAGAGGTCGGCGTGATGCAGGATGAGACGACCACGATAGCGGGTAATGAGCACGAATGTCGGGCTACGGGCGTATCCATCCACGCCAAGCCCACGGGCTATGCCCTGGGTGAGGCACGTCTTGCCCGCGCCCAAAGGACCGGTGAGGAGATAGATGTCGCCGGGAACGGCTGACTGGCCGATCACCTCGCCAATTCGGCGAGTTTCCTCCGGGGTGTTGGTATGAATGGTCAGCTTGTCCGGCATATCGGATTATCCGACGAAGTGATCCCAACCTGCACCGGTCGTGTTGATGGGATCGCCCGAAGCGTCGACGATGGTTACTGTGCCAGCTTCCCCATGGATTATCTCGCCGATCACGGCTGCCGTCTCGGGGAGTTTGGCGATCGCGGCATCCATTATATCCTCAGGCGCGGTGAAGAGCAGGACGTAGTCCTCCCCGCCGTACAGAGCCAGGTTTAGCCAATCATCCGGGAACGAGTGTTTGAGGGATGGGAGAACTGGCACCCGATCGGCGGATATCCTGGCCGCAACCACGCTGGCGGAGCAGAGTTTGCCGAGGTCGTCGGCCAGACCATCGCTGACGTCCATGGCCGATGTCACACCGGAGGCGACCAATGCTTTGCCCGGTGAGACGTGGGGTCGTGGACGCTGGTGTTGTTCCACCAGGTCCGATTGAATAGGATTGCCGCCGGAAAGCAGTTGGCGCAGGCCTCCGGCGGAGCCGCCCACCGGCCCGGAAACGGCTACCAGGTGTCCCGGCGCTGCGGCGGTACGTATCATCGGATTACCCGAGGCGACCCCGGTGAGGGCCACCGTTATGAACGCCACCGGTGAGCGCACCATGTCTCCGCCGATGATTTGAGCTCCATACTCGCCGCAGATTTCCATCATGCCTGCGTACAACTCTTCGACATCTGCGACCAGTGTGTCGGATGGCAGACCCAGGGTGATCAGAGCGGCGGCAGGATCGCCGCCCATGGCGGCCACGTCGCTGATATTGGATGCTATTGCTTTCCAGCCGAGATCGCGCCACGGAGTCGTGGTTGCGGTGAAATGGATCCCGTCGACCATAGTGTCGGTGGTGTAAAACTCGGTTACGGGCGCCTGCGAGAAGGTGATGGCGGCGGCATCATCGCCGTTGTCCACCGCGATTCGGTACGGCGAGTCAAGGGTGGCGCCGGTTCCAGCACCGCCGGATCGGGTCCAGTGCTGGACCAGCTCGATGAGGCCGAATTCACCGAGGTCGGAAATACGCATGGTGCGGGTCAGCGGGGCGTGGCAAATTGTTTCTGTGGTGATGATGCAAGAGTAAACCGGACCCTGTATGAGTCCGGTTCAAATGGGTGTGCTTTAGCGGCTGATTAGTGAAAGGAAGCAAGATAGTTTGCTATTGTTTCCGACTTTGCGTCGGGGTCAGCGGATTTTCTTAAGGAACCTGCGTTCCGACTCCGGGAGTCCAGTAGGACTACGACCAGACGAGCCGAAAGTAAGGAACGTCCACTGATTGACCTGGGAGTGGACCGGTCCACACCCGTGAGGCGTTTACCGATCATAGGTCTCCCTAAAAAGGAGGTGATCCAGCCGCACCTTCCGGTACAGCTACCTTGTTACGACTTCGTCCCAGTTACCGAACCCGACCTCGGCGCCTGCCTCCCAAAGGGTTAGCTCAGCGACTTCAATCGTTCTCGGCTTCCATGACGTGACGGGCGGTGTGTACAAGGCCCGGGAACGTATTCACCGCAGTATGCTGACCTGCGGTTACTAGCGATTCCGCGTTCATGCAGGCGGGTTTCAGCCTG
>JAPOQH010000077.1 GCA_026710825.1 Chloroflexota bacterium | reverse complement strand
GGCTGACGCTGTTCTCTTCGCCGGGGAGCGCGGCCGGGAAGAACGGCCCGTCGCTCGAGGCGGTAAGCCCCGGGCCTCAGAACCGGGCCATGGGCAGTTCCGCGTGCGCCTCGATCACCATGGCCAGGGCCTGGTTGATCGCCTCGCTTTCGATATGCCAGCGCGAGATGCGCGAGAGCTGGAAGAAGTCATGGGTGTTGGAGGCCTCGGCCATCTTGCTGAGACCCAGATTGAGCCCCTCGGCGAGGAGGACGTTCAGGAGTCCGATCCGGTCTTGGCATGGCGCGCCCGTGCGCAGGTGCGTGAAAGCGTCGGTGAAACCGGTGGCCGCGTCCACCTCCAGCAGGATATCGGTGATCCGCACCTCGGGCAGGCGACGATAGAGGTCGAGCACCAGCTCATCGACGTTGTCCGGCATTGCGGTGGCGGGCCGGACGATCCTGAGTTCGCCATTCTCGATGGCGCCGCCCGGTATCCTGCCGTGGCGCGCGGCATCGGCGAGGTGATCCAGGCCCTCGACCAGACTCCCCTTGCGCTCGGCCAACCACTCCCGGGGCTCGTCTTGAATAAGACTAGGGCGCACCGGCAACCGGAGATTAGCAGGAGGGCCGCCGCCGGTCAATCTTCGACGCCGTCCTTGGGAATGGTAGAATTGTGATGGGTATGAAATGACCAATTGTGAAAGTGGCTGTATGGCCCGCATGAAGGTTTGCTGGATTTTCTTGCTGCGGGCAACTTCAGCTTGAATAACGGGGCCTGCCGGTCGCCAAACATCTGGACCAGCATGGTATGCCCTCTGCGGCGAGCCAGTCCGACTCCGATCTCGGTCCATCGGGGGTCCAGAGGGTTTCTGCGGTGGCCGGAACTGTTCATCCAGGAAATGACGGCTGCCTTACCAAACTGCCAGTCACTCTTCCATCGAAATCTGCTGCCATAGGTCCCGTTGTTCCGGCCGTGTTGCTGCCACATATTTTCGGCGACGGCTTGTGAGCCGTAACCAGCCTGACGCGCGCGATCCCCTGGCTGAGATCCATCATCGCCGGTGTGAGTCATCCTGTTGATGCTCGCGCATTCATCAGCGTGTCTTCGTGCGGACTTGATTAGTTGACTGCTGCCGCGCAACTTACGCAGTCCGCGCCGCCGTCGTTCCTTATTGGTGTAGTGGACGATGGCCCTTTCTACTACGCGCAGTTTCATGTTCGCTTCTCGAGGGCTGCACAGCCTGAATCTCATTTGTCAGCATCAGGAAGGTCTGGAAGTGGTTGCCAGTCCACCGGCCGTCCCATTAAGTAGCAGGCGATGGGATCGCAACCAGGCGCGACGATTGCTGGCTGTCCATCGTTAAGGATGTGTATCGGGTCGGGCCGCGCGGCCGCGGGACTGAAATACGACGCGATCAATCGCCGCTGACCAGGATCGTACTCGGGTACGGTCGCCTCGACTTCTGCCATTACCAACGCAGTCATCTCCCAGGAGATTGAGAAGGTTTCGGGTTGCCGTAGACCGAAAAGTTCCAGAAATCGCCTGCCGATTTGTTCCCTGTAGATCCCATCGATTTGCTGCATGGGTCAAACCTCCGTTGCGATTTTGCCATCTGCACATTGTGCGCGCGGGCTCACCACCATTACAGCCATGATGATGGACACATTGGTGGGAACGTCCCTGTGCGTGTGGGCTCACCCTCCAGGTTCGAGATTACGTATGCTGCCATTATGGAACGTCCCTGTGCGCGTGGGCTCACTACGACCGGCCTGGCCACCATTGGATTGGCCTGGGGAACGTCCCTGTGCGCGTGGGCTCACCTCGCAGCGCAATAAACATTATTAGTGGCAACGTCCGTGTGCGCTATGTGAACAGTGCCGTCAGGTGAAGCCCGTTGCAACAGGGTTTTCTGCGGCGACAGGAGGCACTCCCCCCGTTGGTAAACGTGGTGGCCGCCGCCGCGGGGGCGTTCCGCCCGCGCCAGGTCCCAGCATTGTCAGTCCCTGGGCCAACACGTTGTGAGCTGCGTTGTCCTCCGCGTCCACGTCGAACCCGCAGCTAACACAATGGAAATGATCCCGACTGCGCCGCGATGCAGGGTCCACTACCCCGCACTGGCCGCACGTCTGGCTCATATAGGGGGACGGGACTCGCACGAACGGAATACCGGCTCTCTCGGCCTTGTATTCCAGCATTTCGGCAAATCGTCCCCAGGTCTGCTCCAGCACGGAGCGGTTCAATTGTCGCTGTCTATTCACTCCTTCACCGGGAGATTCCAAGTCTCCGGCTGCCGATCGTGTCATGTCCCTGATGCCGGGCGCTTCGATGAAGATGGCGTCGTGCTCTCGCACCAGTTGGCTGGATACCTCGTGCAACAGCCCGATGTTGGTCTCCTGCTCCGCCTGATCGAGCCTGGCAGCCTGGCGCCGCGTCTTTCGATACCCTTGGCCGTATCTCGCGGAACCCGCGTCGGACCCGTCTATTCGGCGCCACACGAAGCGGTAGCGGCCGGTGGCGGTCCTTTCCCAGGTCGCGATGCCGGACCGTATGGCCTTGCGCCGCTGCCGATCCTGCTTGCGCTGCAGTCGGGCCTTGGTGGCCAGGTCTCGGCGCCGCCTTTCCAGCAGGATCGGCGAGCCGTCGCTGGTGACCGTCATTCTCTGGGTCACGCCCGGATGCAGCCCAACCGGGTTGACGGGCCCGGTCGCCGGCTTTTCGGGGGCCTCGCCGATTGCGTAAGACATCGAGATCGTAACGCGGCGCGCGGTCCGCGTTATCTTGACGTACAGCGGCTGCGTGGGTGTGCCGTGTACGATCATCGGCAGACGTTCATCCCAACGGAACTCCAAGCGCGGCAGCCCCTTGACTCGTAGGTATCCCTTGCGCGCGGACTGGGATATGCGCAAAAACCGCTCTGCCCCAGCGTGGCATTCGAGCGTGCGGAACCGCTCGCCCGATTTGAACCGCGGCTGTCCGCACAATGGCCGCCACTGTCTGTCCTTGGCATCCCAGCGCACCAGGCGCGGCGGACCCTCCATGGAACCGGACCGTACACGCCCCAGTTCCGCCAGCGACTGCGTGTACCGCTGGTAGGCGCGGTCCAGGCGGTCAAGGGTGCCTACCGAGATCCGCCGGTGCGTCTCACCGTATTCCGGCATGGCCGCCCGGATCGCAGTAAGTTCTTTGGACTGATGCGTCCTGCCCAGCGAGGTCCTGGCCATGCGCCAGGCCGTGAGCCGTTCTTCGAGGGCCGCGTTGTAAAGCTGCCTCTGCTCTTCCAGCCTCTGGTCCAGGAGCAGGTGGCCACACTTGGACAGGTAGGCCTTGACGCGATATGTGGTCGTCAAACTCACGAGTATTTCACGAGGTGGACGCCATCTGCGTCCACGATATCCTCCGGAGGCTCTCCGATTATAAAACACCTTGCCGAATCCCGGAAAGGCGGACTCTCCGGGCGTCTCAGGGCGCCTCCGGGCCATACTGCGCCCATAAGGCAATTCGTTCTTATAATGTAATCTGTGAAGTAACGCCCTGCACAAAGTCGTGTCGAGAGTGGCAACATCAACACGCAAGGCCCTTGACACTGCTCTTGTCGGCGAAATTGCACCCCTGCTTTTTGGAGGATCCTACATGGTTGACCACAGCGAACATAGCGGCAGTGCAACGAGGGTGCTCGAACGCCATGAGTTCGGAACGTCACGCCAGGACATACCCAAGTTGAGCAAGTGCCAACATTGTGGCTTTGGAATCGAACCATGGCAAGGGTGGGAACGTCTATTTGATGCGCAAGGTAAGGAGATTGTGCGGCACACCACTCCCCTGTTTTTCGATGAGTGCACCGACGGGGAAACAAGAAAGACGCTGAGGAGAATGGGGTTCTGCCTCGTTCCTGCTAAAAAGGGCAAAGCGGATACGGAGTGGTTGAAGCAGGCGGGTCAGGAAGGCTGGACCATTACGACAGACGAACGCCTTATGCAAGTGCCGGAGGAGAAGCAAGCCATCATCGACAACAAGGTCAAATGCTTCATTCTGTCTCCCCAGCCCGAGGGCCATTGGAACACGCTTCGGGCGTTCGTGGAGATGTGGGACAAGGTCAGATACGAGGCAGCGTTTCCAGGGCCGGCCGTATGGACGGTCGGTGATGAGAGCCACGCCAGCAGGTGGGAACAGATTCTTCCGTCACCATTAGACTACCCCCACATAGATTTCTCAAGAACGCCAGCCGGTCATCTGCTGAACCTGTTCGCGGATGTTGTCAAGCAGCATGACGCAGGGTGGTTCACAGCGGATTTTGTCAACGATTTCCATGATGCGATAAGGGTAGAGTTGGAATCGAGATACATCGGTGCCCCGATAAGAATACCACCATCACCGATGTCTGAGGCCGTGTGGAAGTTGGCACAGCAGACCCATTTGGGGCCGGAAACAGAGGAACTTATGACGCCCGTCGACGAGCCGTTCACTGCTGCTGGAACGAGGCTCCTGCTCATTCAAATAGAGGATGGCTACGGGTGTCTCTATCAGTGGGTCTTCCCAGGACACAAAATCCGCCTTGTGAGCGATGAACACAGTAAGGAATATGACCCACACCGGTCCTTCGTGTTCGGTGTGGGTCCCGCAGGATTCCACCGATGTGGGATAGGCTTGCGCGCCACGCGCTGGGACGTTCTCGTCAGAGCGATAACGACCTACTACTTCCGCGCCGGGCGTAGCGGACATTGACTAATTCTCCGACGGATTTCGTAACCGGGCCAACTGCCTAAAATTTCAGGGTATTTCGGGGTTTTCGGATGCCGGCGTTGTCCGAATTGTACTTGCTTCGCCCAACCCCTGTCATGAATACTGCAACGCAAGGCCGGAGCGGTGGTAATGTCCGCCGCATGGACAATGCTGGTGCCGGCTGCATTGGTTCTCAAACGGCAATGGCCAGTGGCCAGGGTCCGCACCGCCGCAATCGCACCCGTCATGGTCGCAGACCATCGCGTCCGACATGGCCTCGAGGAATTCGTTTTCGTGGCCTGGCGCGAACTGTGCGGCTGCCCCGAGTATCTCGTTGCTGGCGTGCACGATGAATCGGGCGGTGTCCCTCACGGATTCGTCATTCCAATCGATAGTCAACGCTGGCTCCTCCGCTCTTTTCCCGGGAAAAGTAGGTCTCAAACTGGCTGCCGATCCGGCGTCGGTTTTGGTTCGCTCAACCTCCATTAGGTGAACCAGCGTTCGAAGACACCCTGCCAGCGCAGTTCCAATCTTGCGGCACTGAACCCCAGGCCGCCGATTTCCGCATCGGCGCGTTATGATGATGCGGGATCGGTGAAGTGGTAAGGAATTGAATCGAGCGTGTTCTCCATTCTGCGGCCGGTTCAAACCCAGCGCGTTCCGCACAGTCTCGTTGGCGCGCACCAGCCGAATCGCCGCGATGGGAATCTGCGTGTTGTTGCTGAACACGTCGTGGCGTTCCACAATGTGACATTGTCGCTGGCCAGTTAATCGGAACCTTTTCGCTGGACGTCGACATCATCCAGTGGCATGTTTTACCGCAGGCCCTTACTTACGATTACGCCAATGCGCCTGAACCGACAAGTGCCAGGCCCACAACGATCAGCACGATGTGGACCGCAACCAGGATCCACCGACCTGGGCTGAATGGGTCTTCCAGGAAGCGGGGCACCGGCGCCAGGCGAAACCAGAACCAGAGACCCAGGACGCCGCCCATGAGCACGCCGGCGGTGGTCATCAACCAACCGACCCGGTCGGCTCCCCAGCCTGCCGGCAGCGCAGTCAGGTAGATTGCGATGAGGCCCGCGCCGACCAGGGTCGAGGGAAGCGCCAGGCCGTAGCGCGCCGCCGGCCAGCGCAAGCTTGCGATCAGGAGGACCGGCATCAGCGCCCACCCCGCCGCCAGCGAGATGCCCACGAATGCGGGGGTTGCCAGGGTTGCGAACTGGAAGCCCCAGATCAATCCCAGGGCAACCACGCTGGTGGCCGCCAGCCGGATGACGCGGACGCCGAAACGGGAGTCCCGCGTCATCTCCACGGATGTTTGTCCGTGCACGAAAGTTAGTGTGTACGCCATGATCCCGGTTCCCGCCCCGGTCAGGCCGCTATTGCCATACATTGTGCTGCCTCCTCGCGCCGTGGCTGCCGAGCCGTACGCACGTGATCACGAAACGCGTTCCTGCGGTCGGCCTTGGCCTATGCGGTGTATAGCTCTGTCGCCAGTCCGACCAGTCCGTTCTGGAGATCCTCGACCGACATGTGCTGGGGTTGGAAGTTGACGTCAAACAGCGTGCATTTCTCCCAGGCGGTGGGGTCCAGCAACCGACCTTCTCCGAGCAGCTGCGAGTACAAGGGGGTGCCTGGGAACGGCGTCATGACGGTAATCTGCACTTCGCACAGGCCGCTGTCCCTGACAAAATCCCGAACGGCCGGGAAACAATCCTCCGTATCACCGTCCATGCCCAGGACGAAGCAACCGTTGACGGCAATGCCGTGGGACTGGATGCGGCGGATGGCCTCCCGGTAGCCATCGAGGCGTTTCCGTTTCCAGTTGTTGTTCAGCTCGACGCCGTCCAGGCTGCCGGCCGTGGGGCTCTCCAGGCCGATCAGGACTTCCGCGCAACCCGATTCGCGCATGAGGTCGAGAATTTCGGGATCATCAGCTACGGCGATGTCGGTCTCGGTGAACCACTTGACGCCTTCGTCGGCCAGAGCCCGCAGCAGCTTTTTCGAATGGGAGCGGTTGACGAATGAGTTGTCGTCGGCGAATTCGATGAAGGGCCGCGGCCAGATCTCTTTGATCGCCCGGATCTCGCGAATCACGTTTTCCACGGGCTTCAACTTGTAGCGCTTGGTCATCATGATGGAGCTGGCGCAGAAGTTGCACCGCCACGGGCATCCCCTTTGCGTTTGCACCGTGATCCGGTTGTATTCGTCGGGGTTCAGCAGGTCGAAACGGGGCAGCGGAGACTCGGCCAGATCGAACTCCCGCCCGTCGGCACGGTAGATGCCGCCCAGGCAGCCGTTCTGAAAGTCCTCCAGCACCCGGGGCCAGGTCAGTTCGGCCTCGCCCACCACCACGGCGTCGCAATGGCGAATCGCCTCGTTGGGAAGGGCGGTGGCGTGGTGGCCGCCGATGACAGTCTTGATGCCTGCTTCGCGGTATCTGCCGGCCAGCGCGTAAGCGTCCTTGACCTGGGCGGTGAACGTCGAGATGGCGGCCAGGTCGCAGTCCG
>JAPOQH010000001.1 GCA_026710825.1 Chloroflexota bacterium | reverse complement strand
TGGCGGTGAGGCTTTGGCGCAGACGTTGGGAGAGGAGGGGAACGGGGTTTACGTCACCCAGGTGGTGCCCTACCCGACCGACGCTGGCACCCCGGTGGTCGCCCGATATCACGCGGCCCTGTCGAGTTACGATGCCGAAGCTGAACCCGGGTTCGTTTCTCTGGAGGGATATCTCGCCGGCCGCCTTGCCATCTCCGGCCTCGAGGCCTGCGGCCGAGAGCTCAGCCGCGAATGCTTTATGGACGCACTACGTGTTTCGGATGTCATCGACATTGACGGGTTTCAGCTCAGATATGGACCCGACGACAACCAGGGATCGGACGCAGTTTTCCTGACCGTGATCGGCCCGGGCGGAGAGTACGAGCCGGTTGACGCACTCCGGGCCGGGTACTGACGAACATCGGCCACCCTGGCAGCAAGGTCCACTCCGGCGACCAGCACTGCCGGTACGTCGTCTACCGTGGCATCCTCCCAGAACTCGACGTCGCACAAGACGCCGCAGGATTCTGATGTTTATCGGTTCGCAACTCTGGTTCCAAGTCTGCCGCGGATGTAGGCATCAGCAACGGCTCCAGCGTGTTTGCGAATGACGAGTCGGATGTCAATTGGTCGCCGGCGCGGGTGCGGTCAGCGGCGGAGTATCCGCCGTGTCCAGGGGAGCGGCAGGTCGGTCTTGGCGCCACCCACGCGTCTCACACCAAACCGCCGGTGCATCCGACGGCAGCGCAGGCAGTTCGTTCCTCAATCAACGAGGAAATCCCGCGCGGGTACGTCATTGCCGAGCTCTACCAGGACATCAGCCCCGACGTCGCCAGCGGCGTCTACGGCGAGGAGGGCATCCCGGAGGGAACTGACTGGCCCCACGAACCGATCTCCCAATCCGGCTCGGTCGGCCCGGAGATCGCGTTTCAGGAGGGACGGGACGAATAGTCACCTGTGCCGACGTAAACGCCGGTTGCCCCGGACGCAGTGGAAAGCCACAGCTACACCGGTGCGATCCCCGACGTGTGCTGGATGAGGTAAACATTCCATCACCAACGTGACGCCGGATCCGAACGCGCCGGAATCCCCGATGTCGCCGCTGGCTGCGACCGTGATCTGTACCGCGAGGCAGGGTCGGCCTATCGCCATAGAAGCCGACGGCGTGGCTGTCTTCAATGCGCCTCGCGGCACAGACGTGTCCGGGCCGCTCAGAGTGTGGACCAGACACCTTCCTAACGACCAAGCCAAGTTGTCAGGCTCCTCCCGCCCGACGCCGATCGGCAACAGGGAACGGCAAGCATCCGCGCAGGGGGCCTCCAAACGATTACTCATGGCCAGCGGCCACATTGACGCCCACGACCGGTCCACCAGGGTCCGCATCGACGTGGGACCCCTCTCCGATTGCGGCGCCCTGCGCCTGCGCTGGGAGAAACCGGCCGCCGTAGTAGTCAAAGCCCTGACCGAACAGCCCTACGCCGACTGGCAGGACCATCGCCTGCCTCCCACTGCGATACCCGCAGTCGCGACGCTGTCCGGACTCACCTTCACGGGCATGATCATCTCGCCGGTGTTCGACCCAACCATCACGACCTACGCTTCGTCGGTGCCGTACGCGACGTCTACGACCACGGTGAGGCCGGTGCTCGCCGAACCAGGCGAAACGTACACCATATCTCTCGGCGGACCCCCACTCACCGAGGACACCCCCGCGCAGGTGCGCCTCGCGCCTGGCTCCAACGTCATCACCATCGATGTCACTGCGGCTGACGGCAACACCACGAACACCTACACGGTCACCGTTTCCCGGGAATCGCCGTCAACTGATGCCAGACTCGGCGCGCTGGTACTGGGCGGCACGTCGCCGGACGAGTGCACGCCCGTCTTCATGCCAGGCGCGTTCGAGCACGACGTGCGTGTGCCCCACTCCACCGTCCGTACCGCGGTACTGCCCGAGACAACCCACGCCGCTGCGACGTACGCGGCGGCCACCGACCCGGCTGACGCTCTTATCGACGTCGGCTATACCACCGCGCTGGTGGAACTGGCCGAGGGCGCCACCACCACGGTAAACATCTCCGTAACCGCCGAGGACGGCGGGACAACGCAGGACTACGTGGTGCGGGTCCACCGGGTCGGGCCCTAACCATCCGGTGAGGCATCGAGTATTGGGAGTTACTCGCGTACTGTCTGAGGTGTGAACAGCGCCCATGCCATCCAAGCTAGATTCAGGCATAGAATCGCGAACGTTGCCCATCGCGCCCAGTGAAAGAACGAATCGGCCGTGAGGTCTGGGAACGGGTACACGGTGGTAGCCCAGCCAAGATAAAACACTACCAGAGCCGCGACCGTAATTAGCGCATGCCGGTACGACAAGAATGTGCCGGCGACGCTAAACACGAGCAATACCGGTGTCAGAATCAGGGCAACCAGGGCCGACGATACAGAAGAATCTGTGAGGAACAGGCCGTAGATTCCCAGCAGCCCCAAATAAAATAGAGGCAATGACAAAAACCCCAACGCCAACACGACGATGATTCGTGCCGTCATTCCCCTGATGGACCTTGATGATGCGCGCTGCATTTGAGGCTCCGGCGGATGCCCGAGGCGAAACTTGACGTGCTTCGCATTGTACTGACCAAGTATGAATACGATGTGGAAATCAGACATTATTTCGTGAACAAATCATGAGGGGTTTGTGAACATCGGCCAAAAAGGGCGCGATGTGTCCCAGGCATCATGGCTCCGATGATCGGGCACCTGCTCCCCCGGTCGCACAACGGCGTCTCCGATCCCTTCGCACGTGTGCTGGACGAACGAGGTCCTCCCGTCTGCCCCGACGCCAGCCTGTGCCGTAACGCGGTGAGCTGAAGGTGAGGGGATGAAAAAGTGCTCCCGGCTTCGGGGATAATGGTTTTTGATACAGAAAACCGACCCGAAACAAGGAGCACACATCGGATGCTACCACCTGAGCGCCCTGACCGCATCTGCGCCGTCTTCGACGATCACCGCCTGGTGGCCAATGCTGGACTGATCCTGCCGGTCACTTTGGCCCATCATCTGGGACTGGGCGAACTGGTGGACAACTACGTTGACCTGGGAGATGCGCCGGGTCGGGCCAATGCCGGCGATCCGCCTGAGGCGGACTGAGCGCGCTGGCGGGACCGAGCAGGTGCTGGGTTGTGTCGTGAAAGCGCCATCCACCATGGGGACCTTCCTGCGCAGTTTCCGGTGGGGGCACGTGCGCCAGCTGGACCGGGTGAGCCGGGAGTCGCTGGCTCGGGCCTGGGCCGCTGGGGCCGGACCGGGCGATGATCCGTTGACCATCGACCTTGATTCCACCGTCTGCGAGACCTACGGGCTGGGCAAGGAGGGCGCTCAGCGCCACAACTACGCTGGCCAGCGGGGCTAGAAAGCGGGCCGGAAAGCCCTGGTTGGAGAGAGCGATAGCGCCAACGTTGGCGAGCTGAGCCAAGCCAGCATCCAAGCTGGCAGAAAGTGGCGGTCCACGCCGCGATTGCCGCCAATATCAGCGCTGGTGACGTTGCTGTCGAGGTCGCCGCCGCCAGGATCACCGCAAACACCGGTTTGGTTCGCCAGCAGGGTCAAGTTGGCCACCGTGGCTGCCAGGTACAACTGGAACTTGGTCTTGACCCGTCCGAAGTAGCGCGCCTGCCGAATGCCCAACTGCTCCAGACGAGCCAGTCGATGCTCCGCCACCACCCGTCGTTGCCGGTACTGATTGTAGTCGGCGCTCTGCTGCAACGCCCGCGCCTCCTGCAGCAAGGCTTCCTGGGGGTGGATCAGCACCTGCCGGCCCTTCCTGCCCTT
Source organism: Chloroflexota bacterium (assembly GCA_026710825.1). Classification (GTDB taxonomy): domain Bacteria; phylum Chloroflexota; class Dehalococcoidia; order Lucifugimonadales; family UBA3495; genus Bin87. Next base: position 314 of record JAPOQH010000001.1, on the reverse strand, counting down.
GGCCGCAATGCACTGGGACCGCAGCGAGCAGGCCCAGCACACCCCCACCTCAAACCGGAAGGCCTGCAGGCGATGGGTCGTACCGGTGCTGTCGGTTCGTTTCCCGGCTGGCACGATGGTGTGGGTGACCTGTCCTGCCGGACAGGTACAGCTTCCCGCCATCAGGTCAATGACGAAGTCTTCCTTGGGAAAGTGCTTGCGGTTGGGCCGTCCCGGCACTCTGGCCACCAGCTTCCGACCGGCATCGACAAAGGTCTGGTGGGTGCCGCCGTAGCCGTAGGCGGTGTCTCCCATGGCTCCTACCACCGGCGCAT
>JAPOQH010000102.1 GCA_026710825.1 Chloroflexota bacterium | reverse complement strand
TCATCGGACGCATCGCCAAAGCCGGCTTGCGCCTGCCCACATTCGCCAACCTCGGCCGCTACCTCAACGACACCCGACGCCAGGGGGACGTTCCCGATCCCGGCGCCATCGTCCTCAGCCTCCTACCCTGGGCCAGGAAAGACCGCTACTGCGAACTCCTTCGCTGGGACCTCCCCGCCCCGGAGCTCTAGCCATGCCCTCAACCTCTCGTTCCGGACTTGATCCGGAAACCGGGAACGTCATGCTGCCGCCAACGTTCCGGAACGCCGGCGCTTTCTGGATACCGGCCTGCGCCGGCCTGCGGCTCTTGGGAATGACGGTTTGGCCGGTTCAGACCGATAATCCAAAGGCCCTGCTTGACCCCACGCGTCCGCTTGACACTGTCCACGGCTCTGACTACGCTGACCGGAGCCGGCCGCGCGCGTCGTCCGGCGCCCGTACTGGAACAAGCGCTTCGGAGGGAAACCCGCGATGGCTACGTACGATCTGATTATCAAGGGCGGCACGGTGATCGATCCGACGGAGGGCCTGCATGGCGCCTACGACGTGGGCATCACCGGCGGCAAAATCGCCGCCGTGGCAGCCGATCTACCGGTCGATGACGCCGATCGGGTGGTCGAGGTCAACGGCCGGTACGTCACCCCCGGCCTCATCGACCTCCATACCCATGTCTACGAAGGCGTCAACGGCAACGGTGTTAACGCGGATATCGGCGGTGTCAGGGCTGGCGTGACCACCATGGTGGACGCCGGCAGCAGCGGCTGCGACACATACGGCGGTTTCCCGGCTCATATCATCCCCAACAATGACACCGAAATCATCCCATTCCTGCACATCTGCCGCACCGGTTTGGCCACCACGCCCGACATCTTCGCGCCCAGCAGCATCGATCTGGAGCGCACGATTCAGGTTGTTGAAGAGAGCAACGGGGTGATTCGAGGCATCAAGGCTCGCATGGTGTCGCCCGCCCTGGAGATCATGGGCATGGAAATGCCCAGGCAGGCCAAGCGCGCCGCCAAAGAAGCCGGCGTTCCCCTCATGGTCCACATCGGCGACACTGAAAAGCGTTACCCCGCCGAGGTCATCCGGGAATTGCTGCCCATCATGGAACCCGGCGATATCGTCACCCACTTCTTCACCGCCAACCCGGGTGGCGTGCTCGACACCGACGGCAACCTGGTCCCCGAAGCCCGGGAGGCCCATGAACGCGGCGTCTGGCTCGACACCGCCCACGGTCGCGCCAACTTCAGCTTTGACATCGGCGAGCGTGTGCTCGACCAGGGCGTCGAGCCTCACTGCATCAGCACCGACCTGACCGTGCCGGGACGCATACGCACCGTCCACAGCATGACTGAGATGATGACGCGATTCCTCGCCATGGGCTTTACCCTGGATCGCGTGGTTGAGATGTGTACCATCAACCCTGCGCGCGCCATCGGCGAAGCGGACCGTCTGGGCAGCTTCGCAGTGGGCAAGCAGGCCGATGTATCCGTGCTGGACATCGAGGACGGCGATTGGGTCGTATACGACGTGCTGGGCAATGGTCGAAAATCGGAACGTGCTGTGGTTCCGGTGCTCTCCATCAAGCGCGGCGAGGTATTCGAGGCCGGTTGGGGCCCCCGTCCGTGGGGCTGGACGCCGGACAGCGCGTAGAGACAGCAACAGAACAGCGGTCAAAATCAACAGGATTGTACTGAATGAGCTTGGAAGATATCACGGGCGCCAGAGGCAGTTGTACCACCGGAGAGGATATCAAGATGGTTGAAGTCATACTGAGTTCGCCCCGCGGTTTCTGCGCCGGTGTTGTGCGCGCCATCGACGTTGTAGAGGAATGCCTGGAGCGCTTCGGCCCACCCGTGTACGTAAAGCACCAGATCGTGCACAATCCCTACGTCGTCGCCGAACTCGAACGCAAGGGCGCAATCACGGTTGAGGAGGTCGACGAAGTCCCCGAGGGATCCCTCGTGGTGTTTTCCGCCCATGGCTCACCTCCCGAGGATTTCGAACGCGCCAACGAGCGCAACCTACGTGTCATCGATGCAGTATGTCCCTTGGTGACCCGCGTGCACAACGAGGCCAAGAAGTACCATCGAGAGGGCAAGCGCGTCTTGCTGGTGGGACACCAGGGCCATCAGGAAGTTCGCGGCACCATGGGTCAGGCCCCGATGACGTTGATCAACGATGCTTTCCCACTCTCCGAGCAGGACGTCAACGCTGACATCGACTGGCCCGCCGATACCGAGATAGCCGTCATCACCCAGACCACCCTGTCGGTCGGCGATACCGCCAACGCCATCGGCGCAATCCAGGAACGATTCCCAGCCGCCTTGGTGCGTAACGACATCTGCTACGCCACCACCAACCGGCAGGACGCCGTAACCCAGATGGCAGGTCTGGTCGACGTTGTGCTGGTCATCGGCGCGCAGAATTCGTCCAACTGCAATCGCCTGCGGGAAGTCGCAGAAGCCAACGGCACTCCCGCCTACCTCATCAATGGCCCCGACGAAATCAACCCGGACTGGCTGGTGGGATGTCAGCGTGCTGGTGTCACGTCCGGCGCATCCACTCCTGAGGTGCTGGTCGAGGCAGTCATCGAAGCCCTGCGTCCCGAGCGCGTCACCTTCCTGGAAGGCGCCGAGGAGGACATTACCTTCACCCTGCCTCGCGAGTTGCGCTGACCTGACTAATCTGATCCCATAGGGTCTGTCACCAGACTCGAGCCTACCATTCCGGCCTCGGTGGTCTCTCCATCAGCGCCGGTATGCACTCCGCCGCCGAAAGCCCCTCAAAAAGCACCTGCGACATCAGCCGCGTGATCGGCATATCCACGTCCAGCTTTTCCGCCATTTCCAACGCGGCCACCGTGGTGTTCACGCCTTCTGCCACCGCGTCCATGCCGGCGAGGATTTCATCCAGCGTCCGGCCTTTCGCCAGTTCTTCTCCCACCCTGCGATTGCGGCTCAGTGGACTGTTGCAGGTTGCCATTACATCGCCCAGACCCGCCAACCCGGCGAACGTAATCAACTGAGCGCCGGCGGCCATCCCCAGCCGCCCGATCTCGCTGAGCCCGCGCGTAACCAGCGCTGCCTTGGCGTTGTCCCCCGCACCCAAGCCGTCGGCCATTCCCGCAGCCAGCGCGATGATATTCTTCAGCGACCCGCATAGCTCAACACCCACCACGTCATCGCTCGTGTAGACTCGGAACGCCGGCGACATCAGCGTGTCCTGCACCAGCCGACTCGCGGACTCGTTTGGCGCTGCCACCACGGTCAACGCCGGTTTTCCGGCTATGATCTCGCCGGCCAGGTTGGGGCCGGACAACACCGCGAATTGTCCCGCCGGATGATTTGGCAACTCTTGAGTCATCACCTCGCTCATCCTCAGCCCCGCGGGCAGTTCCAGACCCTTGGTAACGCTGAGCACCACCGCGTCCGGCGGCACATGGGCCGCAATGCGACGCACGTTTTCGCGGAAGCGGTCCGACGGCACGGCAATGACCACCAGGCGCGCTGATGACACGGCGCATTCAACGTTGGCATCAGGAACCAACTTGTCCGGAAGGGCCACGCCCGGTAGCCGCCGCGTATGCTTGCCGGCCGTCCGCAGGTTCTCAGCCTCTTCGGAGGTGCGGCAGAGCAACCGCACCGGTTGGCCGCTGCGGGCAGCCAGCACTGCCAGCGTCGTGCCCCATGTGGTGGTGCCAACTACGGTACTGCTCATGTGATTATCAGCCGAGGCGACTTTCGATTTCCGGTTTCAACGCTGAATGAGCCAACACGGTGAGCGCCCCACGGGCGCGGCTCATGCCTATGTACGCGTGCGGCCCGTCAAACCCACGGTCCAGCCGTTCCAGTACCAGCACCACCACGTGGCTCTCCATACCCTTGAATGATTGCACCGAGCAGAACTTCAGGTGCGCTGGGTCTTCATCGTCCACGTCCAGCCTGCTTCCCCGCGAGTGGTCGAACAACGGATACGACCCATACGTCCGGTCGGTGTCCAGACCCGATGTTTCCAGGCGGTTCGTCGACAGCACCGTTATCTCGCCGATACGCACGTCCTCGGCCAGCAGGCGGTGGATTTCTTCGTCCAGTTCATCACACAGCTCGTCTGCATCATCCCAATACACGTACTCCGGCGCTGGCCCGTGCACGTTGGGGTTGATGGTTTCGGGCTGCTCTCCCCGCCCGATCAACGCCGTGTGCCGTGCGATGGGCGGCGAGTTGCGACAGTTGATCATCAGTTGCCGCCGCGCAGGATGCGCGAAATACTGCAACAGCGCTCGTTCGGGATCGGCGCTTCCGCTCAGGAATATCGCCTGGTTGGTGAAGTCGCCAAACATGGCCCAACGACCCTCAGCCAATCCGCCCACCAATGCCAGGTCCATTATCTCCAGGTAGGGCGACTGGCAGAGGTCCTGCGCTTCGTCCACCATCAGCACGTCGAATAGCGGCCCCGTATCGCGCAACGCCCGTCGGGAATACTCCGGAAACACGTTCTCAAATAACTCGCGTTCGTTCACGCTGGATCTGATCCCCTGGAACTCATTCCACAGTGAACCGGCCTGTATGATCGGCGTCATCAGGTCGTGCCAGAACGTGCCGGCGGTTATGCCGGATGTTCCTTGGGTGCATTCCTTGAGCCAGTTGGCCAGCAGTCGGTTGAAGCACACCAGCGCCACCCTGTGGTCCGCTTGCGCCGCACGGCGGGCGCACTCAATGGCCAGCAGCGTCTTGCCAGTGCCAGCCGCGCCCTTGAACAGGCAGCGATCATTGTCCCGTGCCAGGTCCAGCGCCGCATATTGCTCCTCGGTGAGCCGGATCAACTGCTCGTCGATGCGGTCAAGCGTGGGACCGACCGCGGCTACCAAATCCATCGTGAAATCGGGAGCCAGGTATTGGCGTAGGTGGTCCACCATCTGCGCCGTGCACGGCGTGTCCGATGCCGCCCTGCGCCCGGCTGCCGCTCGCATCCGCAATGCCGCTGCCTGCAGCCGCCGCCCCAGGGTCATGCCGGATGCAAGGTCATCGTGGTCAATCACCTGGCGAGTGGGACGCCTCACGTCGTCCGGCCAGTTGGTGTCGGTGAACACAACCACGCACTCCGTGGGGGTCTTGGCCTCCGGAGATCCTGCCCCGAACCGCCGCTCCAACTCATGACGCAGGGCGTACATTGCGTTTTCCGCCTGCCGCACCGGGGGTTCCACAGCCTGCCCAGTTGCCAGGGTGCGCCATTCTTCCGCCCGAACTTCGAACCCGCCGCCCTTTACCTCAATGCAGATGATGCCGTATCCCGGCGCCATCGCCAGAAAATCGATCTCCCGGGGATTCCCCGTTGCCGGCATGTGGCCCGACGAATGGATCACCACCCAGCCGTGCGTGTCCGGGTCATCCTGGAGAAGATCAAAAACCTTGCGCTCCGAGGGCGGAGCCCGGTCCGGAATGGTCTCCGGTATCATCGTGGCCATGTTCGATCCGGTCTGGCTGGCCTGTGCAGTGGTACGACAGGTGGGCTGCGCTGGGCGAATGTCGACAAAGTTAGGCCGGCGACATTTCGCCGCCGGCCGGAATTACGCCGGGATTTGCCGACTAGTTGTCCGAGCCCTGCTTGGTCTCGAAGTGCGGCATCACATCCTTGGCGAACCACTCCAGCTGGTCCATGGACGCGCTGGTCGGCATTCCCATGTTGGTCACGCCGATGTTGATCTCCTGCAGGCCTGGGTACTTCTGCTGCACTTCCATCAGCTGCTCGGTGATCCGGTCCGCAGGCCCCACCAGGTACTGACCGGCTGCCACCGACTCTTCGATACTGGGCATCTTCAGACCCTGCGGCACCGGGCGGCCAAACGCGTTTAGCGCGTCCAGTTGCTCCTGGGTAAGGCCGGCAATGAACCCCAGCGGCCCGAACATCTTGACCCGTTCTTCCATCCACAGGCGGGCCTGGTCCATGGCCTCCTTTTCGGAGTTGGCAATCTGAACCGAGTAGCCGACCGCGAGGCCCTCTCCCAGTTCCCATTCCTTGCCGTGCTCTGCGTGGATCGCCTGCCAGCGGTGGATCACGTCGTCGCTGGCGCCGCCGGTAGCCGCGCCGCCGCCGATGATTCCCTTGATCCCCCACTTGGCCATGAAGTTGATGGCCCGGTCGCTGGCCGATACCACCGGCTGCCACCATTCGACCTCGTGCTTGGGCCGAGGCACCAACGTGATCTCCTCCAGGTCATAACCCCTGTAGGGTACGTTGGGCGGAATGTCGTAGTGCTTGCCGTGGTGCGAGAAGCTGCGCTGGTTGAACGCTTTCCAGATCACTTCGACCTGCTCTTCGAAAAGCTCGCGGTTGGCGTTCTGGTCCATGATCGGCGCGCCGAACACCTCTACTTCTCGGGTGTGGTACCCGCGGCCCACTCCGAAACGCACCCGCCCGTCGGTCAGCCAGTCGGCGGTCGCATAGTCCTCGGCCAGGCGCAGCGGATTCCACATCGGGTTGATGTTGAAGCCGCAACCGAACCGCAGGTTCTCGGTCAGATGCGCCAAGTGGACCCACAGCATCAGCAGGTTGGGAATAACCTCGTATCCTTCACGCTGGAAGTGGTGCTCCGCCGCCCAGAAGGTGTCGTACCCCAGGCGGTCCATGGCGATCGCGATCTTTTCGGCCTTTTCAATGCCGCCGCCGGCCAGTTCTTCGTCCGATAGCCAGCGGTCGTTGGCTGGGGTGCCCTGGTAGCCGGGGTTGTCCATGTCGACGTTTCCGGCCCAGAGGCTGCCAAACTTGGTAATCATCTAACGGATTCCTCCTTGTCCCGCCCGGCGCTCCGGGCTGATGTGCGGATCCTTCGCCGATATGTTAGCGGGTTTTAACAACTCTGTCAGCACCGGCCACCGTCGCGGCGCAACACCGGCATTGATCTCAGAAAAACTGTACGCCCTTACCGCAATCCGCGGAAGAACTCACGCATATCGGCAACCAGTTCGGCCGGCTTCTCCAACGCCGCAAAGTGTCCCCCGCTGTCCATCTCCGTCCACCGCTGCACGTTGTAGGTGCGCTCCGCCCACGATCGCGGCGGCGTGGACAGTTCTTTCGGAAACACGGCAATGGCGCACGGCACGTTGATCCTGTCCTCCGGTCCGAAATACCACGGCGTCCGGCTGTTCTCGTAGTACAGCCGCGTGCTCGAGTTGATGGTCTGCGTGACCCAGTAGATCATCACCGTGGTCAGCAGGTCGTCCTTGGTGTACACGTTCTCGACGTCGCCGTTGCAGTCGCTCCACGTCCGGTACTTCTCCACGATCCACGCGCACAGTCCCACCGGCGAGTCGTTCAGCCCGTACGCCAGCGTCTGCGGCTTGGTCCCCTGGATGTGCGCGTATCCGCCCTCGGCAGCCGCCCACGAAACCCGCTGGTCAATCATGGCAAGCTCTTCGTCCGACAGCGAGGCCGCGAAGCCCCGCCGGTACCCGCCCTGTGGCGTGCCGATCACCTGCTCCAGCCGCTCCCGCATGCTGAGCCCCTGCAGGCTTGCGCCCTGGTAGGGAATCGCCTGCGTCACCGACGTCGTGTGGATTCCCAGGACGTGGTCGGAGTGATGGAACCCCAGCCTCGCGGTGACGCCCGCGCCCCAGTCGCCGCCCTGCGCCGCGTAGCGTGAGTAGCCAAGCTCATCGGCCATCAGCTTGTCCCATAGCTCGGCGATCCGGCGCGTGTTCATCCCGCGCTCGCGGGTCTGCGCGCTGAACCCATACCCCGGCATCGATGGCACCACTACGTCGAACGAGTCCGCCGGATCTCCGCCGTGGCTCGCCGGATCCGTCAGCATCGGGATGATCTTGTGCATCTCGTAAATGGAGCCCGGCCACCCATGCGTCACGATTATGGGCATCGGGTTGGGACCCTTGCCCTTCTCATGGATGAAATGAACCCCCTGGCCTTCGATGGTGGTGTAGAAGTTGGCCACCGAGTTGAGGCCGGCTTCCGCGGCTCGCCAGTCGAATCCGTCCCGCCAGTACGCCACCAATTCCTTGATGTAGTCCAGGTTGGATCCATAGTCCCATTCGGCGCCCGGGATTTCATCGGGCCACCGCACATGCGCCAACCGGTGCTTGAGGTCCTCCAGTACGTCATCCGACACGGATATGGTGTAGGGCTGCGCCGCCATATAAAGCCTCCCGACCTGGTCTTGATTCAATGTTTTCGGATACCGCCATGGGCGGAAATCGCCGGCAGTTTAGCACAGCAAAAAACGCCGGCATGGTCGCGAAAATTCGCTGACCACACCCCGTCGCCAGTCAGCGCAACCCCTGAAATTCGGTCGCCGTCCACGGATGCTGATACGATCACCGGCTACGGCAGGAACCGCGTGAATGCCTGATTAGCCACCAGGTACGCTTCCTCCCGGAGCCGTACGCGGCCGTCCGCATCCCACACCAGTAAACCATCCGTGGTCAACTCGGCCAACTCCGTCGCGTACCGCGCCATCAGGTCGATGCCCGACCGTTCGGACGCCGCCGACACATCCATCCCGTCCAGTAGCCTCAGCCCCAGGAACATCGTCTCTGCCGCTGCCGTCTCCTCGTCGATGACTTCCAGCCCGTCCACCGTCGGCACTCCCTCGATCCGTCCGGCAGTCGCGCTCGCCCAAGGTTCGGCCATTTCGACCCACTCGCTGGCTTTTTGCGCGTACTCCCTCGGAGACCTTACCGTCCAGAATCGGCAGCCCGCCAGCGAAGAATGAGCGCCCGGCCCGACTCCCAGCCACTCCAGGTTGCGCCAGTAGGCCAGGTTGTGCTGCGATTCACGCCCCGCTCGGCACCAGTTGCTGATTTCGTAATGGTGGTAGCCAGCGTCGCCCAATTCAGCCCGCGCCAGGTCATACATGTCGGCCGCCAAGTCAGGATCGGGTTCCGGCAGCCTGCCCTGCTGCACCCAGTGCCTCAGCGGTGTGCCTTCCTCCAACGTCAGCGAGTACATCGAAATGTGCTCCGGTGATTGCGCGAGTATTCGCTCCACCGTGTCCTGCCATTGTTCCAGGGTCTGGCGCGGCAATCCGTATATCAGGTCCAGGTTCACGTTGTCGAAGCCCGCTCGCCGGCAGCACTTCAGGGCTCCGATCACCTCGTCTGCATCATGCCGCCGCCCCAGCATCGCCAGCAGGCCGTTGTCCATGCTCTGCACGCCCATGCTGATGCGATTGATCCCGGTGGCCCGCAATTCAACACATTTCTCTAGGGTCAGGTCATTCGGATTGCATTCCGCCGTTATCTCCGCTCCATCCCGCACCCGATACGATCCGGCGATGGACTCGAGGATCTGGCCTGCGTCCCCGTCCGGCAGGTACGACGGCGTTCCACCGCCCAGGAAGATTGTATTCACTGACGGCCGGCCCAGTGCCCGGGCCCAGGCCTCGATCTCGCCGGTAACCCCTGCCAGGTAATCTCCAAACTGGGACTCTATGCCCTGGTACGTGTTGAAGTCGCAGTACGGGCATTTGCTCAGGCAGAAGGGAACGTGCACGTAAAGCGAAATGCCTTCGTCCCTTGCTGGCGATCTGGACGCTCCATGCGGTTCAACTGCTTGCGTCATCGCCCCGCCTGTACGTAGGGGCGGGGTCCGAACCCGCCCCTCAATTCCCGTTCACGCGTTACGCGCATTACTTGCGGTCTCCCGTCTCACCACCGTCCGTCGGTCGCGCCTGGCCGTCCACCACGCTGTCCGGATCCTGATCCTCAGGACGTGGCGGCGGTGGTTCCCCCATGTGCTCCCGCACCACGGCCGGGGGGCACAGCTTCCAGAATATGAAGACCGCCAGCCCGAAGATAATGATGTCGTCGTAACGGCCCAGGCCGAACGGAAGTCGGTCCCGTATCAGGTCCACCGGGAAAACTGCGTACACCAGGGCCAGTGGAATCAGTAACTTGAGCACAATATTGACCCGGTGGTCCTTGTGCAGTCGCCAGACCGCTCGCACGAACTTGATGATCCGTGGCGCGAACTGCGGGCCGAACATGAACAGCAGGGGCATGAGAAATCTCAACATCGCAACACCGCCTTACGGATTGATGTTAGCACATCGACCGTCCGCGCTGGATCCATCCACTCTGAATCTGGCTCGTTTGGTTGCTGCAACCTGCCGGAGCATGCTACAGCGATAATTAGTTCTGATATTGCTTGACGCATGCAAAACGTCGGTTCTATAATTGGGGAAATAACGAACGTACGTTTCGGAGTGTCTATGTACGGAATGAACGCCGTTGCCCCCAACAAACGTCGAACCGGGGAGGCCCGTGTTGACTATCATGCAGATAACGGGTGTGAGGTTGCTCGCACTTGCCTCGAATGTCCCCTTTCACGTTGCAAGTTCGACGATATGGCCTGGTTCACCACCTATCGCCGCTTGTCTCGTGACTTCCGCATCGCCGCCGCCATCCATTCCGAGGGCCTTTCGATAAAGGAAGCCGCCCAGAGGTTTTCGCTCACTCCCCGGACCATTTTTCGAGTCCTCAACCGTTGCCGCGACGCCATGCGGGAATTGACCCCCGAGGAAGCCGAGGCGTTCGCCTCCCTGATCGCCTAGCGGGCCGATATGCGCCAATGGCCCGGCAAATTCTCCCCTGCCTTATCCTCGTGGAAGACCCAACCCTCGTCCTGCAACGATGCCGCGCTGCACCTCCGAGGTGCCACCGGCAATCTTGTGCGAGAAGCTGATCATCCAGTTCTCGGGCAGACGGCCTTTCAAAGGCGCCCTGGCCTCGTCACGGCCCAGTGCCCCCGGCAGTCCGGCCACCTCCAGCACTGCGTTGGCGGACCGATGCAACGTTTCGCTGCCGAAGGCTTTGCTCATCGACGCCTCTTTGTTCGGCACCAACCCCTCGCCCTGCATCCAGGCAACGTTGTAGGCCATCAGGCGCGCCACCTCGCACTCAACATATCGGTCCGCCAGCAGGTTCCGAACCCAGGGGATCTCGGTAACCTTGGTCCCGTTTCGCGACACATTGCCCGCGTACTCCCGCGTGTCGTCCAGCAGCCTTCGCGCAATCGCTGAATAGTCAATCCCCGAACGCTCGAAATCCAGCAGCGTCACCGCCACATACCAACCTCGGTTTTCCTCGCCGACCACGTTGCTGGCCGGCACGCGGACGTTGTCGAATATCACCTGGTTGAACTCGTGCCCGCCGGCCATGTTGATCACCGGCCGCACTTCCACCCCGGGTGATTTCATGTCCACCAGGATGAAGCTGATGCCGCGATGCCTTGGCGCCTCCGGATCGGTCCGCGCCAGGCACATGATCCAGTCTGATCGATGCGCCAAGGTCGTCCAGATTTTTGCGCCGTTGATGACGTATTCGTCGTCGTCCCGCACCGCCCGCGTGCTCAACGATGCCAGGTCGGAACCCGACTCCGGTTCGCTGTATCCCTGGCACCACTGGATTTCTCCCCGCGCGATGGGCGGTAGGTGCGTCTGCTTCTGTTCGTCGCTCCCGTGGATCATCAACGTCGGCCCAAGCATCCGCACGCCGAATATGTCCCGGCCCGGCGCTCGTAGATAGGCCAACTCCTCGTTGTAAATCGCGGACCGTACCGGTGAAGCATCCTGGCCGCCGTATTCCTCCGGCCAGTGCATGGTCAGCCAGCCTCTCTCCGCCAGCCGCCCCCGCAGGTGCATCGTAAAATCCCAGTCGTATTCCTCCGGCCAGCGACCGCCGCCCTCCCAGCCGTCAGGCAATTCTGACTGGATGAATTGGCGTAGGTCGTACCGAAACTGGTCGTCATCTGGGGTGAAACGATACTCCACCGGTGCCTCCTGCTAATGTCGCCGCTGCGTTCAGGGAGTCGGATTTACGTCAGGCGTCCACCGCCACGCAGGTGACCGTCCTTACCACGCCCACCACGGTGTGGATCTTCTCTGTTACCAATCCTCCGACCACCGACATATCATCCCCGGAAATCACCGCGATGATGTCGTAAGGCCCTGTCACCACGTCCACGGATTCGATACCGTCCAGCCCCCTCAACGTGTTCGCCACGTCCCGCGTGCGGCCCACCGCAGTTTCGACCAGCAAAAAGGCTTTCGTCGCCATAACTTGCGTCTCCTTAAATCTTTCAATCAGGCGCTACAGGGAAGAAGGGGCCATCGCAATATGGCCCAATCGCCGGACAATTCTACGTGTGCCGTTCGGACAGTGTCAATTGAATGTATGTGTGTCTTGCAACACCATATATATGTCGTACGAGTCTCATTGGTTGACAATAATTGTAAGCCGGCGTTACTACGAACACTGCCGCGCCGTTCCGGTTGGCTAGTGGATTACCCTGCCTCACCGGGAAGATTTGTGCGCGTCTGGCATCCTGCGAACAGCAATGCATTTCTGATTCGCGCTGACCCTCATGGAGCGCCCGCGCTATGGTTGCGACAAACTATCTATGAGTACGCTTGCCATGAGTACCCTTGATGAACTTGTCATGCCCACTGGTTTTCTTGAACGCGGCGCGTCCGACCATGTTGATACGACGTTGGCAGAACCATGTATTGCGCGTCCGCCCGTCGAAACTGCTCTCTCTGCTACAATGCCGCCATCTGTCCCTCAGGAGCGTAACAGTATGGATCTCGGCCTTTTCTATCAGATTCAGGTTCCCAAGCCTTGGGACGACCGTAGCGAAACGCGAAAATTCGAGGAGATGGTGGAGCAGGTCTGCTTTGCCGAGGAAATGGGCATGACCTCCGTCTGGTTCGTGGAGCACCATTTCCGTTCGGAGTGGTCTCATTCCAGCGCGCCGGACATAACCCTTGCGGCCCTGAGCCAACGGACCACCAACATGCGCCTCGGGATCGCTGTGGTCCTGGCGCCGCTGCACCATCCTCTGCACGTGGCGTCACGCATGGCGACTCTGGACATCCTGTCAGGAGGACGTGTCAATCTGGGAATCGGCCGCTCCGGTTACCCGTATCAAATGATGCCCTACGGCTCCGACCTGCCCGACGTCTCCGAAATGGTCGAGGAATATCTTCAGATCATTCCAGGCGCTTGGACTGAAGAGATGTTTGAATTCAAGGGCAAGCACTACGACATACCGGCCCGAGAGGTCATCCCCAAACCTGTTCAAAAGCCGCATCCGCCCATATGGCAAGCTGTGAGCCAGGAATCCACCGCCGAGAAAGTCGGTCGGCAGGGCCTCGGCTGCCTTGCCCAAACCAGCGTTGGTCTGGATCGGGCCGAGAACCTCATTAAGATCTACCGCGACGCGATCCAGAACCCTGAACCAGCCACGAAACTCGTCTACCCCCGGGTCGCCGGCAATACCGTTGGCCTCTGCATGGAGAACCGCCAAAAAGCTTTCGAGCGGGCCGAAACCATCATCGACTGGTACCGGGAACAACAACGCATCCGCGATTCCTACGTTTGGCAGGGCTATGACCCGGCCCGCGTCCCGGAAGATTACCAGTGGCACTACCAGCGTGCCGTCAACGCCGACACGGCCAGAGCCGATGAGGTCACTTCCCGTTCCCTCATCGACGACGGCGGACGTTTCTGCATCGGCGACCCCGACGATTGCATCAAGTACATCGAAGACTACGAACGCATGGGCGTTGACGAGATCATGCCTCTGTTCCAGGTGGGCCCCGTCAGCCATGAGGAAGTGATGGAGTCCCTGCGGCTGTTCGGGAAATACATCATTCCCCATTTCAAGGAAATGGCCCGTAAGGAGTCCATCGCCGCAGACAACTGATTCGCGAACGCCATCGTATAACGTAAAGGGGCGACCTGTTGGCCGCCCCTGAATTTTGCTGATGTTGCAAGATGAACTACTGGCGGAATCCACCCGCTCCGTTCTCGTGGCCGTTCCCGTACTGATGCTCCTGCGCGGCAGCAGCGGCCCGGGCCTGCCGTTCCCGTTCGTTGCGCACTTGCGCCCCGCGGGACACGTAGCCGAACTGGGTTTCCGTGTTGTAACCGTTCGGAGCCATGAAGTGGCCGGTGCCGAAACCTGTTTGCTCCAGTCCGTCCGCCATGTGCGCCGGCGTGTACGTGTCGTACATGATATCGGTGATGCTGTGGATGTTCGCCGTTTGCAACGGATAGAACAGTGAGACGTGCAGGTGGCGGTCGCCCGGGTTCTCCTGGAAGTTGGCCGAGGCGAACGACCAAGTCAGGTTGGGATACGCCACTTCGAAATCTTCGCGATCCAACTGGTCGCGCACGTCGGTTTCCACCTCGGCGAGGCCTTCAGCTTCAATGGGAAGTGTAATCACCATCCGCATCACTGATTCGCCGTGGGGGAAATCATGGTTGGCAAGGTTCATGTCCTGGCGGTTGGGGTCGAGAATGTCCCACATCGCCTTCTTGGTGGCCCATGAAAGTTGCTTGGCGTCGTCATTGACCACCACCAACTCCGAGCGGCGGAATCGGCTCGGCAACCATCTGGGATTCGTCTGCGGAACGTTGTTGATGTCGAGCCGGCGGTTCATCACTCGCATTCCGAACCATCCGTTGGAGTAGCCACCGAAGCTCGCCACTGTCTCGGCCATAGATCCGCTGTCAATCCGGTCGCGCATGCCGGCTTCCATGGAAGCCAGTCCCACTGCCAGTTTGTTGTCCAACCTCTGGTAATCCCGTGAAAGCCTGTTGTCGGTGATCAGGGCGGGGTAGCCACGTATTTCGTGCGGCTCGCCGGCCGGACCATGGAGGTTCCGTGGTCGCGTCAGGCCCATCGTTTCTTCGTAGGCTCCCCACGTCTCGCGTCGCATGTTCTCTTCGAGCACATGCTCCCGCGGCATCAGCATGATGGGCAGGAACAGAGCATCGGGGAACCTTTCGAGGAGCATCTGGTGTAGGACGCCGCCCAGCTTGGCGTGTCCGCCAAACCCCAGCCACTCCAGGATAATCTGCGGTGGCGAGCCGACCTCCTCGGAGCGTCGGGTTACGGTGTCGACCATCCGCTCCATGTCGCGATGTATCAAACCGAAGTAGTCTTTGTAGGCATTGGGATCCCTGAGGAATCCGTCCACTTTCGGCAGATAACCCGGCACGATCACAGGAAGATTGGCATTGCGATCTTGCCTGCGCATCGCGCGAGTCTCGGAGTCAATGGCATCGATCGTGCCTTGGTTGCAGTCGTACATCAACAGGCTCTGCACACGATCCAGCACGCCGGCCTCACCCATCCGCTGAGCCCACTTCCAACTGCGCTTGTACCCGGCAGTTCCCACCGCCACGGATACTATCGGTGGGGGAACTCCCTCTCGGTCGTGGTCCAACTGAGAACCCAAGCGGTGAGGGTTGTTCCGACGAATGTGAAACGTTCTATTTTGCAATTTCGGCGGCATGGCTGTTGAATCCCCCTTGCCGTTTTTGAGTAGTTGCTGGTGCTTTCGTATCAGTTCGCTGTCAGACCGACGACTGGGTATGACCAATTTATGATTGTTGCGACTTTGTTATGGTAAAGTGCGTTTTCGGCATCGGATTGGCGGGTCTTTGACCGAAAACATTATAGTCGGTTGTCCCCTATAACGTCAAACTAACCAACAAACCTATATTTGGTAAAATTATGGGAAAACCACTAAATGTAGCGTACGTGTTGTGTCCATTCTTCATCTGGACTGTCTTGCGGCGCAATTAAACCATCCATATGAAACGCTTCCGGATGATAATACGATCCGAACCCGGTTTCATGCGCCACTCTTGCCGATCGCCTCTCCGGGGCGGAATTGGGATGCAGGATGTCGATCACTGGCGCCAACTCCCCCTGCACCGGGTAAACCCGTGTGATGTGCATGTAAGGCTCGTTTGTTGATCCTTCAACAAACCTGGCGGTGTTGAACGCAATGTCCATGTTCGGAAACTGACCGAACAGGTTGCTGCGATCCAGGATCTCTCCCGCGCTGTTCGCCAAAGGTTCCAGAGCGTCCGGATGCACCGGCAGCGAAACCACCACCTCCTGCGGAACATGGTGCAGGTCATTCATGCCCTGGGCCATCTGGGCCGGCGGGTCCAGCGTTGACCAGATCGCGTAACCTACCGCGGTCGGCAACTCCTCCTCCTCTCCAACCGCCGCATATTGTCGCCACCACGGCGGCACCCGCAACCACTCGAACTTTCGCATCAGTTGCATCTTGCGTTTTACCGTCGCCATCCCCAGCCATCCACCCGACGCTGTGCTCAAACGCTGGCACGCCGCCGCCAGCGGGCTGCCGGTCCTCCCGTCCTCGTCAAAATCCGCGACCTCAACCCCGGCGAGTCCGGTGGCCAACCTGAGGTCGTCCTCTCCGAAGTGGCTGGCCGACTGCGCCGTCAGCAGGCATTCAGACCCTTCCAGCAAGTCCTCAAACTGTTCCCAGATGTAACGCCTCGCCCACTCCTCGGAAACGTGGTCTTCCGGCAGCATCAGTATGGGTAGGATGACGGTGGCCGGGAACGCGGCCCGCAACTTCCGGTACAAACGTCCGCCCAGCACTGAGTGGCCGGCAAAACCCATGAACTCTATGATCGCTTCGGGCGACTGCCCCGCCCGTTCCGACTGGGAAATGATCTGCGCAACGATGTTGTCTGTGTCTCGTTCCAACGGCCCTTCGTATTCTTCGAATAGCCTGGGGTCGCGCATGAAACCGTTGGGCAGGGGAATATAGGTCGGGAAAAGGATCTGCACCCCTGTGCCGTGCTTGGACCTGCCCAGCAATTTGCGAAGGTAGCTTTGCACGTAATTTACGGTGGTCTCGTTGCAATCGTAAAAAACGGCGCTCTGGACCCGTCCTATCTCGGAGAGCTCGGACATGCGCTGCAGAAACATCAACGTCCGCCGCGCTCCGGCGGTGCCCACGCCGACTACAACCAGCGAAGGTTGCCTCCCCTCCGTACTTCTCTTGGCGGTGCGAAGCAGTTGGTGGCTCCGGTTGCGGGGCCTGACAAATATGCTTGACATGTCAATATTATCGCATGGGCAGGGGAATCAGGATCCAGTGGGACCCGCCGGTTCACGAGCTTGGTTTCAGGAAAGAAAGTACCGCATCAACGAACCCCTCCGGGTCCTCGATTTGTGGAATGTGCCCCACGCCCGGCATGATGTGCTTGCGGGCGCGCACGATGTTGTTGTGCAGCAACTCCTCGCCGTCTCGCAGCCGGTCCACCTCTCCGTATAGCACCAGCGTTTCGCGCGCGCTCACCATCGGCAACCGCGCCATGATGTCATACCAGGCCAGCGATTCATGCAGTTTCTTCACCCAGGCGCCGGCCTGCGCCCTCGTGTCGTTGGTGGCGTCGATCCATTCTTGCCGCGGCTCGGCAAACGTGGTGGACTCCTTGGCCTGCTCCATCGTCCTGGGCACTGGCATCCCGTCGCTGTCGTAACCGCCAGCCGCTTCGGCGATTCTCTCGGGAGCGCTGCGGGCGTCCCACACGGGGGCTCCCACCAACACAAGCTTGTCAAGCCGGTCCGGGAAAGACGCCGCCATTTCGGTGGCCAGCACCGCGCCCACGGAGTTGCCAACGTAATGTCCCCGGTGGATGTTCAATAGTTGGCAGGCGTCGTCCAAGGCCTGCGCATAGTCCGGCATGTTGAAATGTCTGGTTGGCTTGTCAGATTCCCCATGTCCCAGCATGTCGAATGCGTAGCAGGTGTAGTGCTGGCTGAAGGCATCGATGACCGTGCTCCACGCCCAGGTGGATGTACCCAGCGGGTGCAGCATCACCAGGGGATAGCCGGAGCCTTGTTTCACGAAATGCATGTTGCCTTCGCGGGTGGGAACGGTGTCGGTAAGATCTCGCCTCACGAACATGACGCAGGCCTCCTAATGGTGCGAAAACGACGGTACTCGGAGTTGATGCAATGCTAATTGGGGCAGGGTACAATGTCAATTGAAATTCGTTGCGCGATGGCCTGTCGTCCATCTACGGAGCCCCGGTGTTGATCCCACCCCACTTCCCGGCGCCGCCGGCCGCGCTTGGAACCGTTCCTCGCGCAATACCAGGAGCTTTATCGAAAGCATGGGTATTTTGACCGAGGCAATGCAGCGAGCGCTCACCGAACAGCGGCTGATCTTCGTCGCCACCGTCTGCCCCGACGGAACTCCCAACCTTTCGCCCAAGGGCACTGTCATGGTCTGGGACGACGACCACGTCCTCTTCACCGACCTGGCATCGCCCGGCACTATGCGCAACCTGGAGAGCAATCCCGCCATCGAGATCAACACCGTGGACGTATTCGCTCGCCAGGGTTTCAGGTTCAAGGGCGTTGCGGAGATTCACAAGGGCGACGACATCCACGAAGCCGTACTCGAACGGATGCGGAATGGCCCGTCCACCCTGAACGGACTGGACTCGCGGGTTCGTTCCGTCGCGCTGATTCGTGTCGAGCAGGCCCTGCCCCTTGTATCCCCGGGCTACTGGGGCGGCGCAACCGAGGCCCAGATGCGCCAGACGTGGCAGGAATACTGGAGCGGCGTCAACTCCACATGGAGCGAGAATCAGGCCGGCGCCCCGGCCTCCAATTCATGATCCACAGAGGAGAACACCCCCACCATGCCGTCGCCAGGTGATACGCCGGAAATAGTCGTCAAGATCGCCGATACCCCTGCTGAATTCGAAGGCGCCGTCACCGTGCGCATGCGCGTGTTCGTGGGCGAACAGGGCATCCCCGCCAGCGTCGAGGTGGACGACGCTGACTCCGCTCCGGACACCGTCCACGCCGTGGCTCTGCATCAGGGCTCGGTTATCGCCACCGGGCGCCTGCTCCCCGATGTCGACGGCAAGGGACCCCACATCGGACGCATGGCCGTTGAACGCGATTGGCGTCGCAACGGCGTGGGAGGCAAGGTTCTGGCATTCCTCGAGGAGCAGGGCCGGTCGTTAGCATTTCAACAGATCACCCTCCACGCCCAGGAGTATGTGAAGTCCTTCTACGCCCAGCACGGATACGCCGAGGTCGGCGAGATGTTCCTCGAAGAGGGCATCCCCCACCGCGAAATGGTCAAAGCGCTGTAGGGGCAAAGTAAAAAATCCCTCTCCCTTGATGGGAGAGGGTTAGAGCCTGCCTCGCACTTGATGCGGGGGTGAGGGTACAAACCCCTGGTGGAGCAGGTTTCAAACTGCTCCGACTCGGTTCTATGTCTCCAACCGGATCACGCCACGCCCGCCGTTTCCTCCACGCCGTCCATGACGCGTACTTCCATCTTGGCGATGTGGCTGGTGGGCCGGTCACCCAGGGACGAGCGCTCTGGGGACGCGAAGTACGCCGCCTCTTTTTCGGCGATCGCATCCGCGCTGTCGAACCGCCGCACCCAGATGAATTCTGTCCGGTCCGCGTTGACATAGCTGGACACCACCGGTATGCCAAGTCGGTCGTGCAGCGGGCGAATGTGCTCGTTGAACAGGCCCAGCCAGGAGTCCATCATGCCTCGGTTGATGGTATAGATCCTCAGTTGATACGTAGCCATTTGGATATTCCTCCGAGTGTTGTGTGCTGTTCTTGCCGGAAAACTCTCACGAGGCCGCTCAGGCGACTCCGTACTGGGCGATGGCGTCCTGGCTGAAGGAAAGACCCAGGCCCGGTCGGTCGGGGACCAAAATCTCGCCGTCCACGATATCGGGCGTCTCATCAAACAGACGCAGCGTCCAGGGCATGTACTCCACCGTGAGGCCATTTGGAATTGCGGCTATGGTGTGCGTCTGCACCTCTGGAATCAGGTGTGATACCACGGGAAGGTTGAACGCCTCGGCCATCCCTGCGATCTTCCGGAACGGCGTGATGCCCCCGGCCCGCAGCAGATCCACCATCACGATGTCCACGCTCCGCTGCTCCACCATGTGCCGGAATGAACGGATGCCATAGACATATTCACCGGCCGCAATCGGTGTTACCAGGGCGTCCGCCACTCGGGCCAGACCCTGGTAGTCGTCCCGAGCCACCACGTCTTCCAGCCAGAACAGGTTGTATTCCTCGACCATCGTGCCAATCTGGATGGCCTGGTTGACGTTCCACAATTGGTTGATGTCGCACATCAGGTCGATGTCGGGGCCAATGCCCTCGCGCAAGGTCCGTATGCGTGCCACTTCACGGGCGGCGGTGGGTTCCGCTCCCATCTGGGTTTTCATCTGCCGGAAACCCTGCTCCACCAGCCGCGGCCCCGCCTCGGCCAGGTATTCCACGCCCATGGGACGCATCAGCGCCCCGCTCGCGTAGGTCGGCGCCCGGTCTCGGTAACCACCCAGCAGGCTGCACACCGTTTGGTCCAGGGCCTTGCCTTTGATGTCCCAAACAGCCATGTCCACGGCCGCCAGGCCCAGGGACAATATGCCCTCGGGACCCGCCGACGCGCAGGCATCCATGAGCTTGCCCCAAACCGCCTCTGGGTTCATGGGGTCCTCGCCGGTCGCAAGAACCACCAGATCGTCCACCGCGCGGCGCAGCGCGTGGACCAGCGGCCCCCCAAAGAACGTCAACCCGACGCCCGAAATGCCCTCGTCGGTGTGGAGTTCCAGAGTCACGAACTCCCGTGTGCCGGGTTGGTCGATACCCACTACCAACGGATTGTCGGCCGGTGTCTGGAGGACTCGCGTGGTGCCGCCGGTGATTCTCATCTCACGTTTTCTCCGTCGCTGTGCGGGTTGGAATTGCGTTGTCGAACTCCTGTCATACCGGCACGCAGATTAGCACGGGCAGTTAACAACGGCAACACAGACAACCCATGGCCGGCGCCTACGCCAGTCCGCACCCAGCAACCTAGGGCGTGTTCACACTACAGCAATGCATCGACGATGAGTGCAAATGAGATGAACCCCAGGAAGATCACGTCGAGCTTCTCAAAGCGGGAGAAAATGCGGCGGAATCCCTTCAACCTTCGGAATAGCCGCTCGATCTCGTTGCGCCTCTTGTACATCTCCCGGTCATAGACCCATGGATGGACACGGGTGCTCGACGGCGGAACCACCGGCACGAACCCCAGGTCCAGAGCCAGTTGGCGGGTTTCATTGCCTTCGTAGGCCCGGTCCATCAACAGGTACGGTCCCGGGAGCTGCGGTCCAAGACGGGCCAGCAACTTGCGCCCCTCCGGCGCATCATGGGCCTGTCCAGGCGAGAGCGAGAAGGTTATGGCCGTTCGAGCATCCGCGGCAACCATATGAATCTTGGTGGTCCAGCCGCCTCGGGACTTGCCGATGGATTGGGGTCCGTTTTTTTGAGCGCACCCGTGCCGTCGGGATGGACCTTGACCATGGTGCTGTCCAGCGCTACCGCTTCCAGTTTGATGCGGACGATCTGTTCCCGCTGCAGGTGTTCAAACACCCGGTCCAGCACTCCGTTCTTCGACCAGCGGTTCATCCTGGTGTAGACGGTATGCCAGTTGCCAAATCGAGTCGGCAACCCCCGCCACTTGCAGCCATGCTCGGCGACGTACAGGATGGCGTTGAGCACTTGCAAGTTGGACAGTTTCACGTTGCCACGCTGAACGGGGAGAACCGGCGCAATGCGTTCGTACTGTGCTTGTGTAATCTCCATGCGAGGATCATAACATCTCCGCATGGTTAGTGTGAACACTCCCTAGTCTGCATCACCTCACAGTGCGTCCGTCGAACCACCACCGTATTCCGCATCGTGGGGGCGAATAATCATTCGCCCAACCCTCCGCACATGCTATCCCTCCGTCACCCAAACCCGCGCCCAATCAAAAAATATCCTGGCCATCCCGTTCATCCCGGTAAAAAAATATCCCTGACCTACCACTTGACATCACGTCATAAGAACGTATATCCTAACTATGTCTAGACCAAACGTACGTTTATCCCAACATCAGTGAGGCAGGATTCCCAGCATCGACGGCCAACCCCGTCAGTAACAAATCGCATACCAGGCTCC
>JAPOQH010000048.1 GCA_026710825.1 Chloroflexota bacterium | reverse complement strand
GCAGTCAATGCGGCACGCGGGAGACGTTTCGGGGTTCGCGCTCTCGCGGGATTTTTGAATTCTGCTGCACGTGCGTGGGGACAAAGCTGTTGGTGATATTTCGCCGGCGGTTGGTCAGCGGAGGCGATTCAGGACGGCGGGCAGTTCCAGGAGATCGCGGATCTGGGCGTCCGGGGCCGGCAGGTCGGGGTTGGTCGGTTCGCTGCGCCGGTTGATCCAGACGGCAGACATTCCGACGCCACGAGCGCCCTTGACGTCCTCGAACTGCTTGTCGCCGACGTAGACGCATTCGGAGGGGTCGGCCTGGAGTTGGTGGAGCATGGACTCGAACAGGCCGGGTTCGGGTTTGTAACACTGTCCGCCTTCGGAGGACACGACGGCGGCGAAGGTGGCGGGAATGCGCGCGACTACGGGATTGAGATAGGCGTCGTCGGCGTTGGACAGGACGGCCAGCCGGCGACTCCGGGAGAGGATGGACAGGGCTTCGGGGGCGTCCGGGAACAACGGGCGGCCAGCGAGGTCGCGGATGGATTGGCGGGAGGCGGCTTTGGGGTCGCCCTGGAGACTCAGATCCTCGAATGCCCGGGCGAACGCGTCGGCCCAACCGTCGAGGTACGAGATGAAGGGTTCGTCGGGGTCAATGCGGCGCTTGCGGAAATTGTCAGAGCCCTGATCCCAGGCGAGGCGGAGGGTTTCGGGAGTGGTGTCCAACCCCTGCTCGTCGATGATACGCCGGAAAGACTGATGCCACATTTCGTGGTCATCCTGCGCTATCGTGTTGAACATGTCGAAGATTACGGTGGTGATAGCGCTCATGTGCTTGCCTCGCAATGTGGGTCGCCCCTTCACCCCAACCCTCTAGCATCAGGGGAGAGGGAGTTTCGGTAGTAGGCTCAGGTTCGCATGGGGATGCCGCGGCCGGAGAGGAAATCCTTGGCCTGGGCGATGGAATACGTGCCGAAATGGAAGATGCTGGCGGCGAGCACGGCATCGGCTTCGCCGTCGGTGAAGGCGTCGAAGAGGTGGTCGAGATTGCCGGCGCCGCCGCTGGCGATGACTGGGACGGGCACGGCGCGGGAGATGGCGCGAGTGAGCGGGAGGTCGTAGCCGTCCAGTTGGCCGTCCTCATCCATGCTGGTGAGCAGGATTTCGCCGGAGCCGAGGGAGACGGTGCGTTCGGCCCACTTGACGGCGTCGAGGCCGGTCGGGTTGCGACCACCGTGGGTGTAGACCTGCCAGCCCGAGGTGTCATCGAGTCCGATGGTCGGATCCCTGGGCACAGGGTGGGACTCGCCGGGGACGACGCGGCGGGCGTCGATGGCGGTGACGATGCACTGGCTGCCGAACTGAGCGGATCCCTGGACGACGAGTTCCGGGGTGTTGATGGCGGCGGTGTTGACGGAGACCTTGTCGGCGCCGGCGTTGAGCATGCGGCGGACGTCTTCGATGGAGCGAATGCCGCCGCCCACGGTCAGGGGGATGAAAACCTGCTCGGACACGGCGCGAACGACGTCGACCATGGTGTCGCGAGAGTCGCTGCTGGCGGTGATGTCGAGGAACACCAACTCGTCGGCGCCTTCCTGGTCGTACCGGGACGCCAATTCCGCCGGATCGCCGGCGTCGCGCAGGTTGACGAAACTGGTGCCCTTGACGACACGGCCGGCGTCGACGTCAAGGCAAGGGATGATACGGCGAGTCAACACGTTGGTGGAACAGTCCGCTCGAGGGAGATGGGCTGACAGTATAGCATTGGGCCGGCCACCGGGTCGGTCCCGGTGGCGTTGATTCAACCGCGCTGGGATGTTGGTTGCAGGGCATATTTCAATGGGATTCGCCTCCGGTTGGTTGTTGGTTGGTTTGGAAATTTTGGGTGTCAGGTGTGGGGTTCGGGTTGCGTGTCGGAGCACGGCCAACACTGTTTTTGCGCAGAAAGTTTTGCCCTAGACTTCCATGTCCCGCAGTCCGCCGATCGTTGAGACCGGAGACCACGACACGGAGCGGTGGTGGCACCCGCCGGGTTCAGAGGGCTTGATCGCGGAAAATGGCGACCCTATGCCCCTTGTGAACCTGATTCTGCATTGGAACCGACAGGCCGTTGCGCGACCCGAACCCTGT
>JAPOQH010000116.1 GCA_026710825.1 Chloroflexota bacterium | reverse complement strand
GTGAGAGGTGAAACTCTCATCAGCATGGCGGTCAGCACGTGGGACTCTAGGACTCAACATGGCAACCACGCTCTCGGGCCGTAGCGCCGACAACCTGGACCCCCAGGAACCCTGAAAAACCAAACCAACCCAGCAACTGACCGACGGAAAGGAGTTCAACAGCAAGCAAAACGAACCGCGATTTCGTCGATAGATGAGCAACTCACGAGCGGCGGCCAACGTGCTACAAGCCGCCGCTCGCCTGATTCGGGGCATCCACCTTGAACCTCCTTCAGGGTTGACAAACTGTTGTTACCCGGCCTACGGTGGATATCCAACGCAACGATATCACGACGCTTTGTGCCGGCGCCGGGGGTGTCCCTTATGGCTACCGACGACTACACAGCCAACACGTATTCCCCCCACATCGAGCCGGATGGGCAACCTTTCATACAGGTTAATTCCGTATGGAAAGTGTTCGGTAGGAACCCGGACCGAGTGTTCGACCCGCAGTACGCTGGCCGTGACAAGCCTTTCTTTCAAAGCGAACTGGGGAACGTAATAGGTCTCCAGGATGTGTCCTTTGAGGTCGATCGCGGCGAAACGTTTGTCATCATGGGCCTTTCGGGCAGCGGCAAATCGACCATGGTCCGCTGCCTCATCCGTCTGATCGAACCCACTACCGGCCAAATCATAATCGACGGCCGGGATATCACCGGCATGAGCGACAAGGAACTCATGGAGTTCCGCCGTGCGAACATCGCCATGGTCTTCCAGCATTACGGCCTGCAACCCCACCGCAACGTCTTGGACAACGCGAGCTGGGGCCTGGAAGTCCAGGGAGTCGCCAAGCAGGAACGCTATGCCCGTACCAAAGAGGTGTTGGACCTGGTTGGGCTTGGCGGTTGGGAAGAAGCTTATCCTCGCCAACTGTCGGGCGGTATGCAGCAGCGGGTCGGACTGGCCAGGGCCCTGGCCGTGGACACCGACATCCTTCTTATGGACGAGCCGTTCAGCGGGTTGGATCCCCTGATCCGCCGGCAAATGCAGGACGAGCTTCTGCGGCTCCAGAACGAACTCCACAAGACCATCGTATTCATCACCCACGACTTGAACGAAGCGCTGAACCTCGGCGACCGCATCGCCATCATGCACGACGGTCAGGTTGCGCAAATCGGATCACCCGAGGACATCGTGCTTCGGCCCGAGGACGAATACGTCGGCGATTTCACCCAGGACGTCCGCCTCGAAAGCGTGCTTACCGCCAACAAGGTGATGGTAACGCCCAAGGCCACCGTGATGGGACACCAGGGGCCGCGGGCAGCCCTTCACACCATCGGCAACAGTGATGGTGATGCCGCGTGGGTGGTTGACATGCGCGAGCACTACATCGGCATGCTCACCATTACTGACGCGGAACGCGCCCTGCGCGCCGGCGTCAAACGGATCGACGAAGCCTGGGAGTACGTTGACCGCGAATACCAGGCTGTCTCACCATCTACCACGTTCGATGAACTGATACCGGTCGCCATGTCCAGCAATTTCCCCGTTCCATGTTGCGACGAAAACAACGTGCTGGTGGGAGAGGTGCATCGGAGCGCGCTCGCTGAGGCCCTCGCGGAGACGTCCACACCCAATACGGACTACGAAGCAAACGCCGCAGAGAATGCCACATTGTCGGAGGAATCGGGCCGCTAACAATCGGGCCCTTCAGGTCGGCTAGGCCGTAACCCCCCGACCGGTTCGTTCCTCTAGCAGGAGGGAGATAGTCATGGCAGTGATCACCGGAGAACGGACCGACGCCTCTGTCCCGGCGGCCTCCGAGTCACAAAACGGAGCCCAGTCTGCCCGCGACGCGTTGGCGGGAATACCAAAGATCTACTGGTGGGGCGCCGCCATCGCCGCGGTGCTGATCGTTTTGGTGATCAGCCTGGCGTTCTGGGGTCCAAATATGGAATACCCCACCACGGTGGCTCACGTTCAATCCAGCGATGGGTCCACCACTTTCCCCAAGTCGTTGCGCAGCGTCACCGGAGAGGCCATCGACGGTGGAGCGAGATGGCTGACCACCAACGGCGACTGGCTGTTTAATGGCATCAAGAACGGGATAACCTATTCGCTGAATTATATTGAAGACGGGCTGAAATGGCTCCCGTGGCCGGCAGTGGTGCTGGCGTTGGTGCTGGCCGCATTCGCCGTGGGCCGCTGGGCGTTGATGGGATTCACCGCCTTCGCATTCCTGTTCATTGGCTTCATGGGCCTCTGGGAGAACACCATCGATACCGTGGCATTGATGGTGGTGGCGGTTGCGCTGTCTGTGGGGGTCGGACTGCCCTTGGGTGTGGTTGGCGCGCGAAACCAGACCGCTGATCGCATCATGCGGCCCATTCTCGACGGCATGCAAACTATGCCCAGCTTCGTCTACTTGCTTCCGGGTATTCTCTTTTTCGGGTTGGGCAAACCGGCCGGTATCTTCGCCACTATCATCTACGCCGTGCCTCCGGTGATCCGGCTTACCAACCTGGGCATACGGCAGGTATCCCCTGAGACGGTTGAGGCGGCCCGGTCATTTGGCGCCTCACCATTGCAGCTGCTGGCGAAAGTACAGATTCCCATGGCATTGCCCACGATCATGGCGGGAATCAACCAGACCACCATGATGGCGTTGGCCATGGTCACCATCGCCAGCATGGTTGCGGCTGGCGGTCTGGGCGATAACGTCCTGCGCGCCATCCAGAAAAACGAGGTCGGAAACGGCGTTATCGCCGGACTGGCAATCGTATTTATGGCCATCGTGATCGACCGTCTCACCCAGGCTGTCGCCCGCAGTCGCCAGGAAGCGTTGAGCGCCGGCCATTAGTCCGGCGCTCAATAATGTCAAGTGAAAGATTTCTCGAATACTATCCATGTGCCCACATTTTTGGACACTTATAAGAATACGAAAAACATCCATTACATAATGATATTGTCACAGAAATCATCAATTTGACAACGATAAATCACACTGTGATAATCTGAGCCTGTTCGTTCGTAGCCCCGGCCCATGCCGGATAGCAGCCCATTATGGAGGGAAAAACCTTGTTCACAAAATACAGATTGGTGGCTTTGTCGATGGTATTGGCGCTCGTTACCGTCATTGCCATCTTGGCGTGCTCACCTGCCGAACCCCAGACCATTGAGGTTACCCGCGTGGTGACCGAGCAGGTCGAGGTCGAGAAGGTCGTCGAGGTCGAAAAGCCCGTCGAAGTCGTCAAGGAAGTCGAGAAGGTCGTCGAGGTTGAAAAACCCGTCGAAGTCGAAAAGATCGTCGAGAAAGAGGTCGAGGTCATCAAAGAGGTTGAGGTCATCAAGGAAGTCGAAGTGATGGCCCCCGAAGGACCCAAAGAGACCATCGTATTCGGCGACCTCAACTGGTCCAGCGCGCTGCTCCAAAACCGCGTCGCGCAATACATCATTGAAAAGGGTTACGGCTATCCGACAGACGTTAAATTCGGAGCCACTCTTCCCTTGTTCCAGGGCCTGAAGAATGGCGACACCGACGTCACCAGGGAAATCTGGCTCCCCAACCAGACCGAAGCCTGGAACGCCGCGCGTGAAGAAGGCGCGGTCCTTTCAGTCGGGCAGAGCCTGGGTAAGGACTGGCAGTCCGCGTTCGTGATCCCTGCATACCTGCAGGAAGAATATCCCGAACTCGACAGCGTCGAAGACCTGAAGGATCCTCAGTACAAGGAACTGTTCGCCACCGCAGAGACCGGCGACAAGGCCCGATTGGTTTCCTGCATAATCGGCTGGGCTTGCGAGAACGTCAACGCCGCGCAGGTTAAGGGCTACGGACTTGAGGACCACGTCGAGATCATCAACCCGGGCGACGGCGCAGCGTTGAACGCCGACTTGTACGGCGCCTACGAGCGCGGTGAGCCTTGGCTCGGCTACCAGTGGGGCACTAATGACCCTGCCTTGATCCTCGATCTCGTTCGCTTGGAAGAACCACCGTTTAGCGCAGCTTGCTGGGCCAGTGAAGACGTCAAGCCCTGCGCGTACGAGGACGCCACGGTCTTGATCGCGGTCAACCCGGATCTGCCCGCGGAGGCGCCCGACGTCATTCAGTTCCTGCGCAATTGGGACTTCAACATCGAAGTCTACAAGGGCGTGGCACGATGGCAGCAGGCAAACCCCGACGCTGACCTCAAGGCGACCGCGCTCTGGTGGCTGAACAATAACGCCGACATCTGGGGCCCATGGGTCACCGATGATGCCGCCGCAGGAATCCAAGCCGCCCTTAGCGCCGGCGAAGAGGCTGACGGCTGGCCCAGCGAATAACTGGACCACATCAGCGCCTGATTGCGAGAGGCGGTCCCCAAAAGGGGCCGCCTCCTTTTCTGCTACAATGCAGCCGCCCGTCCGGGCCAACTCAATCCTGTATGGAACCCGTAGATCAATGACCTCCACCGCATCCGCTGCCTACGTTTCCGACGAAACCCTGGCCACACTGAAAACCATACCCACCCAAACGCTGATTGATGGTCTGTGGGTGATGGGTTGGCCCATGAGCATGATCGAGGGCGCTAAACCGCTCCAGCCCGGCCAGCACATGGCCGGCCGCGCCGTAACCCTCCGGTTCGTGCCGCACCGTCCCGACCTCGCCGCCGACAAGCCCAAGGCCGCAGACTCCGCGGAATACGTGGCATTCGAACTGTGCGGCCCTGGCGAAGTGCTCGTGATCGACGCGATGCGGTGGCCGTTCAGCAGTATCGGCGGCGACATCAAGTTCTTTCGCCTCTACCAGCGCGGCGTCGGCGGCTTGGTGACGGATGGGGCCGTTCGAGACACCAATACCCTGAAAGAGTACGGGTTCCCCGTGTACGCGGCCAACGCCACCGCCAAGCAGGGCCCCGCCGAATTTTGGCCCTGGCAGGTGAACGACTGTATCCAGTGCGGCGGTGTGTTGGTGCGCCCCGGCGATGCCATCGTGGGCGACGATGACGGCGTGGTGGTCGTGCCCGCCAGCGCGGCCCACGAGGTCATCAACATCGCCCATCAACGCGAGGAAGTTGAAGGCGTGATCAAGGCTCAACTCGAAATTGAACAGTGTTCTCCGGGCAAGTATTACCCGTTCAACGAGAACACCTGGAAGCTGTTCGAAGAAAAAACCGGGAAACAACCCTACCGTTAGGCGGTTGGACCGACTCCGCCACTTCGCCACCATCCACCCGAAGCCAGGAGGAACCATTATGGCGCGACTACCAGCAGCAACCAGAGACACGGTGCCGGCCGGCCAGGAAGCCACATTCGACGATATTACCCAGAATGGTACTGCGGTTCCACCGTACGGACCCGGCTCTGTCATGGTCCATGTGCCGGAGGCGAGCAAGCACGCCACCGCGCTCAACCAATACCTCCGCAACGATGCGAGCCTGCCCATGAAAGCCGCCGAATTGGCAATGCTGGTGGCGGCCCGCGAAATGGATTGTCAGCACATCTGGAATGCTCACGCCGCCTCGGCCCGCGACGCGGGCGTGCCCGGCGCCGTCGTCGATGCCATCCGCGACAAGACCCCGTTGCCCGACCTGGCTCCTGATGAATCCGCAGTGATCAACTTGGGACGCGAAATCCTGCGCAACCACCAGGTGAGCCGGGGCGGTTATCAGAGCGCCCTCGAGATATTCGGTCAGCAAGGCACCATCGAGTTGACCCTGGTACTGGGCAATTACACCATGCTGGGAATGCTCATCAACACGTTCGAGACTGACCTGCTCCCGAACCGGAGCGAACCGTTGTTGCAGCGTATCCCAGGATAGTCCGGAACTGAGGCTGATGCAATGCGTAGGGGCGGGTTTCAAACCCGCCCCTACTATTATCTGGTTATTCTATCCGCCCGCTAGCCAACAACCTTGCGGTATATCTGGACCCGATGGCGGCACGAGTCCACCACGTATATCCGGCCCGCGCCATCCACGCGTACCGAAGTCGGACCCCAGAAGCGGCCCTCGATACCGGCAGATGCCTCACGGTGATGGTCACGCCACGGGTTGACCGCCGGCGCCAGGTTGGCTTCGGCCCTGGCCCTTTGTTCGTCAGGATTCGCCGCCAGGTAATCTTCGGCCCACGATGACGTGGTGGCGTTGCCCAGGAGAATCGCCGCGACCTCGCCGTCGGGAGCAAACACCTGCACTCTTTCGTTGCCCCAATCAGCGACGTACACGTATCCTTCGCCGTCAACTTCCACTGACGCGGGTCGGTTGAGTTGACCTTTCCAGTCTCCTGATGTGCCCCACTGGCCTACGAAACGCCCGCCGGAAGTAAAAGCCTGGACCCGGTCATTGCGCCAGTCAGCCACGAAAACGTTGCCATCAGCGTCGCACGTTATTCCCCAGGGAGTGTTGAACTGCCCCGCCTGCGCGCCGAACTCGCCCCAGCCGCCCAGGTATTCTCCGTCGGCGGTGTAACGCTGTATGCGATGATTCAGCCCGTCGCTGATCAGCAGCGTGCCGTCCGGGGCGACTGCTATGGCGGCGGGCCGGTTGAATTGACCCGGCCCCTCGCCCACCTCACCCCAATGGCGAATGAAGTTGCCTTCGTTGTCGAAAATGTTAACCCGCTGTAGCGCTTCGTCGGTCACGAATATGCGGCCATCGGCGGCGCGTGCTATGTCGCTGGCCCACCAGAATTGACCGTCGTCGGTGCCGCCCGTTCCCCATTCGCCGATGTACCCCTCGTCGACGGTGCAGATGCACACCCGCTTGTGTTCCAGCCTGCCCACAGATTCAGGCCCGCCGCGGTTCAGCACGTACATGACGCCGTCGTCGCCCAGCGCGAGGGCTATCGGATGGATGAAGCCGCGTCCTCTGTACGCCAGGAACCCAACGGTGTGGCTGTAAGTGAAAGTGGCGGTCGCGGTGGTCATGCCAGTTGGTATTCCCGTGATGCGACGATCAGTTGGATCATCTCCGCGACGCGCTCTTCGGCGCAGGCGGCGGTGTCCTCTCGATCAAATCGAACCTCGCTCCAGGGTGTTGCCATTGCCACCAGGCTGTCGAATGTTCCTTCGGACACCTCGAACATTCCCATGGCGTTGAGGCACGAATCGGCCAGTTGGTTGGGAGACTGTACATCCCCGGCTGATTTCACGCGGTCAATGATGGCCCGCACCCCGGGCCGGGATGTGTCGCGCATCTCCGCGCCCGCGGCGTTGATGCGCTCAACCAGGTTGCCCGTGTCGATCCACTCCATGCCAGTGTGCCATCCCTCTACGGTGGGCGGATTGAGTATCTCCTGGCCCATGAAATTCACGTCCATCGCCAGGTTGCAGATGGTCCACTCCGGCGTCCTGTGGCTGCCGGCGAGACGGGCGGTGCCGCCCACCAACTCAGCCGGACTCTTGACGCGGGCGAATCGGGCCGACTCGTCAGCAAAGAAGTCCGATAGGAAAAGGCGGCGCATTACGGACCTGATATCGCCCTCCGTTCTGATGAATTCATCGGCCAAGTCACCTATGGCGCTCTCGTCTGGCCGGTCAGACACGAAGAAGTTGTAGAGTTTGCCCGCAATGTAATGGGCAGTGGCTGGCTGTCGGATGATGATGTCGATGATTTCCTGGCCGTCGAATTGGCCCGTGTGACCCAGGAACGTTTTCTCGCTTTCATCATGGTCGTCATCCCGATAACGGAATTGCCAGTCGATACGACCATATGGCCAGAATGAATCCCTGCTGGCCCGAATGCTCATGTATTCGGCATTGTCGATGGTCCACCCGGTGAACGACCGAGCCGCCGCTTTCACGTCGTCCTCGGTGTAATTGCCAATGCCCATCGAGAACAGTTCCAGGAGCTCCCGACCGTAGTTTTCGTTTGGCGCGTCTTTGTGGTTGTCCTTGTTGTCCAGCCAGAAGATCATGGCCGGGTCGCGGGACAGCTCCAGCAGGATATCGGCGAACTTGCCCAGGCCGTTCCTGCGGAACGTGTGGGTCTGGTTCACCACCGCTTTGGCGTGGTTCAGCTTGCCGTAAGCAGTGGCAAACAAGCCGTGCCAGAAAAGGGCCATCTTCTCTTCCAGCGGCCGCCGGGAGTTGATGATGCGATAGAGCCAGTAGCCCTGGCTGCTTTCCAGTAGCATCAGGCTGTTCTGGTCGGTGTGATACCGCCTGATCAGGTCTTCTATTTCCAGATCCGGTTGCAGTTCGGGATGCAAAAGTTCCTCGACGGTGGCCTCGTAACCTTGAGCCACGGCCCGGTCAATTTCGGCCCGCGTCCCCCCGAAACCGGCTCGGCGCAACAGATGCGCGATGCGGTTTGATTCCTCATCGGCCAGTTTGATCCTGCCGGGAGTGGTTGGAGCATTTTGCATCGATGTCATTGCATGGATCCTTGGTTTTTCTGAGTTGGATCAGTTCGGACTCTACATCAAACTCCAACGCGGGTTGGCGTCGACCTGTTCCCGCAGGTAATCGACCAGCCACGGCCGCACTTCCTCGTCCATGTAGAACGTCGGCGAGATCAACTCGGATTCGTCCGTGATGATTCCTTCCTCAATGCAGCGGGCCGCCACATCGGTGCCCGGCATTACGCTGACTCCCACGCGCAGGTTGGCCAGGGAGGGTTTGAGGCCGCGCAGGAACTCCAGCTTGTTCTCGACCGATGCCCGGGTTTCCCCAGGTTCGCCGAACTGCTGCGAGATCGTGTAGTGAAGGCCGCCCGCCTCGCACATCTCCGTGGTTTCCTTCAGGGCTGTGTAGCGCGAGGTATCGTTGTCCCCTTCGTGTGGGTCTCCACCTCGCGTTCCTCCCATCATCACGAGGCCACAACCGGCTTGTTTCATCAACCCGATCAACTCGGTGTCGCACGCGTAGGGGGCCAGGCAGGTGTTCCAACGGACCTTGACTTCAGCGTCCATCAACGCGTGGCAGAGGTCCTTGGCGTGCTCCAACGGGACGTTGAAGCAGTTGTCCACGAAGAATATCTTTTTGAGCCCGTAGCGCTCGGTAACCTCCGAGACCTCCTCAACTACCTCGTCGATCGGGCGGATAACCCGCCACGCGCCTTCGGGCGTACGCATGTCGTCGGCAGAGGTGGGGTAGTAGAAGCCGCCCAGCTTGGTGAGGACGCTCACACCGAACCCTGCCTTGGCGTACCTGGGCATATCAAGATCGTCCAGGCTGGGCCGTTCGATGAAATCGGATGAACAGCGCATCCCGTTGTACACCACCTCACCGTCCTGCCGGTACAGCAGTCCGGTCATTCCCCGGTAGTCGGGTTCGCCGATCTCGATGCGTCCGGCCAGATCTGCGAAGCTCTCCCCCGCGTCGCCAGCCAGTCCGAAATCGGGCTGCACATAGTCGAACACCTGGTTCGGCATGATGCTGAACGCCGGACCGCCGCAAACAATCGTCGCATCGGAGATTGAGCGGATTCGCTCGATCACGCTCCTGGTGATGGGTAGCTGCCACTGAGGATCGACGTAACTGTGATTGCTCAAGTTGCGTATCGAAATCCCGACCAACTCTGGGTTGAAGTCGCGGACTGTATGCTCCACTTCGTCCAGGTAATTGTCGCTGGCAAACATGAGGTCCACCAGTTTGACCTCATGCCGGGAACGGTCCAGATGGCCGGCCACGTAGGCCAGTCCGATTGGTATTGGTTGGGCGCGCATCCGACTCATTACGCGGTTGTGGCGATTGGTGGCGATCAGCAGAATACGCATGCGAAGTTCCCCCTCGGACCTGGCGCGAGACGACCTAATTCGCCCCGATTGTACACCACGGTAAACGAATAGACTATGTGCCCACGGGGCCATCCCCACCGCCGCCGGCACAGCCGGGTGGGAGTTCGGATGTCTCACTGCTCTCAGATTCCAAAACCGAGGCCGATGACCATTGTTCGCGTGTGTAGGTTAGGACTCTATAGCCGGCCGCGGTGAGAGGTGCCGCCAACAGCGTGCCCAGGAATCCCAGGAACAGCCCGAATATGGCTAACGCCAGGATGACAGCCAGGGGATGCAGTCCCAGCGCTTGCCCCTGCATTCTGGGCACAATCAAAGTGTTCTGCAGAATCTGAACGACGAAATAGACAGCGATCAAGAAGGGCAGTTTTGTGAAGTCGACCAGCGCGACGACGATGCTGGCCAGCACGATAAATATCGTCGCGCCGACGATGGGCACCAACTCCGCTGCGCCCGCCAGGAAGCCGAGGGGCAGCGCCAGCGGAACGCCCATCGCCCACAGCGCCAGCCACACCACGATTCCCACCAGCGCTCCGAGCAACAACTGCATCCGGATGTATGCTCCAATCGATTCACCCGCCAGTCGTCCCATTTGAGCCAAGTCCTCCCGCAACGGCCCCGGAAGCAGACTCTTGACGCCGCGAGCGAGAGTCGACGGCTGGAACAACAGGTAAAACAGGATTATCGGCGAGGCCGCCAGGCCGACCACCTGGGCTATGCCGCTTTGCGCCACCCTGGAAATTCTCTGCAATGCGGACAGCCCCGCGTTGCCCAGCGCCGAACGCAACTCATTGAAGCGCGGGTCAATCGTGTCCTGGATGTTGGGGGGAACTCGATGGCGATACTCTTCCTGCAATTCCTCCCAGATTTCCCTGCCTTCGGCAATGATGCCGGGGGCGCGTTCGGCCAGAGTGATCGAACCGTCGACCAGTCGGAAAACGCCCAACGCCAGCAACCCGACCAGGGCAAGGACGACCGCGAGGGTTGCCAGGCCGGCGAAAACGGCGCGGCATGCATTCGGCCAACGCCTTGCCATGGGTGTGCGATCCCCCAGGTTCACCAAAGGCATCAGCAAATAGGCGACCACCCCGCTCAACAGGAATGGCAACAGGATGCCCAGCAGTTGCCAGATGACGACCACGGTGGCGATGGCAAGGATCACCGAAATCGACAGCCTGAGACGTCGGCGGGCGGTGAGAGAGAGATTATTCATGAAATCGCGGTTGCCCCGGCCGAGTGCCCGAATAGGTTAGCAAGATGGCGTGTGCTTAACAAACACCAGTGCCTATGCTAACCTTCGACCGATGAAAACGTCGGTGCGGCCCCATCGTATTTCGCGGATTACCACGCTTGGAGTGGTTTGGACTGCGTTGATTTCCTTGTTGCTGGTGGTTGGCATCGCGGCGTGTGGTACCGAATCTGCGACCGCACCAACCGGCGGGCAGCCTGCCGATACCATCTACGATTTTCCCATTGTGTTCTACCAGGGACAGGATGTCGTGGGCGGCGAAAACCTTGCCTTGTCAGACCTGCGGGGGCAGCCGGTAGTGTTGAACTTCTGGGCAGGACTGTGTCCTCCCTGCCGCGCTGAGATGCCGGAGTTTCAACATTTCGCGGATGATTATGCGGGAAGGGCGCTGGTGGTTGGCGTAGACCTCGGCCAGTTTTTCAGCCTGGGCAGCCAGGAAGATGCGATGAAATTGTTGAATGAACTGGAAGTCAGCTATCCCGCCGGATACACCGCTGATACCGACGTGATTCGCGAGTTGGGTGTGTTGGGGCTGCCCGCCACCTTTTTCGTCAATTCCGACGGCAGCCTGCACCGGAAATGGCAGGGGGTCCTGAACACCGAAAAGCTGACCGAAATCACCGACGAAATGCTCACCCAATAAACAAACCCCAAGGAAACGTGCATGCCTAACGAAACAATCACATTCGGATGCAACCTCAGTGTCGATGATTACTGGAATATTGGTGAATTCGCACGCCGGGCGGAGGACTTGGGCTACGACCGCGTGACGGTCGGTGAACACATCATGGACGGCAACCCGCCTCGGCCCACCATGATGGGAATCCCCGCGATGGCCGCGGCGGCGGGAGCCACCAGCCGGATACGCGTCCTCACCGGCATCGTCATCGCTCCGCTGTACCACCCCGTGATGCTGGCGAAGATGGTGTCCATCCTCGACCAGATTTCTGAAGGACGATTGGATTTCGGTATTGGGATCAGCGGGCAGCGCGATACCAGAGCGGAATTCGATGCGCTGGAAATCCCGGTGAATACGCGCGGTCGGCGCACCGACGAGATTCTGCGAGTCATGAAGGATCTTTGGACGTCGGAGAAAGTTTCCCACCACGGCAGGTTCTTCAATTTCGACGATGTGACCCTTCTACCCAAACCCATGCAGGAACCCTACCCGCCCATCTGGGTGGCTGGACGGAGCGACGCCGCCATCCGACGGGCAGCGATTGCCGGCGATGGTTGGTACCCCTACCTCTTCACCTTGAACCGTATCCGGCGGTCCAACGCCAGCGTACGCGAAATGGCGGAGCATTCCGGAAGGGATTTGGGGAGTTTCCACTGGGGCCTGAACCAGCCAACTGCCATAGACGATGATCCGGACAAGGCGTTGCAAACGGCCGTCGCCCATGTGGGCCAGCGGTATGTGACTCCGGAACGCACCGCAGAGGATATCGCCCGTGCTCTGTGCGTCACCGGAAACGCCGAGGACTGCATCGGAGCCATCCAGGAGCGGATCGACGCCGGCGTAAAGGATTTCGTCTTTGGGTTCCTGGCCGGCGAACCGGACGATTACTTTGCCCAGATGGAGATGTTCTCCAACCGGGTACTCACGCATTTCAGGTGAGTCCATGAAGTTTGGTATCTACAGTTCCATTGCGGATCCGCCGGCCGGCGAAAACCTGGCCTTGCGCGTTGACGAGGTGGTCGCAGAGGCGAGACTGGCTGAGTCAGTTGGTTTCGACTCGTGCTTTTTCGGCGAGCACCACCAGGACCGCGACGGTTTCCTGCCCTCACCTCTGATAGTGTCAGCCGCGGTGGCTGCCCAAACGACGACGTTGAACCTGGGCACTTCGGTTATCCTCTTGCCCTTGCATCACCCGGTGCACCTGGCAGAGGACGTCATCACGCTGGACATCGTCTCCCGCGGCCGCTTCATCTTGGGAGTTGGTCTCGGGTACCAACCGGTCGATTTCCGGACTTTCGACATCCCCATCGAGCAACGCGTCAGCCGCTTCGAGGAAGAGATCGAGATTATCCGCCAGTGTTGGAGCGGAGACCGATTCGATTTCTCGGGGGAACATTTCAATCTGGAGGACATCACCATCCGGCCAAAACCCTATTCTGATCCCGCCCCGCCGCTGTGGATTGGAGCTAGCCGGGTTCCGGGAGCCCGGCGCGCCGGGCGCATCGCGGATGGATTTGTCGCCGGCCCGAGCACAGACCTGGAGAGCACGGTGGCGCTGACCGGTGCTTACCAACGGGCTGCGGAAGAGGCCGGCCGCGAACCGGTGACTTGCCTGATGCGTGACGCCTGGGTCGCCCCGACGCGCGCTGAGGCCGAGCGTGTCTACGGGCCCGAGGTGATGGATGCTTACAAATACTATTGGCGCAATGGCTTGAACGAATTTCGCCGTTACTCGCAGGAATCGGATATCAACATCCAGAATCTCGGACCCGACCGCTTGATAATTGGTGAGCCGCAGGAGGTCGTCGACGAGTTCCATCGCTGGAACGAAGCCACCGGCGCGGACTATTTCCTGCTGCGTTTACGCCACGCTCACTCTGGCGGACCTCCCCACGAACGCATCATGGAAGCCATCCAGTTATTCGGGGAGGAAGTCATCCCCCACTGTCAATAAACCCATCACCCGCCGACCGCGAAGGAGAAAGCGATTATGCCACGATTCCCGAGAGCTAGCCGGGACTCGGTCCCACAGGAACAGGTAGAGGCGTTTGACGCCATGGTTGCCTCGCGCGGCGGCGTCGTGCCGGAGATGGGCCCCGTCGCCGTCCAGTTGCACGTGCCGGAGATTGCCCAGCGCGGCGAGGTTCTGCGCGCCTACCTTCGTGCCGAAGGCTCGACCCTGACCGACAACATAGCGGAACTCGCCATGCTCACCACAGCGCGGGAACTGGACTGCCAATTTATCTGGCATGCCCATGCCGCCGCCGGCCGCCGCGCTGGCCTCAACGATGCTTTGGTGGACAGCCTGCGAGACAAAACAGACCTGCCGGAACTATCAGGAGCAGAAGCCGCGGTCATCAACTATGGTCGGGAATTTTTTCGCACCCGTCGGGTCTCCCAGGCCACTTTCGACGCCGCCCGCGCCGAGTTCGGCGACCGCGGTCTGATTGAGTTGACCAACCTTATGGGCTACTACTCGGTGTTGGCGTTCAACATCAACGCGTTCGAGCAGTTGCCACCTCCCTCCGACGAACCGTTCCTGCCGGTTTAGGTGCAATTGGCTTGAAAGAGAAGATCTACATTCGTAATGCCGAGGGCAAACTGCATCCTTCGGAGGAGAAAGAATTCGAGACTGAGGACTCGCTCCAGCGGTTGATAGCGCAGCACCCCGAACTGCTTGCCGGTGATCGGATGCGGCCGGATGATCCGTTGCGTTGGATGCTCATCCGGCGAGAAATGCCCATCGAAAGCTGGGCGGTCGATCTCCTGCTCATGGATCAACATTCCTGTCCCACGTTGGTAGAGGTAAAGCGTGGCGATAATAGAGAAGGTCGCCGTGCCGTGGTTGGTCAAATGCTGGACTATGCGTCAGCCGTGGCCGCCGCGTGGTCCGGCGACACGATGCGGGTTGCCTTTGAGCGGGATGCTGAATATCGGGGCAGCGACCCGCACGAAGAGTTGCGCGCCCTGTTGGGTAATGTTCGAGAGGTAGACATAGAAAAGGCGGCGGACGCGTTTTGGGAACGCGCAGCAACCAATTTGGAAGCGGGTCGATTGCGGCTCCTATTTGTCTCAGACAAGATTCCCTTTGAATTGGAAAGATCGGTCGTGTTTTGGAACATGCAAACGAAAGAATATGTAGAAGTGCTGGCCGTTGAAGTCAAACAGTACCCGGGACAGTTTGGAGATGCTCTGGTGTCCCGTGTTATCGGTCAAGTTGACGCGCCGAGCAGCGGTAACGCTAGAAGCCCCAATTTGAGCCCTAATGAACTGCTCGACTCATTCCGGCCAGACGTGCGTGAGGTGATGCTCCCGCTGTTTGACGCGATCGAGAATGCCGGTGGAGAGTTGCGCTATCGGAGAACCGCCATCACGGTCAGGGGGCGCAGTTCCCAGTGGACGGGTCCCTTATATCTAGCCCGGTTTTATGTAACTGACGGGGGCCGGTTCGAGTTTACCTTCGATTACAATGATGGCCTTCCCGAAGAATTGCGGACACTCCAGAAAGAGTACGTGGGCGAGTTCAGCAGTGACGAGTTCATATCCGCCATGAATCGTAGCTGGGGCGAAGGGTGGGTAGTCAATTCCGACAACTTTGTTGAGCACATTGATTTGTTGACTGGCCGACTGTGTTCTACTTTGTCCGAATTGGGAAATCTGTAATCAGACGGTGGAACGATGGATCCCCTGATCGCCACCGCGCTTGATACCGCTCGCAAGCGGGGCGCGCAGTACGCCGACATTCGCCTGGTGTCCAACCGGGAGCAGCGTATTGTGGTGCGCAACGGCGTCGTCGAGACCATGACCGCCGACGAATCGGTGGGCTTGGGTATTCGCGCCCTGTACGATGGAGCCTGGGGGTTCGCCTCCAGCCGCGAATTGACCAACGCGGCCGCAGATGCAGCGGCCGGTCAGGCCGTACAGATCGCCCGCGCATCGGCCCGCGTCAATGGCGCCGGCCTGACCGTCTCCGATCTGCTCGGAGCGCCGGTTGTCAGCAAAGGCAATTATGCTACGCCGATCGACATTGATCCGTTCAACGTACCCATCGAGGACAAGCTATCCCTGTTGTTCGCCGCCGACGAGGAGATGGGCAAAGTCCCACAGGTCAGCGCTCGCATGGGCAACGTGGTGTTCATCCGGGAAGAGCGAACGTTTGCCAACACCGAGGGAGCCTTGGTCACGCAAACTATCCATGAGGCTGGCGGCGGCATCCAGGCAACGGCGGTTGGAAACGGCGAGACTCAACGTCGCTCTTATCCGCAATCCCACGGGAGGCAGCAGGGTTGTGCCGGCTGGGAGTACGTGGTGGCGATGGATCTTCCTGGACACGCGCGTCGCATCGCAGGAGAAGCGGCGGAACTGCTCACCGCAGACCCGTGTCCCGTGGGAATCGACACCGACCTGATCATCGACAGCAGCCAATTGGCCCTGCAGATTCACGAATCCTGCGGCCACGCGGTTGAACTGGACCGCGCTCTGGGCGATGAGGCTGCCTTCGCCGGAACGTCCTTCCTCACACCCGATTTGTTGGACAGCTTCGAGTACGGCTCAGATCAGGTCAACATAACCGCCGACAGTACCAGCGCGACTGGTTTGGGCACGTTCGGATGGGATGACGAGGGTCTGCCGGCCCAGGCCTCCGACATCATCCGGAGGGGACGGTTTGTCGGTTACCTGATGTCTCGGGAATCCGCCAGCCGTTTGGACCAGGTGTCCAACGGATGCATGCGCGCATCCTCATGGAATCGAATTCCATTGATCAGGATGACCAACGTCAGCCTGGAGTCGGGCGGTTGGACCCTGGATGATTTGATTGCGGATACCGACGATGGCATTTTTCTTGAAACCAACCGCTCCTGGTCCATCGATGACCGCCGGTATAACTTCCAGTTCGGGACCGAGGTGGGTCGAGAAATCAAAAACGGCAAACTCGGACGGCTGCTCCGCAACTGCACCTACACCGGCATCACCCCTGATTTCTGGAGGAGTTGCGACGCCGTGTGCGGGCCACAGCACTGGCAGTTGTGGGGAACACCCCGATGCGGCAAAGGGCAACCCGGTCAGATAGCTCATACCAGCCACGGCGCAAGCCCGTCCCGGTTCCGCAAGGTTCGGGTCGGCGTGCTGCGATAGATGGCGGGCATCCGTTGTGTTGGGTCCGGACCACATACGCTCGCGACTGAAGGAAGCTCTGCGTCATTGTCCCGCCGGATCCGATGCCGACATTTACCTGACGGCCAGCGTCCAGGCGCTGACGCGTTTCGCCAACAACCGGATTCACCAGAACGTTGCCCACCAGGATGCCGTGGCCCATGTGCGGGTTGCCACCGGCTTCCGGCAGGGCAGATCGGCGACCAATAACCTGTCGGCGGAGGGCTTGGCGAGCGCGGTGAGGCAGGCCGCCGAATACGCTCGTCTCATGCCGGAGGATCCCGATTTTCCCGGGCTGCCGGAACCATCCGGCGTGCAATCGGTCTCGGCTTACGACGAGGCCACCGCCGTATGTGCAGCCGACCGCCGGGCCGATGTGGTCGGGACGGTATGCCGGCGGGCCGCCGATCTGGCGCTTGAAGCCGCCGGTTTCTGCCGCACTGGGCTCACTGAGTTCGCGGTGGCCAGCACCAGGGGCGCGGATGCCTACCACGTTGGCACATTCGCCGGATTGCTGATCACGGCCCGCGGGGACGACTCAGCAGGTTGGAGCAAGGGCGGTGGTTGGCGCCTGGATAATATTGATTCCGAAGCGCTAACTGATGAAGCCATCAGCAAGGCTGTCAAAGGGCGCAACCCGCGGGACTTGGAACCGGGAGAGTATCCCGTTGTGTTGGAACATTATGCGGTCGATGACATGCTGGAGGCGTTGAGTTTCTACGGCATGGGCGCCCACATGGTCCAGGACGGACGAAGCTGGATGAACGGGGTGTTGGGCGAGCACGTGATGAGCCCGTTGGTCCACATCAGTGATAACGGACTGGACGCCGCGGGTTGGCCGATGCCATTCGACGCGGAGGGGGTCGCCAAGCAAAGGGTCGACATCGTTAGCGACGGCGTGGCAAGCGGCCCGGTCCACAATACGTACACTGGCGCCAAGGAAGGAAAGGCGTCCACGGGACATCAGCGGGGAGCCACGGGCGGCCCCACGGCCACCAACCTGTTCATGCGGCCTGGAGACCAGACCACGGAGGAACTGATTGCATCCGTGGACCGTGGTTTGTACATCACGCGATTCTATTACACGCGACTCGCGCACAATCGGGGTTGTGTCATGACCGGTATGACCCGCGACGGCACGTTCCTGATCGAAGGTGGCGAACTGACCGTTCCGGTAAAGAACCTCCGGTTCACGCAGAGTTACGTGGACGCGCTGACTGGCTGCCGGGCGCTTTCCAGCGCCGCGCACCTGAATTTGAACGAAGCGGGCGTCGCGATGCACGTGCCAGCCGCATTGCTTGATAGTTGGCGGTTCACTGGCCAGACCGTTTAGACTGTCGGACACCAAACATCGGAGACTTTTTGATGGCTGATCTG
The DNA here is from genome assembly GCA_026710825.1 of Chloroflexota bacterium. Lineage (GTDB taxonomy): Bacteria > Chloroflexota > Dehalococcoidia > Lucifugimonadales > UBA3495 > Bin87. The sequence goes on along the minus strand of JAPOQH010000116.1, from coordinate 142,748 downwards.
AATAACGATGAAATCCAGGCATTGGCGAAAGCGGTGGGCCTGACCCTCAACGAACCTGAATTGACGCAGGTTACCCACAGCCTGAACGCGATGCTGGAAGAAATGGCGGCCATCGATCCGCCAGGCTTCAACTTGGAAGAATACGTTGCCGTGGTCCAACCGGCGGACATGGAGGTTGCAGAATGAGCCCCACCGAAATTCCTTTCCTGTCTGCCTTTGAGCTTGCCGCCTCGATACGAACTCGTGAGATCTCGCCCGTAGAAGCGGTTGATGCCTACTTGGATCGTATCGACACGGTTGGCGACAAACTGAACGCATACATCACGGTTTCCGCCGATGAGGCGCGCGCCGATGCCAAACGCTTGGAAGCCGAGGCGGCAGCAGGCAATTTCCGAGGCCCGCTGCACGGTGTTCCGGTGGGTATCAAGGACCAGATTCACACGGCCGGGATCCGCACCTCCGATGCTTCTAAAATCCGCGCCGATTTCGTGCCGGATGCGGATGCGACCGTAGTTGCCAAGCTCAAGGCAGCCGGCGCCGTAATTATTGGCAAGACCAACATGAGCGAATTCGCGCTGGGAGATCCGATCAGCAGTTGGTTTGGACCCGCGCGAAACCCCTGGGACACGGCGCGCAATCCGGGCACATCCAGCACCGGAAGCGGGTCAGCCACCGCCGGATTCCTGTGCGCCACCTCGTTGGGCGAGGATACCGGTGGATCGATTCGTGGACCCGCCGCCAACTGCGGCCTGGTCGGTATACGCCCCACGTGGGGCCGCGTCAGCCGCGCTGGCGTAGACGGCGCCAGTTGGTCAACGGATACCATAGGGCCAATTTCCCGTACGGTCGCCGACTGCGCCCTCACTCTGGGAGTAATCGCGGGGCACGATCCCAACGACCGATACAGCCGGACCGAACCCGTCCCTGATTATCTCGATAGTCTGGACGCGGGGGTAGCCGGAATGCGGATCGGTGTGGTGACGGAGTTGATGGGCGGACACGGTTTGTCGCTGGATGATCGGAGCCGCGACGCCGTGGCTGCCGCAGCCGAAGTGTTCCGGGAACTTGGCGCCGAGGTGGTGCCGGTCAGCTTGCCTATGGCGCCAATGACCGGGTCAATCGTGCGTACTATCACAAGCACCGAGCGAGTCAGCCTGAATCCCGAGTGGCTCCGTGAGCGTTTGGAAGACTACCATCCCAACACTCGGGTTGCGTTTGCGGTTGGCAACCTCATCCCAGGCCAGGTCTATTACAAGGCTCTCAAGCTTCGGGCACTGGTACGCCGTCAGGTGATCGAGACATTCCGCCAAGTGGACCTGCTCCTGCAGCCAACCTCGACGGGTCCCGCAGGCCTTTTGTCAGATGAGCCGACGCTTGTCAGCAGCAAGGAGATGGCCGCCGCCGCCTTGCGCGAGGGCAGTTTCCGCGGTCTGTACAGTTTGAGTGGGTGCCCCGCACTGAGCGTCCCTTGCGGATTCACCGGCGACGGCGAAGGTGCCCTACCGCTGGCGCTGCAGATCGCTGGCCCGCACTTGGGCGAAGCCGCCGTGTTACGAGCTGCTTACTCCTACGAACAGGCGACCCCGTGGCACCTACGGCGTCCTCCAGACTTGTAGATATCCGTCGTATTTGCACATATCGCACGAGGATTGTTCGTGGTTTTATAATGAATGACCGCACATTAATGTGCGGTCATTCATTATCGTATACTACGCGGTACGAAGTTTTTTTACCGGGTTTGATTGATGGAGTTCACTGCCATGCCGGTTTGCCGACTCTTGGCGGGGATGGCGGTATTCGCTTCCCTTGTCTTGGCGTTGGGGCTGGCCTGCACGGGAGCGGCGGAAACGATGCCCGTCGATACTCCTGCGGCCACGACCGATCAACGGTCTGAAGTGGATCCGGCGCAGGGTCGTCGAACGGATCCGGGAATCACCGACGACGAGGTGCTTTTTGGTCAATCGGCCGCGTTTTCTGGACCCGCGGCCGAATTGGGCCACGACATGCGGCTTGGCATCCAAGCGGCTTTTAGCGAAATCAATGCCCAAGGCGGAGTTCACGGCCGGAAGCTGGAGCTCGAGTCTCTGAATGATTCCTACGAAAGCGACTTCGCCCTGTCGAACACACATACGCTGATCGAGAAGCAGGAGGTTTTCGCTCTGATCGGGGCGGTCGGTACGCCGACTTCACACGCCGCTGCTCCAGTGGCCCAGGCCGCCGGAGTCCCATTTATCGCCCCGTTCACTGGAGCCGAATTCTTGCGTGACCCCCAATTGAGCACCGTAGTGAACGTGCGCGCCTCTTATCACCAGGAAACGGAAGCAATGGTCGCTCGCCTGACCGAGGATCTTGGGGTCACCGGCGTCGCGGTTTTCTATCAGGATGATTCCTATGGCAGAAACGGGTTGGAAGGGGCGCAAGCCGCGTTGAAACGCCGAGGTTTGGAACCGTTGGTGTCCTGGTCTTATCCACGTAATACCATCGCGGTGAAAGCTGCGACACTGAGGATCGCAGAAGCGGATCCCGAAGCGGTCATCATGATAGGCGCTTATGCACCGGTATCCCGAGCGATCGAGCTATTGCGGAGGGACATTGACCCCATTTTCATGACGGTGTCGTTCGTGGGAAGCCACGCGCTCGCTGAAGAACTGGGCGATGACACCAAAGGGGTTTACGTTACCCAAGTCGTTCCTCTGCCCGATGATGGCGACATTCCGTTGGTTGCTCGCTATCATGCGGCTTTGTCGGAGTTCGACCCCGGCGCTGGGCCAGGGTTCGTTTCCCTGGAGGGATACCTGGCGGGTCGGTTGGCCATCGCAGGTCTGGAGGCTTGCGGTCCGAATTTGAGCCGCGATTGTTTTCTCCGTTCGCTGAAGGATGCCGGCACGATAGACATCGACGGAATCCCGCTGGAATATGGCCCTGATGATAATCAAGGCTCGGACGCCGTGTTCTTGACCTCAATCGGCGCTGACGGAAAATACGACCAAGTTGATAGCCTTCATGGCGCAAATTGATAGATTTTCAAGGTTGGTGAAGTCCCGGTCGTTCTCGTCGAGATGTACGGATCGATTGGCCGATGATCCGTGCGGCCTGGCGCATGACGGTGCAACAGCCGTCGTCGATTGCCGGCATGCAATGCAGCCCCCAGCAGGACGTCAGGAACCCCTTGGCTGGAGGAATTTCAGATCCGGGCCACAGCCATTCGACCCATGGTTCGTGCTCACCCGCTGGAAGACGTGATCGGCCTGATCAATCACCAAGAGCAATAACAAGGTACGCCCCCTCGGGGCCTCAACATTTGGTGGTTTTTCCGACCATTGGGGATCGGCGCCATGGCCTGGAGCGGAGCGGCATATCAGTGAACCGCGGCCCCCCGGCGTCCGATGCCACCGTGATCGGCCGGAATATCCGGCCAGCGTAGGCAACAAAAACGCAATTGGAGACAGAAAGAATACGATGAAATTACGACTAAATTTACTTTCTATTGCCGGAATCGCGGCCGCTGCCATATTGGTTGCCGCTGGCGGATGGTTGGCGTTCGAAAACATAGCGCAGGCGCAGACTGATCTGCCCGCACCGTCCAATACCCGGGCAATTAATGGCGATGATTCCGGCGACGTTGTCGTGTCCTGGGACTCCGTGTCCGGAGCGTCCGGTTACAGCGTCCGTTGGGTCAACCTTGGAGCGGCTTGGACCGCCTACCGCGCCGGACTGGACTGGCAAAAACTGATCCAATCTGTCGACGTCTCAGACAGCGGTGCCGCCAGTCAATCTCTGACCATCAATAATCTTACGCCAGGCACCCAATATTCATTCGCAGTTGGCAGCAAGAGCCACTCCGCTGCTAATCCGATTTGGTCGAGTTGGGTTGGATTAACGCCGCGGGGCGAGGACGGCACGGACGTTCAGGACATCGTCCAATTGCAGTCTGCGGCGCTAGCGATAGCCCAGAACGCGAACGCGTTGGTGGGCGTAGGATCGACCCCCACCAACGCGGGTATGACGCGGGCTTCCATCGGCCAAGACATGGCGGCGGTCGGACGACTCAAGGGCACGCTGAACGCGCAGTTGGCAATCCTCAAGGCGAAGGGTCCAGAGGACCGGGTCGCGTACATCGAAGCCCAGTTGGGCCAGTTGGTCTCCAATGTGGACGCGATCCAGAGCGGAAGAGGGCCATTGTTGCTCGCCCTGCAGGCGGAGGGGATGAGCAGATCGACTTTGACCAGAATCAACAACGCAGTGCTTTTCCCGCGAACCGGCGCCAGCGTGGACACGCAGTTCTACAATCTGGTAACCGCCGCCGACGGGGACGTATCGACGGACGCCATACTCCAGTATGCGCACACCGATAGCCTGGGCTCGAATGTTACGTTGGGACATACGCTCCTACTGGTCGCGAGTCTTATGCAGGATCCGACGTATGTAGCACGTATCCAGGAGACATACGACTCCGTAGGGGGGCGCGTGGACCGGGACGTTGAATATCTGCGCGAGCATACTCCCGCCGGGTTGAGTGAAGAGGTTCTCCAGCAAGCGGAAAACGTGCGCGACGCTGGAGGCGGAGATGCCGACTATTTCGAACGTCTCGTTGCCCGGCTCGAACTCGTCGTCGAAGAAAGAGATCTGATTGAGCAAAACGCGGAAATTCTAGACGATCTGCTGGAGCAGATTGACTACCTGTCGTCTGAAGCGTAGGGAGCGGACGTGCCGGCGGTTCCGACCATGGAGATGGAAGATCCTAAAGACCCCGGGATTACCGACACCGAGATCTTGTTTGGGCAGTCGGCCGCATTGATGGGCTCCAACCAGGCCTTGGGCCAAGGCGTGCAGGTAGGAATTGAGGCGGCATTCAAGGAAGCGAATGATGCCGGTGGTGTCTACGGACGCCAGCTGAAACTCACGACCGAGGACGACAGGTACGAACCCGACGCGGCATTTGCGAACACGCTGGAATTTGTGGAAGGAGACAATCCGGTATTCGCACTGATCGGGGCGGTAGGTACCCCGACGTCCAGAGCGGCATTGCCGGTGGCGGCAGGTGCAGATAAGCCGGTGCCTTTCGTTGGCGCCCTCACCGGCGCACAATTGCTGCGCGAGAGCGATCTCACCAACGTGCTCAACTACCGCGCGTCGTACCACGATGAAACTGAGGAAATGGTCCGGCACCTTGTCGATGCGAACGTTACCAAGGTAGCAGTTCTGTACCAGAACGATTCGTATGGCATAGACGGTCTCATGGGCGTGCGCAACGCACTAGCAGAGCACGACATGGAACCGGTGGCGTCCTGGTACTACCGGCGCAACACGTCTGCCGTGCAGTCGGCGGCGTTCAGGATCGCTGAGGCGGAGCCTGAAGCAGTGATAATCATAGGCACCTCAGCGCCCGCCGCACAGATCATAAAGAAGCTACGCATGAAGTTGGATCCGGATCCGGTTTTCCTGGCGGCGTCTTTCGTCGGAAGCAACGCACTGGCGACTGCGCTAGGTAACGAAGCTCCCGGCGTGTACGTGACCCAGGTCGTTCCTTTGCCCAGCGATGAAAGCGTCGCCAAATATCGTGCCGCCCTGATGGCTTACAATTCCACCGAGGAACCGGGGTTCATCTCCCTTGAGGGTTATCTCGCTGGGCGCTTGGCGATCGCCCGCTTGCAATCTTGCGGCGCCGAACCGACCCGGGAGTGCTTCCTCAATGTCCAGAGCGCTACCACGACCATAGGTATCGATGGGCGCCAACTCACTTTCGGGCCTGGCGACAACCAGGGTTCCGACGAGGTGTTCCTTACCGTGATCGTCGCTGATGGAGAGTACGATCAGGTCAACGCAATCACGCGCTAACCTTGGCGCGCACTTCCCGATGACGGTGGCCTCGCTGTCTACCGTCTTGTGAAATCGGTCGGACGTTGCCTCAGCAGTGTCCGACCGATACTCTTCAATTGACTCCCTGAGTCAGAATGCGCACCGACTGTGCGAACGCCCCGCGAGGCACGCACGTCTCGGAGAGGTTTATAGTCGATTAGGCCTCGTACACCGTCCGGCCGCCGACAATGGTCCGCTCCACGGGAATGTCCTTGATTCCGAACGGGTCGATTGCGGTCGGGTCCTGGCTCAGCACCACGAGGTCGGCGAGTTTGCCAACCTCAATGCTACCCTTCAGGTTTTCCTCGAAGCCGGCGTACGCGCCATTCTGAGTGTAGATGCGGAGCGCGTCCTCAACCGAAATGCGCTGGTTGGTTCCCCATTCGCGTCCCTCGCTGTCGGTGCGGGTAACGCAACTCTGGATGCCCATCAGCGGCTCAAACGGACCGGGCGGGTAATCAGTAGCGCCGGTGGACATGACGCGATAGTCCATGAATGAACGTTGTGCGAACATCCACTGCAAGCGGTCCTCTCCGTAGAATTGCATCTTCTCGCCGTGGTAGTACACGTATGTGCAGAAGGGCGTGGCCACCGTCCCCAGGTTGTGCATGCGGGTCAGCAGGTCATGATTGACCAGCGTGCAATGCTCCACCCGGTGGCGGGGATCAGGGCGTGGATTCTCAGATTGTGCGGCTTCATATGCCTTGAGTACCAGGTCTATCGTGGAGTCTCCGTTGGCGTGGATGCACACCTGGAATCCCGCGGCATGCATCTCCATGACGTTCTCAGCGATCTCATCCTCGGTCATGGTCAGGATGCCATGGTCGCAACAACTGCCGACGTAAGGCTCGGACAGGTAGGCGGTCCTCGAAGCAATGGCGCCGTCCGCGACCATTTTTATGCCGCCGATTCTCAACCGATCGTCCCCCATGCCGGAACGAATGCCGGCGTCGCGCAATGCCGGGAAGTAGCGGTACCACATCAGCGCGTAAACCCTGAGGCTCAAATCGCCGGTGTCGCGACCCTGTTGATAGGTTTGCAGTTCGTAATCGGTAACGCGGGCGTCGTGCACGCTGGTCAGTCCCGCGCGATTCAGCATCTCGCAGATCACGCGGAGGCCCTCCTTTCGGGTTTCTGCTGACTCGACCGGGAGCTGGTTCTCGCGGATGTCGTCAACGGCGCGTTCGTAAATTACGCCGTCCAACCTGCCGGTGTCGGGATTGCGCCCCAGGCGTCCGCCCGGTGGATCCGTGGATTCATCATTGAACCCGCCCCGTTCCAGTGCCAAAGTATTGCCGAAGTAAACGTGGCCGGCCCGGTGAGATACCAATACCGGATGGTCAGTGCTCACTGCGTCCAGGTCCTCCCTACGCAGGAACCGATTTTCGGCGGTCTTGGTGTCATCGAACTTGAAACCCTGAACCCACTGGCCCGCCGGGGTATTAGCCACCCGTTCGCGCAACGCCGCTTGGATGTCGGCTATGGTTGGCAGGGCGCAGTCCGCAGCCATTACGTGTCGCGTGCCGCTGCTGAGCACATGAATGTGGGCATCGATGAACCCAGGCAATACCGTTTTGTCGGGCATTTCGACGATCCTGGTGTGCGGTCCAATGAGGGTTTCAACATCAGAATCGCTGCCCACGCCGATGAAGCGGCCATCACGCATTGCGATAGCGGTGGCGCGCGGTTGTGCTGGATCGATGGTGATGACGTTGGCCCGGCGGATTACGGTGTCGGCATGGTAATAGGCCATTGGTTGCTCCTCGAATCAGCTATTTGGGACGATTGCGACGTGGATGCTGGGGACGCCGGCTTCACCGCTCAACGTGGCCAGCGCTTGCTCTGCCTGCTCTATGGGAAAGCTATGGGTGTGCAGTCGCTCCATGGGGTATTTGCGGGAATGAATGGTGTCCACGGCGCGCCTGAACGCCGAATACTCTACGCCCAGGACGCCACGAAGCGTGACCTTTTTCCAGATGATGTCGTCGGGTGACAAACCCTCGAAAGCCCGGCGTCCTTTCAAGCCGGCAAGGACGATGGTTCCGCCGGGTTTCACCATCTGGACGGCTTGGTTCACTGCCTCAACCGCGTAGGGCGTGGTGTCGACCACGCAATCAACACCGGCGCCTCCGGTCGCTGCGAGGACACGTTCTACAGGATCCTCTCCGTCAATATTCATGGCCAAGTCAGCGCCCATGTCCCGGGCGAGCGCCAATTTGTGCTCGTCCCTGCCAAGGCCGGTGATGGCGACCGTTGACGCTCCGGACTCCTTGGCCGCGATGGCGCAGCAGATTCCGCGTTGGCCTGAACCGAGCACGGCCAGAGTTTGCCCGGGTTGCAGGCCGGTGGCGTCAACTCCCCAAGCAAAACCGGCGCCCAAGGGGTTGAACATCACCGCCACCGCTGGATCCAGATCGCCGTCCATGGGAAAGACCACCGAGCCGGCCGGGAGGTAGAGGTATTCGGAATAGCCTCCCCAGAGGCCGGGCGCTTGGTCCAATCCGGTCTGTCCGAAGCCGCCAGCCGAAGGGCACGGTTCGGACCCGCCGGCCTGGCAGGTGGCGCAGCGGCCGCAACGGTATCCCGAACGTACCGCCACGCGGTCACCTACCCGAACTCCCCAACGCTCAGATGCCTGTGGCCCGATGGCAGCGATCCGGCCCAACGGCTCGTGTCCGAGGATTATCGGGTACGGGATGTCCAGGTCACCGCGAAACCATTCGTAATCCGTTCCGCAGATACCCGTGGCCTCTATCCGTACGATGGCTTCGTCGTCGCCGATGCTGGGAATATCGAGGCGCCTGATATCCATTACGTTGGGCGCGGTGGTCACAGCGGCGAGGGAGTTTTGCGGCAAGGTGGTCATGTGCGCCTCACTTGGCGGTGTATCCGCCGTCGATCACGAGTTCGCTGCCGGTCATGAATGAGGATTCGTCGGACGCCAGGAACAGCGCACCATAGGAGATGTCCTGGGTGGTGCCCACTCTACCCAATGGAATCTGATTGACGCGTTCCTCAATTTCCTCCGGCGTCTGGTCGGCCAAACCGCCGCGCCGCATGTCGGTGTCCACCGCGCCGGGATGAATCGAATTTGCGCGGATATTTTCGGGAGCGTATTGGATGGCGGTGGACTTGGTGAACAGTCGCACCGCTCCCTTGGTGGCGACATATGCGGGCGGGCCAATGGATACCAGGCCACTGATGGAGGAGATGTTGATGATGCTGCCGCCACCGGCCCGGCGCATGGCCGGAATCACCGCTTTGGTACCCAGGAACACGCCCTTGGCGTTGACATCCATGATGTTGTCCCAGTCTTCGCCGGTGGTTTCTTCGATGTTTTTGCGCAGCACGATGGCCGCGTTGTTCACCAGAACATCCACCTTGCCAAATCGCTGCTCGGCACTTTGGATTGCCCGGTCCCAATCCTCCTGATTGGTCACATCGAGGTGCAGGTAAACGGCCTCTCCTCCCAACTCGCGGATCTCGGCTTCCACCTGCATGCCCAGTTCATCCCGTACGTCGCCGATGATTACTTTGGCGCCTTCCTGCGCGAACATCCTGGCCTCAGTTGCGCCCTGTCCACGCGCACCGCCGGTGATGATTGCAACTTTTCCTTCCAGCCTCATGATGCGACGTCCTCCTCAGGGGTCGAGCCATTGGACCGTCCCGTTTCTACGCAGATTCTTCCAGCGCTCGCTGCGCGAATTCGGGGCGCACGATGCTCTCGTAAGGGTGCGCTCCCTGCACCAACCCGCCGGCGATCAAAGCATCTCGCATTCGGTCGAAGCCTTGTCTGCCGATAAGAGGGTCTGTGGCCCAAACGCCGGCTGCTTTGTAACGCGCCACACCATCCGAGAGCAGGGCGCGGTCGTATTCGGGGAACACCGGCGCGATGCATTCCGCCACGGCCTCGGGTTCGTTCTGGGCGACCCAGCGTTGTGCCCTGGCGTAGCCGTTGACGAATCGTTGCACGGTTTCAGGGTTCTCCGCAACGTAGGTCGGTGTCGCGGCAAAACTGCTGTAGCAGACGTAGCCGCTCTCGTTGCCCAGCGTTACCGCCAAGTGTCCGCTGCCCTCGTTGACCAGTTGGCCGGCGAAGGGATAGGGCACTTGCAGATAATCGGCTTCGCCAGCGCGGAACCTGCCCAGCATTTCCTCGGCGGACAGGCCGCCCATCAGGTTTACGCTATTCGGATCCACACCGTGCCAACGCATGGCCGCCTGCAGCGTGGTGTACGGGACTGGGGTGAATCCGACTGGAATCAGCGTCGCTCCCGCCAGGTGTGCCCAAGTCCAGCCGTCGGTCGTCTGTTTGGAGAGCAGGAAGAACCCGTCCCGCTGATTGATCTCGGCGATGTGTAACGGCGGCGAATCGCTGTCCGCGTCCAGATCCATGAAGCTGCGGCTGATGCCGCTCTGGGTGATGTCAATGTCGCCGGATTTCAGCAGGTCTGTGCTGGATTGCCCGGCGGGTATGTGGGAAAAATCGATATCGAGGCCTTCGGCGGCGAGGAATCCGCCTTCCACCGCCACGTAAATGGTCGTGTAGAACATGTTGCGGAACGCCACCCGCAGTCGGATTCGTCCGGGCGATGCTTGGGATGTCATGTTTCAACTCCGTCTGGGCTGTTCGACTACAAAGGGACTGGCAGGCGCAGATCACCGCTGGCCAACACCGCGATGCCGTCGTCTCGAACGTACTCGACCGCGCCTCCCTCGTACTGTTCATCGTAGAGTTGGGCGTACAGGCCTCCCGACGCCACCAACTCGTAATGAGTGCCTTGTTCCACAACGCGTCCCCGGTCGATCACGAAGATTACGTCTGCTGTCATGATGGTAGACAGCCGATGGGCGATTGCGATGGTAGTGCGTCCTTTCATCAAAGGTTGCAGCGCGGCCTGGACGTATCGCTCGCTGGTGGTGTCGAGGGATGACGTGGCTTCGTCCAGGATCAGCAATCGCGTATCGTGCAATATGACGCGGGCGATGGACAGGCGCTGACGCTCACCGCCGGACATCCGGTAACCGCGCTCGCCCACCACCGTGTCGTAGCCGTCGGGAAATTCCATGATCCGGTCGTGGATGTAGGCCGCCCTGGCTGCGTCGTGCAGTTGTTGTTCGGTCGCGCCAGGGTTCCCGTACAGCAGGTTTTCGCGTATCGAGGCGTGGAATAGGTAGCTCTCCTGGGAGACGTAGCCGATCATCCGGGCCAGGCTCTCCATCTGAATGTGTCGAACGTCAACGCCGTCGATGCTGACTTCTCCAGATGTCGCATCATAAAGTCTCGGAATCAGGTAGGAAACGGTGGTCTTGCCGGCCCCGCTGGGGCCGACCAGCGCGGCCAACTGACCTGGTTTGACCTCCAGATTCACTCCGTCGAGAGCCCAGAATTCGCGCCCCTCGGGTTCGACTTCGTATGCTTCTGACAGGAGTGTAGCGGGATGGTAGTTCATACGAACGTCGCGCAATGATACGTGCCCTGCCACGCTTTCGACCGGTATGTTCACCGCGTCGGGTGCGTCGACGATGTCGGGTCGAATGTCCAGGTATCCAAAAATGCGCTCGAACAGGGCCAGGGACGACTGCAATTCGACCGAAGTGCGAAGCAGTGTGCTGATGGGGAAGTACAGGCGGGCCTGCAGGGTGGTAAACGCCACTATCGTGCCCGCGGTAATTCCGTTCGGGCCAAATCCACCGAAGAGGATGTAGCCGGCGAGGACGTAGACGACCACCGGCGTAAGAGAGTAGAAAATCTGCATGCCGGCCCAAACCCTTTGTCCGGTCATTTCGCGGCGGATTTCAAGGTCGGATAAGCGTACGTTCTGGTCCCGGAACCGCTCGATTTCCCGATGCTGGGCTCCGAACAGTCGAGTCAGCATGACGCCCGAAACGGAGAGGGTTTCCTGGGTGATCGCCGTCATCTCCGCCGTAGATTCCTGCACCAATTTGGAGGCCGCCCGCCGGCGTTTACCCACCATGTAGGCGAACACGGCGAACAGGGGGGTGATACCAACCGCGACGATGGTCAACTGCCATGACAGGACGGACATGGCGATCAAGGTACTGATCAGGATAACGATGTTCGACAGGATGGTGCTGACAGTGCCGGTGACCACCACCCGTATGCCCGCCACGTCGTTGGCCACCCGGCTCTGTATCTCTCCAGTTTTTTGGGAGGTGAAAAAACCCAGCGATAACGATTGCAGGTGAGTGTACAACCGGTCGCGCAGGTCCCGCATCACCCGTTGACCCAGTCGTTGGGTCAGCAAGGTTTGGACCACTCCAAGACAACCGGTAACCACCACCACGGAAGCCATGGCGACGGCGAGTTGCCACAAGAGGTGCAAGTCCGGCCCGCCCTCCGGGAAGAGCGCGGAGTCAAACACTACCCTGATCAGGATCGGATTGACCACACCCAGGCCGGCGGTTATCAGTATCAGAAACCCGATTACCAGGACCTGTGGCAAGTGGGGCTGAAAGGTCCCGGCGATACGCCGGTTCAGGTGGGGCACCCGTCGGGTGGGCCGGCTACCGTCAGCGGCGGACGAACCTCGAGGACCGTGGTGTATGTTTTCGCGCACCGGGCGCATGCCGCGCCGCCTAGCCGATCGCTTCTTTCAGCCGGCGTATGGCATCGATGTGATTATCAGCGGAGGTCGCTCCCCGCAGGCCGGCGGCCATGTGTGTAGCGCCGATCTCTTCCCATGATTTCAGTTCGGTGAGCCAGTCTTCCGGGTTGTTATCGGCGGGGATGGTGATGCGCCCCTCGAAACCGACCTCTGACGGGTCCCGGCCGACCGCTTCGGCCTGGGCTCGGATGCGTCCCAGGATGGCCTGGCCGCCGGCGTCGGGCGCGAACATGGGGAAGTAGCCGTCGGCCAACCGTCCGATGCGCCGGATTGCAGCGTTGGGCGGTGTGGGCGCGTTGCCGCGGCCGGCGCCGACCCAGATGGGGATTGGTCGCTGGACCGGCAGGGGGTTGATGCCAGCGTGGGTGATGTCGTGATACTTGCCGTGGAAGTCGATCACGTCCTCGGTCCACAGTTGGCGGAGCACCTCAATCTGCTCGTCGCAGCGGCTGCCGCGGGTGGCGAAGTCCACGCCGAGAGCTTCATATTCGACGGAGTTCCAGCCTACGCCGATGCCCAGCCGGAGCCGTCCGCCGGACAGCAGGTCAACCTCGGAGGCCTGCTTGGCGACCAACGCCGTCTGACGCTGCGGGAGGATCAGGATGCCGGTGGTCAGGCCGATGCGCTTGGTCACGGCGGCCAGGTATGCCATCAGGGTGAAAGGTTCGTGGATGTATGACTCGTGAGTGTACGGGAACTGCGGCACCTCCGGATGCTTCTCCGGCACCGCCCCCAAGACGTGGTCGAGAATACGCACGTGGGCGTAACCCAAGGCCTCGGCAGCCTGAATGTAATCGCGCAACGCACCGAAGTCGTCGCCGATCTCAACGATAGGTACAGAAACACCAATCTCCATCTCAGAACCTCCTCCTACGCACGAATGAAGACGACCCCGTGGTCAGGGAATGACACGGGGCCATTATAGCCGGGTGAAAGGGCGCATAACCAAAACGGTGGCGAGATTGCCGTTTTGGATACGTTCGTCCGGTAACGATCAGATCATGAAGTTCATCTCGCCGACGATCCGCTCACCCAGGGCGCGGTCGCCGTCGATGGACACGGAACCGTTTGACAATGCGTGCTCAGCGGTCCAACGACCGGTTCCCAGTGCGTTGAACGGCTCTAGGCCCATGGTCAGGCGGACCGTGGGCGACTCAGGCGGGGCGTCCATGCGTTGGGCGCGGCCTCCCTCCATATTGAGGGCGATGGTGCCACCCACATCGCCGGTGATTTCAAACACGACCGTCGCGCCGTCGTCGGGTTTGACCTTACGCCCAACCACGAAGGGCATGGCCGCCCGGGTGCGCCCGTATGAATGTTGGGCTACCGGACCATCCAGGTGACCCGGGATGCCGAGCGCCCGCCGCATATCCTGTTCGTGGACCCACGCGTCGTAGATGCGGATGGCGAGCATGTCGGTATATGGCCCGCTGCCCAGCGGGTTGGGCGTTTCGGCCCCGAAGTCCTCTTCGCTCATGGCGCGCAGCACGGCCAAACGCTCCGCCGTGATTTCACGGAACTCGGCGAGGACTTCCGCGCCGCTGAACTGGCGACGGTAGTCGACCAACACCTCATTGCCCTGGCCAACCTCGTTGCGGACGTGGGACGTATCGGAAGGCTCATGCTCCGGAGCGGGGCGTCCCAGAATTCGGCATTCGCTGCCCACCAAGTGAGATACCTGGTCCTGCACGGCCCAACCCGGGCACTCGGTGGGGGTGGCCCACTGATCGGGCGTCAGGCTGCTGCACAGACCATCGATGGACCGCCACACCGATTCCATCAAATCAACCATTTGCTGGGACATGTTTGACTCCGTAAATCAGATGCGCGCCGACCGGCGCGTTTTGGAATATTGGGAAACCGAGCGGGGCTGGATGTAGGTTACCGGACCCACCGGCATTCGGGCAGGTGGCCGCGGTAGCCGCGGTCGGGACATGTGCAATCGATATCATCGCGACGCTGGTATCCCAACGATTCCAGCCAACCGTCGAAACCCGGGTAGAAACCGTAGCCGTCATCGATGGCACGATAGCCGGCTCGGAGGGCGGCGAGGACTTCATCATGCGTGGGGACTGTGAACCCCTGCGTGGCGTCGGCTGGCGCGACCATCGCCGTTACTCCGCAACCAACTCGATTACGTCCTGGGCGAAAACCATGTCCTCCTGGCCCACCTGATCGGGGTCGTCAGGACTGCTCAGGTAACGGACGAACAGCCACACCCCGTCCCTGGGATTGGAAACCACCTCAGCGGTGGCTTCGCTGTAGAGCCGTATCGTTTGCCCCGGCTCGACTTCAAAGAGATTAACAATGTCGGCCATTGCGGTCGGTCCCCATCGAAACTGCGGTTAGAAGAAGAAGGTCAGGTTTTTGGCGAGCAGGACGTTCTGGTCGAGGAACACCTGGCGCTGGGCGATTCGCCAATCGCCATCTACACGCCGCAGGGTATCCTCGCGCCGCCCCACCAGGATGTCCGTTTCTGTTTCCACGCGGTTACGATAGATGATGAACCTGCACCGTAGGGACACCTGGCCCGCTTCCGCGGGAGTTGGATCAGCGTCAAGGATCTCCACGTTGGTGACGAGGTGGGAAATACGGGACAGCGGTTCCTCGGCCCAATGGACGCCGGTGAGAATCTGCCTCACCCGCTGGGTCAGCGTGACCTTGCCCTCATCAAACCAGTTGATGTCCTGGCCTTCCCTGGTGAACTCGCGCTCCAACTCGCCGAACTTGACGTTGCGACGCATGGGTACCCAGTAACGCACGTCGTCGGTGAGCAGTTCCAGCCATTCCTCGTAACGGCGGTCGTCCAACAGGTTCGCTTCGTGGTACAGAAACGCCTCAACGTCTTGCTTCAGGAGCAACATTGCCAGCGGGTCATTTGCGACTGCCATCACGCCACCTAACAGGCAGAGCCGCCTTTGCGCCAGGTTGCCAACTCGTCCCAGTCTCGCGCGGCCATGAATTCCCGCCACCGGCTGTAGAAACCGCGCTGGTTCTGCTCGCCGGCCCGCGCTTTGGTGGTATCCAGAACGGTCCCGTCGAGTTTCAGGCCGCCGTCCTCGAAATCGGTGACCGCGTAGCCCATGCCCATCTGGTAGTTGTAGTGATGGCGGCGGGCCATGGCGCCACGGCTGGCGGAATGGGCGTAGTTCCAGTTTTCCATATCATCCTGCTCGGTCAGTCCGGCGGGGCCGGAATAGCGGATGTAGTACTGGCGCAGGAATTCCTTGACCTCGGGCGGCGCGGTTTTGTCGACCAGGAACCAGCGCCAGACCTCGGTCTGGTCCGGGCCACGGGGATGCCAAACGGCGATGCTGCGCGGCTGCCGGGGCAGGAATGACATATTCGGGAAAATGGTTCCGGGGCCGGCCAAGATGCGCCACAACTGGCCCTGCCGTTCCTTGCGGGCGATTTCGCACTGGTAGAAATACTCGGCTACCACCGGATCGTTCTGATAGGACTCAACCGGTTGGGCGTCCTCGGGTCGCAGGAACATGACGGTGCCGTGCCCGCGTTCCGGGAACGATACGTCGAGGGACTTTGCTCCCTCACGCTCGCGGTTATCGCGGCGGCCCTGCCCCGACGGGCCAATGCCCACGAGGTCAACGGAGCGGTGGCTGATGTTGTGGTAACGATCGCCGATGAAGTTTTCGGCCGGGAACTTCCAGTTGCTGGGCACCATCCACTTCTCGATGCCACCGATGAGTTCCGTGCCGCCCTCGCTTCCGTCCCACCCGTCGAACAGGATGTCCAGGTAGGTTTTAAAGCCGCCGATGTACTCGAGGAAGTCGGGGGCGTTGGGGTCCCACGATGCCCAGATGCCGCCCTTGTAGTTGATCATCCTGGGAACGCGGATCAGGCTCCACTGGGACTTGTCCAACTCCTCGTGGTAAGCGTCCTTGTAGAAGGGCACGCCGACCAGGGCGCCGTCGGTTGCGAAGCTCCAACCGTGATATGGGCACGTGAAGATGGGAGTGTTCCCCTCGTCGTAGCGGCACACCTTCATGCCCCGGTGCATGCACGAGTTCAGGAAAACGTGGATCTCGCCCTCACGGTCGCGGCACAGGATCACCGACTCCTCGCCCATCGAGGAGACGAAGAAGTCGCCTGGCTTCTCGACTTGGCTTTCGTGGCCGACGAACAGCCAAGCGCGGGTAAAGATGCGCTCCTGTTCCTCGGCGTAGATGTCCGAATTGACAAATATCTCGCGGCTGACCATACCGTTTTCCTGGTCAACCAGTCCGCTGTAGGCGCTGGGTTGGAACGTAATTGCCATGTTGTGCCTCCGGGCGCGGGTCGCCCCGCGAAATGGTATCACAACCGCACGCGGGTTGCGGCAGTCACTGTCTCCGCAACTCGGTCTGCGCCAGAGCTTCGAGTATGCGGGCAACGATGGGGTAGCCCTCGTCGCCCCAGCCAGCCTCCCGCGCCTGTCGATACAGGGAGTTGGCCGACTGCCCAGTGGATGCCGGCGCGTTGACTCGCTCGGCCAAGGCGCAGGCCAGAGCCACGTCCTTGGCGACGATGTCCAGGGTGCCTCCGGCCTGGTATGAACCATCCAAGATGGCGTTGGGGATGGCGTTGAACGCTCGGCTGGCGCCGGCGCTCACCGGAACTATGTCGGCGAGAATCGCCGGGTCGACACCGCCGAGGCGAGCGATGAGCATACCCTCGATGGCGGCGATAAGGTTGGTGTAACCCATATATTGAGTGGCAAGCTTGGCGACGCAACCGGCGCCAGATTCGCCGACGTAAAACACGTTGGCCGCGACAGTCTCCAGCATGGGCCGGATGTCCTCAAACACGGCTCTGTCGCCGCCCACCATCATAGTCATCGTGGGCGGGCGGCCGCTGACGGGGGCGTCCAGCATGTACAGGCCCCGTGTGGAGCAGGAGTCCGCTACTGTCCGCGCTACGTTTGGATCGTTGGTGGTCGTGTCAATCAGAACCGCTCCGGCCGGCATGGCGGCAAGGACGGCAGCTTCGTTGCCCAAGAGGACGGACTCGACCTGCGCAGGTCCGGGAAGCGATGTCCAGACCACTCCACAGCCCGACGCGGCCGCTTCGGCGGAATCGGCCCACTTTGCGCCCTGTTGAATAAGCGGTCCGGCAGCCTCATATCGGAGGTCGTGCACCGTCAGGTCAACCCCTGCATCGAGCAGGCAACGGGCCATGAGGCTACCCATGGTGCCCACGCCGATGAACGCCTGCCGGTCTGGCAATGTCATTGTATGTCTCCTTGGAATCGGGCGTCCGTTGTTGGGGCGGTTCTAACGCGCGTACTGGCCTACCTGTGCTTCAGTCATCCACCCTTGATTTCCGATCAATATACGGTGGCGCATGCCGGCAGGTTGGTGATGAAGACTGCCTGTTGGTCAAACCGCTGTTTGTACGTGTCGGAGATCTGGCGCACCGATTCCATGCCCGCGTCGGTCGAGTCGGCCGGAACGAGGACGTTCAGCAACTTGGTGGATTCCACGTAGAGCCGGCCCTCGGAAGTGTCGAACCACTGACCACGGGCGTCGAGCACGGTGAGGCCGTCAGGGAAGCGTGGGGTCACGGTTTCGGCCAGAAACGCACGCCATTCTTCCTCGGTTACGGTACCGCCATCTCCTTTTTCCTGGCCGAAGTAGACGTTCAACTCGGTGAACGGGTCAGTCCCCTCCGGGCAAGGATTCTGCCCGGCCGCCGCGCATCCCACCCCAAGCAGGATCAGCACGGCGGCGGTGACCAAACACACCGATGGCGACGCCATGCTACTCGTAGTGGTCGACCAATGGGATCTCGTGGAGGGCGGGGATGACCTCGCGGCCGATGAGTTCGATGGAACGCATCACGTCCTCGTGAGCCATTGCGCCCTCATTGCCGTAGATGTGCAGGTAACCGGGGTTGAGGCGGTCGATGATCATCGAGAGCTTTTCCCGCACGGTGTCGGGGCTGCCAACGATGATGTTGTTGGCCTCCTGCAATTCCTCGTAGGTCATCATGCGGCCGAACCCGCCGGCTCCGGGCAGGGTACGCTGGATGCTGACCGCCTCGCGAGACTGGTAGCCGGGCGGATCGTTGTGCTCGCGGGGGCCACGGTTGCGGTGTTCCTGAGTCCAAAGGAACTCGCGTCCCAGTTCCTGGGCCTTCTCATCGGTGTCGGCGCAGAACACGCGCAGCAGGTAGCCGAAATGCTCGGGGCCGGGCTGGAATCCGGTTTCCTTGGCGGTGTCGATGTACACGTCGCGGAGGCGGTGGGTGTGCTCGAGGAGGGAGCCAAGGTTCATGTAGGGGTGCCGGTGGCTGGCGGCCCACACGACGGATTCGGGGCTGCTGAAGCCGGGGAACCAGATGGGTGGGTGAGGCTTCTGCATCGGCAGCACCCACGGGTTGACCTTGCGGTAGTGGTAATACTCGCCCTCATAACGGAATGGGCCAGGCTCGGTCCAGCACTTGATGATCAGGTCGTGGGCTTCCTCGAAGCGGTCGCGGTTCTGCGGCGGAGCAACCCCACCCTGGAGGGTCTCCACCGCAGTGCCCCGAACGAAGCCGGATATGATTCGTCCGCCGGAGATGCAGTCCAGCATGGCGATCTCTTCGGCCATGCGGATGGGATCGTTGATGGCGATGACGTTGCCCAGGATGGCGATCTTGGCGTTGCGGGTTACCTTGGAGATCACGGCGGCGTCGATGTTGACGGCCGGTTTCATGCACCAGTACGAGGCGTGGTGCTCGTTGGACATGATGCCGTCGAAGCCGTTCTGATCGGCGCAGGCATACTGCTCGTGGTACTGGTTGTAGAGTATGTGGGCCTTTTCGGGGTCGAAGTGGGAATTGGGGAAATCCAGTCGGCCCGACTCAAATTGCTCCACATCCTCGTCGGTGACGTGGCCGTAGGGTTGCTCGGAGAACCAAAATATTTCAACCTTATCCTTCGGCATGGGGGCCTCCTCGCCGCGGTGGGCAGGTCTAGTCTCGCGTTGGCATGGGTACGGATGGCGCCAGTATAGGCATGCGCTGTCACGCGGGCAAGCACGATGCCGCACCGCCCGGGGTCTCTCGATGGTCACTAGAGCGAGATAAGGTACAGCGCACGACGTTTCTGAAATCCCGTCCGCTCGCGGGTCGACTGGCTCACCGTGAGCAGGCTACGACGGCGCAGGAGAATAATCGAAGTGCCTTGCCGCACCCTACGAAGGTGCGGTCACTCCGTAGGGATCCTGGGGTTGAAGATGCGCCCGTACTGGACGAAGGCGACTACGGTGACGACCGCGAGCACGCAAATGGCGACGTTGCACGCCGTGACGATGGTCAACCGCACGGCCAGCGGCAAGATATCATCGAGCGCAGTAAACGCTAACAACGCCGCGATGACCACCCGCAGAGCAACGATGGCCCCGAGCGACAGCAACAATCGCCACCGGTGCAGGGCCAGCCATCGTTTCATGTCAATGGGTGTGAGCTAATCTATCGACCCTGGAACCATGCCTGGCGTTTTTGGGAGAAGGCACGGATGCCCTCCTGGAAATCGCCAGTCAGCCCGATATTGGCGATTGCGTCGGTTTCGGCATCCAATTGGGTCGCCAAATCGGACTCCCAGCTGCCGTCGAAGAGGGCTTTGACGCGACCGTAGGCCTGGGTAGGGCCCTGCGCCAAACGGTCGGCAGTTTCCATGGCGTGCCGGTCAAAATGGGACGTGTCGAATACCTGGCTGACCAGGCCCAGTTCCAGAGCATACTCCGCGCCGATGGGTTGTCGGGCGAGGTAGATATCCATGGCGCGGCCCTGACCAACGATGCGCGGGAGCATGAAGGTGGACCCGCCATCGGCCGTACAACCGATGTTGGCGTAGGCGAGCAGGAACCGCGCATCTGACGATGCGACGCGCAGATCGCAGGCCAAGGCCAAGCTGAAACCGGCGCCGGCGGCGACACCATTAACGGCGGCCACCACCGGTTTATCCAATTTGCGAATGGCAATAACCACGTCCCGGTGCAACGCGTCGGCCAACTCTCGCAGGTGATGGGAGAGCGCCTCCGGCCCGCCTGATTCCAGTTGCGCAGCAAATTCGCGGACGTCCGCACCGGCGCAGAACGCGCCGTCAGTGCCGGTCAACAGCACCGCTCGAACGTCCCTGGCTCGGCATGACTCGATGGCTGAGCCCAGCTCGGACACCATGCCTGGGGACAGGGCGTTGCGCGCTTCCGGTCGATTGAGGCGGATGACCGCCAGGGATCCTTTGCGTTCCAACACGACACGGTTTTCCATGGTGGTCATCTCCTCCGAGAAGTGATTGGGGGTTCGGGATGTCGGAGGTTACCCGGTAACCGCTCCCTCGGAAGCCGAGGACACCAGCTTGGCGTACTTGGCCAGAACGCCGGTGGTGTACTTGGGCTCGATGGGCTGCCAGGCAGCACGCCGGTCGGTCATCTCTTCCTCGGTAATTTGGGCGTCAAGACGACGGTTGGGGATGTCCAGGGTGATGATGTCGCCTTCCCGCAACAGACCGATGGGTCCGCCGACCATTGCCTCGGGAGCGACGTGCCCGACCATGGGGCCGTGGGACGCGCCGGAGAAACGACCGTCGGTTACCAGGGCCACCGAATCGCCGAGGCCCTGACCGATGAGCGCGCCGGTGACGGCCAGCATTTCACGCATGCCGGGACCGCCCTTGGGGCCCTCATAGCGGATGACGACGATGTCGCCGGGCTTGATTTCGCCGCGCTGGATTGCCTGGAATGCGGGTTCTTCCTGTTCGAAGACGCGGGCCGGACCCTCGTAGACGGTTTCCTGATGGCCGGCGACCTTGATCACGGCGCCGTCAGGTGCGAGGTTGCCACGCAGGATGGCGAGGCCGCCGGTGGGACTGCGCGGGGCGTCGGTGGTGTAGATCACCGGCTGGTCGTCGACGATGGCGGTCTCGTTGATGTTCTCGGCGAGGGTCTTGCCGTTGACGGTCATGCAGTCGCCGTGGAGCAGGCCGGCGTCCAGCAGGCGTTTGCCAATCAGAGCCACGCCGCCGTAGCGGCTGAGGTCGGCCATGACGTAGCGGCCGCCGGGTTTCAGGTCGGCGATGTACGGGGTGCTGCGGCTGATGCGGTCGAAGTCCTCGAGAGTCAGATCGACCTCGGCCTCGCGGGCAATGGCCATCAGGTGCAGCACGGCGTTGGTTGAACCGCCCATGGCGACCACCACCGTGATGGCGTTTTCAAAGGCCCGGCGAGTGAGGATGTCGCGGGGGCGGATGCCCTCTTCCAGCATGCGCATGACGGCCTCGCCGGCGCGGCGGGCTTCGTCGTTTTTGTTGGGATCGATGGCGGTCAGGGAGGCGTCGCCCGGGAGAGAGAGACCCATGACCTCGATGGCGGTGGACATGGTGTTGGCGGTGAACATACCGGCGCAGGAACCCTCACCGGGGCAAGCGTTGCACTCCAACTCGGTGAGTTGTTCACGGGTCATGTTGCCAGCGGCGTAGGCGCCCACGGCCTCGAAGACGTCCTGGATGTTGACATCGCGGCCCTCGAACCGTCCGGGCATGATGCTGCCGCCGTAAACGAACACTGCCGGAATGTTCAGGCGGGCGATAGCCATCATGCAGCCGGGCATGTTCTTGTCGCAGCCGGCGACGGTGACCAGGCCGTCCATGCGCTCGCCGAAGGCGACGGTCTCGATGGAGTCGGCGATGACCTCGCGGCTGACCAGCGACGCCTTCATGCCCTCGGTGCCCATGGAGATACCGTCGCTGACGGTGATGGTGCCGAACTCGAACGGCGTGCCGTCGCCCTGGCGGATGCCGTCCTTGACGGCGCCGGCGATACGGCTGAGGTGGACGTTGCAGGGCGTGACATCGCTGGCGAGATTGGCCACCGCAACGAAGGGTTTTTCCAGGTCTTCGGAGGTGAGGCCCATCGCCATGAGCATGGCGCGCGCCGGAGCACGCTCGACGCCCTCGGTGATTTCCCGGCTGCGGTGCTTCAACAGCGCCTGCGGGCTGCGGATGGTAGTAGTCAAAACGTCCTCCTCAAGCGGCGGGTTGGCCCGCCCGCACGAAACAATTGCGTCATACGATTATAGATTGGGCCCATTCGGGCGGCAACCGACTGCCGACGCGTTATTGACGATCGACAGCGGGTGGTTCGGCGCCCGGCGGAAGCAGTCTGTATTCGATCACAGAGTTTGATGTCCGCAACTCCAACACACCTTGCTGGGTGACCTGGTAGGAGGATTCGCGGGCAATCAGCGGCGCGTCGGCCACGATTTCCAGCCGCTGAATTTCGGTGTCGTGGTCCCATTCGTATATCAGGCTGTCCCAGCCGTGCAACCTGCCGGGCCCTCGGTAAACTGCCCCCGCGCGTTCAGCAAAGGCCGTGAGGTTCCAAGCCTGGTCCAGCCAAGCCGTCAACGTGATGTGAGCGTACGTCGCAGTCATATCCATGGTTTCCGGACCATCCGGGTAATGCAGAGTGGACACCGCCGTAGTGATGGTTCCATCAGCGGTGGCGCCCAACCACATTTCGGTTTCGAAACGCCCCGGGAGATTGCCGGACGGTTCGCTCTGGTTCTGCTCGGTCTTAACCCACAACAATCTGCCGTCGGCAATGCCATCCCGCAGGATTCTCTGGTGCTCCTCGGGATCGCGCGTGATGAGATCCGCCACGGTGATGGCCGACGGCTCGGCGCATGCCAACAACGACGCAGACACCGACATGACCAGGAGCAGCACCCACCCCGCCGGGCCGGCGAAATGGGCACTACGGGTCACAATTCGACGACCATTTGCAGTTCATTGGTGGGGCGACACAGAGCTTCGAACGCGCTTTGGATGCCCTCCAATGGAACGAAATTGGTACCGGAGAGCATGTGATCCACGGAGACCCGGCCAGTTCGCATCAGGTCCAGGGCGATTTGCCAGTCCACGGGGAGGGTGCCGAAGGAGGACTGCATGCGGACTTCGCGGGCCATCCAGTTGGGCGGCACCACGGGCGTGGGTTCCCAGGCGATGGCGATCATGACGACCTGTCCGCCGCGGGCGCAAAGGTCAAGGCCCTGCTCCAACGTGGACGGGGCGGCGGCGCACTCGAATACGACCTGTGGGCCCGTGCCGCCGGTGAGTTCGACGACGCTCGCTTCGAAGTCGGCATCGGTGGGGTTCAGCACGGCGTCGGCACCCAACTGGCGGGCGGCTTCAGCGCGTCCGGGAGCGGGTTCGGACACGATTACAGTGGTGGCGCCGGCGGCGCGGGCGGTCTGCATGCACAGCAAGCCGATGGGTCCAGCGCCGAGGACCAATACCGAATCGCCGAGCTTGATGTCGGACAGACGGACGGCGTGGACAGTGACGGCGCAGGGCTCGCAGAGGGCGGCCTGCTCGTCGGTCACGTCGTCGGGAACGGCCGTGGGTTCCCATTCGTCCTGCAGGACGTACTCGGCGTAACCACGGGGCCGCGGGTTCTGCTGGAATCCCATGGTGCGGTAGTTGAAACGCGGGTGGGTCCGGGTTGCGGAGCCGCCGCCGGGCGGGGGATGACCACCGCCACCGACCACGCGGTCGCCGACGCGCCAGCGGCTAACCTCGGGTCCGACGTCGATGATGGTCCCGGTGTACTCGTGGCCCATGACGGCACCCGGCTGGGCCAGGTCGTACATGAACGCGTGAACGTCAGTGCCGCAGATGGCCGAATACTTCACCCGCATGACCACCTGATTGGGGCCAGGCGTGGGGTCGGGCAACTCCTCCACCTGCAATACCTGCTCGCCCTTGTAAACCGCAGCCCGCATGGTGAAATCCCTCCTGTGGTGCGTGTGGGCGCAAGAATAGCACAAGCTGGTCCGTTGCCTTGTTGAGCGCTGTCGACTCGGCACAAAACAAGGCCGGGCTCAACGGAGCCCGGCCCGAAAGGGTGCGGCGTTCCCGGGTTCGGGACGGTTCACCACTGGACGTACATTGGCATGACGACGTGGACGTAGCGGTCGGAGTCGGCGGGACGGAATACGCCGGGGCTGGACGAGTTGGTGACTTCCAGGGCGACTTTGCCACGTCCCAGAACGTTGACGATGTCCATGAGGTAGCGGACGTTGAAGGCTATCTTGGCGTCGTCGCCGTCCATCTGGTCGATGTCGAGTTCGTCCAGGTTGTCGCCGACCTCTTCCGACCGGGCGGAGACTTTAAGCTGGCCGCCTTCGCCGGATTCCTGGGGCATCATTTCCAGCCGGACGATGTTGCTGCCATCGCGGGCGAACACAGCGGCGGACTGAGTGGCACGCTTGAGGTCATCGAGTTCCATCACGGCGCGGGTCTCGTACCGCTCGGGGATGAGCTGCTCGTAGTTGGGGAAACTGCCCTGCAGGAGTTGGGATACGACCTCGACGTGTTCCAGTTTGAACATCACCTGCCCCTTTTCCGGGGACAGGGTCACCTGGACCGGGGCGCTCTGCTCGGAGGCGAGGCGCTGGATTTCGTTCATGGTGCGGGCCGGGACGATGACTTTCAGAGCCTCGGTGACGGGCTCAGACAGTTCGCCGGTATACACGGCGAGGCGGAAGCCGTCGGCGGCGGCCATGATGAGGTTGGATTCCTCGAGTTTGAACTCGACGCCAGTGAGGACCGGCCGGGATTCGTCGGAGGCTGCGGAGAAGGCCACGAGGCTGATGCCCTGGCGCAACACCGAAGGATCAATGTTGGTGGCAAAACCCGAATCGACCTGAGGGATGGGAGGGAAATCGTCGGAGGATGCGCCGTTGATGTGGGTGCGCGAGCGGCCGCAAGAAATGTGGAGGACGCTGCCGCCGCCGGCGTTGGGATCATCGGGATCGGGGCCCCGGAGATCGAGGTCAACGCGGTCGCTGGGCAGGGAGCTAACCAGATCCGACACCAGCCGATGAGGGACGGTGATGGAACCCTCCTCTTCTATCATGGCGCCGATCCAGGTGGTGATGGCGATTTCCAGGTTGGTGGCCGAGAGCCGGAGCATCCCCTGATCGGTGGTGAGCATCACGTTCTGGGTGATGGGGAGGGTAGACCGGGTAGCGACGGCGCGGCCGACGACGCCGAGACCGCGGGCCAGATTTTCCTGGAGACAAGACAGTTTCATATCCGACTTTCCCGTAGGTATCAACTGAAATTTATGCCAGCGGATTATAGCACGCAGCGGGTTCTGACCCGGCGCTCATTTGACGGCGGGGTTGATCAAAACGGGCATCTGACCCAACAGGGGTCTCGTGCTTAGGGTATCGGGAACGAAATTCTTGTCTTATTTTGGGTGCGCGCCTCCGGGGTCGGGCCGACCAGAAACGTGGCGATTACCGACATGACGAGCCGGTGTTGGAATCCTCACGGCGTTGGCGGTGGTCAGCAGGCGAGTTGGAGGGGGGTGGGGAGCTTGATGCGGAAGGTCTTTTCCAGGGCGCGCTGCCACAGGGGAGAGAGGGTGATGTGGTGTGGATCCTGCGGTTTGGCCCACAGATGGGCGTGGCACAGGCAGCGTCGGGGCGCCTCACCGTGCGCGTAGTGTCCATGGGGGTCGGGCTGGGCGGCCAGCGGCGCGGCGTGCAACCTGAACTTGCGGGTGATCTCCTGGTAATTGGGCAGGCTCAGGATGTCCTGGATGCAGTTGAAATCGGGGGTTGCGGGAAGGTCGGGCTGGCGCAGCCATAGCTTGTGGTGCCGCACTGGTTTGGGGTCGCCGGCGATGAGGCGGATGGCATGGTTGATTAGGGATGCCACCCGGCGGCGCATGCGGCGGAGTTGGGTTTGGCATGGATATACAGGATTCGCAGGATGGTTTGATTTGGTGGGATGGGCCGCTCGTGGTTCGACAGGCTCACCATGAGCGGGTCTGGGGCGTGGCGCAGCGTGAGCGGGTGCGGTTGGCATCTGCTGGGAGAGGGTGTGGGCTTGGCGGAAGGTTTTGAGGTGGGAGCGGCTGAGGGTCTCGCCCACGATGTTGGCGTGGAGGACGGTTTCCAGTTGACGCTTGGATTTGTGCTTCCAGCCCTGATGGACGGCGAGGGCCGTGATGGCGTGAGAGGCGGCGCGGCGCAATGACGCGGCGGCCTCGGCAGGGTCGTGGGTAGCCGGGTCGTGGGTAGATATGGCCCGGTCGGCCCGATGGAGGAAGTCCCGGGCTTTGGCCTGATGGTGGGAGAGTGTGCCCATGCTGGATGGTTGCTCCTTGATGGGGGTTGGGCGAGGCATGCCTCGCCCCTACGCGGGTTTGGTGGGCGAATGGTTATTCGGTCCTACGTATTGGCGGTGGTGATGCTCCCTGGGATGTTGATGCGATGGGATGTTTTTCGGTTGGCGGTGGCGTTGCTCCTGGTGGTGTTGCAGTAGGATGTTTTGTTGTTGGCGCTAGCGGTGATGGTTGGTTGGTTTGGGGTTTTGGAGGTTCAGGGTGTCGGCGCTACGGTCGCAGAGCGTGTGGTGCGATATTGAGTCCTAGAGTTCCACGTGCTGACCGCCTTGGTTGATGAGGGAATGAATCCCTCATGCTGCCCACTCCCGCGTACATCGACAAAGTCAGGATGTGTGGGAGAGGGAACATGCGACCCTCGTGGAGCGGTGGAGACACCCGCCGTACTGGTCAAGGCCATGCTGCGGAAGAAGACAGCCTCAGGCGCGAGCCAGCGATGCAAATGATCCGACGATTGTTGACCGTTTAGTCCTGAACCTCTGGTTGACCCCTTGTGTTGGAAATTTCCGGTCGGGCGGTGGGCCGTGGCCACGGGCCGGTTGCCTGACGTGGAGTACAGTGTAGAGAACGCGCGTGCGCATGGGCAACGGGCGGATGTCATTGGTTTTTTTAATTGCATGGATGGGCAGGATTGGCAGGATGATGGATTGGGTTGGGTCAGTGATAGAGAGACCTGGGGATGGATGAGGTTGTGGGTTTCTGGATTCCTGCTTCCGCAGGAATGACGGTTTGGGTGGTGGGCGACGGGTGGGATCTCGAGACGATGATGGTGCGACGGGAACGATGGTGGTGCGAGCGGATGCGGGTGGCGCTAGTGGGAGGACGGTTCGAGTGGCGTAGGGTCAGGGAGTGAGTGGGGAGATGAATGGTGGCGTGGGTGGCGTGGCTGGGGTGGGTGATTGGGGAATTTGGCGTTGATATAATGCCGGGGCCGAGGTGGAAAATGGCTTGGCTGACATCGGAGATGGGGACATGACCGAATTGCTATTTTTGAATGACGCCTACGTGTCGGAGTTTGATGCGGTGGTCACGGAGGTTACCGATGACGGCGGCGTGGTTTTGGACCGGACTGCCTTTTATATTGGCGGTGGGGGACAACCCTGCGACGTGGGCACCTTGACCGACGCGGCCGCCGGGGTCGAGTACAAAGTTACCAAGGCGGCACGCGCCGGCGGCGATGTGGTCCACACCATCGACGGTGAGGCGAAGCCGGAATCCGGGACCGCGCTGCACGGCACCATCGACTGGGACCGTCGGTACATGTTGATGCGGACGCACACTGCCCTGCATATCCTTTGCGGCGTGGTCTGGCGGGACTATGGGGCGCTGGTGACGGGCGGCGACATGCGGCCGGGGACGGCGCGGATGGATTTCGAACTGGAGAATATGTCGGCCGAATTTGCCGAGGAGGTCGAGGCGCGCATCAATGCGGAGGTTGAACAGGGACGGGATATCGGCGTGGGATTCCTGGGCCGTGCCGAGGCGGACGCGCACCCGGATTTGATACGGACGAAGATCAACCTGCTGCCGGCATCGATCGCCGAGGTGCGGACGATTGATATTGTTGGCCTGGACCTGCAGGCGGACGGCGGCACGCACGTACACAACACGCGGGAGGTGGGCCGCATCACCGTGGTTGGGCATGAGAGCAAGGGGCGGATCAACAAGCGCCTGCGAATCGCGCTGGCCGACGCCGCGTAGCCGGGTGAGACTTTGCGCAGGCGCACCGAAACGCCCAATGGGATTGACGCGGAGCGGGACCATCGTGCAGGGGATGACGACGCCCGCCCGGGGGCTTGACTGGTCATGAGTGCGGCAACATCGATGGAATCGAGGATCCAGCGAGCATTGGCCGGCCTGGAAGCGGAGCGCTCGACTGGTTCGGAATGCGGAGTTCGCCTGCTGGCCGCGCAGCACCGTGTGGCGCACGCATTCCGGGCGGCGCGCCGGTTCGACGAGGCCATCGACCGGTTTGCGGATACTGTTGAGAAAAGCGTGGAGTGGCATGGGCCGAACCATCCGGAGACGCTCCGCTACCGGAGCAGTCTGGCCAACTGCCGCTACGCGGCCGGGCATACGGATCAGGCCATTGGCATGTTCCGGGAATTGTACGAAGCTCGCCTGGCCGTTCTGGGGGAAGAGCATCCGGACACGATGAGGAGCCGGGGCAGCCTGGCGAACGCGTTGAATACGGCCGGTCGCATGCACGAGGCCGAGGGACTGCATCGCCGCAATGTGGAGGACCGGGAAACCGTGCTGGGCGCGGAGCATCCGTCGACGCAGGCCAGCAGGCGGAACCTGGAGCGGACGGCGGGTAATTCCGGCGGCTACTGCCCTGATGCAGACGATGCCGGTTGGGTCCGGGACGCACAGGGATAACCGGCGCAGGGTCGACAGGGCGGGAAGGTGACGGCGTCCGTTAGAGTTTCGGTTAATGGAATCATCCGAGTTGCGACGAATCCGGGAATCGGATTGGAGGCGTACCCGGTGAGATGATGATTGTCCTGCGAAACCGATGGTCTCACGTTGGGGCTGCGCTGAACCTGTCGGGTTGGCATTGGCCGCGCCCGGGCCGGTTGGAGTTGGCTTTCGTCCTGATCGCAGCGGTCGCGGCGGCGCTGCGGCTGTGGGAGCTGGACGGGCGGGTGATGCACTACGACGAGGCGATTCACCTGCACTACGCGTGGAAGCTGGCGAGGGGCGTGGAGTTTTTGCATTCGCCGTGGATGCACGGGCCACTGCAGATCGAGTTGGTGTCGATATTCCTGCGGGCGCTGGGGGATACGGACTTTGTGGCGCGGTTGCCGTACGCGTTGTTCGGCGTCGTTCTGGTGGGATTGCCGTATTTCCTGAGGCGGCATATCGGCGACAGCGGCGCGATCTGCACGGCGTTGATACTGACGTTTTCGCCGTCCTTGCTGTACTTCAGCAGGTTTGGGCGCAACGACATCCTCATGGTGGTCTGGGCGTTGCTGCTGCTCATTCTGCTGTGGCGGTACGTGGAAGATCAGCGACGGCGATACCTGTTCGGGGCGGCAGCGGTGACGGCGTTCATGCTGGCCTCCAAGGAGACGGCGTACTTCGTGATCCTGTTCATGGGGCTGGCGGCGCTGGGCCTGGGTTGGCGGGATCTGTGGGACGTGGCGCGGCGACGGATCGGGCTGACGCAAATGGGAGGAGCGGCGGGCTTTTTCGTGCTGCTGGCGACGTTGACCCTGCCACAGGCGGCGGCGGGGATTTCGGTGTTTCAAGGGCTGTTGGGTCTGACATTGGCCGCAGAGGATACGGGTTCCACAGGGGAAACGGGCGCGCCGGTTTGGGAGGAGCCATTCCTAACGCTGCCGGTGTGGCTTGCGCCGGTCTGGATGCACGCTGTTGGGTTGCTGGCGCTGCTGGGCGGTTTGATAGCCGTGGCGTGGTTGCTCTGGAGGGTCCGAAACGGGCTGGACATCGCCGCAGTTGCGGTGGCGGCCACATGCGCGGTAGCGGCTGTGGCGGTGGTCGTGGTAGGGCCGGTGCAAGGCATGCTGCCCGATTCGGGCATGATGGGCGCATACCTGGACTGCGCGGTTGGCGGCGTGTTGATGATGCTGGGAGTGGGGATGGCGGCCGTTGCGCCGACCGCGATTCGTGGATGGCGTCGCATCGCAATACTGCTGGGGCCGCCGGCGGTGTTGACGTGGCTGTGGCTGACGGCGTTCGGGAGCGGGTTGGCGCTGGCGGGGGATTTGCTGCCGGCGGCGGCACCAGTGGCGGACCTGGCGGCGGGCAAGATCGCCGTGAATTACCTGGTACCGGTTTTGGTACTGCTTTTACTGCTGGTGGTGAGCGGCGCGGCGGGCATCGCATGGGGGAGCGGGACCTGGCTGCTTTCGGCCGGGATCTTCTACACCATCTGGGCGACGCTGTACACGACGTTCTTCACCAACTGGCCGGGGGTGTTCACGGGAGCGTGGCAGAGCCTGGGCTATTGGTTGGCGCAACAGGAGGTAGCGCGGGGGAACCAGCCGTGGTACTACTACGGCGTGGGGCTGACGGTGTACGAATTGCTGGCGCTGGTTTTTGGATTGGCGGCGGTGGTCTGGCTGATCAGGCGGCGGGAGCGGTTTGGCATTGTGCTGGCGGCGTGGGTGATCGCGACGCTGGTTTTGTACACGGTGGCGGCGGAGAAAATGCCGTGGCTGCTGGTGAACATAACGGTTCCGCTGGCGTTGGCCGGGGGGATGCTGCTGGGGCACCTGATCGACGGGGCCAGATGGCCGGCGGAGATCAGAGATCGGTGGCGCATGGGGGCGTTGATAGCGTTGGCCCCGGCGTGGCTGATAGCGGCGGTTTGGGTAGGATGGCTGGCGGCGCGGGGCGATGCGGCGAATTTGCCGGCGTGGGTGGCAGGACTCATCCTGTTGCCGTTGGCGGTGGCGATGGCATGGTTGGTGCGAATCCAGCCGGGCGGCGGGAAAGCGGTGGCGCTGGCGGTCGCGGCGCTGCTGCTGGTTTTTGGGACTGCGACCGCATTCCGGGCCTCCTATACGTACGATGATTCGAAGCTGGAGATCCTGGTGTACGCGCAGGGGTCGGCGGATCTGGTGGACTCGTACGCGGCGTTGCGAGGCGGGCCACTGGCGGCGAAAGAGGATGCTTCGGTCAAGGTGGACTACGACATGTGGTATCCGTTCCAGTGGTATGTGAGGGGCGAGACTGAAGACGGAGACTTGTGGTTTGACCATTTTTGCTCGGCGAACGCCGACGAGGGATCGGATGAATGTCGCAAAGTGGGTGAGGATACCGGGCCCAGGGTGTACATGGCGGAGGTAGCGCACGCCGTGGATGAGGAGGATGCCACGGCTTACGAACGGCAGGGGCCGATGCGAAACCTGCTATGGTATCCTGAAACCTACCGCCGGCCCGGCGAGGCGCGGGAGGAGACTGCGCTGTGGGACCAGTTGACCGCTGATGTGGATTTTTTCAGGGAGGCGGCGACGGATGCGGACAAATGGCAGCAGGCGATTGAGTACATCGTGACGCGTCGTCAGGAGAGCGACTGGTATTCAGCGGAGTATTACCAGTACACACGGAACTAAAGACTTGCAGAAGAGTGATTAGCCCATGACGACGGCGACGACGTTGCCAGAGCCTGGAGAGGCGACGGTAGCAGACCGGGTGCAGATCAGCCGCCGGTTGATCGAGCAGGCCAGGGAGGAACTGGCCGGGGGAGACCGCCTTCAGGCTACCGAAAAGGTGTGGGGCGCGTTTGCCCAGATGATGAAGGCGCATGGACAACAGCGGGGATGGCTGAACCTGGGCAGCCACCGCACGGTGGGGCACATCGCAAGGCAATTGGATGCCGAATATGGGGAAATAGCCGTTGCCAGCGCATTCATCGCTGCCGACAACGGGCATCGCAACTTCTATGACAACGAGATGAGTCCTCCCGAGATTTCGGAGATCATATTTGTCGTAGCGAATGTGTTGCCGCAGTTGGAACGCGCGCTTGAGGAATCGCCGCGTCCCGTGGTGGTGACCGAAGAAAACGTGTGGAGGATCAGCACGCTGACGGGACGGCAGGACCTGGAGGTGGGGGATGCGTCGCCGGTGGGGTTTTCCAACACGCATGACGGCGGTGCGGCCAGGGACGATGATGGGGCGTAAGTTCGCCGAGCACGCGGCGCTGGCCATCAGCGTGTCGCGTCTGTGTATTGTCGTTCGGAGGGGGAAGCGTTTAACCCCAATATGACCTATTTTCTAGGCAACTGGCGGTTCTGGGCCGGTGTATTGGTCAGCGTGGTGACGCTGGCCTTATTGGTGTTGTTGGTGGACCGGGACGAGCTATGGCATTCGCTTCGAAGCGCGAACTACCTGTACCTGGCTCCGGCCATCGTTTTGTATTTCATCGGGCAGTGGTTCAGGGCGTTGCGGTGGCAATACCTGCTGTCGCCGATCGCGAGGATTTCCGCGAAGCGACTGTATCCGGTGATCATCATCGGGTACCTGGCGAACAATGTGCTGCCGGCGCGGTTGGGCGAGTTGGTGCGGGCGGTTTACCTGGCGCGTCGGGAGGAAGAGGTCAGCGTGCCGGCGTCGATCGCGACACTCAGCGTTGAGCGATTGTACGACGGAGTGACGCTGTTGGCGCTGGGAGCGATCGCGGCGCCGATCCTGCTTGCGGCGGGGTTGTTCAGCCAGGCCAGCCAAGCGTACCAGTCCACTGCCATCGTGTTGATGGCGGCGGTGCTGTCGAGCTTTGTGTTGGCGCTAGGCGTACTGACCGCGCTTTCGTGCAGCCGGCGGACGGTGAACTGGCTGGTGGCATTGACGGGGATCCTGCCGGTGCGGTTCAGGCAAGTGGGGGCGGAAGTGGTGGTCGGGTTTGTTGAAGGACTGGGTTCGCTGAACTCGCCCAAGAAGCACGCGATACTGTTCGTCAGTTCGCTGCCGATCTGGCTGGCCGAGGCGGGCGTGTACCTGATCGTGGCGTACTCGTTCAGCCTGGACGCGTATTTTGCATCGTTCTGGTTCCTGTTACTGGCGATCGTTCTCGTCACGGTGACGTCGAACCTGATCACGGCTATTCCGGCATCCATCGGCGGCATCGGCGCGTTCGAGGTGGTGGCGCAACAAACGTTGGTCGGGCTGGCGGTAGGAGCGGCAACGGCGGCGTCGTACTCGGTGGCGGTGCATCTGCTGGCGCTGTGGCTGCCGGTGAACGTGGCGGGTGTGGTCCTATTGCTGTGGAACCATGTGTCGCTACGCGGGTTGACCACGCTGCCGGTCTCGGGGCCCGACGCTGAAGGTCAGGGCAAGGACGACGCCAACCGGGTTGGAAACGTACGGGTGGCACAGGACGATTAGGCGATGCGAGTAGGAATCATCGGCGGTGGAGCGGCGGGACTGGCGGCGGCGTTCGAGTTGACCAAGCGGGGGCATTTTGCGGAGGTGTTTGAGGCGGCGCCGTTTCTGGGCGGACAGGCGTCGACTTTCGAGGTTGGCGGAGGGCAGTTGGAACGCGGGTACCACCACTTGTTCGTGAGCGACACCGACATGGTGGAGTTGATAGAGGAGTTGGGCCTGGGCGATTCGATGGAGTGGCTGGAGTCGAAGGTTGGACTGTTCCACGGGGGCCGCATCTGGGACTTTGCGACACCCATGGACCTGCTGAAATTTTCGCCGCTGCCGTTTACGGAGAGAATCCGTTTGGGTCTGTGGACGTTTTTGCTGCAAAAGACCGGGAACTGGCGCAAATATGAGGGGATGACGGCGGCGGAGTGGACGCGTCGGCACATGGGAGAAGGGGCGTACCGCGTCATCTGGGAGCCGATGCTGAGGGGGAAGTTTGGCGACCACTACGACAAGGTGAGCATGACGTGGTTGTGGGGGAAGATCTACCTGCGGGTGGCGTCGCGCAAACGGATGCAGAAAGAGCGGCTTGGATATCCGATGTGCAGCTTCGGAACGGTGTTCGACGTTTGCGGGGAACGCGTGGAGCAGCAGGGCGGGAAGGTTCATGTGGGCGCCGGAGTGCGGCGCATCAATGTCCAAGACGGCAGGGCAACGGGTTTTACCGCCGGTCCACATGGGGGAGAGGAACGGGATCACGAGTATGACGCGGTGATCGCGACCACACCGTCCTATGTATTCACGCGGCTGGCGCCGGAGTTGCCGGATGATTACCGGGAGATTCTTGAGTCGGCGCAGTACCTCTCGGCGGTGTTGATGATCCTGGTGCTGGACCGGCCCTTGACTTCGAAATACTGGTTGAATGTGGCGGACCGGTCGCTGCCGTTCGTGGGGGTGATCGAGCACACCAACATGATCGACCGTGAGCTATACGGCGGGCATCACATTGTGTACCTGACCAACTATCCCGACCGGGAAAGCGAACTGTACCGCAAGGAACCGGATGCGCTGCTGGAGGAATTTATTCCACACCTGCGAAAGCTGAACCCGGACTTTTCGCAGGACTGGATCGTGGAATATCACCATCACCGGGTGGACGGGGCGCAGCCGATCATCGGGACCAACTATGGGGAACGGATCCCTGATCACAGGACGCCGCTGAAGTCGTTATACCTGGCGAATACGACGCAGATTTATCCGGAGGACCGGGGGACTAACTACTCGGTTCGCATGGGCCGGCAGGTGGCAAGGATGGCGTTGGAGGACTGGGACGCCGGCGCATGATCCACGCGCATTAAAATGGTGCGACATCAGATGCGCTGAGGCGGTCCGAACAGGCCACGTTGGAATTGGGATGTCATGAGGACGACGGTGAATCTGGACGACGACTTGTTGGACAAAGCCAAACGCATCACATCGCTAACCTCGAGTTCGGCGGTGGTCAACACGGCGCTGAAGGCACTGGTTGAGCGGGACGCTGCCAGGCGTTTGGCCCGGATGGGCGGAACGATGCCCGATCTACAAAGCATACCGAGGCGGCGAAGCGAACCGGAATGATGTTGATTGACGCGTGTGTGCCCACTGGGCCGGACACTACCCCAAGGGAATGTGATGAGTTTGGTGGAAAGCGGGCGGTGGCATAGCGGGCAGGGTGTGACAATTTTTAGTATAATTAAAATATCACTCAACAATATTAGATTGTCCCTTGCCCACCATCGCCATCCTGGCCGCGTCCCGTAACGGCCACCATCCAGACCCAAGCATCCGCGCGGTTGAAGAGGCGGGCGGACGAGCGAACGTAGTCGCCCCATCCGCGGGAGCACGAGGGCTCTCAGGCGCCGGTGGCTTGCTGATCCCAGATACGGGATTCAGCGATGGCGAGGTTGATTCCGGAGCATTGGAGCTGCTTGGCGCGGCGTTGGCGGCGGACATGCCGGCGCTGCTGACCGGCAAGGGGATGCATCTGCTGAACGCGGCTTTCGGAGGCGACGCCCCATCGCCGATGGATACATTCGACGATACCGTTGAAGACTCCGCATCGACTGGGGACTCCGCATCGACGGACAGGCAAGGGAGACGCCAGATATACCTGTCGCCAGGATCCAAGATGGCCGCGATCATCGGGAGCGCGGGGATGTTCCGAATCAATTCGGAGGGCTGGGGCGATCGCATGGCACTGCGGGAGGCGCAGCGAGCGGACTGCCTGATGTCCATCGCATACCAACTGGACGACGGCGTGATAGAAGGGCTGGAGAGCAAAGAACACAGTTGGGTGATAGGCGTGCAGTTCCTTCCGGAACGCGCCGAGGAAGTACCGGCCAGTTTCAATAGCCTTTTTTTGGGATTGGTTGAACGGGCGGACGATTATGCCGCCACAGGAGAAAACCGAATATGACCACAGCACCCCCACCCCCGCCGCAGACCGGAGGAGATTCCACACCGCGTCCGATCCAGGACGAGATGCGCGAATCGTACCTCTCGTACGCCATGTCGGTCATCGTTTCCCGTGCGTTGCCGGACGTGCGGGACGGGCTGAAGCCGGTGCAGAGGCGCATTCTCTACGCCATGCACGACATGGGGATCCGCCCCGGGAGCCAGTATCGCAAGAGCGCGCGGATCGTGGGCGAAGTGCTGGGCAAGTTCCACCCCCACGGGGACGCATCGGTGTATGACGCGCTGGTGCGGATGGCCCAACCGTTCTCTATGCGAGCGCCGCTGATAGACGGCCAGGGGAACTTTGGCAGCATCGACGGCGACCCGCCGGCCGCGATGCGGTACACCGAGGCGCGGTTGACTGCGATCGCGGATGAAATGCTGGCGGATATCGACCAGCAGACGGTGGATTATTCCGACAACTTCGACGACTCGATCAAGGAGCCGCGAGTGCTTCCGTCGAGGATGCCGAACCTGTTGGTCAACGGATCGTCGGGCATCGCGGTGGGTATGGCGACCAACATGCCTCCGCACAACCTGGGCGAAATCTGCGACGCGGTTTGCCACGTGATCGATCATCCGGATTGCGACGTGGACCAACTGATGGCGATCGTGCCGGGGCCGGACTTCCCGACGTCGGCACGCATACGCGGCGTGTCGGGCATCCGGGACATGTACGCCACCGGACGGGGACGGGTTGTGATGGAGGCGGTGACCGAGATCGAGGAGATGCGGAACAACCGCCAGCGCATCGTGGTCAGCGAACTGCCTTTCCAGGTCAACAAGGCGACGATGGTGGAGAAGATCGCGGGGCTGGTCAGGGACAAGACGCTGGTTGGGATCTCCGACATCCGAGACGAATCCGACCGACGCGGGATCCGGGTGGTGATTGAGCTTTCGAGGAATGCCCAAGCCACGGTGATCCTGAACAACCTTTTCAAGCGGACGGCGCTGCGGTCATCGTTCAACGCCATCATGCTGGCGTTGGTGGACGGGCAACCGCAGGAACTTTCGCTCAAGGAACTGATCCGGAACTTTGTACTGCACCGGGAGGACGTGATCCGGCGGCGGACCGAGTATCAGTTGGGACGGGCGCGCGACCGGGCGCATATTGTGGAGGGGCTGCTCAAGGCGCTGGATGCCATCGACGCGATCATCGAGA
Source organism: Chloroflexota bacterium (assembly GCA_026710825.1). Taxonomy (GTDB): domain Bacteria; phylum Chloroflexota; class Dehalococcoidia; order Lucifugimonadales; family UBA3495; genus Bin87. The sequence continues at coordinate 105,594 of JAPOQH010000116.1, read as the reverse complement.
CCATCCGCAACAGCCAAGACGTGGAAACGGCGCGGAACAACCTGGTGCAGACGTTTGACCTCACCGAGATCCAGGCGCAGGCCATCCTGGACATGCAGTTGCGCCGGCTGGCTGCGCTGGAGCGGCAGAGGCTGGACGAGGAGTACAACGACCTGCTGGCCACGATCGCCGAGCTGGAGGACCTGCTGCAGAACCCGCAGAAGATCCGGAACGAGATCAAGAAGGAAACCCGCGAGGTAAAGCGCAAGCACGCCAACGGCCGCCGCACGGTGATTATCGCCGAGGAACTGCAGGAGCAGTCCATCGAGCAGTTCATCGTGCAGGAAGACGTGGTGGTGACGCTGAGTCAGCGCGGGTACATCAAGCGGGTTCCGATCAATACGTACCGCACCCAGCGGCGCGGCGGCAAGGGCGTGCGTGGGGCGAACAACCGGGACGACGACGCGGTGATGCAGATCGCGGTGGTGAACACCCACGACCAACTGCTGTTCTTCACGAACAAGGGCAGGGTGTATCCCCTGAACGTTTATGAAACGCCGAACGACAGCGGTCGGACGGCGCGGGGGACGCTGCTGGTGAACCTGATTCCGCTGCAACCCGGCGAGCAGGTGCAAACCATGCTGCCGGCCAGCAGGGATGAATACAACAGCCTGTATATCTTTGCGACGCGGCAGGGGCGAGTGAACGCGCTGCGTCCCGGCCAACTCAAAAACCTGCGCAAGTCCGGCCTGATCGCCATGAAGATACAGGATGGCGACGAACTGATCGCAGTGCGGCCGGTGGTCAGCGACGCGTCAATCGTGATGGTCACGGAGCAGGGGCAGGCGCTGCTGTGTCCGGTGAGCAGCATTCCCGAGCGGAACCGCAACGCTGCGGGCGTGATCGGGATGCGGTTCAAGGACGAGTTCGGGGGCAAGGACCGTGTGGTAGCGATGGACGTGGTGAACAACCCCGAGGACGAGTACCTGCTGGTGGTGAGCGAAAAGGGCTACGGCAAGGCCACGCCGCTGTATAACAGCAAGGGCGAGGCGGTGTACCGGGAGACGAATCGCGGCGGAATGGGCGTCAAGACGTTTGCCGTGGACCAGAGCGACAAGCCCACCGGCCCGGTGGTGGATGCCAAGGTAGTGAACTCCGCGGATATGAACGAGGAGGAGGGCCACGAGGTATTCATAATCTCGTCGCAAGGACAGGTGGTACGAATCAACCTATCCGAGGTCAAGGTGGTGAACACGCGGCAGACCAAGGGAGTAATCATCTGGCGTGAGCGCAGCGGGGATGACAGCGTAGTGTCGATCTACTGCTTCCGCGCGAACGATTACAGCCAAGATGACCCGACGCGTCAGAATGGCACGGAGCCCGCAGGTTCCGCGCTGGCGGAGGCTGAAGCCGTAGCGGCAGTGGCCGACAGCCAATACGATGAAGAAGAGTCCGAATTGGACGAGGCCGAATTGCCCGACGAGGTGAATGAGGCCGAACTTCCGGACGATGTGGACGAGGACGACGACGACGATGGTGATGAGCCGCAGGCTCACACCAACGGGCAGGCGCCGCTCCTGTAGTCTGCGACCCAGCAATTGATGGAGGGGCGCTGAACCGCGCCCCTTCGCGTGTTATAGCCCCCAATATTTTCAGGATTGAGTTCAATGCAGTTATTGATGGTGCATGGCTCCGGCCAGAATGAGTTGACCTACCATTATCAGACAGAGGCGTTTGCCAACTCCGATGCGGTGAACCTACCGGGACATCCGGAAGGGGAGGCTCGGGACAGCATCGGCGGTTACGTAGACTGGCTGCGGGAGTATGCGACCGGCAAGGGTTACCCGCCGTTCGTGCTTTTCGGCCACTCGATGGGCGGCGCGATTGCGCTGGACTACGCGCTGAGGTTTCCCGAGGACCTGGCGGGGTTGGTGCTGATCGGGACGGGCGGGCGGCTGCGCGTGCATCCGGATTACCTGAACCGGTGCCTGGATGACGCCCAATGGCGTTCGGAGGCTCCCGGGTACTACGAGGCGATCAACGCAGAGATGGCCCCGCAGTTGGCGGAGCGCGCGTTGCAATACGGACCGATGGTTGAGCACAACGACCTGGCGTGCTGTGACAAATTCGACGTGATGGAGCGAGTCAAAGAGATTGCCCTACCGTCGCTGGTGATAGTGGGGGCTGACGACGTGATGACGCCGGTGAGGTACGCGGAGTACCTGGGCAGGGAACTGCAAGACGCGGAAGTTGTGGTGGTGCCTAACTCCGGCCATTTCGTGACGCTGGAACAACCGGAAGCGGTGAATGCGGCGGTTGCCCGGTTCCTGGGGCGGCTGGGCTCCTGATACGTAGAGCGGACTGCGTTCCGCCGCCGACTTTGCTGGTATTATGTTGCAATCCTACCTGATTGCAGCATGAATACCGGCGATGACAACCGCCCAGCAGTACACGCCCGACGCTCACCGACTGGCCACTTCGCTGGCGGCGACCTACTTGGGTCATCCCGACGCGCAGGGACTGCCGGCCGCCCGTCGGATCGCCGCGAATGCAGCCGAGCTGATCAGCGCATCGGGTGAGGACGCAGACGCGGCCGTAGTCAGCCTGGCGGCGCTGTTCCACCTGGCGGGACGTCCTGATGACCCCGATCGGCCGGACGCGTCCGCCGCGATCGCCTCGGGCTGGCTGAGGGGAGCGGGAGCACCGGAATCCCTGGTTGCGGCGGTATCACACACCATCCGTTGCGCATGGGATCCGACCACCGAGGATGCGAACGGGAGGATACTCTGGCATGCCGCGCAGTTGGACCTGGCGAGCATTGAACGGCACGCAGATTACCGTAAAGACGTACCCATTGACGGGAGATCCAGAGAGGAATACGGGTTCAATTATCGCCGCGATTGCCTGATTCCGGCGCTGGTCATGAGGGTGTTTCTGACCATCCCGGCGGCGGTGGAGATATTCGACTCGCGGATGGCGCGTTTGGCCGACTGGCTGGATGGCGACGATTCGACGCTGGTTCCGCCGGAGTGGCGGCGATTGACTGAGGTCGCGGACATACAGAGAGGGGTCGAGCGGCTGTTGGAGGGTGAGGATCCCATGTTGGTCCGGTCGGAAATGCCGGCCAGCGGGTTTCCGTACGTGGAATACCGGGGCCAGCAGAGGACGATAATCGCGGGCAGCCACGACCGCATCCTGGAGTTGACCCACGACCGGATCGAGGCGTCGCGGAACGTGGCGGCGGAGAAGTACCTGGAGAGCGACACCATCCACAAGCCGGCGGTGGAGGAGAATCTGTTCGTGGGGGCGCGGCGCAAGGCGAGGCAGCTTGGGTTGTCCTCGGAGACTGCGGAGGATATCGCACGGCTGTTGTTGTCGAACGCCCGCGAGGTGCAGGAAAGGACGCTGAACGACATCGCGCAGCGATTGAGCCGGCTGCACGGCTCGATTCTGGATGCGGACTCGCCGGAGACGCGCGTTGAAGAGGCGGACATCGCGATCCCATCCCTGATGGTGCGGAGCGGCGACCAACCACTGGCGCGCGAGAACGAACTGATCAAGGAGTTGCGGGTCACCGGGCTCAACGAAGCGTACGACGAGCAGCGCCAATATTTTGCCCAGTGGTTTGAATCGCCGCATCCGTACATCGTGACTGGGCAGATTGTGGGCAGCCGGGACGCCGACCTGTTCATGCAGGCCCTGACCGACGGGCAGCGTTGCAAGGTCATCGCCGCCATGCCGACGGATGGCCCCATGCACCTGGGGTACGGTGCGTTGGGGAACCTGCTGGTCTATTTCCAGTCCCTTGGCGCTGAAGTCGTGCTGGGGTTCCGCAACGAATCGGATTCACGGAGGGAGGCGCGGCGCCAGGTTGCGGACCGGTTGCTGACGCTGGCGGGGATGGGACTGGATCTGGAGGCTACGGACGCCTACATGCAGTTGGACCGCCCAACGTTGGTGGAGACCGCTTTCACCCTAGGGAGTGCGACGCCGCTCAGTGTGCTCAACTCGGCGTTGGGGATGCGGTTGAGCAGCAGCGTCACCGACACATTCCTGCCGCTGCTGCGCTTGGCGAACATCCTGCACGTGCAGGAGCCGTTGTCAGGTGGGCCGTGCCGGACACTGGTGATTGACGGCATCGGCGGCGATGTTTACGTGCGGATGGCGCGGAACATCGCCGACCGGTTTGGGTTTGTCAGGCCGTCGGCGCTGTACCTGCGGATGATGCGGAACCTGACGATGTACGACGATCCGAGCACGGGCAGCGCGGTGGAGGTGATGACCAATGCCGTGCCGCAGGGTCGGATCGCGTACGATGATCCGCCAGCAGACATTCGGCGTCGGATCGGGCGGGCGTATACCGGCGGGCGGCGGACGCTGGAGGAACAGCGGGAGTTGGGGGGAAACCCGGACCCGCGGGTCTGCAGCGTGTCCAGCCTGCACGCGTTCCACTGTACATCGGGAGCGGAAGAATACGCGGCATTGCAACAGCAGTGCCGGTCGGGTGAACTGCTGTGCGGCGAGTGCAAGGGGATGGCGGCGGACAAACTGCTAGAATATCTTGACCGGCAACGACAAAAACGCGATGAGTTGCCCGCCGAGACGGTGCGTGCAGCGCGCGGTTCCGCGGGATTATGACGGGACATGCATGAATATGGGATCGGCAACGGTTGGCGAAATCGCCGTGTTGATAGCCTTATTCTTGCTCTTGTTCGGAGCAGTGTACGGACTGATTTACCTTGAGCTCAAATTTGGCGATTGCCCCATTTGGGTACAAGCGATTTTGCGTACTGTTGCGTGGGTTTTATTGGTGTTTTTGGCGGCTTACGCAGTGGCCGCGTTCGAAGTGCTTGACCTATTACTCTAATAGATATTGGGATCTATCAAAAGTTCATTGTCGTCGAGGAGACTCACAGTATGGCTGACCAGCAACGGATTTTGACCGGCATGCGGCCCACCGGGCAACTGCACCTGGGGCATTACCTGGGGGCGCTGGAGAACTGGATCCAGATGCAGCACGAGTACGAGTGCTTCTTCCTGATCGCAGACTACCAGGCGATGGGCGACCACCTGGACGACATCGGGTTGATACAACGCTCGGTGATCGAGGTGGCGACCGACTGGCTGGCGGTGGGGCTGGACCCGGAGAAGTCGGCGTTCGTGATCCAGAGTTACGTGCCGGAGCATGCCGAGCTGACGATGTACTTCTCGATGCTGATGCCGCTGAACCAGCACCAGAAGAATCCGACGCTGCGGGCGGAAACGGCGCAATTGGAGGCTGAAAACCAGAACATCACGCTGGGGTTCTTCAACTATCCCATCAGCCAGGCGGCGGACATACTGCTGCCCAAGGCTCACCTGGTGCCGGTGGGTGAGGACCAGGTGGCGCACATCGAGTACACGCGCAACGTGGCGCGGCGGTTCAACCGCCTGTACGGCGAGGTATTCCCAGTGCCACGGGCCCGAGTGGGCAGGATCCCCCGGCTGGTAGGCACCGACGGGCAGGCCAAGATGAGCAAGAGCCTGAACAACGCCGTTTATCTGGCCGACGATCCCGAAGCGGTCAAACAACGGGTGCGGCGCATGGTGTCGGACATAACGGGGGAGAATCCCAGGATGCGCGCCACCGACCCGGGAGTGGTGGAATACAACCCGGCGTTCCTGTATCACGATGCATTCAACGATGACCAGGACGAGGTGGCCGAACTCAAGGAACGGTACACGGCCGGCACGGTGAGCGACGGCGAGGTGAAGGAGAAACTCACCGATGCAATCAACAGGTTCCTGGAACCCATTCGGGAGCGGCGAGCGTGGTACGAGGAGCATCCCGACTACGTGCGAGATGTGCTGAATGCTGGGACGGAGCGGGAGCGCGTTATTGCCAGGGAGACGATTGAGAACGTGCGGCAGGCCATGCAGGTGGTGTACACCTGACGCGCTCGCGATGCCGGCGGCCATGGAGATAATCCGGTTGCAGGCAAACGTCAGGTGGGCGAGGATTTCCTGGATTCCGGCTCAAGGCCGGAATGACGGTTTTCGGAACGACGGTTGATTGCATGGGCTGGCGGGTTGAGGATTTCCTGGATTCCGGCACAAGGCGGGGATGACGGTTTTCGGAATGACGGTTGATTGGATGGGCTGGCGGGTTGAGGATTTCCTGGATTCCGGCACAAGGTGGGGATGACGGTTGGATTCACGGGCGGCGCAAGTAATGTGAATAGTTAGGGGTGACCGAAAGGTTGCCCCTTTTGTTGGGAGCGTGATAGCGTCACTCCGCCGCGCCGATTCCGTTGGTCCGGCGGGCGCGAAACCGTAGCCAACCGGAGGGAACGATATGGCAGGTAATCCGCGAGACAAGTATTGCATAGTAGGCGTCGGCGAGACCGAGTACAGCCGAGCCTCGGGGCGCACCACCCGCGCCATGGGCGCCGAAGCCATCCGCAACGCGATGAACGACGCGGGACTGACGCCCGACGACGTGGACGGGATGCTCAGTTATCACGGTGGGGACTCGACGCCGTCCACTTCGATTCAGTACGACCTGGGCATCCGGCCCAACTTTTACATGGACTGCTCGGGCGGTGGATCATCCACCGAGGCGCTGGTGGGTCTGGCCATTGGCGCGATTGAGGCTGGGATGTGCGACGTGGTGGCGATATTCAGGTCGATGAACGGGTACTCCAACATACGCATCGGCGGCACTGGAGCGCGGGCGTCCGCGCCCATCGGCGGGCTGGATTTGATGAAACGTCCGTATGGGCTGATCAGCGCGGTGCAGCAGTTTTCATACACGTTCACACGGCACATGGCGGAGTACGGCGTGAAGTCCGAGGATTTGGCGGCCATCAAGGCGGCGCACTCGAATCATGCCTCCAACAACCCCAAGGCGCTGATGAAGCACCGGGTAACCGTGGACGACGTGATGAACTCGCGGTGGATCATCCGGCCGGTGGCGCATCTGCTGGACTGCTGCCTGGAAACGGACAACGCAACCTGCGTGATTGTTACCTCTGCGGAGCGGGCGCGGGACCTGAAGCACAAGCCGATCTACGTCAAGGGAGTGCAGGGTCGCGGAACCAAGCCGGGCGGCGATTTCCATTACCAGCATGGACCCATCAGCAGGGTGGCCGGCCACTACGTCGGGCCACGCGTGTTTGACCTGGCCGGCGTGAAGCACGAGGACGTTGATATCACCGGGTGTTACGACGCGTTCACGTACACGGTGCTGCTGCAATTTGAGGATTACGGGTGGTGCGAAAAAGGCGAGGGCAAGGACTACGTGACCAGCGGCATCATCAACCTGGGCGGCAAGCGTCCCAACAACCTGAGCGGCGGGCACCTTTGCGAGGGGTACACGCACGGGATGAACATGGTGATCGAGAACGTGCGGCAACTGCGCGGCACGGTGGATGACTACTGCCCCGGCGCGCTGGAGGGCGACCATACGTACGATTACAGCGAAGGCGGGTGCCGCCAGGTGCAGGATGCCAAGATCAGCATGAACATGGGCTGGGGCACGCCGGCGGTCGGCAGTTCCCTGATCATGGGCAACGTGCTCAGCTAGACGCCCGGAGACGGAGATTTACCATGCCAAATTACAACTACCGGGGTATCACGCTCAGCATCCCCGACAACGATTCAGAGTACAAGGGCTACTTTGAGGCGGCCGGTGAGGGTCGTCTGGTGGTCAAGAAATGCAGCGACTGCGGTCTGCTGCGCGGCGAACCCGGGCCGGGCTGCCCGTGGTGCACGTCGATCAACTGGGAGTGGCAGCAGGTGTCGGGCAAGGGGACGATATATTCCTACCAAGTGGTGGCGCACACGGTGATCCCCAGTTTTCGGGATCTGACGCCGTTCGCCATTGTGCTGGTTGAGTTGGACGAGCAACGGGGTGAGCCTGACGAGTTCGACGGGCTTCGCATCACCGGGAACCTGGTGGACGCGGATTTCAACATGGAGAAGGAAGAGAACGTTGGGATCGGCAAGCGGGTGGAGGTTGCGTTCCAGCCGGTGGAGGACGGGTTCATGCTGCCGCAGTGGAGGCTGATCGACGAACCGGACCAGGGGTTCACGTGGTCGCACGAGGCACCGGAGGGGTAGGTTCCCGGGGACATCGGCGATCAGCGGGGGCGATCGATTAACGGGGGCGAATGATTATTCGCCCCTACGTTTTGACGCGTTTCAGGGGATGATTGTTGGCGCGGTTAGCGAGGCGCTGGCCGGCTGGAGCAGCCAGACCTCTGGCTGGGTCGGCAGTTGCGACGGGGTGAACTCGACCTGGTCGGTTGCGAGGCGGCGGACTTTCGGTTGTCGGGACAACCATCCTTCGGGCGGGAGCAGTTCACATTCCGTCGAGTGCAGACCGGGGATGGCGTAGTGCATGGGGACGACGACGCGGGGTTTGAGGCGCTGAACGAGGGAGTCCACCTGATCATAGGTGAGCAGGTGGTTGGAGTCGTCCACGGTCACCATTAGGACGTCGATGTCGCCGATGGCGGTGGACACATCCTCGGGCCACTCGACCCGGTTGTCGCCGATGTGGAGGAAGCGCAGGCCGCCGGATTCCAGGCGGAACATCACGTTTGGGAAATCGCGTAGGCGGGAAGCGCCCGAGTGGAGGTCCTGGACGCCACGGATTTGCAAGTCGCGAGTGGAAAAATCGCCGGGGGTCCTGAGAATAGAGGCGGCTTCGGGCAGGCGGTCAACGGCATCGTGGTCGAAGTGGGCGTGGGTGATGAGGCCGAGGTCGCAGCGCAGTTCGGGGAACAGGCGGGTGAACCAGTAGCGGCCGGCCTGATTGCGGTAGGGGTCGGCGACGACGGTGACACCGCCGGCGGTTTGCCAGCGGAAGGCGCAGTGGCCGAAGTAGGTGAGTTTCATGTCGCGTGGGTCCGCCCATCCGGTCGGAAACCGAACACGGGTTGGTTCGGCGAGGGGCGCGCAGCAGTTGGGACGCGGTGGGTGTTCGCAGCGATGGGTGGGTTTTCTGGAAATCCCAGCCGCGATCCCGTTGGATTGACGCCAGGGTCCCTGGATTCCTGCTTCCGCAGGAATGACGGGTTGGGGGTCGGATTGCCGTTTTCAGTTTGCGCCAATAGCGCCGTCTAGTCTGCTTTGCGCCACATTTCGTAGCCGATTTCCTTGCTGATGAGGCCGTCGCGCATCTCGAAGATGTGGACGAGGCGCATTTGGACCTGGGTTCCTGGCTGGAGGGGGAGGTAGCCCTCGCCGGTGAGGCGGAAGCGGACGACGCTGTCGTCCACGACGCGGTCCTCGGTGGCGAAGCGCTGGAGGGTTTCGAACTCCACGTCCTCCATCTTGGCGAACATCTCGGTGTAGTTGTCGGCGACGGCGCGCTTGCCCTCGAATCGGAGGTCGCGGGCGGGGGCTTCCCACACGACGTCGTCGGTGTACAGGTCGAGAGCGGCCTCGACCTCGTTGGTGGCCTCCGAGTGGAAGTGGGCTTCGACGGCGGCGAGATTGGCGGCGATGATGTCGGGGTTGGCGGCTACGGAGGACATGGCGGCGACTCCTCTCAATAATGATGTTTCTTGACACCGGTTGGGGGCGCGGTTAGCATCCCGGCAAACACGGCTACGGCGCAACCGGCGGCAGGGAGGGCACCCATGCAGAGCATCACAATCGACCGCAGCAAGCCCCTTCGCGAGGAGTCTAACACAGGGCATAACCGGTGGCATCCGGACATTTCGCCGGTGGTGGAGGTTGACGAGGGCGAAGAGGTGGTGATGGAAACGCGGGACGCCTTCGACGGGCAGATGCGCCCCGGCGTCACGGAGGCGGATTTTGGCGGCATGGACGCCGGCGTGATCCACCCGCTGACGGGGCCGGTGGCGGTGAAGGGAGCGGAACCGGGCGACCTGCTGGAGATCGAGTTCGTGGATATTCAGCCACAGCCCTACGCGTTCAGCGTGATCTTCCCCGGGTTTGGGTTCCTGAGGGATGTGTTCACCGACCCGTTCATGGTGCACTGGAACATCGCCGACGGGTACGCGACGTCGGAGCAGATACCGGGCGTTCGGGTACCTGGGGCGTCGTTCATGGGCGTTTCCGGCGTCGCGCCGTCCCACGCGCAACTGGAAGCGTGGACGCGACGGGAGGCTGAATTGGCGGAGCGCGGCGGCGTGGCATTGCCGCCGGATGTCGGCGGAGCGGTTCCCGTATCAGGTGCCGCGGCGACCCATGGGATCCGGACGTTGCCGCCCCGGGAGAATGGCGGGAATTTTGACGTGAAGCAGCTTTCGACGGGGTCTAAGCTGAAGTTGCCAGTGGCGGTGGACGGGGCGCTGTTTTCCACGGGCGACGGGCATTTTGCGCAGGGCGACGGCGAGGTATGCGTGACGGCCGTTGAGATGGGTGCGACGTGCACGGTAAGGTTCCGGGTGCTGAAGGGAGAGGCGGAGCGGCACAATATCCGGTGGCCGCGATTCAGCCGGGACGACTACTACATCGCACCGGAGTGGGCCGCGCCGAGGCGGTTCGTCGCGACGATGGGAATGCCGGTGCGTGATGATGGGGTCAACGAGGGCGAGAATCTGACACTGGCCTGCCGGAACGCGATTCTCAACATGATCGACCTGCTGCAGGAGCGGGGGTTCAGCCGGGACCAGGCGTATGTGATTTGCAGTGTGGCGGTGGACCTGAAGGTGAGCAACGTGGTGGATGTGCCCAACTACACGGTGTCGGCGTTTTTGCCGGAGGATTTGTTTGTGGGGTAGGGGGCGGCCGAGACGATGGGTTGGTATTGCGGCTGGTCTTCCATCGGGCGGAAATCTGGAGGGAGTTTGCCACTGAAATCAATCAGAAGACGGTGGCTCAACGGGGCATCGAGATTCACTTGGGCTACAGTTGTCTTGACGTTCGTTACTTTCCAAGCGTCATCTTGGTGAAGCCCGTCCACCAAGTAGCGGGGTAACCAGCCCAGAACGTATTGATCGCTGCTCCTCACGCTAATGGCGTGGGTAGCCGCCGGGTTGTTCAGGTCAAAAGCAACTTGCAGTTCATCACCGGCCTGCAAAGATTCGGTACGCCGGATAGAATCCGCATTGGTGTGGCGGAGACCGTGCAAGATGAATCGGGTTTGGAACCAGCCGGCCGCACGGGGTTCGATCGCAGGAAAAACTTCGAAGCTGTCTGTGCGACTAGTCCCTTTAGAAGCCGACAATTCGGTGATTGGCTCCCAATCAGAATCTCTTAGCCCCAAATGATGTAGGTATTCAACCCTGTCGGGTCGGCGTGGATTCATCAGTCTGTTGCGGAACACCGGAAACAGATGCTCGGAATGATAAATTTCATCGAATTCAGGGAATCCCAATAGTGGCACAAAGTTTGCCAACGTTTGAGCATCTTTCGCGCCGTTCACGTAAGAGAACGAGTACCTAGGCTCGACAGAATTTCTAGCTGAGTCCAGCCTCCCCACAGGGAACCAACGCCTGCTTTTCTGGTCTTGCCATGCAACGTAAAGGGTAGTCATCGCGCCTCACGCAACAATTCGGTTTTGCTCGTTGTTACGACTTGGAAAGCGAATTGTTTTGCGGTCTCAGTCATGAATTCCGGGGGTACACGATCCATAACTGCCCAAATTTGGTCGTCTCCCAATTCTGCAATCCGCTCTAACGTATCCTTAGTGAGATCCGGTCTCCAACGACACAACATCTGTGCCAACTTCAAAGGGGATGGCGCACGCTTTCTGCGACCATCAACAAACACGCCGCCTTGGCCCCGATACAAATAACCTAGCATACCTCCACTTTGGAGTCGTTGAAGCCGCCTTTGGTCCGAAAGCTCACGTCCCAACGACTACGCGTGGTCGAAAGATGGTAAAGGCAAAGCCATCGAATGACCGAACTCGCGAACGTACATCAACATCCAGTTCTCGTGATGCCTGTCGGTGTTACCAATTAGTCCATCCAGCAAGGTGTAGGACATTAGCTTTCGTAGCACGAAATCAGAGAGTCCAAAAGGGTTGGGACCTTCCACTTGGGTGGTTTCCCTTATTGCAAAGACGATATTTTTGATGTTGTGAGAAACTTGATTGAATCTGAGGCTTGCGTCGTATCCGTCTATGACCGACTCTAAAATCTCCCAACCGTGGAGAAAATCAAACCTCGCACCCCCGATGGCAACATCCGTCAGCCCGTAGGTTTCCAGTTGGTCATGAGGAACCGGGATAAACGATAGACATATGGTCGCTAAACTGTTCCGCCACCGGGCCAACTCGACTCGGGCGCAATCGACTCCGATAAGGGGCCCGATTTCCGCTGCCACCTTTTCCGCCCAATGTTCGCCCGTTCCCAAGCGCGGGAATTTCAACAGCCATTCTGTCTGTCCATCCTGACCCAAAACCCAGAACTTACGCCTACTGCCTCCGGGTTCGTTGTTTCTTAAGGTACCAACGTGGACGATGGGGTAATGGTAATTTGCAGTGATCAAATCCCTAGATGATTCCGCCTTCGGCGTAGAGGAGCATTTGGGAGTTGGTCAGGCCCAGTTCGCCCTGGAGGATTTCGGAGTTGTGCTCGCCGATCAGCGGGGCGCGGCGGCTGATGCGCCACGGCGAACCGTTGAATAGCATTGCCGGGCCGGGGTAGGTGAAGGAGCGGCCGAGTTCGGGGTGCTCCACTTCCTTGAAAAACTCACGGTCCTGCAGGTGGGCGTCGCCGATGATCTCGTCCATGCTGCGGATGGCTCCCCAAGGGAAGTCGCGCTCCTGGCCGCCGTGGAAGGAGTCCATCAGTGTGGAGTTCATGAAGAAGTTCTTCATCACCTGGACGATGTGGTCGTTTTCGGATGCGATGACCTCGGGGTCCTGGTACCGCTCTTCGGTGAGGTCTTCGGCCATCCCTGACTGGTCGAACCAATCGGCCAGCAACTTGAGGCGCGCGGGAGTGAGGTTGGTGCCGGAGCGGGTGGTGTTGAGCCAACCACCGTCGCCGGTGGGGAACTGGATAGCAGGGGACATGTCGGGCGCGGCGTGGCGTCCGGTGTGTCGCTGCACTACGTCGCCGGTGGACAGGTAGATGGCGATTGCGCCTTCAGTGGTGAGGGCGCAGGCCTCGTGGACCGACGCGTCGATGTGTTGCCCTTCGCCGGTGAGGAAGCGGTAGTACAGGGCGGCCATGATGCCGATGTAGGCGTAGTGGGCGCCGATGTGCCAAGAGTTGCCGCCGCCGGGGGCGATTGGGGGCGGGTTGGGTACGTCGATGTCGTCGTAACCGGAGGAGGCCATCTGCCCGCCGCCAGCCATCTGGGTGATGTCGCTGCTGACGTAGTCGCGCCATGGGCCGGTCTGGCCGTAGGGGGTGAGCGAGCACACGATGAGGCCGGGGTTGTCCGCGGCCAGCGTTGCGTAGCCCAGCCCCAAGGATTCGAGATAGCCGGGCTTGCGGGTCTCCAGCACGATGTCTGCGGAGGCGGCCAGACGCTTGAAAATGTCCTGACCCTGAGGGGTCTCCAAGTTCAACGTGATGCCGCGCTTGGAGGTGTTGTAGTGCCAGAAGGACAGGCTGCGCTCGCGGTGGGGTACGTCATCCAGGAAAGGCCCGAAGCTGCGACAGGCTTCGCCGTTGGGCGGTTCGATCTTGATGAGGTCGGCGCCGTTGTCGGCCATGAGCTTGCCGCAGAACTGGCCCTTCTCGTCGCTGATTTCCAGCACGCGGAGGCCATCGAGGGCTCCGGGGAGGCTGAGGTCGGCGGGTTGAGCCCCACCGATGTCCATTCCGTCCTGTTGGTTGCCGTTGGCGGATGTCATCGCAGGGCCTCCTCGATGTAGGGGTAGCGGTCCATGGTGGTGGGCCAGAAGATGCCGTTTTCGTAACCGTCCAGCAGTTCCTGATGGGGCACGCCGAGCAGGTCCTCGAGGACCTCGCGGTTGTGCTGGCCGATCATGGGGGGCGGGTTGGCGATGCGGGCGGGGGACTTGGACAACTTGAACGGCGCATTCTGGAACTTCCAGGGGCCGAGCATGGGGTGATCCATGGGCACGTACATATCGCGGTGGCGCAGTTGCGGGTCGTTGTCCACGCGGTCCTGGCTGCTCTGCACGGCCATGGCGCGGATTCCGGCGGCCTGGCACTTTTCGGTAAGCTCGTACTTGCCCATAGTTTGGGTCCACTTTTCGATGTGCTCGTCCATCTCCTCCTGGTGATCCAGGCGTCCGTCGATGGTATCGAAGCGGTCATCGGCCCAATCGGGGCTGCCCATGAGCTTGACGAGGTTGCGCCATTCGTCGTCGGACAGGCAGGCGATGGTGGCCCAGTCGTTGTAACCGCCGGGCGACGTACGGTATGCGTTGTGCGGAGCGGCGATGGGGCCGCGGTAGTTGTTGACCACTTCGGCTCCGGGCCAGACGGTACGATTGCCGGGCGGGAAGCCCTCGCGGCGCGCCGGGCGTCCGTTCACCGACTTGTCGAGGAAAGCAGGCCCGGTGAGGGTGATACCGGTGATCATCTGGGAGAGGTCGACGTGCTGGCCCTTGCCGGTGGCGGAGCGATGGCGCAGCGCGGTGAGGGCGCTGATCGCGCCGTACATGCCGCCGGTGTCGTCAAGGTAGGACCAACCCCAGCCCGCCGGCGGCGCGTCGGGCAGGCCGGACAGGTGCGTGAGGCCGCTGAGGGCCTGGGCCGCGGGGCCCATGGTGCCGTACCAGTGGTGGCGACCGGTGTGGCCGAATCCGGCCATGGACACGTAGACGATATCGGGGCGGATCCGTTTGAGTTGTTCGTAGCCAAGGCCCCAACGCTGCATGATGCGGCTGCTGAAGTTTTCGATGACGACGTCAGAAACGGAGATCAGCCGTTTGACCAGTTCGAGGCCCTCATCGGTGCGGGTGTTCACGCTGATACCACGCTTGTTGGCATTGGTATCCGCGAACTGTCCGGTGGAGTTGGGGCCGGGCTCCACGCCGGGCGGGACGGTGAAACGGTTCTGGCGCAGGGTGTCGAGGTTAAGGGGCCATTCGACCTTTACGACCTCGGCTCCCAGGGTGCCCAGCCAACGCGCCGCCCAAGGGCCGGCGCGCACCCAGGTGAAGTCGACGACACGAATACCTTTTAAGGGGGTCGGCAGTGGCATTGATTGGCCTCCGGTGG
Source organism: Chloroflexota bacterium (assembly GCA_026710825.1). Lineage (GTDB taxonomy): Bacteria > Chloroflexota > Dehalococcoidia > Lucifugimonadales > UBA3495 > Bin87. Next base: position 90,508 of record JAPOQH010000116.1, on the reverse strand, counting down.
GGCATTCAAAACCCGAGTAACAGTAGTGGGCGCAAGTTTAGGGCAAGTTGGGGCCGACGGGCAACCTTGCGTGTGCGTGATGGTGCAAGGGGTCAACGGGTGGAAGTGTGTGTTCGTTTGGTCAGGAAACCGGTGTTGCGGGAACTGGGACGTGGATATCGCGGGACGGCGAGGGAGTGTTGTGGGTATGGCGTTGAATGATCACCGGCGTGACGGAACAGAGGCGGGCATGAGGGTGGCGAGGTGAATGCGCGGCGCGGGACGTGGCTGAAGACGTCGTCCGCTCGTGGTTCGACAGGCTCACCATGAGCAGACTGTGTCGGCGTATGCAAGGCACAGCGGCGTATGCGAGTAATTGAAAGGCGCTGGGGCGGCGCGCAAGGTATTGCGGTTGTCACCAAGCCGAGAAAATGTGCGGCGCGGGACGTTTCTGAAAGCATCGTCCGCTTGTGGTTCGACAGGCTCACCATGAGCGGACTGCGGCGGTGTATGCAAGTCACGGCGGCGTATGCGAGTAATTGAAAGGCGCTGGGGCGGCGCGCGGTTTGCTTGACCCTCGTCGCGGCGGCTACCTATACTCTTGTGCAGGGTTGCGATTCAACTCGTAGGTTTTATTTTCAATGACCGGACGGTCCTGATCGGGCCGTGAGAATTAGGTTCCGTCTCGACGCTGCATATCGGCACCATTGCCTGCTGATGGATGGGCAGCACTCCGGTCGCTCCATAAATTGATTGGCTAAGGAATGGTTGCAAGATGGGACCGGAAGGACTCAGCCTGATTTTTCCCGACGGATTGTCTTTGGACGGCGGACTGGAACGTCTCTGGCCGGTTTTGCTGGTAGTGCTGGGCATGGCGGCCTACGCGGTGTTCGTGTTCAAGTTCTACAGGTTCGTGGCGTCGCGAGACATGTTTGGCCTGGACCTGTCGAAGAATGACCGGATGCGCGACGCCGTGGCATGGGACCTGATTTTCCTGGTGTGGTACGTGGTCAGGTATGTTGTGCTGTTTCCGGCATTCGCGTTCTTCTGGTTCGCGGTGCTGACGTTGATCCTGGTGTTCCTTTCTGAGGACCAGGATCTGTCGAACATCCTGCTAATCGCGATGGCGACGGTGAGCGCAATCAGGGTGTCCGCGTACTACAACGAGGAACTGTCGAGGGACCTGGCCAAGATCCTGCCGTTTGCGGTTTTGGGCGTGTTCATCATTGACTCCACGTTTTTCGACGTCCAGTCATCGTTGGACACTCTGAACGAAATCTACCAACACCGTGAGACCATCGCGTACTACCTGATTTTCCTGGTGGCACTGGAATTTGCACTGCGGTTTGTATTCGTGGTGCTCAGGCTGATTTTTCCGGGCCGGCGGGAACCTCAAACCGCCCAACAACCGGTTGCATCGCCGCCGGCATCCACGCAGGCAGCGGACGACGGGTTTCCGGTGGGCGGGAACGGCGCGAATGGGCGCGATGCCGGTGTAGCCGGGGACGATTCCGCACGACCGGAGCCGGGCGCGACGCCGCGAGTTTAGTCGCTCACGAAACGAGCGAGCAACGTGCCGTCGCCCTGGTCCTGGTACCAGATAGTGACGGTTGTGCCCTGGATCTGATGATCCTTCAAGTGGCCGGCTGAAACGCCGACCCAACCGTCGGCGCGGAACTCCCACTGTTGGCGGTCGGCGTCGGTGACTTGGAGCAAGCTGAAGTGGCGCAGATTTTCGGGGTTGGGGTCCACCCGGTCGATGTGGCCAGTCACATGGGGAAGCTTGGGATATAACGCGAATCCGTCGCCGTGGCCCGACGGGTCCGTTTGGCCGGAGTCGCAGGCAAGCAGCATCGCTAGCACCAAGGCCCCGATGATCATTGGGCCGACGATCTTTACCCCGGGGAGTTTCAGGTTACGGAAGTTTCCGTGGGGTTGGCGAAAACGCATGGTGTTAATGGATGGAGGGATCCCGACGGCCAACCGGTGTGGGCGTCGCAGAGCGTGGCTGTCGATTAGGGTGGCATGCTATGACGGTGGCATTCTATGACGGTGGCATCCGATGATCGTCGGTGCGGATATTGTCTCAGAGGGGGCCTGATGTGGGGCCGGATTGGGATGGAGGGACGCGCGATTGTAGCAAATCAAACCCGCGTGCTTTATCATTAAAGACGGCTCTTCCCGGCGACCTGGAACACATGAGGTTTCCGGGGGGCTATTACGTACCTTCATGGCAACGATTGGCATAACCGGACAACCCGGCCGCACCAAGCGGCGCATTACGTGGCTGCAAGGGTTGTCGACGGCAACGGCGATCAGCGTATTCATCCTGGTGATCATCGGGGGAGTGGTACGGGTGACTGAGTCCGGCCTGGGCTGTCCCGATTGGCCGCTGTGCTACGGAAAAGTCCTGCCACCGCTGGAATACACCGCGATCATCGAGTACACGCACCGCTTCGTGGCGTCGGTCATCGTGGGTCCGCTGATCCTGGCGACGGCAATCGTCGCACTGCTGCGATATCGACACGACCGGTGGGTGTGGGTACCCGGGGTGATTTCGGTTCCACTGCTGATAGTGCAAGGGTTGCTGGGCGGAATTACGGTGCTGACGCACCTGCCCGGCGAGATAGTGGCCCTGCATCTGGGCACGGCAGAAGCGTTGCTGGCGGTGTGCCTCTTCCTGATGGTCGCATCCTACAGAACGCCGATCGCGCGGGTGAGCGAAGTCAGGGGCGATGGGTCGCATCGTTGGGCGATTGCGGCGACGGTTGGGGTTTATGTGGTGATCATATCGGGCGCGGTGGTTACCGCGATGGGTGCGACGGGCGCGTGCGTGACCTGGCCATTGTGTCAAGGATCCGCGTTCCCGATGCACCATCTGACCGCCATTCATATGTTCCACAGGTATGTCGTGCTGGTGTTGGGTATACTCCTTCTATATGCGGTATGGCGTTGCGGCGCGAATAAGGGTGGGGACAATACGTTGCGATTGCTGGCAGGACTGACGCTATTAACGTTCATTGCGCAGGTGATGATTGGCGCGCTTACGATCTGGCTTGATTTCCAAGCCCACTGGCGGGCCCTGCATTTGACCGCGGCGACGGCGGTTTGGGCCGCAGCCGTCGGGATGGCGATGGTGGCGTACCTGAATGCCAGAACGGTCTGGGGAGCGCGCGCATCGGAGCCGGCGAACTGACATGGCAGAGAACGCGCCGGAGATCCGACCCGATGCCGACGTACCGGAAACGGCGACGATGGTGATCAACGCGGTTGGCCGGCAACGGCAATCGATGGGGTCGGTGGCGCGAGACTACCTAGCGCTGACCAAGCCGAAAATCATCTCGCTGCTGCTGGTTACGGCGGCCGGTGGGATGTTCCTGGCCGAGCAAGGGCTGCCGTCGCTCGTGATGCTGGCATGGGTCTGGATAGGAGGGTCCCTGGCATCAGGGGGCGCCAACGCGATCAACCAGCATCTGGACCGGGATATTGACCGGGAGATGCGGCGAACCCGGGCGAGGCCGGTGGCCGGGCACCGGGTGTCGCCGCGCTACGCCCTGGCGTTCGGGGTGGGTCTGAACGTGCTGGCGTTTGCGCTGCTGGCGACGCTGGTGAATCCGCTGGCGGCGATTTTGACGCTGTGCGCCAGCCTGTTCTACGTGTTCGTGTACACGATTTGGCTGAAGCGCACGACGCCGAGCAATATTGTGATTGGCGGCGCGGCGGGAGCGGTTCCGCCGATGGTGGGATGGGTGGCGGTAACCGGCAGCCTGGACCTGCCGGCGGTGTACCTTTTCGCGATCATATTTTTCTGGACTCCGCCGCATTTCTGGGCGTTGTCGCTGCTGATTCAAGGAGACTACGAGCAGGCTGGTGTTCCCATGCTGCCGGTGGTGTCGTCGCGTGGGCAGACAACGCTGCATATATTCCTCTATTCGATAGCGTTGACGGGACTCACTTTGATGTTCGCGCTGCTGCCGGAGGTTGGGCTGATTTACCTGGCATCAGCGGCGGTTCTGGGCGCGCCGTTCATCTGGCTCGCCTGGAGGTTGTGGCGGGAGGATAGCCGGGGTCGCGCCAAGGCGACCTACCTGTATTCGCTGGCTTACCTGGCATTGCTGTTCGTGGCGGTGATGGTGGACAGCGTGATCGACACGAGCTTCGGCATAACCATTTAGCTCTGCGGCGGGCGTTTTGCTGTTGCCGGGTTGGCGTCGATCGGCTGCGCTCGCCGGCATTACCCGGCGGATTGCGGCGCTTACAGACCCGGCGTGTCCCATGATTTTGAGCGCGGAATTTGGGGCCAGAAATCAGCATAATCCTGGCGGCTGGAGAGTTGCCTTTGACGGGCAATTGCGCGACGCGTCCGTGCCACGAATGGCGAATAATTCACCATCCCTAGCATCGCAAAAAGTGGGTAAAGTCAAATTGACAGGCATAGGTGCGTATGCTATGGTAACCGCCGCTAGTGAAATTTTGCACATACGGCGTCCGCTGCGATCACGCCGTATCCGGGGGTTCACGATGGGGCTGCTGCCCTTCTCTGAGAAAGACTCACCGACCAACTCGAATACAGCCTTTGATGCAGAGCCAAAGCGTGACATCCCGGTGAGCAGCCCCTCTGATTCTCCCACTCGTCGCACAGGTCGGGGCCCATTGGTGGCCCTGGCGCTGCTAGGCGTTCTGCTGGCGCTGGCGGCCATAGGCTGCGACGCTGATGCCCCCCAGTCCACGTTCGGCGTACACGGCCCGGTCGCCCGGGAGCAGTTGCTCCTCTTCAATGTGCTGCTGTGGACCATGGTGGCGGTGTTTGTGTTGGTGGAGGGTGCGTTGCTGTACGCGGCCATCCGTTACCGCCGGAAGCCCGGCGATCCGCTGCCTCCGCAGACTCATGGACACACGCCGCTGGAGATCGCCTGGACCATCGTCCCGACGATATTGATCCTGGGCCTGGGCATCTGGTCCGTGATCGTCCTGTTCAAGCTTGAACCCGGAGAGGCCGTGGCGCTGGCCCGCGCCGAGGGCAAGGAGCCGCTGCACGTAGAGGCGATCGGTCATCAATGGTGGTGGGAGTTCCGCTACGAGGATGCTAATCCAGACCTGGAAGGCCAGGAACTGATCACGACCGCGAACGAAATGCGGATTCCGGTGGACAGGCCCGTCATCATGACTCTGAAGAGCGACGACGTGATCCACAGCTTCTGGATTCCCAAACTTGCCGGCAAGCAGGACGTGGTGCCCACGCGGAACAACCAGATGTGGTTCCTTGCCGAGGATGTCGGAATGTACTACGGCCAATGCGCAGAGTTCTGTGGGACAGCGCACGCCCAGATGAAATTCCGCGTACATGCCCTGCCTGATGTCGAATACAGAGCATGGGTTGACGGCTGGGGTGGCGAATTGGCAGAACCGATGTCGGCCGAGGCTTCGGCGGGGCAACTGGTATTCCTGGGCGACGGGCAGTGCGTCACCTGTCATACGGTGGGGTCAGCTGACATCGTGAATGAGGTCGGCGACGGCGTGCAGCTCGCACGGATGAAGACGTTCATCGCCTACACCGAGTGGCTCCAGAAGTCAGGGGATGAAAGACTGGCAGACGTAAGGGCCGGCGAGGAACCGCCAACGGCGTTCGCGGCCCCCAATCTGACTGACCTGGGCGCGCGTACGACCATTGGGGCAGGACTGGTTGACCTCAACCGGGAGACCCTGCGGCAATGGCTCCGCAACCCCGACGATATCAAGCCCGGCAACCGGATGTCTGAATTGGCCGCGATCTACCAGACCCGGCTGGACCACAGGGCCGACCTAACCGAGGACCAGTTGAGCGATTTGGTCGAATACCTGATGGCGCAAAAGTAGTCGTCGGGTAGAATAACCAGACAGAACAAAAACACCGCTAACGCATGGCCACGGCCGTAAGGACCGCGCTGCAGCGGAGGAACTGAGACAATGGTAACCATCACCGGCGTGATACCCCGCCCCAGTACCTACACCGGCTTGTGGAGCTGGCTGACTACGGTTGACCACAAGCGCATCGGTGCGTTGTACGGTTTTTCCGCGTTTATATTCTTCCTGATTGGAGGAATAGAGGCGGGCATCATGCGTCTGCAGTTGGCCACGTCGGACGCATCGCTGGTGTCGCCAGACTGGTTCAACGCGATGTTCACGATGCATGGCACGACCATGGTGTTCATGGCGATCATGCCGTTCGGAGCGACGTTCTTCAACTTCCTGATACCGCTGATGATCGGGGCGCGGGACGTGGCGTTCCCACGACTTAATGCATTCTCCTACTGGACGTTCCTGTTCGGCGCACTGCTGATGCACGCCGGATTCCTGATCGGGCAAGTACCGGATGCGGGTTGGTTCTCTTACGCGAACCTGACCTCGGCGCCTTACAGCCTGAGCAAGGGCCTGGACTTCTGGGCGCTGAGCCTGCAGGTCCTGGGTATTGCCTCGCTGGCGGCCGGTTTCAACTTCATCGTTACGATCATCAACATGCGCGCGCCGGGGATGTCCCTGATGCGGATGCCGGTGTTCGTCTGGATGACGCTGGTGACGAGCATCCTGCTGGTGCTGGCGTTCCCAATCATCACGGTAGCGTTGATTGAGTTGACGGCGGACCGGCAGTTTGGCGCCAACTTCTTCAATACCTCCGCCGGTGGGGACCCCATCCTCTGGCAGCACTTGTTCTGGCTGTTTGGACACCCTGAGGTGTACATCCTGATTCTGCCGGCGATGGGTGTGGTCTCGGAGATTATTCCGACATTCAGCCGGAAGCCACTATTCGGGTACCCGGTGGTCGTGTTCTCAGGAATTGTCATCGCGATCATGAGCTGGGCGGTGTGGAGCCACCACATGTTCACCGTGGGGCTGGGGCCAATCGCCAACTCGGTGTTCACAATCACTACGATGTTGATCGCGGTGCCCACCGGAGTGAAGATATTCAACTGGATCGGCACGATGTGGCAGGGCTCAATCGACCTGAGGACGCCGATGCTGATGGCGATCGGGTTCGTGGCGCTGTTTATTGTAGGCGGACTGTCGGGAGTGTCGCACGCGGTGTCGCCTTCGGACTTCCAGCAGCAGGATACCTACTACATCATTGCGCACATTCACTACGTGCTGTTTGGCGGCGCGATATTCGGCATCTTCGCCGGGATCTACTATTGGTATCCCAAGATTACGGGCAAGATGTACCACGAAATGCTGGGTAAGGTGCATTTCTGGCTGATGTTCGTGGGAATGAACCTGACGTTCTTCCCGATGCACTACGCCGGCCTGAACGGTATGCCACGACGGATTTACACCTACGCCGAGGGGTTCGGCTGGGAAGGCATGAACCTGCTGGCCACGATCGGTTACTTCATCATAGTGATCAGCCTGCTGGTGTTCATCCACAACTTCTTCCGCAGCCTCAAGAAGGGCGAACCCGCCGGTCACGATCCGTGGGACGCACCGACGCTGGAGTGGAGCATCTCATCGCCGCCGCCGGTGTACAACTTCGCAGAGATTCCGGTGGTCAAGGGCCAGGATGCTTACTGGATCACGAAGCGGGAGGCGGCCGCCCGCGGGGAGACCGTGGAAGGCGAAGCGCACGTAGATTCCTCGACGATCCACCTGCCGAGCCCGTCATACTGGCCGCTGGTTACCGCTTTCGGGGTGGCCTGGCTGGCAGGGGGATTCCTCATCGACGTTGGCTGGGACTACATCAGGTTCCCGGTGTGCTTTATCGGCGGAATCATTACGGTCATCGGCGTGATTGGATGGTCCAACGAGCCTGCCGCAGAGGAACACCACGAAAGCGGCGAGCACCACTAAGCCGCGCCCGTTGAATTGTCTCCGGCTAACCCGTAAACAGTCGCAATCAGGAGGCGCCCGTTGGCCCACGTAGATACGACTCATGCCCCGCCGGCCCACGAGCCGTCGGCGCATCCTCCCGAGCACGAGGAGGAAACCACCACCGGCATAAATCACCGGAAGCTCCTGATGTGGGTGTTCCTGGGTTCGGACTGCCTGTTCTTCGGTTCGCTGATCGCCACCTACATGGTGTATCGGGGCCAGAGCGTGGTGGGACCCTACCCGAAGGACATCATCGACGTCCCCATCACCACCATCAGCACGTTCGTACTTCTGATGAGCTCATTCGCGATGGTCATGGGAGTGGCCGCGGCCCGCAACGGCAACCAGAAACGGCTGGTCCAGTGGTTGATAGCGACCATCATCCTGGGGGCGATTTTTATTGGTTTCCAGGTTTATGAGTTCAACCTGTTCCGTATTGAAGGACTGCGCTACGAAACCAACCTATTCAGCAGCACGTTCTTCACGTTGACCGGATTCCACGGCGCGCACGTCACGCTGGGTCTGTTCTGGCTGCTGTGCCTGACGATTATCGCGATGCGGAACCCGGCCGGGCGGCCATCGGGTCTGGACGTCGACATCGCAGGGCTCTACTGGCACTTCGTCGACATCGTCTGGATCGTGATTTTCACGTTGCTGTACCTGATTGGTGGGTTCGACGCCGGCCCAGAGGTGGAGCATGCGGCGGTACAAGGCTGGCAGTGGATTACCGCCACGATCATGTAGATCGGGTGTGAGACCCATTACCGAACGACGTTTGCAGGTTCCCAGGAGGCACTCACGCAATGAGCACTAACCCCGGCCACGAAGGCGCGCTGCCGCACGACGAGCACGGCGGACACGAGGACGCTGGCATGAAGCGGTTCTTCTTCGGGCACGTTCCGGAAGGGGTGCATGGCGGCCTGAAGCAGTACGGCTGGTTGGCGATTTTCCTGGGGATCATCACGCTGGTCGAATTCCTGATCATCGTACCCGAGGGCCTGCAAGGCTCGAGCGTAGTCATAGCGCCGCTGGTGATCCTTTCGGTGATCAAGTTCTTCTGCGTTGTGGCGTTCTTCATGCACCTGAAGTTCGAGCACCCGCTGTTGTGGCAGATATTTGTCGCCGGTCTGATCTTGGGACTGGTAGTAGCATTGTCGCTGGTGGTGCTGTTTGGCGTACTGCGGCCGACGCCGCGTGCTTTCTCTGAAAACCGACAAGAGCCGTTTGTCCATCATGCTGCCGAAGAGGAGCATCATTTCGAAGCGCTGGTGATTCCGACGCCCTGCCCGGTGGGCGCTTGCCCGCAACCGGCAGCACCCGGCGCAGCAGTCGCTTCGTCTCCCGGCCAAGCGTTGTTCGTGGGCGCGGCGGCGTGCTCTTCCTGCCACACCATTTCAGGTGTCGCGCAGGGGGTGTTGGGTCCGCCTTTGGATGGCATCGGTTCCGCTTCGGCCAACCGGATACCAGGATATTCCGCGGAGGAATACATCCTCGAATCGATACTGGAGCCGGACGCCTACGCTGCCGGCACGGCGGACGGACTTTCGCAGGACTACGACGGCAACCTGATGCTGTCCACGATGGCTGGGGTGCTGCCCTCCCTGTCTGATGAGGACATAGAGGCCCTGGTGGAATACCTTCTGAGCCTGCAGTAGGGACCCCGATGCGCCGGCAGATCCTGGCGCTCACCGTTCTGTGCGGTATTTTCGCCGCCGCTGTTGGATGCAGCGGCGGCGTTACCGATAGCGCCGCTTCCAACGCGCCGACATCGATTGCGCCGGCTCCGACCGTTGGGGCGTCGGCACCCACCCCGGTTGAATCGACGCGAAGCGCGGCTCCGGACGTGGACATCAGCGCCGATGCAGTGGCGCAGGGCCAGGAGTTGTTCACGGGTGTCGCCGGTTGCGCGGCCTGCCACAAGATAGACGGGTTAACGCACGGCGTGCTGGGGCCCGAATTGGATGGCATCGGGACGGTGTCGGAAAGCCGGATTGCGGGATACACGGCGGAGCAGTACCTGCGGGAATCGATCGTTGATTCCTGCGCCTTCACGGTGCCTGATACCGATTGCAACCTGATGCTGAGCGTGATGAACACCATTGTGCTTTCGGATGCCGACGTGGATGCGTTGGTGGCATTCCTGCTGCAACAAAGGTAATATGCCGGTATCGGAAACCCTCAAAATGGGAGGATTACCCCATGCTGGTCGACTTGATTCGCATCAAAGCCCCCGACGGAGTGGAACTGGACGGGGCGTATTTTGAACCGGCCCCTGGCAGCGAACCCGCCGGACCGATTGACGCGGTGCTGTGCATCCACGGTTCCGGGCGGGCTTTCTATACGGCGGCCACCGCCAACATGGCCAACGATCTACGGAACCAGGGCTACGGAGCACTGGCGCTGAACACCCGCGGCCACGACACGGTGTGGGTGGACCGGCAAAGCGGAGTGGCCGAGGGGAATGCGTACGAAATTTTGGATACCGGACGGCAGGATCTGAGGGCGGGCATCGACTATCTGTCGAGCCTCGGATACCAGCGCATCGGGATCCTGGGGCACAGCATGGGGGCCGTGAAGGTCGCTTACTATGCTTCGGTCGAGGACGACCCCCGTGTGGCGGCGGTGATCCCCGTTTCGCCGGTGCGGCTGTCCTGCTCGTACTACATGGAGTCGGAGGATGCGGAAGAATTCCGCAGCAACCTCGAGACAGCGGACCGGATGGAAGCCGAGGGGCGGGCACTGGACCTGTTCTACGTGGACTTTCCGATCAAGGAAGTGTTCTCGGCAGCCGCATACCTGGACAAGCACGGCCCATCGGAACGCTACAACGTGATTCAGCACTCCCCACAAATACGGGTGCCGCTGTTCGTGCTGTCAGGATCGCTGGAAACCCACACACGGCTGCTGGACGTGCCGCAGGATATGATCACCGCAGCGGTCAACAGCCCAAGCGCGGAGTATCTGGTGTTGGAGGGCGGCAACCATTCGCTGACCAACATGATGCCGGAGGCGGGCACGGCCGTGCTCAACTGGCTGGCGTCGCTGTCCACGGCGGGCGTGTCAGCGGCGGCGGCCGACTAACCCGGCATGGGGGACTGGGCGCGGAAATCCGTCGATGTTGTGCCCATCGGGTACGTGCGTAGCGGGTTCGACAGTTACGCGCCGTCGGAGGACATGCGCAGCGAACCGTCGACAATCGTGGTGTATCCAGAGTTTGCGGACGGCCTGATGGGGCTGGAACCGGGTGATCGCATACTGACGCTGTTCGTGCTGCATCGCGCGGTCGCCACGGGATACGAACTGCAATTGCACCCGGGGCACAACCCGGCCAATCCCATTCGTGGGGTGTTTGCGACGCGCAGCCAGTATCGGCCCAATTTTATCGCGGCTACGGTCGCCCGAATTGAGTCGGTAGGCGTGGATGAGAGCACGGGCGAGGGCATCCTGGGAGTGACTGAACTTGACGCGCAGGACGGGTCGCCGGTGATAGACATCAAGCGGCACTCCGCCGCGTTTGATGAAGGCATGCCGGCAAGTTGACCGTTTTGACACCGTCGGGGTGTTCGGATACCATCCACTGCGGTGTTGCGTTTCCCCGATTAGCGAGGCAACGGTGCCGATTCACAAGCACGTGTAGGGTGTAGCGACCATGCCCATTTACGAATACCGCTGCCAGGCTTGCCACCGGGTCAGCAGTCTGTTTTTCAAGATGGCGTCAGCGGCTACAGGCGTGGAATGTTCGCACTGTGGGGATGGCGGCATGGAACGGATCATGTCGTCGTTTTCCCAGGGGCGCACCGAGGCAGACGAATACCGAAATTTGGATCCGCGGTATTACAAGATGGTGGACGACGCGATGGGCAAAGCGTCGCCCGGGTCGGATCCCGATCACTATCTCCGGCAAATGGCGCCGTTTTCGGCCGGCGAGAAAACCGGAGACCCTTATTTCAACGAATAGGACCGGCCCGACGCCGGTCGATTGTCCGAGGAGGCATGAACTGAATGGCTGATGATGCTGTCGCATTTCCCTCGCTGGCCTGGTTTGAGGCCCTGAAAAACCTGGTCAACGAGGACGCAGGCTACCGTCAATTCGGCACTGTAGATGCCGACATGGGGGTGAAAATCGCCGACGAGGTCTACGTGGTCACGTTCGAGGCGTTCGAGTGCAAGTCGGTACGGACCGGGAACGAGTACGATCTGATCAACGTGGACTTTTTCATAGAGATGGAGCCCGATGCCTGGCGAACGATGCTGGAGAATATCAAAGCCAATGGGGGAGCCGAGGCCGGCCAGACCCTGGTGAGCCTGGACATGATCAACGAGATTTCCAACAACGCCACGGGCGACCAACTGCGGGCCGACCTGTTTTTCAGGTACAACCAGAGCCTGCAGCATTTTTTTGACCTGTCGGCCAATCTGGAAACCACATTCGCCAACTGAAGAGGATTATTGATGACCACCGCCACCGTTCAAGAGCAAGTCGGGATTAACCCCGCCGCCGTTCAGGAGCTCGAAAAACTTTTCCACCAGCAAATTGAACAAGGGCTGCATCCGGGCGCCGGGTTGGCGGTGTACCGCCACGGCAAACTGGCGGTGGACATCTGGGACGGGTTGGCCGACGATGCCGCCGGCACACCGGTGGATGGCGACACGATGTTCATCCTGTACTCGTCCACGAAGCCGTTGGCAGCCGCGTGTCTGCACATCCTGTGGGAACGGGGGCAACTGGACTGGGACGACGCGGTGGCGAGCTACTGGCCCGGGTTTGCCAAGCACAACAAGGGCGGCGTGACGATACGGCATATTCTTACGCATCGGGGCGGGTTCCCGGAAACTCCCCCAGAGCTATCGTGGGACCGCTGGCAGGACTGGGACTACGTGGTCAAGTGCATGGAGGACGTTATTCCCGACTACCCGGCCGGGCAGATCATGGCTTACCATCCGCGGAATTTCGGGTGGGTGATCGGCGAGTTGGTGCAGCGGATTGACGGTCGACACATCGGCGTGTTCCTGCGCGAAGAGATCCTGGACCCGCTGGGCATCAACGACGGTTACGTGGGATTGCCGCCGGAACTGGAGCACAGGGTCTCGCGCATCCACGCGATGGAGGACTGCGACCGTCCCGGGATGATACGCCCCTACAATCGTCCTGAAGTGCACCAAGCCGTGCATCCCGCCGGCGGGGGCATCTTCGCGGCCCGAGGCCTGGCGCGCTTTTACGCGATGATGGGGAACGGTGGCGAGTTGGACGGCGTGCGGATCATGAAACCGGAGACGGTTGCGGAGGGCACGCGGTTGCAACTGGAGGCCAACGACTTCTCGCTGGGCACGCGGATGCGTCGCTCGCTGGGACTGGTGCTGGACGACAACCGGATGGGGGTCAGCGCGAACCAAGGCGCAGGGACGTTCGGGCACGGGGGAGCGGGCACGTCGGTTGGCTGGTCGGACCCGTCGATGGGTCTCGCGGTGGCCTACATTACCAACGGGTTCCGGGCCAGCGCGACCAACAACCCGCGGTTGGCTACGATTTCGCGGGCGGTGCGGGCGGCTTGCACCTAGACGATGGCTGACATCATCTATCACCTGGCGTTTGGGGCTGATTGGGAGGCGGGGGTGGCTGCCGGAGAATATCAGGCGCCGTCGCTGGCGGAAGAGGGATTCATTCACGCCAGCGCGGATGAGGAGCAGATGCTGCGGGTGGCGGCACGGCTTTTTGCCGGGCGCACCGACCTGATCGTTCTGGACGTTGATACGGAGCTACTGCCGGAGGACTCGCCGGTGATACGAGAGGCGGCACGGTCCGGCGAGATTTATCCGCATGTGTACGGGCCGATCAATCCCGGCGCGGTGGTGCGGGTGCGGGCGCTGGTACCTGACTCTGCCGACCCTAGCGTGTTCACATTGACCGACATCGGTTGACGCAAGGCAGGTCGCAACATCCGGTACTCAGATGCTCAACTGTCCGCCATCGGGGAAGTGATGGCTGGTCTGCCATCGGTGACGCCCGAACTAATCCGAGAGCGAGATGCGGCGGTGTTCGCCGCCCAATGCCCCGAACGGTTGTGGCCCCTCTGGCCCCTGGCGCGGGTTGAACCGGACCTTTGGGAACTGCTGCTGGGTGACGACCGCATTGAACAATTCTCGGTGTACGGCCTGTTTCCGGCGACGTACGAGATGGTGTATGGGCCTGAATCGGACGCGGCGTCGGTCAGGTATGACGGACGGAGCCGCGGTCGAGTCGCGATCATTGCCCATGAGGGTTCCACCGTTGTCATCAAGCCTTGCCAGAGCAGTCGGGAAGCCAAGATCGCTGAGATAGCCGGGTCGCTGGGTGTTGGGCCTGCGCAGCATCCGACAATCGACGGATTCATCAGCGAGGAATTCGTGGATGGGCGGTTCCTCATAGACCTGCCACCTGATGAGGCCACGGCGGACACGATGCGCGCCATCGGCACGGCGCTGGCATCCGCTCTGTCGCGGTTGCACTCAGCCGGCGTCTGCTATAACGACGCCACCATATCCGATCCGGAGGGACGCTCGCACATCATCGTGCGTGCAGATGGGGAGATTCGCCTGATCGATTTCGGCGTTTCGCTGCTTTTCGACAACCATCCGGAGGGGCTGACCTTTGAGGACGCCTGGAACGCGGCGCGAACGGATCCGATGTTCCGATTGTTCAGACAGATGACCGGCGGCGGCGATGACGATGCGCTGGGCAGGTTCGTGGCGGACTACGGACGGTGGCTGGCCGGTCAGACCGTGGCGCAGATCCAAGAGAGGGACTGGCGGATCGCGGAGGAGGGAGCGGCCATCCTGGCAACTCGACTGGGGCCGGTGGCGGCAGACGCGCTGCGGGAGGGTCTGGCATCGGAGCAGTGACCCTCGTTGATTCTCAATCATCGGGCGTTGTTGGGGGCAGGTTTCAAACCTGCCCCTACGCCGGTGACCGGGGGCAGGATGGTGTGGCTATTGGCCGCGCCTGACGTCTTCTACGATAGGTGAGGCACGGCGTTCAGGCATTCAATCGGACTCCGGTTGCGTGCGTTGGTGGACATGAACGGGGAGGCGGCTTACTATGCCTCCACTCGGCTACTTTCTCAGCACAAGGAGAATTTCCATGCAGACCAGGCAGATGACCGCCACCGCATCCCAATTGATGGTCGAACAGCTTGTGGCGTCCGGCGTCAAGTATGTGTTCAACAACTCCGGTTCTCGCGAGGCGTTGTTCTTCGATTCGCTGCACGCGCGTTCCGACATCCACGGCATATTGGGCCTCCACGAGGGCGCCGTTACCGCGATGGCGGGCGGGTACACGCAGGGCAGCCTTACGCCCGGGGTGATGGTAGTCCACCTGGGCGCCGGATTGGCGCAGGCGATGGGGCAGTTGATCAACATCTGGACCGGGAGCCTGCCCGTGGTGGTGATCACGTTCGCCGGCGACACCGGCAGTTTCGCGGGCAAGATAAGCCTGGACGTCAGTCACAACGCGGGGCCGACGGCCATCGCAGCGCCGATGATGAAGGCCAACTGGACGGTGATCGAACCGGAGGGTCTGCCGGCCGCGGTGGAGCGCGCCCTGCGGGTGGCCATGACACCGCCGGTGGGACCGGTGCATCTTGCCGTGTACGACCGGCTGCTTGGGCATCAGGAACACACGGCCAACATTATTGATGGCGGCATTCCGGAATTTCGCGCCGGATATCCGTCGAACTCAGACGTGGAAGCGGTGGCCAGCGCGCTGCGGGATGCCAAGCGCCCGATGATGTACGTGGGCGACGGCGTGTGGAAGAGCGGAGCAATCGGTGAGGTGACGGCATTGGCCGAGCGGTTCGGTGTCCCCGTGGTGGGTGATCCCCGCGCGGTGCCGATCAAGCATCCACTGCATGCCGGCGGGCGCCGGCTGGAACAGGCGGCGGACATCGATCCGGACCTGATTCTGTGCATCGGGGTTACGCACAACGGCGCGGGCAACGCCAGCGATTACACCGCGTTCTTCAACGCCGAGCGCACCATTGCGATCGGCGCGGACGCGGAGAATTTGGAGAATATTCCCGGCCTGGGCCTGGCGGTGTTGGCCGACGAGAAGCGCGCTGCGCAAAGCCTGCTGGACGCCACCGATGGCGACGATATGTCCGACCGGCGCGGCGCGGCTCGCGAGGAAGTGGCGTCGCTGAGAGCGCGGACCCGGTCCAACGCTCAAAACGTCTCGGCGCAGGAGGGTAGAGTGCGCGCGGTGGCGCTGGGTGATGCCCTGGACGCCGCGCTGGAGAGGCGGGGCGGCGGCCTGGTTACCATCGAGCAGTTTGCCGTGGCGCAGGACATCCTGGACAACACGGGTGATGCCGGAAACAACCAGTACATCCGGCCGGCCGGAGGGTCCGAGGGTTATGGAGTCGGAGCGGCGATCGGCGCGAAGCTGGGCGCTCCGGACAAGCCGGTGGTGGGCCTGGTCGGTGATGGATCGCTGTATTATTCCGACCACGCGCTATGGACGGCGGCGAGCCACAACGTGCCGGTGATGTACGTGATTTCCAACAACGGGGCGTATGGCATCGTAGCCAACTCGTGGGCGAACGCCGGCGCGCAGATGAAGGATACCGGCGAGTACCGGGGCGTAGTGCTGGACAACATCGATCCGGTGAAATTGGCCGAAGGGTTCGGCGTGGAAGCCGCGGACGCCACGGATGAGGCAACGATCGGTGAAGCCATTGAGCGGGGCCTACGCATAGTTGAGGACGAAAAGCGGCCGTACCTGTTGAACGTGCACCTGCCGTTGGGTCTGCCGGCCGGTGGGCGCCCGGGTCAGATCTACAGCATGAGCGACGAGATAGGGTAGACGACGCGAGCACACCGAGTCTTGCCCCCTGCCAAGCATCCGTGTAACAATATTGAAAATCACGATTCGTTGCGGAATAAGGAGGGAACCATGGGATACACTCCGAGAAATCTGGGCCACGTCAACATTTTCGTGCGCAATGCGGAACGCTCGCGAGAATGGTATGAGGACCTGCTGGGCCTGCACACGTACGGGTTCTTTCCCGGGCGCGCCGCCTTCATGTCCGCGGACCTGGGGAACTCCCACGAGATCGCGTTGACGCAGGTGGGTGAGGACGCGTCGGGGCCGCAAGGCGGTCAGGTGGGGCTCAACCACATGGCCTGGTACATGGAAACCCTAGACGACCTGGCTGAGTTGTACCATCGGGTCAAGGACAAGGGGATAACCATCGACCGGGTGTCGGATCACGGCCATGCCATCGGCATCTACATCCGCGACCCCGACGGCAACGGCATCGAACTGTCCTACGAAATGCCTCGCGAGCAGTGGGGGCACGACGAGAGCGGCTACATGATCGGCGGGACCGATAAGGGTCGCCTATCTGGCCCGTGGGACGAGGAACTGGCCGCGCAGGCGGCGTTGACGGGGGCCGCTCACTAGGCTTCAGGCGCCATCCGGATAACTGTAGGGGCGACGCGTACGTCGCCCCTACAAGTTTCTAATGCCCTCGGTGGCAGGACCCACGCCCATCCGCGTCAACCATGGCAGATCGCCAGCGCTCGGTCCATAACCGGCCCCAGATCTGATTTAGTCCCGGGATTATTCGGGTCGTCGCGCCAAACCGTCTCAAGATTGCGCAAAGTGATGTCGGGATGGCGCTCTGCCACCCAAACGGGAGCGATGGGGTTCAACGCGTAGTATTGGCCAGCGATCTCCGCCCAAATGGCTTCGGGCCCTTCGCAGTACAGTGTTGCGGTCTCAGCATGAAACGGCCACGCGTCGCCGAATTCTGCATCGCTCACGGTAACCGGAGGCAACGTAGTACAAGCGGCAACCGCCATTGCAATCACCACCGCGCATCCGGCAAGCCTGGGCAAACTCATAGCGCGACAAGCCTCCACTTCGGTCCTCCGGTGTTCTCGGCTATAAGAGGGTGGACCCAACCTCATTTGAAGTGGGGCATGACCTGTTCGCTGATGAGACGGAGCGAATTCTTGACCCGGTCGTAGGGGATGCGACCGCCGTAGTTGACTTCCATCACGACGCCGGTCACGCCAAAGTCTTCCTGATATCCCTGGAACCGTTCGATGATCTCCGCGGGCGTGCCGAATGCCACGCGTTGGCGGAGAACGTCTTCGTATGGCGTGTTGGCGGTGCGGCGGATTCGTTCGGCGGTCTCCTCGCTGGCGGCGGTTTTCACCAATTCGCTGGCGGCGTACTGGATGGCTGACATGGCGCTGGCCTGGGGCTCCTCGTGGGCCTGAGCGGTGGTTTCGGCGGCGTAGACGGGGATGCGGATGGCGATGTCGGGAGTTGAGGTGTGTCCGGTCTCGGTGCGGGCCGCGACGTAGGAGGCGATGCGCTCCTGCAACTGGGCCTTGGCCGTGTTGGCGCTGACGAAAATGGGGTGGCCGAGTTTTCCGACGAGAGGGAACGTGTCCTCGCCGGCCACGGCAACGCGAACCGGCGGGTACGGCTGCTGGAAGGGCTTGGGAACCACCGTGACATCGTTGTAGCTGTGGAACTCGCCGTCGTAAGAGAACTCGTCGTTGTTCCAGGCCTTCATGATGATTTCGAGGGCTTCGAGGAAACGGGCGCGGCTCTCGGAATAGGGGACGTTGTAACCCTGGTAATACTTGGTGAGACCGCTGCGGCCGATGCCGAACTCGAACCGGCCCTTGCTGATGTGGTCAACGGTGGCGGCTTCCTCAGCGACGCGCAGGGGATTGGTGAGCGGGAGGACCTGCACCGCGAGGCCGGTGCGAATGCGTTTGGTGCGCGCCGCGATGGCGCTGGCGATCACCATGGGCGACGCGAGGACAGCCCGTTCTGGGCTGAAATGGTGCTCGGCCAACCAGACGGTATCGAATCCCATGGCCTCGGCGTCGTCGATCTGGGAGAACGACTCGTCGAAAGCTTCTGCCTGGGTCTTGTTGTCTCCGATGTGGAAGTCGGTGAACATGCCGAAATTCATAGCGTCCTCCCTAGCGTGGCGCAGCGCATGGTAAGCAGGATTATAGGGCCTGGCAGGGGCGGCGTCATCCGAGAGTACAGCGGCGACAATGCCCACGGATGATGCAGTCTTTTCAATACCACACCCTTGCTTTATGCTTGCCCGAGTTTGGAGTTGACGAACGACCAACGGGGACTACAGGTGACGAGATGAGGTACGACGTTGTTGTTATCGGAGCGGGTTCCGGCGGGTGCGTGGTGGCTTCCCGGCTGGCAGAGGATGCGAGCCGCTCGGTGCTGCTGCTGGAGGCGGGTCCCGACTATCCCGAGTACGAGCACTATCCCGACGACCTGAAATACGGATACAAGCCTGACGCTTCGGCGCAGGGGGCGCCCCACAACTGGACGTGGTGGGCGCAGGGTTCCGCCGAGCAGACGGACATGCTGCCGGCGCCGCGAGGGAAAGTGGTGGGAGGCACCAGCGCGATCAATGGACAGGTGCTGCTGCGCGGGGTCCCCGAGGACTACGACAGTTGGGCCGCCGAGGGCAACGACGGCTGGGGATTCGTGGATGTGCTGCCCTATTTCCGGAAGATGGAAACAGACATGGACATCAGCGACGACTTTCACGGGTCGGAGGGGCCGATACCGGTGCGCCGCTTCGCGCGGGAGACGTGGCTGCCCTTTCAGCAGGCGTTCGTGCAGTCGTGCCTGGAGGCGGGATATCCGGCCGACGAGGACATGAACCATCCCGATTCCGGTGGCGTCGGGCCGGTCCCGATGAACAATCCGGAGGGCGTACGGATGAGCACGGCGTTGACGTTCCTGCGGGAGGTGCGGCACCGGCTCAACCTGACGGTGCGGCCGAACGTGGTGGTGCGCCGCATCCTGTTCGAAGGCAAGACCGCGGTTGGCGTGGAGGTGGAGAGCGGTGGAGAGGTGTTCCAGGTTGAAGCGGGCCAGATCGTGCTCAGCGCGGGTTCGATGGCATCGCCGCAAATTTTGATGCTCTCCGGCGTCGGGCCGGCGGATCACCTGAGGGAGATGGGGATTCCAGTGGTTCACGAGTTGCCCGGCGTGGGGCAGAACCTGCGCGATCACCCGATTGTCGCCGTCATCTGCAAGGCGCGGGACGACCACGAGCAGGACCCGCTTGCTCCGCGTACGCAGACAGCGCTGCGCTACACAGCCACGGGGTCGCCGGACCGCAACGATATGCAGATCATGGCGTCGTCTTTCTCGACACCCATTGGGGGCGCCGACCCATTTGAGCCAGGCGGCGTGCGCGTGCAGTGCATCCTGGAGTTGGCCGACGGCGCCGGTGAGGTGCGGCTGTCAGCCAACGACCCGCATGTGCAGCCGTCGCTGAATTATCGCTATCTTGAGCCGGAACGGGACCGGGAACGTTTGCGGGAGGCGGTGCGCATCAGCGTGAACCTGCTGGAGCACAACGCCTTCGGACCCATCGTGGAGGAGATCCAGCAACCTTCGCCGGAGGACCTGGCGTCCGATGACGCGCTGGATGGCTGGATGCGCCGGACGGTGTTCAACACGACTCATGCCTCGGGCACGTGCAAGATGGGGCCGGCCAGCGATCCCATGGCAGTGGTTGATCCGCACCTGAACATCCACGGGTTGGAGAACATCAAGGTGGCTGACGCATCGGTGATGCCGAACGTGATTCGGGCCAACACCAACTGCACCACCATCATGATTGGAGAACGGTGCGCCGACTGGGTCAAAGCGGGTCGTTAGCTGACAACGAGCTTGATCGGCAGAGTGGGGCGGGTCTCAGACCGGCCCTGCAGTGTCGGCGGCACCGAAGGAATTGAACGCATGAAATGGGAATACCAAGTCGACAAAATGCCCATCCGGTCCGGCGGGTTCGTGGGCAATGGCATGAATGTGGACGCCGTGGATGAGGAGTTCATGAACGAACGGGGGGCGCTGGGTTGGGAGTTGGTGTCCACGATGCCCCTTTTCGTGCCTCAAAATCCCACCGACTGTTTCGTTTATTACTACTGGAAACGACGCGTAGAGGCTTGAAGCGGTCGCGACTGATTTTCTTGACAGTGGACTACCCATTCCGTAGCATTATGGCTACAGTTGACGAAATGTGTGTAGAACTCAGCGGCATGATGACCAGTCCATAAAGAGGGGGTGAATTGATGGCTAATCGAGAGGACATCGCACTGATGGGCCATCTGATGCGGCGGGCCGGGTTCGGCGCCAGCCACGATGAGCTGAATGACAGGATCAGCAGGGGGTACGAAGCCACGGTGGAGGACCTGCTGAATCCGGAGCGGTTTGAGCCGGTGGACGACGATATTCTCTACCGTTACATGCCCGGCTACGAGGGAGCGTTGGGGCCACCGCTGAACCAGGCCGAATGGGTGTATCGGATGATCAACACCGAGCGGCCGCTGGAAGAGAAGATGGCGCTGTTCTGGCACCAACTTTTCGCCACGGGCAACTCCAAGGTGGACAATCCGCCGGAGTTGACGCAGCAGATAGCCATGTTCCGCAGGGCCGGCCTGGGTAATTTCCGGGAGATCCTGGTGGAGTTGGCACAGAATCCGGCCATGATTTTCTGGCTGGACAACAACGGCAACCACATGGGCGCCATCAACGAGAACTGGGGCCGCGAACTGCTGGAACTATTCTCCATGGGAGTGGGCAACTACTCCGAGGATGACATCAAGGAAGCGTCGCGAGCGTTCACCGGCTGGACCATCGGGCCGAAGATTCCGCGGAATCCACTGGGTCGCTTCTACTGGAGCTTCGAGTACCGGCCGGAGGACCACGACGACGGCGAAAAGACCTTCCTCGGGCATACTGGAAATTTCGACGGCCAGGACATCATTGACATTGTGGTGAACCAACCGGCCACGGCGCGGTTCCTGGCGCGGCACATGTACAACTTCTTTGTGGCCGACGAGCCGCAGGTGCCCAGTTGGAACATCACACCGCCCAACGATCCGGACGCCATCGACCAATTGGTGGCGGCGTATGACGAGTCGGACGGCAATATCACGGCGATGCTGCGGGTACTGTTCAACTCCGACTTCTTCAAGGAAGCACAGTTCAGCCGGGTCAAGAGTCCCGCCGAACTGGTGGTGAGCACGGCCAAGTTGGCAGGGAATTTCAATGGCCCGCGCCCGGGCTTCAACTCGCTGGCATTCGAGTGCGCCTACCAGGGGCAAGAACTGTTGAATCCGCCCAGCGTGGAGAGTTGGCACACCGGTGGAGAGTGGATAGACGGCGGCGCACTGGTGCGACGCGTGAACTTCGCCGCGGGCCTGCTGGGCGACGTTTCGCTGCCGGGCGTCAAGTCCATCGTGGCGAACCTGCGCAGCCAGGGGTCGCTGAGTCCCGACGACATGGTGGATGCCTGCCTTGAGATGGTGGGCCCGCTGGAGGTTGGGGACATTACCCGGGCCGAACTGCTTGACGAGGCGCGGGACGGCGGCGAACTGCGTTGGGACACCGAGGCGGATGCCGCAGAGTCTGAAAAGCGAGTCGGAGTGATGCTGGCGCTGATCGCCGCTTCGCGCGATTTCCAATTTGCATAACCCCGCGGTGCAGGGGCGAATCCACCTCAGTCGGAGTTGCCCCTACACCAAATACTGGAATCCTGCTTTCGCAGGAGTGACGAGTAGCAGGAGGGAGGAACAGAATGGCGACTACGAAGAAAGACCCGGTGGTGGTGGTGCTCCAGATGACGGGGGCAAACGACTACCTGAATACTATCATCCCGTACACCAACGAGCACTATCACGACGCTCGGCCCAAGGTTGGCATTCCGGCCGACCAGGTGTTGCAGATTGATGACCAGGTGGGGTTCAACCCCAACATGGCACCGCTCAAGAAGCTGTGGGACGACGGCAAGATGGCCATCATCCACGGCATCGGTTACGAGAACTCGCCGCGTTCGCACTTCCGCTCCATGGACATCTGGCACACCTGCGAGCCGGATATCGTGGGAACTGAAGGCTGGGCCGGTCGCGTGATCCGAGACCTGGATCCCCGGGGCGAGAACGTATTGAAGGGCATGAACTTCGGACAAGGGCTGCCGCGGGCGCTGGCGCTGCGGGGGGTTCCGGTGACATCGGTGTCGAGCCTCGAGACCTACGGCGTGCTGTCGAGCGTGCCGGGAGTGTCCGCAGAGGAAGAGCACAACAAGATCCTGGACCGCTTCGCGCGGATGTATTCTCCCACCGTGGGCACCGGGCCGACGATGGACTACCTGGGTCAGACCGGACGGGATGCGCTCAAGGGCGCGGACATAGTCAGGAGCGCGCCGGAGCAGTACACGTCGACCGTGGAGTATGCCGACACGCCCATCTCCAAGTATCTGCGGGACATTGCGCAGGTGTACCTGGCCGATTTAGGCACGCAGATGTTCTATACGCAGCACGGCAGCTTCGACTCGCACTTCAACCAGCCGCCGATGCACACGAAGCTGTGGATCGACATGTCCCGCGCCATCACCGACTTCTTCGACGACCTGGCCGAGCACGAAGCGGGCGACAACCTGATCATGGTGCTGTTCACCGAGTTCGGGCGGCGCGTCAAGGACAACGGGACCGGCACTGACCACGGAGCCGCCGGCGCGGC
This sequence comes from Chloroflexota bacterium, assembly GCA_026710825.1. GTDB lineage: Bacteria > Chloroflexota > Dehalococcoidia > Lucifugimonadales > UBA3495 > Bin87. The sequence continues at coordinate 67,125 of JAPOQH010000116.1, read as the reverse complement.
GTTCGTCATCGGGAACCAAGTCAAGGGTGGGATGTACAGCACATACCCGTCCCTGCGGCCGGAGGATCTGACGCAGGGCGACCTTGAGCCCAACTACGACTTCCGCGGGCTGTATTCCACGGTCATCGAAAACTGGCTGGGTCTGGACGCCGTTCCGATCGTCGGCGGCAACTTCGAGAAGCTGGAGTTCGTGTAGAACGCTGAGGGTTGGGATAAGGAGGTCTACCATGCTTACCACAGTGGCCGCCGGCCGAGTGTTTGACTACAACTATTGCATCGGCATGTACGGGATGTCGGGCCAGGGTTTTTGGTCGCCGCAGGATTTCGCGCTGGCCGACAACAACATGGTGTACGTGATCAGCCGAGGCGCGGAGGAGTTGGGCCAGCGCATCAGCAGGGTGACGCTGGACCACCAGTTCCTGGGGCAGTTCGGCGCGTTCGGACGCGGCGATGGGCAATTCATCTGGCCGCGCGCCATCACCCTGGACGACGAAGGCAACGTATACGCATCCGACGACTTCCTGAACCGGGTGTCGGCGTTTGACCCTGAGGGGACGTTCATCCGCAGTTGGGGTGATGCCGGCGATGGCAAGGGTGAGCTCAACGGCCCCTGCGGCATTGCTTTCGACGCTGAAGGCAACATGCTGGTGGTGGACAGCCAGAACCATCGCGTTCAGAGGTTCACGCACAAGGGCAAGCACCTGAGCAGCTTCGGCAAGCACGGTGATGGCGACGGCGAGTTCAATCTGCCGTGGGGCCTGTGTCTCGATGACGCCGGCAACGTGTACGTGGCGGACTGGAAGAACAACAGGGTGCAGAAATTCGACTCCGACGGCAACTTCCTGCTGAAGTTTGAGGCGGCACCGCGCTCCGGCGTGGGTGATTTGCACGGGCCGACAGGCGTTGCGGTGGACTCCGAGGGCGACGTGTACGTCACGGACTGGGGCAACCACAGGCTACAGGTGTACGCGCCGGACGGACGGTTCATCACGTCGCTGGTGGGCGACGCTCAGCAACCCTCGCCTTGGACGCAGACCTACATCGACGCCAACCCTGACATCGTGAAGGCGCGGCGCAGGGTGGACCTGGAGCCGGAATGGCGTTTCCGGCGACCGGTGTCCGTGCGGGTCGACGCACATGATCGCATCTTCGTGCTGGAAGCCAACCGACACCGCATCCAGGTGTACGACAAGGTCAAGGACTACGAGGAGCACCCGCTGAATTTGTAACGTCAGACCACCGAGTGCACTTTTAACGGGGGCGAATGATGATTCGCCCCCATTTTTTGGACGTTATAATACCGCTCAACTTCGACGAGCCGCGCACAGTACAGGAGGTATTCCATGACTCAACAGGTTAGCAAGATCGACGCGGGCCGCACCGCCGTGTTGATCATGGACTTCCAGCAGCGGATCATCAGCAACGTGGCATCCGAGCCGGATGCGGTGGTGTCGAACGCCGCTCGGGCGTTGGCCGGCGCAAGGGCAGCCGGTATTCCCGTGATTTACGTGGTGCATCGGGGTGGACCGTTCGCGGAGTATGCGCCCGATGTGGAGCTGCACGAGGGCGTGGCGCCGGCGGAGGGCGAGTTGGTGATCACGAAGGTGAGGCCGGGACCGTTTTCGACCACGGCGCTGGACGTGACGCTGCGCGAGATGGGGCGCGATAACCTGGTGATCATGGGTGTGGCAACGAGCGGATGCGTTCTGTCGTCGGTGCGCTGGGCCGTTGACATAAACTACTCGTTCATCGTGGTGTCCGACGCCTGTTCGGACGGTGACCCTGAAGTCCACCGAGTGCTGACCGAGAAGGTATATCCTCGACAGGGCACGGTGATGACCACCGACGAATTTTTGAGTGGATTGTAGAGGCCGGTATCTCACTGATCCGTGCTTGTCATCCCGCGCTATTCCAGGAGCAAACCGCATGAAATACGACGTTATCGTGATCGGCGCCGGTTCCGCCGGCGGGACCATGGCCACGCGGCTGTCCGAGGATCCCAACAGGTCGGTGCTGCTGCTGGAGGCGGGGCCGGACTACCCCGATCTGGAGCAGACGCCCGATGACCTGAAATTTGGCTACGCACCCCGGGCATCGGAGATGGGAGCGCCGCACAACTGGTCGTTCGTTGGGACCGGGACACCACGCCAGACTGAACCCGTCAACGTTCCGCGGGGCCGTGTCGTCGGGGGCACCAGCGCAATCAATGGGCAGGTATTCCTGCGAGGGGTGCCCGAGGACTACGACAGGTGGGCATCGTGGGGCAACGACGAGTGGAGTTACATCAACGTCCTGCCGTTCTTCCGCAAGCAGGAGACGGACACCGACATCAACGACGACTTCCACGGGTTCGACGGGCCGATACCGGTGCGCCGGCACCGCAGGGAGAACTGGCTGCCCTTGCAGGAGGCGTTCGTTCAGGCCTGCACCGATGTTGGATACGCCGAGGTCTATGACCACAACCATCCCGATTCCACAGGTGTCGGGCCGTTTCCGATGAATAATCCCAACGGAGTGCGGATGAGCACCGCGCTCACCTACGTGAACCCCAACCGGCACCGGCTCAACCTGACCATCCGCGCCAATGTGCGGGTGCGGCGCATCCTGTTCGATGGGGTCAAGGCCGTGGGCGCAGAGGTAGAGAGCGGCGGAGATGTTTTCCAGGTTGAGGCCGACCAGATTGTCCTGTGCGCGGGTGCGATAGCATCGCCGCAACTGCTGCTGCTGTCGGGTGTAGGGCCGGCTGAGGAGCTTGGGAGCCTGGGCATTCCAGTGGTGAAGGACCTGCCGGGTGTGGGCAAGAATCTGCGAGACCACCCGCTGGTGCCAGTTCGGGTCAAGGTCAAGGACGATTTCCCGCTGGATCCCGACGCGCCGCGCATCCAGACGGTGCTGCGGTACACCGCCAGCGGTTCGGATGCGCGCAACGACATGCAGATCTTCCCGTCGTCGTTTTCGACGCCGCTGGGCGGCGATCCTTTCGACAACGAAGGCATCCGACTCACGTGCATGATGGAGTTGGCGGAGAGCGCTGGTGAACTCACGTTGCAGTCCACCGATCCCGACGTGCAACCACACATTGATTGCCGCTACCTGGAGGCAGACTGGGACCGGGAGCGCATGCGGGAAGCGGTGCGAATCGTCGTGCGCCTCCTGGACCACGAGCAGTTCCGCAACATCTACGACGGGTTGATTTCACCGACCGCAGATGACCTGACGTCCGACGAAGGGTTGGACGACTGGATGCTGCGCGAGGTGTGCATCGGCCAGCATCTCTCCGGCACCTGTAAGATGGGGCCGGACGCGGATGCCATGGCGGTGGTCGACCAGTATTGTCGCGTGCACGGGATAGAGAACCTGCGGGTTGCCGACGCGTCGGTGATGCCGGATGTTATCCGCGCCAACACCAACTGCACCACGATCATGATCGGCGAGCGGGTCGCGGATTGGATAGGTTCCGGTCAGTAATTCCGGGTCGGTAGTCAACACCCAACCCTTCTGATCTCCGGGGCATAAAGGTGCGTCTAGACTACGACCCGCGGAGGTTTTTGGGGGACGTTTCCGGTGGCGTCACCACGGCTGCCGCCGTACTGCCGATGGCCCTGGCCTACGGTGTAGCAACAGGGCTGGGTCCCCTGGCGGGCATGTACGGAGCCGTCGCCGTCGGTTTCTGCACATCGGTTTTCGGTGGTACGCCCGCCCGCATCTCCTATGTGTCGGCGGCCATGGCGGTGGCGATGATGGTGGTGCTGAATCAGCACGCCGACACGCTGGCCGAGGCGTTCACTATCGTGATGCTCGCCGGGGTTATGCAGATCGTCCTGGGCGCCCTGAGGATCGGCCGTTTCATCACCTACACGCCTTATTCCATGATTGCCGGCTTCACGTCCGGCATTGGCGTCATCATCATAATCATTCAGACCCTGCCGTTCCTGGGAGCCGCGCCCGAACCCGGGGGTTTGTTCAGTATTTTTCGCGCATGGCCCGGCGCGGTCCTGGGAGCAAATTATCACGCCGTAATCATTGGCGCCGTGTCGCTGGCAATCTGTGTCGCGTGGCCTCGGCAACTGGCGCGGTTCGTGCCCGGGCCCCTGCCCGCCGTAATCCTCGGCACGGCACTGGGGGCTTTTTGGCTGCGGGACGCGCCTGTGATCGGGTCGCTCCCCCAAGGGCTGCCCTCCCTCCTGCTGCCGGACCCTTCGCCCAAGTTGCTGTTATCCGCGGTGCAGCCCGCGCTTACGCTCGCCCTCATCGGGTCGATCAACAGCCTGGTCACCTCGTTGGTGGCAGATTCCCTGACCCGCACGCGCCACAAATCCAATCAGGAGTTGGTGGGACAGGGCATTGGAAACATCGCCGCCGGCGTGCTGGGAGCGTTGCCTGGCGCCGGCGCAACATCAGGCACGACCCTGAACATCCGGTCCGGCGGCAACAGCCCGGTGTCCGGCGTGGTGTGCGCTGCCGTGCTGTTGGCCCTGGTGTTGGGACTGGGCAGAATCGCGGAACCGATGCCGTTGGCCGCGTTGTCCGGAGTTCTGATCAAGGTCGCGTGGGACATCATCGACTGGAGGCTCATCAAGCGGATCCGCCACGTGCGACGCGACTATCTATTGGTCATGATACTCACGCTGGCGCTCACCGTATTCGTGGATCTAATCACCGCCATCGTGCTGGGTCTCATCGTGGCGGCGTTCGCGCGCGCCCGGGAATCGGAGCAGCGGGAGCTGGGCAGCGTGATATCGGTGCCGATCCTAGACCGGCAGTTTTTCTCGAGCCGGCCCGATGATGATGCCGCCGACGAGTTCGCGGCCCGTGTGGGCCTGCTGGCTCTGCGTGGGGAGTTCTCATTTGCTTCAGCGAATCGACTGGCGTGGCTGGTGGGAGCGGATATTGAAGAACACGAGGTGGTCATCTTTGACTTTTCGGATACCGTACACATGGACGACAGCGCGGCCCTGGTGATGGAACGGCTGATCGACGCGGCCGCCGCCACCAAGACGGAGGTCATCGTGCTCAACCTGTCGGGACCGGTAGGCGACAACCTGAGGTCGCTGAACGTTTTCCGGCGCGTTCCGCAGGAACGGTTCGTTGATGATCCGGATGCGGCCAGGGAACTGGCGGGCAATCTGTTGCACCAAGGTGGCGAATGAGTGGGAGAGGGTGAACATGCACCACCGCGCCCGCGTCCATCTGATAAACTCCGACACACCACGCAACACAGCATTGAAATCATGTGGCATGCTGCCAGGAAGGAGCAAACCGAATGTCAGTTGGAATAATAGTACCGTTGCCTGCCTACACCCTGGATCCGGCGTTCGTCGCCAAGAAGGCCGAGGAGTTGGGGTTTGAGTCCATCTGGTATCACGAACATCCCATCCTACCGGTGAGCAGCGCCAGCCCGTTCCCGGCTACCGGCGGCGAGATACCGTGGACGTATCGGCACTTCTCCGATCCGTATATGTCGCTGGCAATGGCGGCGGCGGTAACCGACCGGATCAAGCTATGCACGGGCATCACGCTGGTGCCGGAGCGGAACCCATTGATTCTCGCCAAGCAGATCTCGGTTCTGGACAGGCACAGCAATGGCCGGTTCGTGTTCGGAATTGGCGCCGGCTGGAATCGCGAGGAAACCGAGATGATGGGCGGAGACTTCGACCATCGCTGGACGCAGACGGAGGAGGCCATCGGGGCGCTCAAAGAACTGTGGACGCAGGACCAAGCCGAGTTCCACGGCAAGTATTACAACTTCCCGCCCGTGTATATGTACCCCAAGCCAGTGCAGCAGCCGCACCCGCCAGTGCTGTTGGGCGGGAATGCGCGCAATGTGCTGCGTCGCGTGGTGCGCTACGGCGACGGATGGCTGCCCAACCGCACTACTCCGGCGCAGATCGAAGACAGCCGGGAACAGATGGACGCGCTGGCGGCGGAGCGAGGGCGTGATCCCAAGGCACTGACCATTTCGGTGTTCGGTCAGCCACCGGAAACCACGCGTCAAACGGTTGACGACTTTCTCAACGCAGGGGCGCTACGGGTGTGCGTGTGGCCGAACCATTCCGACAGCGAGGAGGAGATGGGCCAGCAACTGGAGCGCATGGCGGAGGAATTGATTCGCTGACAACCACAACCAGGGCGGGCGCGAAACCCGCCCTGATGCTTGATTGGACCCGAGGCGAGATCGAAGAAAGGGAGGCAGAAAACATGGCAACATATGTGTACGTGGCAGCCCAAGACGACAACAAACTGTCAATTTTCTCATTGGATGAGGCCAGCGGGTCGCTGACCCGAGTCGGGGAGGAGCCCGTCACCGGCGGGCCATCGCTGCTGGCGATCAGCCCCGACAAACAGACGATGTACGCGGGACACCGAGAGGTTCCCGAAATAACCAGCCACAGCATCAACCAGGAAACCGGTGAGTTGACGCAGACCGGTTCGGTGGTACCGCCGGGACAGCCGGCATTCTTGTCGACCGACCGGACGGGGCGGTTCCTGCTTTCGTCGTACTACGCCGACGGGAAAGCGGCGGTGCATCCGCTGGGCGACGACGGCAGCGTGGGAGGCGCGGCGACCTGCGTGCTGGATACCGATACGGGCGCGCATTCCATACAGACGGACCGCTCCAACCGGTTTGCATACGTGCCGCACATCGCCAGGCAGAATGACAACGTGCTCGAGCCACCCAAGAATATCCCGGCTCCGAACATCATCTACCAGTTTCGTTTCGATGCGGACAGCGGGACGCTGACTGCCAACGATCCACCCACGCTGGCGCAGGATGACATGATCGGGCCGCGGCATCTCACGTATCACCCCTCTCTCGACGTGGTGTACTTCTCCAACGAGCAGGGCTCCAGCGTATCGTCCTACACGATAGATGGGAGTGGGCGGCTGACGTCCCTGGAGACGGTGTCGACGCTGCCGGCGGGGGTCTCGGAGCGCAACACGTGCTCGCAGATCCAGTTCTCGCCGGACGGGAAGCTGTTGTTCGGGCCGATCCGCGGGCACAACAGCATCGCGAGCTTCACGGTGGATGGTGAGGGACGGCTGACGCCGGCAGACCATGCATCGACCGAAGCGGTGCCCAGCGCCTTCAGCCTGGATCCCTCGGGGCGGTATGTGTATGCCGCCGGGTCGGCGACCGGGCAACTTGCATCCTACGGCATCGACCCGGGTACGGGCGCGATGACACCGCTGGGGACGTACTCGGTGGGAGAGCGACCGATGTGGGTGCTGACGACGACGTTGGGGTAGAGCGGCCTCGCCGCGACGATGGCAGTCAATCGGGGGCGAATGATTATTCGCCCCTATATTATTGAGGTGGACTGCGCTGAGACGACGATGTGGCGAAGGTAATGGATGAAGTACTCCGCGCCGCATCGTTGTGTTTTGCAGTGTGCTGAGACATGCCTACGACTGTAATCAGCATCGCAAACGGCGTGATGATGCGATAACATGGGCGCGATTATCCAGCATTGTACTGGGAGGTTAGTAATGCGACTGGAAGGCAAGGTAGCACTGATCAGCGGGGGCGCCCGGGGACAAGGCGCGGCGGAGGCGAGGCTTTTCGTGAATGAAGGCGCCGCCGTGGTGATCGGCGATATCCTGGACGATGAAGGGCTGAAACTGGAGGCGGAAATCCGAGAGTTGGGCGGGCAGGCCACCTTTGTCCATCTGGACGTCACCGACGCCGACCAGTGGGCGGATGCGGTAACGGAGGCCGTGAGCCGCTACGGCAAGCTGGACATCCTGGTGAACAACGCTGGCATTGGAAGCACGAACGTTGGGGGCGTCAATGCTCCGCGCATCCACGAGGCTCCGGTTGAGGTCTGGGACCAGATCATGGACGTGAACGGCAAGGGAGTTTTCCTGGGAACGCGGGCCGCGATACCCGCGATGCGCACCGCCGGCGGTGGATCGATCATCAACATTTCGTCGATTGCGGGCCTGGTTGGGCTGAGCCCGGGTTCGGGCGCGGGTTCGGCTTACGCCAGTTCCAAGGGGGCGGTGCGACTCCTGACCAAGTCCACTGCTGTTCAGTACGCGGGCGACGGGATTCGATGCAACTCGGTGCATCCGGGCTACATAGACACAGCCATGACCGAGCGCATGATGTCCGATGCGGAGTTACGGCAGATGCGGATTGACAATACGCCGATGGGTCGCATTGGCACGGTGGATGACATCGCGAACGGAGTGCTGTTCCTCGCGTCGGACGAGGCGTCGTTCATGACGGGCAGCGAGTTAGTGATCGACGGAGGCTATACCGCCCAATAACGCTTGCTAGTCGACGGCGTGGAGTTGGCCGTCCTGGGTGCGCACCCATAGGCGGCCTTCCGCGTATACGGGGCTGATGCGAATCTCGTCGGACAACTGCATACGCCAGAGTTCCGTGCCGTCGTGGCGATCCAATCCATAGAGAAAGCCGGACTTGTCGCCGAAGGCCACGAGGTCGCCCACCACCACGGGCGGCGCAACGATCCCGTTGACAGCCTGGAACTGCCATTGTTCCTCGCCGGTGATGGCGTCCACTCCGTAGAACTTGCCCAGGGTGTCGCCGATATAGAGGCGGTCGCCAGCCACGGCGGGGGCCGAAATGATCCCCTCGGTGCGCTTCTGGCGACTGGTGATGCCTTCGGCATAATCCGGGCCCAATCGCCAACGATCGCCAGGCTGGGCCGGAGGAGACGGCAACGGGAATCCCCAGAGCCATAGCTGAGACCAAGTGCGGGTCACCGCATATTGACCGGGATACTCCAGGGCATCGGCGTCCATCGCGTATAGCTGGCGCCCTGAGACGAAGTAGGTCAACTCGTTTGCAGTTACGGGCGCGGCGACCAAGGCTGCACCGGTTCGGAAGCGGGCGCGTTCCTGCCCGGTCCTTGCGTCGAGAGCGTACAGGCTGCGGTCGGCTGACGCGACATGCACGACCCGATCGGCGGTGGACACGGGAGATCGCACCTCTCCTTGGGTTGAATGGCGCCAGATCAATTCGCCGGTCGTGGCGTTGACGGCGTAGGTGACACCGTCCAAAGCGCCGGCATAGACGATGCCATTGGCCACGGCCACCGGTCCCGCGGTGGAGTCTGACATTACATACTCCCATCGGAACTCGTGAGACGCGACATCGCGAGCGACCAGGCGGCGGTCAGGCATGGAGTAATACAGGGTGTCGTCGACCAACGCCAGCGAGTTCCCGATGGGTCCAGTGGCGTCCAGGGACTCCAACTCGGCGCCGGTGTCAGCATCCAGCACCGCGATGCGAAAGTGAGCGCCCAGATAGATGCGGCCGTCCGAGACCAGGGGCGCGGCCAGTGTTGGCGGGCCGGCATCCACGCTCCAAGCCAGATTTCCTACCGGCGCAGACACCACATCCGCAGCGAAGCGGGTTTGGCCAAGGGTGCGCCCATTCATGGTCCATTGATCTGCGGTCGATGCCGTGTCAAAGACCACATCAGGCTGGCGGGCCAACTTCACCGGGTCCGGAATGAACGGGAAGTTTTGCCAGACGACGATTCCGATCACGACCACCGCGACTGCGGCGATGATGATGTTGCGACGGGAAAGGAACCGCCTCCGACTGGGTAATTCCTGGGCCCAATCGGGCAGGATGACGTCGGTATCCGTTTGGTCCTGCGGATGTTCCGGAGGGGTCTGAGCAGACGGTGTTGAGTTGCCAGGGTTAGAGGTCATTGGTTGCCGGGTTGGGTTGGGCAAAAGGTTGGCGGGATGTGGCTAGACACCCCGCCGTTGTAGATCCGAGTTGCGGGTGGATGGCTAGACGTTGCGCAGCTTGGGGTCCAAGCGGTCGCGCAGCCAGTCGCCGAGAAGGTTCATGGACAGCACCGTGAGGACGATGGCCAAAGTGGGGAAGAAGAACAGCCACCACGCGGTTACGATGAGGGCGCGGCCGTCGGCCACCATGAGGCCCCAAGCGGGCGTGGGTTTGACCAAGCCGGCACCGAGGAAGCTCAACGTGGACTCCAAGATGATGACGTGGCCAACCTCCAGGGTGGCCAAGACGACGACGGTGTTGACGACGTTGGGGAAGATATGCCGAACCATGATGCGGATTGGCGATGCTCCGGCCACCTGGGCGCGGGCGATGAAGTCCTGCTGCTTGATGGCGAGGGCTTCGCCGCGCACCATACGGGCGAATCTGGCCCACAACAGGAGAGCGATCACCAATACCACGGTCTGGAAGCCAGGGCCGCTGACTGCCACCAGCACCAGCGCCAACAGGATGGACGGGAACGCCAGCTTGATGTCAACGATGCGCATGATCAGGGTGTCGATCCAACCGCCGCGATAGGCAGCAATAAGGCCGAGCACGGTGCCGACGCCACCACCCAAGGCGATGGCCAGCACGGAGATGGACAGGGAAATCCTGGCGCCGTGGATGATGCGGCTGAGGATGTCAAAACCCTGGCGGTCGGTGCCAAGTACGTACTCCCAACTGCCGCCTTCCATCCAAGCGGGAGGCATCAACCGGGCGCGGAGATTGACATCGACGGGGTCATGGGGCGAGATCAGGTTGGCGAAGACGGCCGGGATGATCAGCATCACCGCCAGGATCACCAACGGGATGATGGGGTACTGCTTGACGTTGTATATTGCCTGGCCGGCCCGGCTACGTTGCTGTTCGGCGAGCGCGTCGGCGGCAGACGCAGATGCGCCCGGGGTTGCTGCGGAAGTGGTCATTAATCCGGTCCTATTGGGGTTCTGCGCTACGAGGTGATCGGCGCCTTAGTTGTAGCGGATGCGCGGGTTCAGGTACGCGTACATCACATCAACCAGCAGGTTGATGAATATGTAGAAGGTCGCGAACAGTATTACCACGGCCTGAATCACGGGGAAATCGCGGTTACGAATGGCGTCGATGGCGAGGTCGCCAAGGCCGGGCCAAACGAATACGGTTTCGATAACGACGGAACCTGTGAGCAGCACTGCGCCGATGAGTCCCATGTAGGTAAACGGGACGATCAGGGCATTGCGGAAGCAGTGTTTCCAGATGACTTTCCGCTCCGGCATGCCTTTGATCCGGGCGAGCTTGACGTATTCCGTGTCCAAGACTTCCAGCATGGAAGATCGGGTCAAGCGCATGACGGCGGCCACGTTGTAGTAGCCGAGGGCAATTCCGGGCAAGAGGATTGACTTGAACCCCGCGTCGTTACCCGAGGTTGGGAGCCAGCCGAGGATCACCGCGAATACCCACATCAAGAGCAGGCCGATGGCGAACGACGGAGCGGACTGCCCGATGAGGGCGATGATTTTGCCGGTCCAGTCAAATACAGTGTCTTTTTTGACCGCCACCAACACGCCGATGGGCAAAGCAATGCCAGCGCTCACTATCCACGCAAACGAGGCCAGATAGATGGTGTTGGGCAAGCGGCGGGCGATGAGTTCGGTGATTGGGACGCCACCGTAGGCCCAAGCTTCGCCAAAGTCGCCAGTGACGAAGTTACCGATGTACTTGGCGTACTGAACATAGATGGGCTGGTCGAGTCCCCATTTGGTGCGGATCTGCTCAACCACCTTGGGGCTGGCATCTTCCGGCAAGAGGATTGCTACGGGGTCGCCGGTGACCCTGGCCAACGCAAAAACGATGGCCGATATGACCAGGAGCGCCACGACGGATTGAGCGATGCGTAGGATAATGTAGCGCTGCATAGGAGCCTTCGTAGGTGCAGGGTGTCATGGATAAAGTGCGGGGCGACCCAGCAGTCGCCCCGCACTTTGAATTACTGGCGCACGACCTCTGTGTACTCGTGACCCTTCATGCCACCGAATTAGCTGTTGTTCACAGAGTATGAGGCGATGACCTCGGGGTTGATTCCAAATTCGGCGAACAGGAACCCGAGAGGCATGGTGGCGCTTTGATCGTACATGTATTGGCCGGCGTCCTTCATGAGCTGGAGCCGCTCGGCCTCGTCGACACTGCTCTGCCACTTGGTGAACAGGTCTTCGGTGAACGGGTCCTCGTACATGTAGACCGCGCCGGCGAGGGTAGGACTGACGAAGTAGACGCGCATGTTGCGGCCGGCGGGCCAGAAGCCCGTGCGGTGGGTCCACAGGACGCCGTTCATCTCGCGAGCCTTGTAGCGGGTGCGGATGGGCTGGAATTCGCCGATCTGGGCGTCCACTTCGAATCCGACCTCTTCGAGCCAGGAGATGATGGGGACGGCGATTTCGGTGAGTTCCGGAACGCCGACCAACTTACCGGCCATGAATTCAATGTTGGGGCCGGAGCCGTCGGTGTAACCCGCTTCGGCCAGGAGCTGGCGCGACGCGTCTGGGTCATAGGCCGGAATTTCCCAAGCGGGATCGAAGGACGGGTCAGTGGGATGCCAGCCCGTGTTAGCCATCAGTTCCATCTTGTTGTCAAAGAAGGCTTCGTTCAAGGCTTCCCGGTCGATGGCGTGGTTCATGGCGCGACGCACCAGCACGTTGGTGTTGGGGTCATTGGGGTCGTACCGGTCTTCGAGGTACTGTCCGCCGATGCCGATCCAAACCATGAAGGCGGGTAGGGTGCTCTGGGTGATAGCGAAGCCCGCATTGACGATTTCGCCCTGCAGTTCGCGAGGAATCTCGGCGATGTCGGCTTCCTTAGCACGGAGCATAGCGACGCGGGTCAGGTCTTCTTCGGCGAAGAAGAAGGTCAAGGTGTCAAAGTCTGGGTTGATGCGCCAGTGGTCATCAAAGGCGCGTTCGTACTCGAGTCTCGCACCCTGCTCGTAGTTGACGAACTTCCAAGGGCCGGTGCCGACGGGGTTGAGGCCGTATTCGCCTTCGCCGACCTTTTCCCAGTAGTCCAGGCTGTAGATCAAGGGGTCAGTGGTGGCTTCCGAGGCGTAGAAGGGGATCCAAAGCTCGGGCCGGTTCATGTTCCAAACCATCTCGGAGTCGCTGACTTCGGTGACGGTGGGAGCGGAGCCAAGAGCGTCCACATCGTAGCTGCGCTGGTCATCGCTATCGGGTCCCAGGATCTGGTGCCAGAAGTCTCCGAAGCCGGTCTTGGCTTCAGGGTGGGACCAGAGCTGGAAACTGAATACGAAGTCGGACACGCCGAAGGTGTCTTCCTCGTGGTGGAATGGGACATTCTCGCGGAGCTTGATGTTCCATTCTTTGCCGTCAGGAGAAACGGACCAAGACTCGGCCAGCATGGGCCGGGCTTCCCAAGTCTGGTAGTCACGCTGGAAGAGCGCTTCCTGCATGGGCTGGAGCATTCCCTGGTTGGTGCCACCCACGCGCCAGCCGAGCAGGTTTTCCGCGTACGGAGGGGTGATGGCTACGCGCAGGTCGGCCTGGACGGGCGCACCGAGTTCAGCGGCCGGAGCTTCGGTGGGTTCCGGCGCCGCGGTGGGTGCGGCTCCGCCAGCGCTGGCATCGGACATGCCGGCCGGCTGGGCCAATGCGGTGGTTGCGGTAGGGGCCGCCTGCTGTTGCTGGGCGGGCGCGGCGGTTGCATCGGGGGCGGCTTGTTGCGCCTGCGTATCTGCGGCCGCGGGGGCACTGGGCGCAGCTTGCTCGGTGGGCGCTCCGCATGCCAAGGCGAACAACAACGCCAATGCGAAAACGCCGCACAAGGAGGCGCGTAAAGATGCGACTTTATTCAACTTGATTTCCCTCCGTGCCAATTTGCCAACTGGACACAATAGAAAGATGGTGACTGGCACGCGGGAATCCACGCGTGGCAGCGCGTTGGAATTCACTGAAAAGGGAAGGGGTTGTCAACAGCGTGGGATTGCTGCGGCTCCGCCGCACCGGAGGCAGCGGAGTGTATGAACGGGATGGATTTAGATGGGTCCACCGGGTCATCGTCCATTGGGATACAGGGGCGTGACACAGACGGCGGAAGAGTCGGCGCTACGACCGGAGATCGTATCTTCCGACAATTGTCGGGATAACATTCATGTGTTATAGACTCGTTAAGGTATGGATAGTACTCTACCCAACAGTGTCTGGATTGGCCATTTATTTGACCCCAGGCAGTGGTGAGAGTCTTCGTCAATGTGTCAACTCGTTGAGCCGGCGTCTCCGGCTTTGGCGAGTCAACTCGGTCAGGTTGAATGTCTTTGACAACGGACAGCATTTTTGCCGTATTGGCTGCTGCGACGTTCGGAGCGTACGGGGTATCCCTGGACCAAACAATTGTGTTTTGGAACCGGGAGGCCGAACGCATTCTAGGCTACACAAGCCAGGAAATGTTGGGTCGGCACTGTTATGAGGCTTTGTCCGGCGTTGTCTCAGGTGGGGACCAAGCGCAGTGCGAGGGTGGTTGTCCCGCCATTCAGGATCTGATCGCCGGAAGCGTGCCATCGCAAACTAGCACGGCGATGATCACGTCGACGGGGGACCGTAAGTTGGTTTCGTTGACACCGGTAGTGATTGGCGGCATGGGTGGTGGGGATCCGATCGTGTTACATCTGTTCACCGAGGAGGCGGCTGGAACACGGTCCGACGGTTTGAGCGGGGCGACCCCAGTCGAGGCGACGGCTCCAAGCCGAAGAATCGCAACGGAGGGACATTTCGCCGGGACGGCAGCATCGGGTGCGCCCAGGCTGACAAGTCGGGAGGTGGAAGTGCTGCGCCTGGTGTCGGGCGGATGGGATACCCCGCGCATCGCGAATGAACTGAACATCAGCCCACACACGGTGCTGAATCACATCCGGCATTTCCGGAGAAAGCTGGACGCTCCGACCAAGCTGGACGCGGTGGTGACTGCGATACGTTTGGGCATTCTGCCCATCGACTGACGGTTGCTGCTGCCCCCAGGGCGGCGGCCGATAGAATGGCCTGGCGGTGGGGCTTACACGTCGGGAAGACTGCCCCGCGGACCGCTTCCCAATATCAAATATTGATATTAATGGCGGCGCACTATATGGATGGTATGGGACCGGAGTACGGAATTTGGAAACTCGAAAGGCTTTATGCACTTTCCAGTTGCCAAATACGTGCCAGTATATATTTTGGGGTTGCCGATGGCGGTCAAGCGTAGAAACGGGGAGATAAAAAGGGATAATTCCGGCAACTGGTTCGGCGTGGTGGTGTGGCGGCTTGACCCGAGGGTAGCGTCTACATC
Source organism: Chloroflexota bacterium (assembly GCA_026710825.1). GTDB lineage: Bacteria > Chloroflexota > Dehalococcoidia > Lucifugimonadales > UBA3495 > Bin87. The sequence continues at coordinate 52,049 of JAPOQH010000116.1, read as the reverse complement.
ACTCACCGACCGGGCTCTCGGGTTGGACCGATCAGGCTATCCGGATGGAATTTGAGCCAGGCAGACCGGTAGGCGATCAGCACTGGGATTTCCCGGCGTTGGTTGCCCGATTCGTGCAGTTGCTTGGCTTGTATAGCTCCGGAATGGGCGTCGCGCCACACCGTGACACTAATGTCCCCTACTTTGATCTCATGTGGCATGGTGGGCAGAATTTGGTCGTAAGGTAGTGCGACTGCCGTATCTCCGATGACGACGCCGACCACATGGTCTGGGCCGGGTCGGCGTCCACGAAACGGCTGGGACGGTTCGTCGACGACCAAGACCCTGGTTTGGGGATGAGACGCGGACCAGTCGCTCCAGGTGGTAAGTTGCGACGGGATCAATGACAGCGTGGCACCGGCCCTGGGTCCGGCCAATGCTGCTCCCAACGGCTGGGACCATACGCTGCCGGTCTCGTGGTCGAACCAGGTCATCGCTCCTTTATATAGCGCTCCCTGATTGCCAAAAACTGAAACGCTGCCGTCGGCGCGCCGGTCATGCACCAGCGCTGCGTAGCACCTGGGACACCAACTGACCAGGACGGGCACGCCCCCCACCACGTCATTGACCATCTCCCTGGCGAACAGGATGCCGGCCGGATAGGTGCGGGTGTCGTCTCCGATGGCCAGTCCGATCACCAATTCGTCGTCGGGCAGGTTGGCTTCGGAGGCGGGTACGAACATTGGCGAATAGACTGGGGGAATGTCGTCAGGGCGCAGCAACTGGTCGAATTCGGAGTCCGAAAAACCTGCTGCGACAGGTCCAGGTAGCTCAATGACCTCTTCGTAGCTGCCGATGAATTGTCCAGAATGCGGATCCGGCATGGGCGGATTTGGAGCGCAGGCTAGAAGAACGATCGGGAAATAGCAAATTGCGGTCAGGCCGATCGCCAAGCGTAGGTGGCTCCGGTGGCGGCACCGGGTTGGGTACCGGGATTTGCGGTCGCAGCCAGTTGCCATGTCGCGGTTCAGTCGGCGGCGGGTTCGGAGCTGCCGGTGCGGCGACGCCACCGTGCCAACAGGGACCAACGTCGCGGAGAGACCACAACCACCACGAGCAATTGCGTCACCGATACGACGACGATGGCTGGACCGGTGGGGAGGTTGGCGTGGAATGAAAGGTACAGGCCGATTACGATGGCGGTGAGGGCAACTCCAACCGTAGCCAGCATCATGCTGGCCAACCGGCGAGCCAACATGCTCCCGGTGACGGCTGGAACCACCAATAGCGACATGACCATGACGTTGCCGACAGTTTGCAGCGAGGCCACCGTGGTCAGGGCCACCAGGAGCGGGAGCAGATATTCCAAGAACCGTACGGGGATCCCGGACGCTTCCGCGACCGAGGCGTCGTAGGTCATGAAGACCACCTCTTGGAAAAGCAGGCCGACCACGATTATCCCCCCGCCCGCGAGGCAACCGACCGACAGCACGTCGAGCCATGAGGCTCCCAGGACGTTGCCGAACAGGATGCCCAGCAGATCGCCGGCGTAATTTGGGGAGACGTTGATCAATATTACTCCCAACGCGAACCCGCCGGCGAAGAGGACCCCGATAACCGCGTCCAGCCGGATGCCGGTCCGGCGGGACACGAACGAGATGCCCAGGGATGCCGGCACCGCCCACACCAGAGCACCCACGGTCACGTTGACGCCAACCAGGAATGCAATGGCCATGCCGGTAAGCGCGGAATGGGCGATGGCGTCGCCCATGAAGGCCATCCCGCGCAACACGACAAACGTGCCGACGACTCCACAGGCGGTGGCTGCGAGGGCGGACACCAGCAACGCTCGCTGCATAAACCCGTACTGCATGGGTTCTACGATCAAATCGATCATGATAGTTACATTGGTTACTGACGGTTGACCAGGCACAAAAAAGGGGACGGACCATCATCCGTCCCCAAGTCGGGTCTCGGTGTGATCAGTTGAGCAAGCCGGCCAGGGCGTCGGCGTTTGCCCGCATCATGCTGATGTAGTCGCCGTGGGTGGCGTCGGGCAGAGAGCGCAGGATTCCGATACCGATGCCGGAGTCCCGGGCGACCTGTTCCAATGCGTCGGCGGAAAACTGGGGTTCGGCGAAAACCCCCTGCAAACCCTGGTCATCGACCAAGTCTATCACCCTGGATATGTCGTCCGGAGAAACTTCACCGGCGTGGGAGCCGACGAAAGCCATGACCTCGAAGTCGTAGCGGCTACCAAAGTATCCGAACGCATCGTGGAACGTGACTATCACACGCCGATCGTGGGGGATGCCGGCAAGGGAGTCGGCAATGTACGCGTCCAGTGCCTCCAACTTTTCGATGTAAGCGGCGGCGTTGTCGAGGTACACACCGGCATTGTCAGGATCTGCGGCGACGAGGCCGTTGGCGATCCGATTGACATAATGGACAACCATGCGGGGGTTGAGCCAGAAGTGCGGATCACCCTCACCATGGTCGTGTCCTTGGTCGTCGCTTTCGCTGTCGTGGTCGTCGTGGCCTTCCTCGGGGTGATCTCCGTCTCCCAGGATGCCGACGAACGCGATTTTGGTGGGCTTGCCATCCACGTCCCAGTGGTCGACCACCTCCAGGTGATCGGCATCCAACGCAAGAACTTCGCCGGCCGCGGAGTCGGTGATATAGATGTGGCCGGGAGCAGTGGCGATATGAGGCCGGGCCCAGAATCCGGGGTCCAGGTCGGCTGACAAGAATCCAGACGCGGATTCCAGGAGATCTCCGTCATGCGCGTCATACGAACGCAGCTCTCCGTCGGACATCAGGACCAACAGCAACTCGCCATCGTAACTAAATGCCACCTGAATTGGCCTCAGGGAGTCCGTAGCAGGGATGAACTGCTCCATTTCACCGGATTCCGGTTCTACCAGATAGAGGCCGACGGCAGAGCCCAACGCGAAGAAATGGTCGAGTCCGTCATAGCCAAAAACGGAGGTCAGGCGGAAGTCGTCGGGGGAGCCGGGTGGCGCCGGTATGAATGCGTGGTCGTAATCGCCGTCGTGGGCTTCGACGACGAGGACGCCTCCGGTGCAACCAAAGGCCGCCGCGTGACCGTTTCCGGCATCGCCGTGGAGGTCGGGGCAACCCTCAGCCCGATGCAGCACCTGTCCGTCCAGGTTTCGGATTTCCGCGCCGATGGGCCGTCCGTAGTCTTCCGGATTTTGAAGGTAATCAGGGTGCTGGAGAGAGACGGCAAACAGGTCACCTTCCAGAGGAACTGCCGCGCCGTGTTGAGCGCCGGCGTTCATCATCACGGGAACCCAAGCATCGCCTTCGTGTTCCAATTCATGCTCGTTGATCAGCGCGATGTCGCCGGAATCATCGTAGAAAACAGTCGCCCACTCGCCGCCAACGTACAGGTGGACCGGACGGTCGCCGGTCAAGTTTGCATCGAGCCGATGGACGTCGGTTTCGACCAGGTCAAAGTGGTCGCCATGCTCCTCGAGGTATATGCCCCCGTCGAATAGATGGACAGCGTTGGCGTCGGAGGAAACGGCGATGGCGAAGCGGCCGGATGCGGTGGAGTAAATCCGGCCGGCGCGAGAGCCGAGGTCGAACTCGTTCTGGTGTACGTCGCCGGATTCCAGATCGATGACGGATAGACCCGGTCCCTCGCCGTCGCCGACCAGGAGCCGACCAGCGACTTCTTCGTGATGCTCAGCTTCCGCCATGTGGTCTTGTTCCCCGTTGTGGTCCTCCTCGGGGAATGGCAATTCCACCAGTTCCTGGGGTTCGAGGCCGTCTGAGGCGACTACGCGGAATGCGTCTGCGGACGCGGCGTTGTCGATCAGGGCGTCGACCTGGGCAGACAACCCCGCGCCATTGCTGACAATGAGGCTGGCGTTGGCAATTCGAACGCTGTCCTGGGGGGTGCTGCTCCAGGTATGAGCGTCAGCGCCAGCGGGCACCAGGACATTGACGGACACGCGGTCGCCGCCCACGTTGGAGACCAAATCGGCCAACACGGCATTGCTGGCAACCGCTTTGATGGGCTCATCGGGCTCTGGCTCTGCGGCGCTCGCAGACGACGAAGAACTCGAGGACTGTGGAGTGGCTTGGGCCGGTGCAGGATCCGAGGACCCGGAGGCTGGGCCTGGACTCGGCGACGTATCTGAACCTGCGGCGGCGGTCGAATCAGCGGGAGGGAACGCAGGTTCGTCGCCGCCGCAGGCAGTCAAAAATAGTGCAGACATGAGCAATGCCATTGCGGCAAGCGTTAGCAGGCCGCGGCGTGCGCATACGCACTGGGTGATCCTGGACATACGAAGGGATTTGGCGTGGTTCATAACGAGAATCTCCTGTGGATCCGGTTCCAGCAGAGTGAACGCCGGGTATCAACAAAGCCGCACAGTTGATATTTGGTATCAAAACATTGGAGTTAATGAAATACGGTCTCAATTTCAATCAAAGATGACATTGGGTATCAATAAAGACTGGAAAAATAAAAAAGGATGGGAGTCGCGCGGCCAGTGATGGGTTATGCCATCAAGCCGCAGCGCACGAGACGCAGCGCCCGTAAACCTCCAACCAGTGGCCACTCATCTGGAAGCCGACGGCGGTCGCGGCGGCTCGCAGGGTTTCCTCAACATCGCAGTCCGCCAGGTCGGCGGAGGCTCCGCAAACGGCACAGAGCATATGGTGGTGGTGTCCCTGGTGGCTAAGTTGGTACCGAAGTTCGCGGTCCTCCAAGAGGACCCGGCAAACCTGGTCGGTTTCGACGAGCAGGCGGAGTCCGCGAAACACGGTGGCCCGACCCACGCACGGGAGAGCGGAGCAGAGGTCCTCGGCGGTAAAAGGGCGGTCATGGGCAGCAACAGCACCGATCACGAGGCGGCGGGGTTCGGTATCGCGATATCCCATGGCTACCAAGCGCTCGACGATGTCATCGACGACGGCGGCGGAGCGGGGACGCGGGTGATGGTGTCCCGAGTGTTTTTGGGTTGCGGCGACCATGTTGATATGGAGTCTCGCTTATACCCGTACCGCGACGGGATTGTCAAGAGGTGGGCAGGGTGTTGCGGGGTGTACTTTCGGGGATCGGTGGACCAATTGGTGAGGCCGAAGGCGGGCGATCCATGGGTCGACCCTAGGACCGTGCGGCATGCCATGTCAGTAGCTATAGAGTTGGTACGCGTGAGATCACCAGGGTTTCGCGATTGTCTCGGAACCGAGCAAATATGCAGGGCAGAAGGTTTCTGAAAAAACCGTCCGCACGTGGTTCGACTGGTTCACCATGGGCCGGCTACGTGGGCGTGTGCAAGTGATTGAAACACTCTCGTTAGGCGACACGCCGGCTTGACGCTTTTCGTATACGGGGGTTATAGTCCTGAATATCAACCGACTTTGGGAGCGATTGCCATGCCTATCTATGAGTACTCGTGTCCGACCTGTGGGCACAAGTTTGAAAAATTGCAGTCCATGTCCGCCAGCGGCGCCGATTGCCCGCACTGCGAGCAGCCGGCCAAGCGCGCCATCTCGGTGTTCGCTGCGGTGAGCAAGGGTGACGGGTTCGCCAGTGATATGGCGGATCTGGGTGGATCGCCGATGCCGATGCCCATGGGCGGCGGCTGTGGCGGAGCCTGTGGGTGCGGCCACTGATCCAACATCCGATTGGAACCTGCAGGGGGCGAATTTGATTCGCCCCCTTATTTTTTGCCCGCGCTCATTTCTGCATACGACGGCCGTGGAACAGGTACTGCTGGGAATATCCTGCGTACCGCCCGAAGTATGATTGGGCCCAATCGACCATCGCGCGATCGGGGGGCTTTTTTTGCATCGGGAAATACCATTCCGCGAGGGCACGCCGGACCCACACGTCCACGGGGAATGCCTCAAGTTTTTCGAGCGAGAATACCGCGATGCAATCCGCAATCTTTGCGCCGATGCCGTAGCAGTCCATGAGGCGCGCCTTGGTTTCGGGATACGGTAGGCGAATCAACGCATCGAGGTCGAGGGCGCCATCGGCGACCTGGTGGGCGGCGGAGATCACGTAGGGCGCACGGAAACCCAATCCGAGATCCCTGAGAGCACTTTCGCCGGCCTTTGCCAACTGCGGGGCCGACGGAAACGTGCGGCGGACCTCACCGTCAAGCTCCAACGGTTGTCCCAGATGGTCGGCCATGGACTCCATGTTCTGATGGATGCGGGGGATGTTGGAGGTCGCCGAACAGATGAATGCGACGGTACATTCCCAGGGTTCCTGGCGGAGGATGCGCAGGCCGGGATACCTGGCCACCATCGCGGCAACTCGGCGGTCGCGGCAGATATCCTCGTAGATTTTGGCGATATCGTCATCGAGGCGAAAATATGCCCTAAGGAGGGCGTCGGTTTCGCCCTCGGCGGGACGGCCGCCAACGGATGTTTCGCGGTATTCCAGTCCGTTGGGTACCTGGCGCAGGTGCAACAAGCGGTCGCCAAGTACGCCGGAGTACCACCCATCACCCAAACGACGCCAACGATGCGCCTGACCGCTCTCCAAGCTTTCAGCGAGGTCGAAAGGCTGGTTGATCTCTAGCTGCACGGGTCAGGCGGTACGGGTCAGGCCGAGCCACTGGGCAGCCTGTCGGCCCACGTTGGATACGCTGGATGCCTGGATCGTGCAGGGCGGCAAAGCGTTCAGGAAACGGTCGCCATAGTTGGCGGTCTGGATGCGACGGTCCAGGATCACGACCGCGCCACGGTCGGTTTTGCTGCGAATCAGCCGGCCGAAACCCTGACGGAATCTGAGGACGGCGTTGGGCACCTGGTATTCATTGAAGGGGTTGTTGTACAAATCGCCGCGGGCCTTGACGACCGGGTCGTTGGGGACGGGGAACGGGAGACGGCAAACGAGGAGTCCCCGCAATATGCCCGATTCGAGGTCCACGCCTTCCCAGAAACTGGCGGTGCCAAGGAGCACGGAGCGCGGGTCGGATTGCAGCCGGTCGATCAACTGGCGAGGGGTGCCGTCGATTCCCTGCGCCAGGACCGAGATTCCTTCGGCACGGAGGCGGCTGCGCACGCGGTATGACGCGTCACGCAACGCGCTGTGGGATGTGAACAGCGCGAGGAGATGCCCGTCGAGGGCACTGGCCATGTTGAAGATGACCTCGGCAGTGCCACTGGAGTGATCGGCGCCACGCCTGGGATCCGGGAGATCATCGGGGACCAGGAGGAGGGTGTTGCGACGATAGTTGAATGGACTGTCCACCAGGAGTTCGTCGCAGTCTTCGGGGAAACCAACGCGCTGACGCAGGAAATCGAACCGGGAGTCGGTGGCGAGAGTCGCGCTGGTGAGAACAACGGATTCCTTGGCGGCGAACAGACGGTCAGCCAGGATGGGCCCGACGTCGAGGGGTGTGGAGTGCAGGGTCAAGTTGCGACGGACATAGTCGAGCCACTGGATGCGATCGTCCTCATGGCGGCCGAATATGGATGCCAGATTGGTGTTGATGTCGGTGAGGACCTCCACCGCGCCACCCAGTTCGGTGGCCGGGCTGTCGTCGGCCAAATGGAACAATCCATCAGCCACGGTGCGTTGCAGAGCAGACAGGGCGGTGACGCTCTCGTGCATGAACGCGGAGACGGATTCCCATTCGATGGACGCAGAACTCCAAGGGCGGGATTGCCGAAGAGTGGCGTCAAGAGTCAAAGGTTGACGGTCGTTATCGGGTCGCCCGCTGTCGGAGGAGCGGTTGGAATTACGATACAGTTCGTCGACGGTTTCCCAGAGTATTTGCCAAGCCTGGCCGGCCTGATTGCAGGCGGCGGAGGCTGCGCTGACGGATTCCCTGGCGCGGGGCGCTTCGAGGGTATCGCCCAGACGGGCCGCCGCTGCGTTCAGGTGGCTGATGATGCGATATACGCCTTCCAGTTCCTGGGTCAGGGTGTTGGCAGCGATTTCGAAACCCATCTGCCGACTGGCTTCCTCCTCGAGGTGATGGGCTTCGTCGACGATGAGGCGCTGGTAGTCCTGGAGGACAGTGCCGCCGACCGCGAGATCGGCGAGGAGCAGGGCGTGGTTGATGACCAGGATGTGCGCTGACTCGGCCTGGTTGCGGGCCTGACGCAAGAAACATGGCGCACCGCCGCGGAATGCGGGACAACCTTCCATGGGGTCCGCACAGATGCGGGACCAAGCGGTCCAATCCTGCATGTTGAGGTTGAGGCTGGTGCGGTCGCCGGTCTTCGTCTCGTCGAGCCAAACGGCAGTCTTACCGATTACTCTGGCCTCGTCTTCGTTGATTGAATCGGAGTTGCCGAGGTTATTCCAGCGATGCAAGCATACGTAGTTGGAACGGCCCTTGAGTTGGGCGGCGCGGAAGGCGCCCGGCTCGAGGATGCCGGCCTCTTCGAGGATACGCCGCACCTCCGGGATATCCTTCTCCATCAACTGTTCCTGGAGGTTGATGGTGTTGGTGGACACCACGACGCGCTGGCCGGTGGTGGCGGCGTACATGACTGCCGGGAGCAAATAGGCGATGCTCTTGCCGATTCCGGTACCGCCCTCGACGATGAGTTTCCGGCCCTGGAAGATAGCGCGGGTGACGGCCTTGAGCATCTCGGCCTGCTCGGGGCGGGTCTCGAAATTGGGGAATGATTTGGCGAATATACCGTCGGTGTCGAGCAAGCCCTCGATCTGCCGCTCGGTGAGGGGTTGGCGGATGACAGCGCTGGGCGATCCGTCGACCTGATTGGCCGGCGCCTGTTCCGCGAGGTGCTCCAAGCGCACGCCGGATAGGCTCGGGGCACCCGATGCGTTCCCGTTCGCGGAGTCCGTCAAGGCGGCGTTGGCGCCTGACGCGTGGGGTATCAGTCCCTCCAACAGGTCGGCGACGGAGGCGTTGGCTGCGCGGGCCGCGCGGGCGATGAAGGCGACCTTGGCGGCAGGGTGTCCGCTGGCGATGGTCAGCAAGCGGTGGAACACCAGCGCAGTGATCTCAGCATCCGCGCTGGCGCGGTGGGCCTGACTGTGGTCAAGGCCAAGGCGGGTGGCCAATGCCGCCAGGTTGTACTCGGGGAGGGTGGGCAGGAATATGGAGGCCAAATCCCACGTGTTGTAATTGCGGTTGGCGAGCGGGAGATGATGGGACCGCAAAAACCCGATGTCGAAAGCGACGTTGTGGCCGACGATGGGCAGATCGCCGATGAAATCTGCGAACTGGTCAGCGACCTGATTGAAGGTGGGAGCGCGTTCGATCTGCGCCTGGCTGATGGAAGTGAGTTGCTGAATGAACGGAGGGATCCGCCGACCAGGGTTGACGAAAGACTGGTAGCGTTCGAGGATTTCGCCACGCCGAAAACGGACGGCTCCCAACTCAATGATGGTGTCGGAGTTGGCGTTGAGGCCGGTGGTCTCGAGATCTATGCAGACAAACTCGTTCTCGAAAGGGTCGAGCCGAGTACCGCCGAAGACGGATGCCTGGGTCATTGGTCGCCGCCCGTAATTTACGTGGTGCGGATGCGATAGGGACGGAGGGATCCCTGCCGGAGCCCTTCGACCGGGTGGAAGTCGCCGCGGTGCAACGCCGCGATGAACTGGCTTTCGTCGAATATTTCGTCGGGGAATTCGGTGACGAACTTGCCCAGCCCGTGAGTACTGTGGGCGTCGCTGCCGCCGGTAACGGGTAGGTTCAGCCGATGGGCGACCTCGGCGGCGAAATTGTTTTCCTCTTCAGAGGTGCCGCCGTTGGCGATTTCGACAGCATCGGCGAGTTGGAATACCGGATGCTGCATGGCGATTTCGGGCTCGGTGGGAATGGGTTCGTTGGGGTCGGGATACAGGTAGGGGCGAGTGCGATGATGCTTCCCCAGAACGCCACGGAAGGGGTGCGCCGAAACGACGAATCCACCCACGGCGTGGGCGGCCCTGCTCAGTTCCTCTGCGCGGTTGAAACCACTCTGGTAGCGATCGACACCGAAGCAGAGGATGTGGCCCATGTCGGTATCGGCCTCCATCGCACGGATGAGGACGACGTTGTGCAGGGCAGCGAAGGCGGCGAACTCGTGGCGGTCCCACGGGCCGGAGTGTTCAGTAATACAGAGCCCGCGCAGGCCGAGGCGTTCGGCTTCGAGGATGAGGTCTTCGGGCGTCAGGCTGGAATCAGCGCTGCCCTTGGTGGTGTGAATGTGGAGGTCGAATAAGCGTGGCATAAGCCCAACCAGTGTATGCGGCGCGATTGGCGGCGTCAACGCGGCTGATGTCAGCAAATTGCGACCATGCACGAAATCGTCGGTTGACGGCGTTCAGGTGATTAGTGGATAGATTTGATTGGCGTGTCTGCGGAGATGATGCCGGGTGAGCAAGGCTCAGTTGGTGGCCGACAATGAAATGGCGTCCCGACACGATTGTGCGGGACGCCAAGAGTTGTCTTGAGCGGAACGCCTGACGGCGAACAGCGCTGTTCAGCTTCAGACTGCGACGGGCTGGTGGGCCTTGAGGAAATCGCGGACCTGGTTAATGGTCTGGGCCTTGATGTCCGGGTCTTCTTTCCAGGGGTAGACGGTTGCCTGCGCGTTGGGGGCCAGTTCCGCCATAGCCATGGCGGCCTCGAGGGAGTGCGACGGGGTGTCGTCGGGCATGACCAGGAGGGGAGTCTGGCAGGAGCGGGCGAAGTCCCGGGAAACGCTGTACATGAAATCCGGTTGGATTCGGTATAAATTGTGCAGGTACTGGTCGATGGTTTCCATGTTGAGGTCGGGACGGTTGGCGATCAGCGCGGGGCCCCAAATGTCGTGGCCGGAGTCGTACATGGCGTCCGGGGTTGCTGCGGCGTGTCCGACGGGTTGACATAGCACAGCCGCCACGACACGGTCGGGGGCTTGCTTGATAAGTGTCATTGCGAACGGGCCGCCGATACAGAACCCGATGAATCCGAATTTGTCGATCCCGAGATGGTCCATCAGGCCCAGTTGGTCATCGGCGAATGCGCCCCAGGGGTCCTCGACCTGTACGGGGCCGGTCGACTGTCCCCCCTGCGCGTTGCGCTGGTCCATGGTGATGATACGGAAGTCGTTTTTGAACTCTTCCCTGACGTTGATGACCTGATTGGGCCAGCCGGACATTATGGAATTCAGGCCGCCACCGGGCGTGGCGAGGAGCGGGAAACCTGAACCCTCGTCTGAGTAGTGGATGGTGACGTCGCCTCGTGTGTAGAACGGCATTTCATTTTCTCCTTCGCGTTCGCTGATACGGAGTTTCAGTGCCGATTGTAACTTGGGGGTAATGGTTGTCAAGGAACAGCGGCGAGGGACGCTAAACAACGTGGATGGGATGAGGCAGCGGTTGGTTGAACAGGTACCCTTTCTCATTGAATGGCACCGCGTCAGGTTGGGTGTTGCCGGCGATGTCGTGGGCGCGCGTCATGAGGACATGATCTCCTGCCCGGGCGTCCCAGATGAATTCGAACCGCGCCCAAGAACGAGGGGGTTGGTGTCCGCTCAGATCAGCGTTGAACCAAGTTGCGCCAGCGTTGGCGCTCCATTCGACGCGTGTGATTTCGCCGTGGGGAGAGTGAGCGAACCCGTGGATACGATGCTGGCCGGGCGGGAACTGGGCCGGCCACGGGAGGGCGAGCGCGCTTTTGATGACTTGAACGGTGGCGGGTGTGCCGAGGGATTCGCCCTCCACGGGATATTGGTCGCCGATCAGCACGTATGACGTGGTGTTGTTGCGGGTCCAGAGCGGTTCCGACGAAACCACGATGCGGCCCAACCACTTGATGTTGGCGCTGCCGACCCAGCCGGGCACCAACGCACGGACAGGGAAACCGTGGTCTCTGGGCAAAGTCTCGCCGTTCAATGAGTAGGCCAAGAGGGTATCCGGATGCATGGCTTTTTCGACGGGCAGGGAGTACCGGAACCCCCCCTCGGGAGATTCGGTGTCCAGACCCACCAGGAGGACGCTGTGAGCGTTGTCGCGAATGCCGGCCGTGGTGAGGATGTCGCGGAGGGATGCGCCCAACCATTCACCGTTGCCGACCGCTCCGGTCATCCATTGAGTTCCGGATGCCTGCCGACCATTGACGAGGTCAAACATGGCACGGTGATTGCCGGCGCACTCAAGGTAGGCGAAGAGCGTGCGGGTGGGCAGGTTTTTGATGTCTTCGTAGGTGAGTTCGATCGGATCTGATATTGCGTCGCCTTCCACGGACAGGGTCCAATCGGCCGCGTCGACGTCGAGGCTGACGGAGTTGTTGCGGACGAAGAACAACCGATTAGGAGTGATCAGTCCGTGGAGATTTTCCAAACGCGCTTCCAAGCCCTTGTCGTCACGCAAAATGAACGGTTCCGGGTCCTTGAACCAGGGACGGGACGCCGGTGGGGGAGTTCCAGGGTCCGTGGAGCCGGAGTGGGCATCCGGCATCGCCGGGTCAACCCCGCAGGCGGCGAGCACGGCTGCCGCTCCACCGGCGGCCAGAAGTCGGAGGAACGTACGGCGGTCCACGCCACGCGATGAGGCGAAATGCCACAGTGATTCTTGATTCCAACTCGCACCGTTCATGACGTTTATCGGGTTGTCCTCGCGCGATTCCAATGTCCGTTTTTTGTCGCGCATTGTAATCGACGTGTCCGCGACAACCAAAGGCCAGTCGAATCGGACAGGTGGAGGAAAGAAGCCTCAAAGCCGCGCACAGAGGAAACAGCAAATGCCTTCCCCCTTGAGTGTGGCGTGCGCTTTCTGTCGGAATTTTGAGAACCATCAGTACGTTCGTGCACCGACCATGTGCGTCGGGTGCATTTTCCGTCGGGTACAGACTTGCCGAGTTGTGCCGGCTAACTTTTATGGCGCTGACGGCGGGGTTTGAGTGGCGGAACAGCCCGCGTCGTGCCGGGATCATCGCGTGCACGCAGCGTGTCGCGGCGCGTTGGGGTGAGCCGACGCAACCATCCGCTCACCTTCCTGGGGCTAGGGTTCAATGCGCGCGTAGGCACGGGTGGCTGAGCGGCGGCTTGGTCCAAGGAGGTTGGACGCGAGGTTGGCATCAGGAGCAGGGGCCGACGGAGAAACGAGATGATAATGTCCGCATTTTACTGGTTGACGCATCGGCGAATAGCCCTGTCGGCCGTGGTGGGGGGAGGTGCTGCGATCGCGCTGGTCGTTGCCGTTTTCGCAAGCCCCCTGGAATCATCGGGCGTCGGGGAACGGCTGACATTTGCCGATAATACATTGGAGTCAGGAGTTGCAGCGGGATCGGTTGCTCCCGATTCGGGGGCAAGCCGGCACTCTCAATCGAGTTCGTCGATCACGTTGATTGGCAACCTAGGACAGGCTTCGGCGCCGGCAAGTTGGGAGCCGATCGGGCCTGAAGATGGGATAGTTTACGTACAGGCCATCAGGTTCACCACGGGTTCCAACCCGTATGGATATTCGCTATCCGCGGTGAAAGCCTGGATCAAAGATGTGGGCTCGAACGATGACCCTCAGGTCAACATCTACTCGGCCGACGATGATGGGTTCCCCGACGAGATTCTGTACACGCTGACCGATCCCAATTCTTTCACGGACAGCGCCGTGAACACCTTCACCGCTCCGGCCAACTCCGTGCTGGGGAAAGACACCGAATACTACCTGGTATTGGAGAACGCCGCGGGTGTCTCCGAGACCACGTTCTACTACGCGGGCTTCGTGGATGGCCACGCCCTGGACTCGAACGGGGCGGCGGGCTGGAGCATCAACACCGACGAAGACTACACCGTTCTGTTCAAAATTGAGGGGTCGCTGGCGACTTCGTACAGCGAGACGAGTTCATCTCAATCCGGTATTTCAACGGGTGGCGGCGACGCTTCCCCTCAAGGACCTGCGCTGGGATCCGATACGAATGACGTGGGGAAAATCTTCGACGCGGGATTGAGTGGAGCCGATCGACGCATTGCAGCGTCACACGCGGATGGTAGGACGCCGAATTCCTCGTGGGCTGCCGCGACCACCTCGCAGGAGGCCAAGAATCACATCACGAACAACGTCGTCAAGGAGTACGAGGATGATTACCCGTGGGTACGCCAGGCGTGGAGCAACCAGCCACTAAACGTGCGAGTGCGATCCAGCAACGCGCCCGGGTGGTACGTTTTTTACATGGGCGGCCACGCCGGATTTCGCGGCTTGGCGAGGGGGATACGGTACGGGTTCACGGAGTCCGGGTTACGTTCGGACACGGTGGTACTGCATGAACTCGCCCACCACTTCACGCTGGATACCCGAGTTCCGAACGTCCAAGACGCAGTTGGAGTGGGATGGCTCTACTTCAATCACCGGGTCAATGGTCATTGCCCGGTGGGGGAGATATACGCCGATGTTTTGGCGTATGTTACGCGGGACAACTCCAACCTGAGGCTTGGATACATCGCGAGCTGCCCCGAAATTGGCAGTCGGGGCAAGCCGGACAGCCAGAGCAGGAATGTCGTCAAAAAAGTAGTCAGAGGCGAAATCCCCGCCTGGTTCGAGAATCACTATGACGACGGTTCCGGCGAAATCGATCTTGATTCATTGTGGGGAGACATCCGAACGGCCAGCGGGAAGCGGACCATCGTGTACCTTTTGCGAGATAAGTTCGGCGGTTATTGCTCGACCGGTGAAGCCAACTGGGCGCTGACACACGCTGATGCAGTGGGCGGCAATCCCTGGCGCGACGGAGGGTGTGAGTCCCGCAAGCCGCAGGACGTGAACGTGATTCGGCAGGACGGGGGATTGAAGGTCACCTGGGAGCCTCACCTGTACGAAGCGTCGCCTGAGGTCACCCACTACGCTGTCCAATGGCGCTCGGCTGACCAGGACTACCACTCGTCCCGCCAGACCCTGATTTCGGATTCGTCGGAGTTGTCGCACACGATTTCGGGGTTGACCGACGGAGTCGAGCACCACGTCCGCGTCGTCGCAGTGAACAGCGAGTCGACAGATTCAACAGTTGACGAACACGGACACAGCAGGGCCGCTGAGGCTTCCAGCGTGCCCGGCCAACCCGGCCGACCCGCGTTCCTGGGTTCTTTCCCGAGCGACCATACTATGGTGCTCATCTGGGGTCTCCCCGAGAACAGCGAGGTGGACCTGAGCGGGTACGTGGTGGAGTGGAAATCCGGCTCGCAGGAATACGATTCAACGCGACGATTGGAAGTGCCCGTGGGATCGCCCACCAATGCGACGATATCGGAATTGCTCAATTCCACGAATCATACGTTCAGAGTGACCGCGCAGTCCTCGGGAGGGCTGGCGGGCGTCCCCGCCGAAGTTACGGCGTCGCCGATCGGACCGCCCGAGATGCCCGTCGAAGTGGAAGCGGTGGGCGGCAAGAACTCGCTTCTGGTGTCGTGGGAACCTGACCTGAGCCAGTCGCCGCCGGATGCTTACGTAATCCAGTGGCGCACGCGGGCGGAATATGAGCCCGGCAACGAGAAGATAATCTGGGCGCCATTCAGACGCTCTCACGCGTTGAAAGACATGGCGGGGCACGGCCGCTATTACGTGCGCGTGCTGGCCCGCAACTACCTGGGGCGCAGCGAACCGTCCCAGGAATTTTTTGTGATGTCGGGCGCGCCCCATGAACCCTCGGATTTCAACGTGGAAGTTAGGCCGGGGGGCGGATTCGAGATCACCTGGGACCGGCCGGAACCTTACTATCCCGACAATCCAGACTTCCGGCCGGTGCGCAACTTCAACAATAAGCGACCGATACTTGATAGCGACGGCAGCACGGTGCCGCAATACCGGTACGACGTGGAGTACAGGTTGGCCGGGGACCCGCCGGGGCCATGGTGTTCGCAGAGCAGATACCAGGACGTGGCGGGACGCAATGACAACCTGGATCCGGTCCCGCACCGACTAGAATACCTCAGATTCTGTGCCTACTCCGAGCCGGTAGTGGGAGAGAGTTATAAATTCCGTATACGGGCAGCCTACGTGTGGAAGCAATCCGGCGACACGAACGTGCGGAACGGCCCCTGGGCCTACACCGACCGGGTGTTGTACGACCCAAGCGGCGGGCCACCTGACATACCAAGGGGAGTCGAAGCGGTGGGTGGCAAGGCATCTTTGCTGGTGTCCTGGGACACGCCGATCAGCGGGACGCCGCCAGACGACTATTTGATCCAATGGCGAACCCGGGCCGACTATGAATCAGGAAACAACGCGGTGTCATCCAACCCGGTGGTCGGGTTGCATTTGATCAACAGAATGGCCGGGCACGGGCGATACTACGTGAGGATCATTGCGAGGAATGTGCTAGGAGAAAGCGAACCATCGCAGGAATTTTCCGTGATGTCCGGCGCTCCACACGCACCCGCCGACGTGGATGCTGAGGTACGCGCCGGGGGCGGGTTCACGGTGACGTGGGACCGGCCCGATCCGTACTATCCCGACAATCCAGACTTCCGGCCGGTGCGCAACTTCAATAATAAGCGACCGATACTTGATAGCGACGGCAGCACGGTGCCGCAATACCGCTACGACGTGGAGTACAAACTGGCCAACGGCGAGCCAAGCGGGTGGGGTTCGCAGAGCAGATACCGGGACGTTGGCCGGGGCAACGACACGTTGAACAGCGACGTGCTGACGCTGGATCTGACCCGATATTGCCGCAACGCCGCGCCGGTGGAGGGCGAGAGCTACAACTTCAGGGTCCGGGCGGCTTACGTTTGGAAAAACTCAGGGGACACCAACAAGCGGAACGGACCCTGGAAGTACAGTGGGCCGATCGTCTACAACCCGCCGACGTATAACCAATCGGGATGACGATGCCTCGGCGCTCCGGGGATACCGATGGAATCCGGCGGATGCGGTGGGTCTTCGGTTCGAATGGCGAAAGGGCGATTGGGACAGGATGGGTCAGAATAATTCGCGGCTGGCGATGTCCGCGCCCTCACGCATGGCCTGGAGTTTCAGCCAGACGATGCCGGGTTCCACGCGGTTGGAGCCCGCAGAGGTGTCGAATCCACAATCGGTTCCGGCAAGCACGCGAGTGGGGTCGCCGCCGGCTGCGGCAACGGCCTGATGCAAACGGTCGGCTACGAGCCTGGGGTGTTCAACATAGTTCGTCTTGGTGTCGATGACGCCGGCGACCAACAACATTCCCTCTGGCAGGGGAACGTCGCGATAGACGCGATGTTCGTGAGCGTGGCGTGGGTTTGCCATTTCCATGACCAGCGCGCCGACCTTTGCGTCGTAGAGCAAATCGAGGATGTCTTCCAGCGGCACGTCGTAGTGGTGGGGTCCCTCGCTGTTGCCCCAACACACATGCAACCGGACGCGGTCGCGCGGGATATCGGAGAGAGCGTAGTTGATAGCCCTAACATGCAGGGCAACGACATCACGGAAAGCGGACAGCGGCTCATCCTGGTAGGAGACGTGGCGTTCCATGGCGAGGTCGGGACAATCCAACTGCAAGGTGAGCCCGTTGCGCACGATGATTTCGTACTCTTTACGTAGTTCGCCGGCGAGAGCGAAAACGTACTCCTCATGGTTGCCGTAGTAGCGATTGGCCATGGTCAGAGCGACAATGCCCGGCGACGCGGCGGTCATGAACAATTCCTGGGGTTTGGCGTACGAGGAGTCGACGGTGGCGAGCAATTGCTGACATTCCTGTTCCACGAGGTCCAGGCAGTCGTAGGACAGTGGGCCAACGCAGGTGGGGACGTCGCTCATCAGTTGGACGACGCGAGACCGTCGGATTGACGGGGATTCATTCTGGTCGCGGTGGCCACGCCGTGTCCACGCACCGCCGAAACCGGACATGCGCTGGGTTACGTAGGTCGAGAAGCTGACGCGGGATTGCTCTCCGTTGTTGATGACATCAACGCCGGCGGCAAGCTGTGCGGACACGACATCGGAGATGGCCTGTTGTGCTGCTGCGTCCAGGGCCGGTTGATCGACGGCTTCACCCCGGGACACCGAGCCGAGCATGGAGACCAGACCAGCGGGCCTGGGCAAGCTACCGGTGTGGGTGGTAAGGATGCGGGCGTCGCTTCTTAGCATGGGCAATTTCCATCCAGAGAGGCCGGATCAGCGTATGGATGAGGTTTCCAAAATGGCTGGTAGGTGAGAATTCCGGCCTGCTACTGGGCGAAAATGGGCTGCTGGGCTTGTTGCCGTACTCAGGCGCTGCCCTTATCATACATCGTTGCCGTAACCGAAAATAACGGAAATTCCATCCTCAAAATGAACGGAGTGAAAGAAACATGGCAGTTGGAAGCACTTATAAGGTAGTCGAACTGGTGGGATCCTCCAGCGAGTCTGTGCAGCAGGCGATAGACGGAGCCATCTCGCGGGCTGCGCAAACCATCCGAAACCTGGACTGGTTCGAAGTCCGGGAAATCCGAGGAACCATCGATGATGGCCAGGCGAACTGGTACCAGGTCAAGGTGGGCATCGGCTTCCGCGTGGACGGGGGCGAAGACATTACCGAGGACTAAACTGATCGCACCGGCTAGTCCATCGGACTGCCGGCGATTGTCCATGGACCCGATCTGAAAGCGTCGCGAGCGTCTCGATGGCGCTTGCGCGCTCCGTGGACGATCGTTGTTGCAGACCTTTTGGCGAATGCCGGCGGTCTCACCTGGTCGCGGGCGGCGTTTCGTCTCTGGTTACGGCCGAGCGTCGTCCGAATTGGGTATCTGCGACAAGGTAGAGCGGCGAGTGCGTGCTCAGCGGGTGGATTGATCTGGATCCGCTCAGTCGTCCCTGGGAACGCAGCAGTGCGCACAAAGGATGGCGACCGATTGATGCGTATCAGTAGACGTGGTCCGGATCTGCTCGCGAATGCGGGGATGCTGCCATCTGCCGGCAGGCTCCAGGGCCGTTCTGTTCAGGGAGAAAGACTGGTCCAAGCGCGTGAACGGGCCATTTCCCTGACACCATCAGGGGTCGTGATGGGAGGGAGACACGCAAATCCGACGCAGGCGTACAGTGTGGGATCTGCGTTGGGCGGGAAACCCAACCTGCGGATCTGATCGGCGTCCCGTGCGGTGTCCAACGGTTGGACGATTCGATGGGGAGCGTTCACTCTCAACACTGACTGGTGGAGCCGGCGGTAGGCAGGGCTGGACGAATCGCCGACGAGGACCAGGCTGACCGGGCCATGGGTCAGGAAATCCCGGGCGCGTCCCCAGGCAGCTCCCGCGGGGAGGAACAAGGCCTCCTCGTCCTCTTCCATACGGCGGGATGCGTGGTTGCCGAAGTAGCTCTTGCCGGGCACCACAGGTTCGAAGATGCTCAGGGTTGCTTCCGCGCGCGCATGGTATCCCTCGTCGCCAGTGAGGTGGGCCAAGGTCAGCAGCGCCTCGGCCAAAAGGCTGTTGTCCAGCACGGGTTGCTCACGACGCAATATGCTGGATTCAAACGACTGGGAAGCGGTGGTGTCATAGCATCCGCCACCTGAGGCCCCGAACAGCCGTTGAATGGTGTCGGCTACCTGTATCGCCCTGGCCAAAGGCTCGGGCTGCCCGGTGGACTGATATAGCGCGAGCCACGCCCTGAGGAAGTAAACTTGGTCGATGAGGACGGGCATAGTGTCGCTGGACGAGCGAACTTGGCGGGTCAGACCTCCGGAATCGGTCCAGCTTTCTTCCCAGAGCTTCGCCAGGATATCGGCACCCATCACGCCAATCGCCGGGCGGCGGAGCACGTTGGCGGACTCGATCAAGGCATGGGCGGTCAAGGCGTTCCAGCCTGAATACAGCGTGCGGTCGATGGGTGGTTCCGGCGCGGCGTCGCGATCTTTCCAGGACGATTGGTAAAACGGTTCATCAGCATCCTGGCTTGCGAAAAACAAACCCTCTGTCGGATTGAACAGTGTTGTTTCGAGGTAAGCCAGGATTCCCTCGGCCGCTGAGCGGTACAACGCACGGCGGGTGATCTGGTAGGCGGCGAGGTACGCGAGCAGGAGATTGGAGTTGCTGACCAGCATTTTTTCGTAGTGTGGGACTTTCCAATCGCGGCTCACCGCGTAGCGGAAGAATCCCTGGTCTTTCGGGTCGTAGATGCCGTGCAGCATTCCGCGCAGCGTGGATTCGACCATCAACAGGGTCTGCCGATCTTCCGTCAGGCCGTAGCGAGCGCTGAGGAACGAGAGAGCCTCCCAAGGCGGCTGCTTGGGTTCGAGGCCGAAACCGCCAAAGGAATCGTCATAGAGGTCGGTCAATCGGCTGAGGACGGCGTCCGAAGAGGAACCAACTCCGGGGGTCGTGGCTGGTGAGGCGGTTCCATCCCCGGCCTGGGTTTCGGGGACGAATTCGCCGCTGGAGATTCGCTCGAGCAGCGCGGCCATCTCGTCCGGAGGAGTGTAGGGACGGCCGGCCAGGAACTCGCCCTCGCCGGTCAGAAAGGCAACCGATGGGTAGGTTCCCTGGTTAAAGCGCAGCGAAATGTCGGGGCGCTGGTCGACATCGACACGCACCGGGATGAACGCGGAGTTGACCAACCGGATGACGCGGTCATCCGCATAGGAGGTCTGATCCATGACGTGGCACCAGTGGCACCAGGTTGCACCCATGGTGAGGAGCACGGGTTTGTCCTGGGACCGAGCGTCCTGAAAGGCTTGCTCGCTCCAGTCGCGCCACGGGATAGTGTTGCTGGCGTCAGGTTGGGTCATACAGGTTCGTCCGGGGTAACGTTGGCGAAGAGGATTCGGAGATATGTCAGGCGATTCACATAACGGGTGCACTCAGATGCCGAGAAGGGATTCCAAGTTGCGCCAGGCGATTTTTTCTTTCTCGTCCTGGGACAGGGTTTGCAAGCCTTCCAGCCATCCGCCGGGGGATGGATCCCAGCCGACGAAGGGCCAGTCGCTCCCGATGACAACGTGGTCGGCTCCGACGGTGTCGATGAGGAAGCGCAACCCGGCCTCGCTGCTCGTGAGGAAATCGTAATAGATCTGCTTCTGGTAGGCGCTGGGTGGCCTGAGGATGTTGACGCGGGCTTCGGAGCGAACCTGCCATCCGTGGTCGATGCGGCCCATGGCGAAGCAGGCGCCGCCGCCGCCATGGGCGATGCAGACCCTGAGGTTGGGACACTGGTCGAGGATGCCGCCGCAGATGAGGGTGGCGACGACGAGGGCGTCTTCCAGGACCACGCCCACGCTGTTGGGTATGCCGTAGCGCAGGGTGCGCTCGACGGCAACGATGTTGTCCTGGGGCTGCGGGTGGAAGAACAGCAGGGCGTCCAATTCCTCGGCGGCTTTGAACAGAGGCAGGAACCGGGGCTCATCCCAGTTGAGGCCGTCGTTGGCTACGGTGTCCAGTTCGGCGCCCTTGAGTCCGAGGACTTTGACGGCGCGTTCGAGTTCCGCGATAGCGGCGTCAACGTCCTGCACCGGCAGGGTCGCCATGCCGGCGAACCGGTTGGGCCATTGCTTCGCCATGCCGGCGATTTCGTCGTTCACCTCCCGGGAGGCGTTCACCGCCCGGGCAGTTTCCCAATGGTAAGGGAACAAGGGTGTGTGGATGGAAACCACCTGAACGTCGGTGCCCTCGGCATCCATGTCGGCGAGTCGCTGCTCGGGGGTGTATCGGATTTTCGGGGAGTTGATGAGAATCCGCTTGCCGTGGCCGATGATGAACTCTGCGCCTCCGCGGGTCTCGTGGCTCATTCCGTGCCAGTCCTGCCCCTGCTCGAATGCCTGCCAAAGGACCTGTGGCGCAAGGTGGGCATGAACGTCTATGTGTCTCACGAATCGTCCTCCTGAACGTGGGTGATGCAGCCAAAGGCAGTCAGATGCCCAGCAGGTTTTCCAGGTTTTGCCACAGGATCGCGTCTTTCTCATCCTGGGTAAGGCTGTCCATGCTCAGGATCCAGGAAACGGGCCAATCCTGCGCCATGTCGTAGGGCCAATCGGTACCAAATACGACGCGTTCGACGCCAACAGAGTCGATCAAGAAACGCAGGGACTGCTCGGTGTACACGATGCTGTCGTAGTAGAACCGGTTCAGATACTGGCTGGGGGGCAGCGCTGCGAGGCGGTCGGCCTCCGGGATGCGCTCCCACCCCCGATCCATGCGGCCGGCACCGTAGCACGCGAACCCCCCGCCGTGGGACAGGCAGATGCGGAGGTCGGGACAGGCGTCCATGACGCCACCCATGACAAGGGAGGCGAAGGTGATCGTACGGTCGGCGAGGTTTCCGACGGAATTGGGCAGGTGGTAGCGCTGGATACGGCGATCCACGATGGTGTCGCCACCCTGATGGAACAGGATGAACGCGCCCAGTTGCTCGGCGGCTTTCCAGAACGGCAGGAATTCGGGTTCGTCCAGGAGTTTGTCGTTGATCTTGTCGTCGATGACGGCGCCCTTGAAACTGAGGTCCACCATCACCCTTTCAAGTTCCGCGATGGCGGCAGGGACGTCCTGCATGGGCAAGGTGGCCAAGCCGGCGAAGCGGTCGGGCCAGGATTTCATCATCTGGCTGATCTCGTCGTTGGACTCCCGGGACGTGGCTACCGCCAAATCGGTGTCCAGTTCGTAGTTGTAGAAACCGGAGTAGGGGGACACCACGTGGATATCGACGCCAAGGGAATCCATATCGGACAGGCGCTGTTCGGGAGTCCAACTGGACTTGGGAGGCAACTGACCGCGTCGGTCCCCGACGACCAGTATTTCACGCCCGCGGGCATCGTTTTCCCGCCGCAGGGAGTGCCAGTCGCCCGAGCCTTCGGTGGCATGCCAGAAACACTGAGGCGTGAGGTGGGCGTGAAAATCGATGGTACGCATGCGGGTCTCCTGGGTGACTCAAGATGGATTGATG
This sequence comes from Chloroflexota bacterium, assembly GCA_026710825.1. Taxonomy (GTDB): domain Bacteria; phylum Chloroflexota; class Dehalococcoidia; order Lucifugimonadales; family UBA3495; genus Bin87. Next base: position 29,314 of record JAPOQH010000116.1, on the reverse strand, counting down.
TCAGGGGTGCTATCAGCGTTGGCGCGGGTGTTTGGCGAGGAAGTCGTCAGCGATTTCTTCCATCGTAACGAACTGGACGCCGTCGTGGGAGCGGATGTATTCCGTGAGGCGTTCCAGCATCAACAACACCTGTGGTCGGCCGCTGACGTCCGGATGGATAGTGATGGGGAAGACGGCCTCGTCGTATTCCCGGTAGACCCAATCGAACTGGTCACGCCACATTGATTCGATCTCACGGGGATTGACGAACCCGTGGCTGTTGGGAGATTTCTTGATGAACATCATGGGCGGGAGGTCGTCCAGGTACCAGTTGGCAGGGATCTCAACTAGGTCAGTTTCCTGTCCGCGTTCGAGGGCGTGCATCCAAAAGTCTGCCGGCATGGCATAGTCGATCTTGGTCCAGCGGTCGCCGACGCGGACGTAGTAGCACTCGAAATCCTTGTGCATCAGGCTGTGGTCGTACTTGATGCCGTGTTTGAGGAGCAACTCGTTGGTGACGTGGCTGAACTCCCACCAGGGCGCGACGTAGCCCCGGGGGCGTTTGCCGGAGACCTCCGTGATCAAGTCGATGCAGCGCAGCAGGACCGTTTCCTCCTGCTCCGGGGACATGGAGATGGGGTTTTCGTGGGAGTAGCCGTGCATACCGATTTCATGGCCCTGCTCGACGATCATGCGACACTCGTCGGGAAACGTTTCGATGGAGTGGCCGGGAATGAACCAACTGGTCCTGATGTCCAGGCGTTCGAACAGTTTGAGCAGGCGGGGGGTGCCGACTTCTCCGGCGAACAAGCCTCGGGAGATATCGTCGGGCGAATCCTCGCCGCCGTAGGATCCCAACCAACCGCCGACGGCGTCCAGATCAACGCCGAATGAGCAGAGGATTTGTTTGTCGGCCATGATTTCGTCTCCTCGCCTAATGTCGAACGCCGGTCTCAGTTGATGACGGTGGTGAAACTCGGCGGCCCTATAGTACCGCAAACTGAGACGCGGTTGCCTTTCCGACGGGACATAAAGCGGCTTTTGCGTCGTCTGCGCGTGGAGCGGCGGCGACATGCGAGATTGGCAGGAGCATTTTGGGTCCGCATCAATTTTTGGCCACCGTGTTAGTATCTGGCGAAGCGACGCTGTGGAGGCGATGGACATGGTCATCAAAGGCGAGAACTGGCTGGCGCTAACGACGGAGGAAACGCTGGAACCGGATCTACCGATTTGCGATACACACCATCACTTCTGGGTGTCGCGACCGGAGCCTCCGGCCTACCAGCGCTACCTGCTGCCGGAGTTGACCGACGATGTGGGCAGCGGGCATAACGTGCGCTCCACCGTGTTCATTGAGGTCCGGTGCGAATACCGCCAGGATGGGCCCGAAGAGATGAGGCCGGTAGGCGAGGTGGAATACATCGAGACGATCGCCGCGGAGAGCGCGACCGGCAGCCACGGCCCAACGAAAGCTGCCGCGGCCATCATGGGACATGCCGACTTGAAACTGGGAGAGAGAGTGAGGCCGGTGCTGGAGGCCATGCGCGACGCCAGCCCGCGATTCAGAGGCGTACGCCACTCCACGGGGTGGGATGCCAGCCCTGAGTTGGCGCAGCGGGATATTCGAGGGGCACTATCCACCGACGGATACCGGGCCGGCGCCCGGGTGATGGCCGAGATGGGGCTGGTGCTGGAAAACTCGCTGTATCACCCGCAGTTGCCTGAGCTGGCGGAGTTTGCGCGAGCGGTTCCCGATTTGACCATCGTGCTGAACCATATCGGAGGGCTGGTTCGGGTGGGCCCGTACGCCAACCGGGACGACGAGGTCCTGCCGGCGTGGAGGGCTGGAGTCGCTGAGGTTGCACAGTGTCCCAACGTGGTGATCAAGCTGGGCGGTGTGGGACAAGTGCGGTATGGCTACGGCTGGGACGGGCGCGAAACGCCGATAGGCTCCGAGGAGTTGGCGGAAACGCTGGGGCCGTTGATGAACTACTGCATCGAGCAGTTCGGGCCGGAACGGTGCATGTTTGAGAGCAATTTTCCGGTGGACAAACCGTCCTACTCCTACCACGTGCTGTTCAACGCGTTCAAGCGACTGTCGTCCGGTTACACGGCCAGCGAACGCGCTGCTCTATTCCATGACACGGCGATGAGGGTGTACGGCATCAACTACTGATACGGGATAGCAGCGCGGCAGTACCGTTTTCAAACTCGCGGCGTGATGCGATAAAATGCGCGCCATGCACCACGCGCACGGCGCGTTGAACCGTCCGAACACCGAAATCAACTACCCAAGTTAAGGAGCCGGACAATGGCAGAAATAGTACTGGGACTGGCGTCTTCCCACAGCCCGCAACTCAGCACACCGGCGAAGGGTTGGGCCGGCCGCGGCGAGCGCGACAAGGGACACCTTGAGCTCATCGGCACCGATGGCATCACGTCCAACTTCGAAGACCTGCTGGCTCGGATCGACGGCGACAAGATCGCGAAGGAGATCACGCCGGAGAAGTTCGAGCAGCGCCACCAGCAAAACCAGAAGGCCATCGCCCATCTGTCGAAAAAACTCTACGACGCCAACCTGGACGTTTTGGTCATGGTCGGAGACGACCAGCATGAGTACCTGCTGGACGACAACATGCCAGCCTTCTGCGTGTACTGGGGCGACGAGGTCAAGGTGTCCGGCCATGAGGCAGGGCCTTCGACCGGCGGCCAGCCTCTGATTGGGTACAACACCGAGGATCAGCAGGTGCCGACCGATTCAGTGCTGGGCCTGCACATCATCAACAGCCTGATGGACGCCGAGTTCGACGTGGGCAGTTCCAAGTTCCTGGATCCGACTCGGGGCCGGGGCGAACAGGGCGGTATCGGCCATGCCTTCGGCTACGTGTACAACCGCCTGATGATCGACGGTATCATCCCCACCGTGCCGGTGATGCTCAACACCTACTACCCGCCCAACCAGCCGACGCCCAAGCGCTGCTACAACCTGGGGCAGGCGCTCCGTGGGGCCATTGAGTCCTGGGACAAGGACATTCGCGTAGGCATACTGGCGTCCGGCGGGCTGAGCCACTTCGTGGTGGACGAGGAACTGGACCAACAGGCGTTGGCGGGGATGCAGGCCAAGAGCGTCGATCAATTGATGGCTCTGCCCCGCCATAAAATCAACTCCGGCAGCTCGGAAATCCGCAACTGGATCGTGGTGACCGGAGCCACTGAGCACCTCGACATGGACGTGGTCGACTACGTGCCTTGCTATCGTTCACCGGCCGGGACCGGGTGCGCCATGGGATTTGCCACCTGGGGTTAGGGACAGCGGCAAAGCATTTCAAGGGGCGGCATCCTCAGCGAGTACGGTTGAGGGTCCCGCCCTTTCGCAGTGCAATCGAAGGGCTGGTCTTGCCTACAGCGTTCGGGTATCGGGACTGCGAGGGCGAGGCGGCGTAGGTGAATGTTTGCTAGCCAGTGACCGCGGCGATCGCTGCATCCCTGGAGTCATGGATTTCCATGACGCGGTTGAACCCGCTGAGTTGGAAGACTTCCTTGACCGGACCGATGGGTGAATAGATCGCGAACTTGGCGTCCTGCCTCCGGAGCTTTCGGACCACTTCCAGGAGAGTGCGCATACCGGCGCTGTTGATGTATTCGAGCCGGCGCATGTTTAGGATAACCGCTCGGTCATCGGGAGTTATGATGGCATCCAATTCGCCGGAAAAATCCGTGGTGCCGAGACTGTCTATTCGCCCCTCCATTTGTATGTCCAAGACTCCATCTTCACGACTGTGTTGGAGTGCCATTTCCGTGTCTCCACATGGGTACGATTTATCGGCCGTAATTAAAATACGTGAGCCGGAAGCCAACGGATGGACTTCGCGGTCAAATTGGTATCGTCTTGAGTATAAGGGGGTGTGTTGATCAAAGTGGCCGCACGCGAGCCACCTACAATAATACTAACACTGGTTGACTTGTTTCCCAGGAAACCACGATCAAGACGTATGTGTTTCGGCACACCAACATGTTCCAGACCTTTCACGACAAACTGCCGCGACGAGACGATCGCCAACAAACCACGGTAGACAGTTCGAGGCCCGGAAATTACGATCTCAATGGCTCTGAGATGAGGGACTTGATGCGATCCGTGATGTCGGACTGGTCGAAATTGCGCAGGAGGTTGATGCGGTTGCGGTTGGGATCGCCGCCGTGCCAGTACTCGTAGATTTCCTGTCGCATCCCGAAAGACGAAACAGCGAGGTCGTGGGCCAAACGGAACAGGCGGGACTTGTACTCCACGCCGACGCCTCGGCCGGGCATGTATCTGTCGAGGTAGGGTCGGAATTCGGGGTTGGCCAAATCCGCCTCACTGGGCTGCATGATCATGCCGGAACCGGAGATTTCGCGGAGCAGTTCGACCATGCGGGCCGACGTCTGGGCGAAGTAGATGTTCATGCCGGAGGTGGAGCCCAATGACATGAGGCCGTTGTCGGCCGGGTAGGCATTGTGTTCGACGCCGTCCATAGCGTGCCGCCACATCTCGGTGTGCATTGCCATTTCGCCCAGCTTGGCGGCGACTTCGCGGTATTCGATGACGCCGATAGATTCGGCGATGAGAGTTGCCACCGCGGTCATCACCTTCATGCGCTGGTGGATCCGGCACAGGTTGCCCCATCCTCGGAAGTTTGACTGAGAGCCCAGCCGCTGCAACAGGGGGCCGGAGTCGTAGAGCATGAAGATCCGGTCCCACGGAACCAGGACGTGGTCGAAGAACAACATGGCGTCCTGCTCGTCGTAGGCGGCAGCGAGCGGATGACCGAATGATCCCTCCCATTGCGAGACGGGTTCGCGACAAAGAATTTTCATGCCTGGGGCGTCGGTGGGTATCGCGAAAGCCAGGATGAAACGTGGGTCGGAGCGGCGCATGAAGGTGGCGGACAGGGATACGTAGGTCTCGTTGCTGATTGGCGCGGCCGTGGCGAGTTGCTTGGCGCCGTGGACGATCACGCCGTCGGCGGTTTCTTCGGCCACGTGCAACGCGACTTCGGTTTCGCCGTCGGCGCGGATTTCGTTCTGTGGCTGTTCACTGCGGTCAACCTGCGGGTCCCCGAGGGCGTGGGTCAGGAACAGGTCGTTTTCCATGCAATAGCGATGGTAGTTGATGATGTTTTCGGCGAAATCGCACCTGGGATGTTTCACCTGACCAAGGGCGTCGCTGATGGCGATGAGACTGATGATATGGGGAGCCAGGATATCGGGGCTGCGGCCGAGTTGGCCCCACGACTCGGCGTTCCAGATTTCGCTGTTGCGGCGTTGGCGTCGGAGATCGTCGTTACTGCGGGGCAAGAGCCAGGACAGGCTGCAGCGGTTGCCGGTCTCCGATGAGACGAAAGTCATTTCGTCACGGTACTGCTCGGTGTGTTGCAGGTCGTAAATGCGGGCCAGTTCGTTGACCATGCCGGACATGGCAGGATGCCCGGGAACATCCGGGACTTTGGCGCCATCCAACCAGACCTCACGCCCGTCGCGCAAGCTGGAAACGTACCGTTCGCCGGTCATGGCACCCAAGCCGGTCCTCGATTTCAACACGGGCAGATCCTCCCAGCACAAAGATCGCTATGAAAACAGGAACCACGGAACGGTTCCGATTCGGACTCTAATCCAAAAATCCGGAATCCCTGCGCCATTGAACATAATCAGCCAAGCCTGACGGCAGGTCAAACTTGGGAGTCCAACCCAGGTCGTGCCACAGACGGTACCCGGACAACGGGCCTCGGGTTGGGCCGAGGGAACTTGCACCAGGGTCGGGCGCGGTTGACGGTACGAGTTGGGTTTCGGGGAACAGTTCCACCAAAGCCTGTTGGATCTGCCCTTCCGTTACCGGCATCGCATTGGTCACGTTGTACAAGTCGTGAGCCAGGTGATCGGCGTCAAGTACAGTGGATACGGCATCCGCGGTGTCCAAAACGTAGGTGTAATCGCGGCCGTGATCAGAGAGGTTGGCTTCGATGGGTTCTCCACGGAGCAATTGGCCCGTCCACTGGTAGGGTGTGGACATATTGCCGCGATGACCGGTTACGCGCTCCATAGGCCCGTAGGGAGTGCTCAGGCGCAAGCTCACCGTTTCAAATGCGTGCAACTCGCCGTAGCGACGGGCGAGCAACTCGCTGGCGAACTTGGTGATGCCGTACAGATTGCCGGGCTGGGGCGGGTCGTCCTCATTGTAGGTTTGGTCCGGGTCGCGGGTGAGGCCGTAGGCGGCGCCGGAGCTGATGTACACGAATCGCCGCACGTCGGCCAACCGCGCGAATTCCAACAGGTTGCCGGTGCCCTGGAGGTTGATGTCCAGGATGTCCTTGCTGCGGTCGGTTTCCAAGTCCGTGCGGTTCACGGTGAAAACTGCGGCGTGCACGACTTTGTCGATGGAGTGCTGAGATCGAATGGCGTCCAGGGCAGACACGTCGAGGATGCTGCCGTGAATAAATTGAACGCGTTCGGCCAGCGGCCCGAGGAAGTTCGACACAAGATCATCGGCAGGCAGCACGTCCAAGCTGACCACGTCGTGTCCGCGCACCGCAAGGTCTTTGACGATGTTGGCGCCGACAAAACCAACGCCACCGGTTACCAAGGTTGTCATGTGCCTACCTCCTGACGTGAAGGCGGATTGAGGCAGGAGCACGGACGGTTATTGTCGTGCTGCATACTGAGCGTCTTGCGCCGCCAGTATGGGCTCCAGCCATGTTGAATTCAAGCGGGCGAAGGGGTGGTCGGGGCGTTGGGGTCAGGTTGTGGATTGCTGGAGGCCCGGGCCCCAAGTCGTGCCGTAGTCGAAACGCGACGCCAATTGACCGGTGAACGTGCTGGCGTCCTGCAAGGCGAGGAAGACCGCGAGCGGCCCGATGGCGCTGGGTTCCACGCGCTCGTGCCAGTCGCGCTGCGTCCAGGGGATTGCCGCCGAACCTTCGCTGCGCAAACCGCCGGGGCTGAGGATGTTGACGGCGATGTTGTAGTCGCGCACCTCGTCGGCAAGGCAGTAGCTGAACATGTGGACTGCCGCCTTGCTGGCGCTGTAGAGGACTCCCCCACCCTGATTGGGGTCGGTTGCCATCCTGGAGCCGATATTGACGATGCTGCCACGGCGCTGCGCCATCATGGTGGGCAGGACGGCACGGCTGCAAAAATATGGGCCGTTCACGTTGACGCGCATGAGTTGCTCCCACCGGGCGGCGTCTATCTCCAGGATGGATTCGCCCAGCACCATGGAGCCGGCATTGTTGAAGAGCACGTCGATCCTGCCGTAGCGCTCGGTGGCCTGGCGGACCATTTCGTTGACCTGGGATTCGTCGGTGACGTCGCAGTCGACAGCCAAGACATCGCCGCCGGCGGCCCGGATGTGTTCAGCGGTCTCCGTCAGCGTGCCGTCCAGGCCGGTTGGGGACTGGGCGCGCGCGCAGATGACTAAGCTGGCACCTTCCTTCGCGTACTCTGCGGCGACCGCGCGGCCGAGACCCCGGCTGGCTCCGGTGACGATCGCGACCATTCCATCCATCTGGCCCATGGCGGCACTCCTATACAAACTGGGTCTGGGCCCATCCCTCATCGAAGGGGGTCCAGAAGTGAGACGTGAGCTTCAAGTTCTTGAACATCCAAACGCCATCCACTCTGACGTATTCCTCGTCGTATCTCGCCGAACCCCAAACCGCGCGGTTTCCGTCCGCGTAAGTGCACGGTTGGAACAGGTACCAGATACCGGTGGCGGTGTCTCCATTCACTTCGATGATCGGGTTCATGACCATGTGGACAGCGAAGGGCAACCGGTTGGGAGCGTTGACGAAGAAGTTGCGGATGGCCCCCCGCCCCTCGGCTTTGCCACGCATGCCGCCGTCCCAGACAGCGTCTTCTACAAACAGGCCGGCGATGTTTTCGGCGTCGTAGTTGTCGTCGCAGTAGGCGCAATAGCGGGCCTTGAGTCGCTTGATTGCCTCCACGTCTTCCAAGGCGCGGAGCCTGAGTTCGATATCTTCCAGACTCATTGCCGTGACACCTCCTTGCGGGTACGCTGACATGTGATTACGTGGACCTCGGTGACCGATGGACCACTAATATACATGGCCCGATGCCGAACGCGGGGCGCAGTAGCACCCATCCGGCGACAACACCGCGATGGGAGAAACGGCTCTTGGACGATAGAACATTGGCCTCGGTGGTGTCCACGACCCGAGCCTATTACGACGGACCAGCGGACGAGATCTACCGAACGATCTGGGGAGACAACCTTCACCTCGGGGTTCCCTGCAGCGAGGGTTGTCCCCACCCGGAGGCGATGGAACATACCAATGAGATCATGGCACGCGCCGTCCGGTTGGGGCCGGGGGTGATGGTATTGGACCTCGGCTGTGGATACGGCTCAACAGCGCGCTACCTGGCATCAAACTTTGGCTGCAACGTTACGGGCGTCAACATCAGCGAGCGGGAATTGGAGTTGGCGCGGGACCGGGGAGCAGAGGCCGGCCTGAACCACCTGTTGACCTTCGAGTACGGAGACTTCCACGGGCTAGGGTGCGCCGACGGATCATACGACGTGGTCTGGAGCTAGGAAGCGTTTCTGCACGCGGCGGATAAAAACACGGTACTGGCGGAGTGCCAGCGGGTTTTGAGGCCGCACGGGAGCCTGATTTTTACGGACATCCTGGTGCGGAAGGACACGCCGCAGGATGATCGAGCGAAAATATACGACCGGGTGAAGTCACCGGACATGTGGGATTTCGATGACTACCGCGAAGGGTTGGCCGGCCAAGGGTTCAGGGTAACCAAAGCGGAGGACTGGTCGCAGTACGTGGCACGTTCTTACGCGTGGGTGCGCGACCGGTTGGTCGAGCAGCCAGATGCGCTGCTACCTCGGGTTGGAGCGGAGACCATTGATGGGACGGTGGAGTCGTTGTCCTTCTGGGTCGATTCTGCTAATGAGGGCAAGATTGGGTGGGCATTGTTCGCGGCGGAAAAGAAAGCCTAGTTTGACGGGACAGATTGCGCCCCTGCCCGATTGGGAGGCAGGGGCGCCTGGCGTGAGTCAGCGCAGGGACGGTGATCAGTACAGGTGGCAGGACACCATATGGCCGGGGGCCAATTCGGTGACCTGGGGTATCGCGGTCGGGCACTGGTCAATGACGAAGGGGCAACGAGGATGGAAACGGCAACCCTCCGGTGGGTTGAGTGGTGACGGGACCTCGCCGGTCAGAATCATTTCTTCCTGCTCAATGTCGGGGTGCGACGGCAAAGCCGCGTTCATGAGGGCCTTGGTGTAGGGGTGGGACGCGTTTTCGAACAGTTCCCGCGTGGGGCCGAACTCGACGATCTGACCCAGATACATGACGGCGACCCAGTCGCACATGTACCGGACAGTGGCGAGGTGGTGAGCGATCAGGAGGTAGCTGACGTTGTATTCCTCCTGCAAGTCTTTCAGCAGGTTCATGATCTGGGCGCGGATGGAAACGTCCAAGGCTGAGACGGGTTCGTCCAGCACGATGACGCGTGGTTCCACCGACAGCGCTCGAGCGATGGCAAGGCGTTGACGCTGGCCACCGCTGAACTCATGCGGGTACAGATTGGCGTGATAGCTGCTCAGGCCGACGTCCTCGAGCAGTTTGGCGACGCGGTCCTGCATTTCCCGTCGGCTGAGATCGAGGTTGATCACCATGGGCTCGGCGATCAGGTCGCGAACGCGCATCCTGGGGTTCAATGAGCTCCAAGGATCCTGGAAGACCGCCTGGACGGAACTGCGATACGCCCGGCGTTCTTCGGAGGTCGCATTGTGGATCGTCTTGCCCTGGTAGCGAATGGTGCCTTCGGTGGGCTCTTCGAGCTGGAGCAACATCTTGGCAGTAGTGCTCTTGCCGCATCCGGACTCGCCAACGATGCCCAAGGTTTCCCCGGCTCGGATCTGGAACGAGACCCCATCTACCGCTTTGATGTGGCCGGTTATTTTGGAAATCAACAGACCCTTGGTGACCGGGAAGTATTTCTTGAGTCCTTCCGCTTCGAGCAGAACCTCGTTGGTAGTATCCGCCGTTGGCCTGGCATCCATAGTGGTAGTGGTCATTCCAGCCTCCAGCATGCGGCGTAATGGCCGTCGGTCAGGTTGAATTGGGGAGGATACGACTGGGAGCACTTATCCCGAACGTACTGGCATCGTGGCGCGAACGGGCACCCGGGCGGCAGATCGTGCAGCGTGGGTGGTTGGCCCTCGATGGAGTAGAGACGGTCAACGTCCTCTTCGAGCTTCGGCACCGAGGAGAGCAGAGCCTCGGTATAGGGGTGGGATGGGTTGTTGAATATATCGCGAACGTCGCCCATTTCGACGATTTTGCCGGCGTACATCACCGCCACCCGATCGCACATCTTGGCAACGATGCCGAAGTCGTGGGTGATGAAGATAAGGGCGATGTCGGACGCTTCCTGCAGTTCCTTCAACAATTTCAGGTATTGGGCCTGAATGGTAACGTCCAAAGACGTGGTGGGTTCGTCGGCGATGAGTACCATGGGCTCGCAGGAGATGCCGATGGCCCCGACCACACGCTGGCGCATGCCGCCGCTCATCTGGTGTGGGTAGTCCCGAACCCTGGTGTCGGCGGCCGGGATGTTGACCTTCCTGAGCACGTCCAGCACCTGCTGGAGAACGGTGCGCTTGGGGATGTCCTGGTGAATTTTGATGGCCTCACCGACCTGGTTGCCGATGGAAAACACGGGGTTCAGCGAGGTCATTGGGTCCTGGATGATCAACGCGATCTGGCTTCCGCGGATGGCGCCCATTTCCTTTTCGGATAGATCGACGAGGTCCTGGCCTTCAAGCAGGACACGTCCCTCCACGATTTGACCGGGAGGACTGGGGATCAAGCGCATTACCGACAGCATGGTGACGGATTTGCCGGAGCCCGATTCACCCACTATGCCGAGGGTTTCGCCTTTTCGCAGGTCGAAGCTGACCCCGTCCACCGCCTTGACTGTGCCCCATCGGGTTTCGAAGTAGGTCTTCAGGCCTTCGACCTGGAGAACCACGGGGTTGTCTTTGATTGTTGAATTGGTGCTCATGCTTCCGCCTGTTTATGGGAGGTGATGTGTGAGATGCAGGATTCACCGTCGGAAGTAATCATCCCAACTGCCGCAAGCGTGGGTCGAGACGGTCTCGGAGCCAGTCGCCGAACAGGTTCATGGACAACACCGTCAACATGATCGCAAGCCCGGGCATGGTGGATATCCACCATGCAACCGCGAGCCGGTCGCGGCCGTCGGACACCATAGAGCCCCAAGCCGGGGTAGGCGGCGGGACACCCGCGCCCAAGAAGCTGAGAGTAGATTCCAGCAGGATGACGATGCCGATCTCAAGGGTCGCCAGCACAATCAACGTGTTGATCACGCCCGGGAAGATGTGAATGAACAGAATGCGTGGTGTGGACGCTCCGGCCACCTTGGCGAGGGCGACGAAGTCCATGGTTTTGAGTTGCAGGACCTCGCCGCGAACGTTCCGGGCGAAGCGCGGCCAAACCGCGATAGCCAAGACGGCCACAATGATCATGAATGATTGGCCGAGGGCTAACACCAACACCAAGGCAAGCAAGATGGTAGGTATGGCCAGCTTGATGTCCACCACCCTCATCAGGATTTCGTCAATCCAGCCGCCGTACCATCCGGCGGCCAAGCCGCTGGCGACGCCGATTCCCATGCCGACGACAAGGGTTACAGCGGCGACGACCAACGAAATGCGGGCACCGAATATGACGCGGCTCAACATGTCGCGTCCGAGGTGATCGGTTCCAAGGAGGAATTTGGTGGTGCCTCCCTCTTCCCATGCGGGTGGGAGGTTGCGCTCCCGCAGGCTGCCGCGCTCGGGGTCGTGGGGCGCGATCAGGGGCGCGAATATGCCGGTGGCGATGAATACCGCCAAGATAAGCATGGGAATCAGCGGCAAGCGCCGCAATCGCCAAGCCCTCCTGGCGATACGTACAGGAACCGGAACCGGCTGAACGACCAGAGTTGCTTCTGCTGCCACGATGCTGTCCTCCCCTATCCGTACCTGATCCTGGGATCAATGTATGCGTACATGATGTCCACCAACAAAGCCGCCGTGACGTACATCAGCGTGAACACGATCACCACGGCTTGCAGCAGCGGATAATCGTTGCCGGCCAGGGCCTGGATGGCGAGTTGACCCAGCCCTGGCCAGGCGAACACGGTCTCCACGACAAGGGAACCGGTAACCAGACTGCCCAGGGTAATTCCCGCGAACGTCAAGACCGGGATCAAGGCGTTACGCAAGGAATGCTTCCATATGATCACATTGTTGGATACGCCCTTGGCACGGGCCAATTTGACGTATTCGGAGTCGAGCACGTTGAGCATGGCGGACCGCAACAACCGCAGGTTAGCGGCGGCGTAGAACCAGCCCAACGCCACTGCAGGCAGGACGATGCTCGATATCTCCTGCCTCCCGTAGGGTGGGAGCCAATCCAATCGCACCGCAAACAGGAACACCAGCATCAAGCCGAGCCAGAACACGGGAGCAGATTGGCCGATCAACGCGATTATCTTCCCGGTCATGTCCAGGAAGGTGCCTCGTTTCACCGCGGACAGTATCCCCAAGGGCACGCCCACGATCACGGAGAAGGCGAACGCCGCCGTACCCAATTGGATCGTGGCAGGGAGTCGCTCGATTATCACCTCCATCGAGGGGCGACCCTCTTTGATGGATTGGCCGAAGTCGCCCTTGAGTGCGCTACCGAGGAATATCCCGTACTGATAGTAGTAGGGCTTGTCCAACCCCAGGGTTTCCGTCAACCGGTCCCAGTCTTCCTGGGTCGAATAGTCGTCCAAGTAGACGTGCCGAGGGTCGCCTGCGGCTCGGCTCATTACGAAAATGATTAACGAAACGGCGAGCAAAGTCACCAGAGCCAATAAGATGCGCCGGACCAGGTACCGCTGCATATTTCACTTCCTCCCGGACAAATCCAGTGTGTTATTGGCGCTACATGGTGTTTTGATGGTTGTTCAAATGGCAGGCCGGCCGCGGCCGGCTTTTGTAGTCCCGTTGTCCTTCACTTGGATTGCGGATATCAGCGGCGCTGGGCACCACGCGCTCCGCTCGTAGCGGGGTTGATCCGCGGGTTGGTTGAGGTCCCGCGGTTGGATCTTCCTTCGTAGACGATGTTGAACGCCAACGCAATCACATTCGCGGCCAACGTCGCGCCCAACACGATGTAGGTTCTCGGTCTGAACAAGTAGCCGCAGACACCCACGCATTTGGCGTCTTCGATTGCTGAGATTTGGTCTCCGATCTGGAAGCCCACCCAACCGCCGCCAGCGCTCAACAGCATCAACACCAACCCACTAAGCAACAACAAGGGCCAAGGCGGGACGGCGTCTATCCTGAGCATCATCACGCCCGCCCCAGTGCCGGCCCCGACACCGGCGCCGATCATGAGCAGGGCGAGCAAGGTGGGCAGACCGGACACGCCGAAGAATACCGACGACGCAGACGCGATTGCCATCCCGATGACTCCCAACACCGCCGCCAGCGGCAACCCGAACAACGTCCGCAATGCGACTGCAATTCCAGATTTTCGCCAAAACATATCAGCGTTGCCCATCCTGCCTGTTCACTTGGCGCAAGTTACCTTGGGCGTATGAACTCGTAACCGTTGATGTTGCGGATGTCCCGGTGCCTTACGCCCTCGGGCCAGGGCTGAATCCGGTGACCCACCGGCCAGACCACGTCGAAGTTGTAGAGGCCGACGGCGGTGATTGCGTTTTCGGACAGGAACGTGGCCGTCTCGATGGCGAGTTCCCGGCGCTTTTCGCTGTCGACCTCTGCGATGCGGGCAGCGACCTGGTCATCGAGCCACGGATGTTCAAGACGACGATTCCAGACGGCGCTGCGGTTCAACTGAGACAGTATGGACGAGCGCCGCCACGGTGGTCGGAATCGTTGGGTGTCGCATGAACACTTCCGGTCCGTCCGAACAGATCGCTGATCTTGCTACCACGGCTACGGCCGCCGGTGGCGGATGTACTCGTAGCCGTTGATCTGGCGCACGTCGGTGGTTCGCACGTATTCCGTCCAGGGTTCGATGCGCGGCCCGACCGGCCAGACAGCGTCGATGGTGTAGTAGTTGATGTCGGTCAGCGCGTTATCGAACAGGAACTGGCCGATTTCGCGCTCGAGGCTCTCACGCTCGGCCGGGTCAACGGCTGACTGTGCTTCGATCATCTTAGATTCCGACCACCAGTGCTCCAGCCCGCGATTGAACGGGTTGGCGCTCAGGTAGCTTCCGAAACCGGTGGCGGGAGTGGGCAGCGGGGAACCGGCGTGGCAGGTGGCGCCCTGGTAGGTGCGTCCAACCAACTGGGGCCGCAGGGTGCCGTAAGGTACCCGCTGGAAGTTCACGTCCAAACCGATGTCGCCCCACATCTGGGAGATGGCTTCGCAGCCTTCGACTTCGGCGGGCGCGCCACGGAGGGACGGCGTCAAAGTGATGCTGAACCCGTCGGGATAACCGGCTTCCTCGATCAGTTCGCGAGCGCGGTCAGGGCTGAATTCCCAGTCTCGACCGTCGAGATAGTGCTCAAACCCGGTGTAATTGCGCATCGGGGTATTGATGTGGCCGTAGCCCGAGAGGATTGTGTCCACAAGGGCTTGCCGGTCGATGGCAATAACCAGGGCCCGGCGCACCTTAGCGGCGCGTTCCCATTCGGGGGAGGTCACGTCGTCGGTGGGGGAGACCCACGGGAGTTCGGGGTCGTATCCGGACCTGGCTTCCACGCCCTCGATGGGGTACCAGTTTCCGTAGATGCGGAGGCCCATTTCGACGGCGTTGGGCACAGTCATGAGTTCGGCGCCCTCGACTTCAAGAACGCTGGGGATGGTGTCGAAGGACATAAGGAAGGTGTCGAGCTTGCCAGTCTGGAAACCGGCCAAACGGGAGGCTTCCTCAGGGATTTCCCACATGATGAACTCAGCGAATTCGGGGGTGTGCCGCCAGTGGTCGCGCACCGCTTCCATCTTCCAGAACTCGCCGGTGCGGAAGTCCACGATTTCCCAGGGGCCGGTGGCGGCGATTTGCGTGCTGGCTTCCTCGACCCCCAACTCTTCGGTTTGCTTCCGGCTGGCGATGAATGTGGAACCGCCGCCGGGTGTCATGTGCCACCGTTGGGCGATCACCTCCACCACGGGCTCGCCGGTGTGCACCTTAAGCGTGTAGGGATCAACGATTTCGGTCCCAGGGCGGTCTTCCCAGAACGTGGTCAATTGGCCGGCGCGAGGATGTTTGCTGAATCCCCACTGTCGCATGGTCCACAGCACGTCTTCTGAGGTCATTTCCCCATATCCCTTGTGGAACATCACGCCCTTGTTGAGCCGGAACGTCCAGGTCAGGTAGTCCTCGGAGACTTCCCAAGACTCGGCAAGGAGGCCGCTGACTTCGCGGTTGAGGTCCTGCTGGAGCAATCCTTCTCCGATGGGCGCGGTGCCGTGAACGAAGATCTGCGGGTTGCCCAGGTTGCTGGGATGCAAGAAGAATGGCCCCATTTCCTTGAGACCCGTGTTAAGGGTGCCCATCGGTTCAACGGCTCCGGCGGCTGCGTCGGATGACGCGGCCTGGGGCGCTGCAGTCGGGGCGGGAGCGGACTGGCCGGAACTTGATTGCGCAGCCGCGGGCGGTTGCGTAGCCGCCGCTGGCGCTTGCTGCTGGGAGGCTTGCGACGCGGCTGCGGGCTGTTGGGCATCGGGTTCTGATTCACCAGCCGTTCCGCAAGCAATGAGGGGGATCAGCAGAAGTGCTGCAATCACGAGCGTGATAGTACCGTTGCGGCTAATCCTGAACCATTTCATCGGACCACCTCCAGGCAGTTGCGTTGTCTCGACGGAACGGTGAATACGGTGTTACGTATACCGTATCCATAACAGGTCAATCAAAAAATATTTCGTTGTTAATCCTGCATTTACATTGAATTTTCGATAGATGGGCTAGTCTAGCCAACGGGTTCGGTAAAGTCAACATACGGAATAACTATTATTATGCAACGCTATTATTCGAGCAGCCGATATGCTCGATCCCCAATATCATGAGAGTCGTGGCGGTTGATGGTCTTTTTTTGTTGGCGGGATGTGGAGCCGTGACCGGCGGGCACGCGACGGAACCGGCGTGATTGGATGGCGCTCCGGAGATTAGGCTTTTTGCCCAACACGGCGCCCAAGGTATGATTCTTGCCCATCCCACTGCGACCGGGTCGAATGGGGCCGATCAGGATGCAAGGTTTGGTGGTCCGGGCTTGTTGGCATGGTTGGCGGCATGCGAGAAAACCCGGGGCAGGTTTGGGTTCGGAGGGCACGCCCGGAACGTGCCTTTACCCGCGAGGGGGAACCCAACGACGAGGCTAAGGCTATCGGGTGACCGGACCGCAATTGAACGGAATACGGGTTTGCGTATTGGCTTGGGGAGCGTCCTCTGGCCTGCAGATGTCCCGATCAAAGACGCGTGCCGGCGTGTTGCCAGCAACGTCTTCCAGGCGGGGTTCGATGACCAATTGGTGCGGTCCGCATTCCCAGGGGGGCTCCGGCGTGAAACTCCAGCCAAGCTCGGAGGTACCGATTGCGGTCGTTCCGTGGAGTGTGTTGCCGGTCGAGTTTTGGACTGACAAGCTGTGCCGGAGCAGCCCATGGTCAAGGGGGCGGTCTAACGTGACCGAGAGGGGGGCGCTGGACCCGGATTGCGGGACGCTAACGCTCCAACGGCCCGGGTCGATCCTGGAGCGCAACGCGGGACCCACGCGGTAGGTCCGTTGAGCGGTGGCTTTGAGCGGCTGGCCCCGGGCATCGCGGAAGCCCAGGTCGACCGAAATCTCGACGGTCATCCCATCCGCCAGGGGGTATCCGGATTCCAGGTTGGGAACCAGGCCGCGCTTGATGCGACCGGGGTCCAACAGCATGGTCAGACGTCGCCGTTCGGAGTCCCAAAGTTCGGGTACGGGAGGAAGGAAAACGTTCTCGAGCGGTTGTCCCGCGTCCAGGGAGCGGATGCGTATGGCGCGTTCTGCCCAACCATCACTCATTGGATCCGAGAACTGAACGTAGATCCTGAGCAAGTTCAGGGGGACGACTTCTGCGGTGGGGTAGATTTCCAGCACGCGGGCGGTAGGCACGGAAGCTTTGGACGCGCGCCGGATCGTCCACGTTTCGGGTTCGACACTTCCCGGTTGGTCGATCATCAGCGTGTAGTCGATGCTGTCCGCAAACGGAAACCGCGGGCGGAAGAGGACGCGCTCGTCGTGCACCTCGAATCCACCGGCAATCGGCGGGACGGTTGCGTAGCCGCCGCTAGCACCCAAGGCGTCGCTGGGATAAAGGGCGAGACGCCGGGACAAGGCCCCGGCGTCCGCCCTGGTCATTTCGCTGAGTTCGGCTTCACTCCAACCGGTGATCTGCAGGCAGTCGCTTCCCTGGTGTGATGCCCACTCAAGTCTCAAGCGGCGATTGTCGGTCACAGCGATGCGGTGGCGTAGGTGCGCAGGTGGGCGCCGTCGTCATCCTGATGGAGCATGAGCACGGCGTCGCCGTTGAGGTTGGCCATGCGCTTGACTCCCGGATGCGGCAGCAACTGGCGCGGCACGCCGACGCCGGGTGTGACCGGATCCGCCGGCGAGGCATCCATTGAGTCGTCGGGCACGGTCAAGGGGCCCTGGCCGTCGATGTCCTTGCAGGCGATCTTGAACAACGGGTGGCGGTCGTTGCAGACCAACAGGTATTCGCCGCCATCGTGCCGATAGGCGATCAGGTCCAGCGGATGGTTGTGGGAGCCCAACTCGGCGACCGTTTTGCCCATGACGTGCTTTTCCGAGTCGAATTCGGAGAGAGTGAACTGGACGACAGGGGTGCAGGTGTAGCTGGCCAGGATGCTGGTATTACCCTGATACGGAACGAACGCGCGGATGGGCGCTGCCGTTTCGTATTTCCCGTGTGAGACGTGGAATATCTCCAAGGAATTGGATTTCGCGTCGCCATTGAAGGGGAACGGAACGCGCCGCAGGGTCGAGGTGAACTCCTCGTTGGACGTGCCGGCGACGAGGAGGAGACCGTCGACGTATGACATATCGGTGACCGTAACGGTGCGCAGTTGCATACGCGTTACCAGCCGTGGATCATCCTCGTCGGCAGCGTCAGTGATTTCGTATTGAGAGTGGGGGATGTTTTCGAGGGCAACATCGCCGATGGACCCGTCGCCGGCCACCCTGATTATCACAGGAACGGAGGCGTCGCCGCTGCCGCGCACAACGGACAGGTAAACGCTGCCGGAGGTTGGGTGTACCGCCATGTCCCGTATGGCTACATCGTCGCGGGAGCAGCCGAGATAGGACGCCAACGAGGCGTCGAAATTCGCCAGATTGACGTCGTGGGGTTCGCCTTCACCGGAGTCGCCGGGGTCGATGGCGAATATGAACGCGCCGACGTTGTCAGCGACGAACAGGATGCCATCGGGTCCGAAGGCCAGAGGGCCGACCGACCGGATAGCCGGCGTGCCAATGGACAACCCAAACTGGTCGAGGCTTGTCGCAGATGTGAGATCAACCATGGTGGCCTCCTATGTTTCAGCAGTGGATTGGGCGGTAGTGTAGCATTCCGCAACATAACATGCCAAACAGGATCATAATCCGTTGGAATAACGGCATGGATTACGAGTGACGGCGGAGGATTGCAGTAGCCTTTGGCTCAACAAGAACGCTCCGCGGGTCGATTTAGTTTTTGCGCCGCTTGCCCATACGGTGCACCGCTTGACCCGACGAGACAGCACTGATAGCGTCGGGAAACCGACCCGAACTACACACCGGTGGACCCAATCTCAGGAGGTCGTGATGACCATTTCCGCCAAGGCAACGCCACAAACATTGGGCGATTCCATCGTCGCGCACCCGCTGGACCCACTGACGGCCGAGGAGATCGCCAAGGCTTCGGCAATCCTGAAAATGGAGCGTCGCCTGGGCCCTCGGGTACGGTTCGAGACAGTGGTGTTGCGGGAGTCCGAAAAGGCGGAGGTGAACGGGTTCCGAGCGGGTGACGCCGTGCGCAGGGAGGCGTTCCTAGTGGTGCTGGACAACGATGAGGCGGCCACATATGAAGCGGTGGTCGCCCTTGATACGGGACAGGTGGTCTCGTGGAAACATGTGCCCGGTGTTCAACCGAGGGTGATGTTCGACGAGTTCGTGGAGTGCGAAGCGGCGGTGAGGGCCGACTCCAGATTCCAGGAAGCGATCAAGAAACGGGGCATCACCGACCCCAGCCTTGTGATGGTTGATCCGTGGTCGGCGGGCAACTTCGGGTTTGATGATGAAGAGGGCAAACGCCTGGTACTGTGCCGCAACTTCGCCAGATCGAGCCCCAACGACAACGGGTATGCGCGGCCGATCGAGGGGGTTACCGCAGTCGTGGATCTGAACAGCATGGAGGTGATCAGGGTCGATGACTACGGTCTGGTGCCTCTGCCGCCGGACGACGGCAACTACGCCGCTGAGTTTGTTGACAAGTTTCGTGATGATCTGAAACCGCTGGATATTACGCAGCCCGACGGGCCCAGCTTCAGGGTGGACGGTTGGAGTGTCGAATGGCAGAAGTGGCACTTGCGGGTCGGGTTCACGCCCCGGGAGGGGTTGGTGATCCACACCGTCGGTTACGAGGACCAAGGAAGAGTGCGACCGGTACTGTACCGGGCTGCGCTATCCGACATGGTGGTGCCATACGGGGACCCCGGCAAGGACCACTACCGCAAAAACGCGTTCGATGCGGGTGAGTACGGAATCGGATCGCTGACCAACTCACTGACGTTGGGTTGTGACTGCCTTGGAGAGATTTACTATTTCGACGCGGCGCTGAACACGGGGAACGGTGAGGCATTTACAATTCCCAACGCCGTGTGCATGCACGAAGAGGACTACGGGATACTCTGGAAGCACACGGACTGGCGCATCGGCAAGACCGAAGTGCGCCGATCCCGGCGGTTGGTGATTTCCAGCGTCGCCACGGTGGGCAACTATGAGTACGGGTTCTTCTGGTATTTCTACCAGGACGGCACGATACAGATGGAGATCAAGCTCACTGGGATCATCAACACCGCCGCGGTGGAAGAGGGTGAAATCCCGAAATACGGGACAATCGTTGCGCCGCAGTTAAATGCCCACATCCACCAGCACTTCTTCAACTTTCGCATGGATATGTGCGTGGACGGCGACAACAACTCGGTATACGAGGTTAATACGGTGGCCGCTCCGCCTGGTCCGGACAACCCCCACAACAACGCCTTTTATGCGGAGAAAACCCTGCTGAGCACGGAGCATGAGGCGCAGAGGGTGGTCGATCCCATGAGCGGACGGTACTGGGTTGTGTCCAACGCATCAACACCAAATGCGCTGGGGCAACCCGTGAGCTACAAGCTAATGCCCGGGGAGAACATCCTGCCGTTCGCTCATCCGGAGGCCAGCATCATCAAGCGGGCGGGATTCATGACCAAGCACCTGTGGGTGACTCCATACCAGCGGGATGAAATCTCGGCGACGGGGCCGTATCCCAACCAGCATCCCGGCGGCGCTGGGCTGCCTGAGTACACAAAGGATAACCGGAACGTGGAGAACACCGACGTGGTTGTCTGGTACACGCTGGGCTACCATCACGTGCCGTGTCCCGAGGACTGGCCGATTTCGCCGGTGGCGTACTGCGGGTTCAGCCTGAAACCGGTGGGGTTTTTCGACACCAATCCGGTGCTGGATGTGCCGCCGAATGACCAATGCGACCCGTCCTGCCACGGCTGATCCCTCTGGATTTCGGCGGACTCGGTGTGAGCATGGGCTTGATGATAGGCGAGATGTTCCAGTGGGCAAGAGGTTCGAGGGGACGGACGATTTCCTAGGGAAGGGCGTGGCCGACGCGCGCTTGCTCAGGATACTGAGAACGGTCGTCGGAAGGGAAAAACGGCAACTCGAGCCAGCTGATGGTTGACCTGTCTCTGGACAAGCATATGCTGCCGGACGTGCTCCGAAGAAGCCCCGGAGCCGGCTCAGTTCCGGCCCTGGGCGGAGTTGCCTGATCAGAGTACCTGAAGGTGGCCTAGGCATCACCAAGCGGCGAGCTTGCCAACGAGTTGCTGACGGTACCCCGGGCCGGCCAACGCTACGGGAGCGCGGCCGGCTTGCCGGCTGATCAGAGTTTGCCGATCTGGGACTTGGCGGGGGCCCGTGTGAGTTACGGCCTCCGTAGCCTCATTGGGCTGGGCGCTTAGAAGTCCGGTTGGGGCGGGGCTCCCCAGCCCTGTGGGATGTTGAGCAGGTTGGGCTCCAGGTCCTCGACGGAGGTCTGGCCGCAGTACGCCATAGCCCGGTCGATCTCTTCCCGCATCAGTTCCAGGACTCCGTGGACTCCTTCGGCTCCGTCGATGGCCAATCCCCAGAAGAGAGGACGACCGATGCCAACGGCCTTGGCTCCCAGGGCCAGGGCTTTCACCACGTCGCTGCCGCGGCGGACTCCGGAGTCGACGTAGACTTCGCAATTGCCTTTGACCGCATCGACGACCTCAGGCAGCATCTCGATTGCGCCCATGGTCATGTCCAGTTGGCGGCCACCGTGGGTGGATACCAGGATGCCGTCGACACCGCTTTCAGCGGCGATGTGCGCGTCCTCGCGGGTGCGGATGCCCTTAAGCACCAGGGGCAGGCCGGTGAGGTTGCGAAGCCAGTCAAGCTCGTGCCACGTGAGGGGAACGGTCCGGTTGACGTTCCAGCCGACGGACTCGTCGGTGCCGCGCAGCACGTTCTCCGGCTTGTTGACGCCCCGGAAGTTGCCCTGTTCGAAGTTCCGGTCGTACCGGTTGCGGAGGTCACGCTCCTTGGGGCTGGGGGTGGGGGTGTCCACCGTCAGGGTGATGGCCTTGAATCCGGACTCTTCGGCGCGGCGGACCAGCATTTCGGTGAGGTCGTAACCCCGGTGGTAGAGTTGGAAGAAGAGGGGGCTGGTGGCTTCCTCGGCGACCTCTTCCATGCTGCAGTTGGAGCCGGTGCTGAGCATCATCAGGGTGTTGGACATGCTCGCGCCGCGGGCGGTGGCCACCTCTCCCTCGGGGTGGGCCC
Organism: Chloroflexota bacterium; assembly: GCA_026710825.1. Taxonomy (GTDB): domain Bacteria; phylum Chloroflexota; class Dehalococcoidia; order Lucifugimonadales; family UBA3495; genus Bin87. The sequence continues at coordinate 7,192 of JAPOQH010000116.1, read as the reverse complement.
GGTGATGGGAACCTGCGGGGCAGACGAACAGAGGCATGCTGAGTTCGTTGCCGAGCATGGTGGTCGAAAGGTCCCGCTCCCCGATGTCGCGAAGGAACCTGGGGCGCAGGGTCAGTTCCTCGAATGCGGTGCGGTTGCGCCGGGTGGTGAACATGTCCATGGCGCCGGCGTCGATGGTGTCCCAATCGTCGTGGGGCAAAACCAGCCTGGCACGTTCCTCGTAGTCGTACAGGTTGATGGGGTCGAGTCGCATCTTGACCTCCCTTTGGAGACTGTTCGTTACCGCTGTTCCCAGCCCGTCACGGAGGCATGGGGCGGCGTTCTCAGTAGGTGGAGTTGACTGCGCCCATACTGTACGGCCTGGAGCGGCAGCGGGCAAGTCCCAGGGGGATGGCGAGAGGTTTCCAGTTGGTTCGGTGAAGGGTCGGCCCACTTTGGCGTATAAGGCCTGGGCACACCGGTATATCGGTGGCCGTTCATGGAGAGATGTCTCCAAGGCGCGATGCGGCCCTTAGCGTCGAATTCGTCAGAATGGGGCGTTTTCGTCGCTGCCCCTGCGATACCGGACGCACCGGCCGAACTCCGGCCGAACTCCGCGCGTGCTTCGAGCACCGTCACCACCCGGTGATGTCCGTCCTTCGGGTTATCAGCAAGGAGTACGGTTTTGGGGTGAGGGTGAGACCGAACATCTCACGTTCGGGAAGCGGCTGGTCGTCTTCGGTTTGGAAACGAAACGTGTTGACGATTCGTGTGGCGGCGGTCCAGGTCGCCATTCGCCCCATGCGGTGTCCCTGACAGATGCGGATGCTGGTTCCGAATGGGATGTACGCGGTCCGGTCGGCCTTGGATCGGTTGTGTTCCAAGAAGCGCTCGGGCCAGTAGGTGTCAGGCTCGCTAGAACCGAGCGGTCACCAAGGGTGGAAGCGCTCGGAGTACATGTGGTGGGGCAGGCGGTATGAGATCCCGTTTTGCTCGAAGGTGCCGGTCTTGAGCAGTTCTGTGAAATTTTCGAAGCGGCTGTGCCTGGCGAAGGCAGGCGCGTGCCTGACCATGAACGAGTTGTACCGGGTTCGGAGGCGGAACTATGGGACCACGCCCAGGACGCGTGTCCTCGAAAATCGCAGGTCGTCGGCGAGCCGGTTGCCAATCAGGGTGCGGGAGACGCTGAATATGTAGCGCGCCATGCTGCGGCGTTCGTCGGTCTGGATCGTGCCGAGTACCAGTGGCTGCGAATTCACCAGCGCGTGGGCCATGACGATGGATTCCAGATCCGGAGGCGGCTCGCATCAGCGCCCGATGCGGTTGCCCCGCCACACTGCTATCCTTACGCGTTCGCGACGCTGGTCATCATTTTTGGCGGCTATCTATAATGGCACGATCGTGCATAGCAACATATATGTGATGTGTTTTTTGCACGGAATGATGCCAATTTGGCAAATTAGATTGGCTGGCAAACGGAAGCATCACGATCACGTTACGGGCGGTATGCCGTCGGGTCCACAGGCTTCGGTCAGGTCCCCAGGTTTTCAACCCGCATCCACCGAAGGTCAACAGCCGCGTTGGTCAGACGGGGGATGGGAGGTCAGGGAGCGGGGAAGTGGGGCATGACGTCCATTGGTTGGGTTGATGCGGTGTGCGGTGGCGAGGGCAGCACGTAGTCCATAGACGATGGGAGACGGTCCCGGCGTGTATCTGCGAATCGGGTTCACCGTCTCATTCGGCTAAAAGAGCAGGGCTGGGTTCCGGAAGATCTGCGACGATGCCTTCACCGTCTCCGCGGGAACCGTCACAAAGGCGGTGCGCGTGACACCGGAACTTCAAACAATGGCGACGTGTGGCAACCCGCCATGCGAAAAGAGCTGCCTCGTTCCTCGCCATTGGTCAGATTCACAGGCCGGCCCTCTGGACCAGATTTTTGCGACACTCCATAGCTTGGTTACCGCACAGTGGATCCGAGATCCGCACGGACCAAGAGTGTCCTAGCGTTCCCCTTGCACGAGGAACGGTGACTCGCCAGGGGTGTCTGTTCGCACTGTCCGATCAGGGGCGTTTGCCAATTGTTTCCGGCCGGGATAATCGTGGACTCTTAGAGTCGGGCCTGACCCGGGCCGCTCGGCAGCAGTGATCGCCGAGGCGGGTATGTGTTTGTAGAACGTGGTTTTTGCGGCGGACGGTCGATGGGGCCGGCTAAGAACGACGCCACGCCGAAACGGATAAAACATTCGCCGCTCATCCGGTTCCGCCCAGAGGCTCGCCTGTCGAAGGAATGTGCCACACGAACAATTACGGCTGACGCTAGACATGGGGCAGTGAGCATGAAGATCGCACGCATCGCCGGTGGTCGAGGTGGAACGGGTGTACGGTGGGCATTTGCAGTCGGGATAACCCTCCTGCTAATGCTGGTGTCATTTGTGCTGATAGCGTTGCCGAGCCACGGCCAGAGTCAGGACACGGCGGCGGCCAGGTACGAAATCACGTTCACCGGGCTGTTTGCCGCCGACGCCCTGGCCACGGGTGTCGACGTGCCCTCCAGTGCGAACTTCAGAAAAATGATTGGCGTCATGCACACGGGCAGCGTGCCCTATTGGAAAGCAGGCGAAAGTGCGAGCGCGGGTTTCGAGAGCCTTGCGGAGCAGGGGCGGGTGGACGACTTCGAGGATGAGATAAACGAGACGGTGGACAGCGGCGACGCGCTGGGTTTCTTCGAAACGCCAGAGAGAAGAATGCGCGCGGATGCGGAGGAGCAACTGGAATTTACCACCACCAGGGAATTTCCGCTGGTCACCCTGGCTGCGAAGGTCAATCCGTCTCCGGACTGGTTCACCGGCGCGAGCGCGCTGGACCTCCGCCCCAACGGGGAGTGGGAGCGTGAGATTTCCGTGGACCTCTACGCGTGGGATGCCGGCACCGAGGATGGCACTGAGTTCGACCGGGAGAATCCCGCAACCGGCCCGCAGGGGGTCATCGCCAGCCTGAGAAACACCGGGAAATTCTCCGACAATCCCATCGCCAAGGTGACGTTCAAACTGATGGAACCGCCGCAAGTGCAAGATCTGGAGGCGGAACCCAGGAATGGAGAAATCGGAGTATCGTGGGGAAATACCAACGTCGCCACCGGGTACAGGGTGCAGTGGAAAACGGGCAGCCAGGGATTCGAGGACGCCGCCAGCACCGGGCGCGAGCACGTCACAGCCGACGGTGATAACGCTGGATACACCATCCCGGATCTGGCCAATGGAACGGAATACGTCATCAGGGTCGTCGCCACCAATCAGGCGGGTGATGGACCTGCCTCTGACGAGGTGCACGCCACTCCAGTGGACCCATCTGCCGATGACATCCTGGTCAGCAACATCCACCAGAACCCGGCTCTCACCTCGCAAAACGCCCTGAACGACCACGATTTTGAATATGCGCAGGGGTTCACAACCGGAAACCAGTCCGCAACCATCGGGGGGATCACCCTCTCCAACCTGCGCGGCGTCAGCGCCGACGCCGAAATCAGCGTCAGCATCCTTGCAGATAGCGGCGGTGATCCGGGGAGCCTGCTCCACACACTGGTCGCTCCGGCAGCGTTAGCCACCGGGGTGGATGCCGAGTTCAGCGTACCGGTCGGGCAGACCATCACCCTGACCGCCAATACGTCCTATTTCGTGCGGGTCGAACACGTCGCGGGCTCCCTGGCCATGACCGGAACCAAGGCGGATACCGAGGATCCTCAGAGCGACCCGGGATGGAGTTTGGCGGACGCATGTCAGTACAAGAGGGCCGGCACGAGCGGGTACTCAACCTGCTTCTTTTCCAAGGCAGTGAGGGTCGTGATCAGGGGACCGTCTTCCGTCGAGACGCCCACGCTGAGCGTTGCGGACGCCAGCGCCACAGAAGGCTCCAACGTCGAATTCACCGTCGCGCTGAGTGAGCCGGTCGCCGACCCGGTGACGGTGCAGTACGACACCAGCGACGACACGGCCACCGAGGATGCGAACGCCAGCGACGGTGCGGACTACACTGCTGCGAGCGGGCAGACCCTCACCTTCGCGGCCGGGGAAATCGCCCAAACCGTCAGCATCCCCACCGGCAGCGACAGCGTGGACGAGGATGATGAGCCCTTCCACCTGACGTTGAGCAACCCGTCGGACAACGCGGTGATCGCGGGTTCCGGCGTTGCCACCGGGACCATCGTTAACAACGACGAAACGACACTCACCGACGCCACCCTGAGCGCGCTGGCCCTGACCGACGGCAGTAACGCGGCGATCGCGCTTACTCCGTCCTTCACTCGGTATTCCTTCGTGTACAGCGCGTCGGTGACCTACGACATCGATTCGCTGACTGCGGTCGCCACAATGAGCAGCGGCGGGGCGTCAGTGGCCTTTGTCGGCGCAGCCGACGACAGCGTCGCCGGGCAAGCGGACTACGATCTGGCAGTGGGGGACAACCTGGTCAAGGCGATGGTGACATCCGAAGACGGCAGCCGGACCAAGATCTACATGGTCAACGTGACCCGGGCCGCGTCTGACGATGCTACGTTGAGCGTCCTGTCCCTGGCTGACTCCAACGGCGCGGCCGTTGACCTGACGCCGGCGACCTTCGATCCCGCCGTCAGCGACTACACTGCGTCGGTGGCCAGCGACATGGAGTCCGCAACCGTCACTGCCACCAGGAACCACGCCGGCGCGTCGGTGTTGATCATCACATCTGGCGGCACGGAAGCGGCCGAGTCCTCCGCGGTGGACCTGTCTCCGGGAGACAACTTCATCAAGGTCATGGTGACTGCGGAGGATGGGATCACCGCAAGGATCTACACCATCTACGTGACTCGGGCGGTGGATGGCAGCGCGAGCGACGCCACGCTGAGTTCCTTCACGGTGGTCGATGACGTGGGCAGGCAGGTGCTCCTCTACACTTCATTCGATCCCGAAACAGGGCTTTACGATGCGTCCGTCGGGAACGACGTGGCATCCGTGACCGCAACCGCCGCGCCGGCTCAGGCTGGCGCGACGCTGCTTTTCTTTGACGGCGACGCCACCGGACCTCCCGGGCAAGTGACGCGCGATCTGGATGTGGGTTACAACCGAGTAAAGGTCGTTGTGACGGCCACGGACGACGTCACATCAAAGATATACATCATTCTGGTGCGACGGGCCGCGGCCGACGCCACGACCGACGCCACGCTAAGCGCGCTGACGTTGGAGGACGACCAGGGCGTCTCCGTCGGCCTTGCACCGGCAACATTCGATCCAGACACAACCGATTACACGGCGGAAGTGGCCAACGAGGTGGGTTCCGTGGTAGTGGAGGCGACTACCACCGATCCGAATGCGGTGGTGCTCATCTTTGGCGAAGACGGCGCCCATGATATGGACAGCCGGACGCTGAGCCTCAATGTGGGCGTCAACTCCATCAAGGTGATGGTCAATGCCGAGGATGCCACCACGGCGAAAATCTACAACCTGACGGTGACGCGGGCGGCGTCCGAAAACGCGGACGACGCCACACTCAGCGGGTTCGCGCTGGAAAACCGCAGCGGCGCGACGGTGTCGCTGACGCCGGTGTTCGATCCTGCGACCACGGTCTACACGGCATCGGTGGACAACGATGTCGTGTCGGTCACGCTCACGGCTGCGAAGAACCACAGCGGAGCCACGGTATCGGTCATCGCGCAAGACGGCGCCGTGACCACGGACACCGCGACGGTTGACCTGACCGTCGGCGAGAACCTGATCAAAGCGATGGTCCTTGCCGAGGACGGTGAGGCCACGATGATCTACATGGTGACGGTCACGCGGGCGGCATCAACCGACGCCACTCTCAACTCCCTGACTTTGTTGGACGACCAGGGGGAGGAGATCCTGCTTGGGCCGACCTTCGACCCGGGCACGGTGCAGTACGAGGCCCGAGTGGCCAACACCGTCCAATCGGTCACCGCGAGGGCGACCGTGAATCACAGCGGCGCCAGCTTGGTCTTCGTTGGCGCCGCCAGCACCGGAAATGCCGAGGAGGCGACGCAGAGCCTGGACGTGGGCGACAACCTGGTCAAGGCGATGGTTACGGCGCAGGACGGCGTCACGGTCAGGATCTACATGGTCAGCGTCACGCGCGCCGCCGCCGACTCCTCAAGCGATGCTACGCTCAGCGAACTTGTGGTTGCCGAGGGGGGCGGCGCGTTCGTGGAACTGACGCCAGCGTTCGATCCGGAGGTCTCCAACTACGTGGCCTCCGTCCGCAGTAGCCTGGATCAGGTGACCGCGTCCGCGACCGCCAACCATGCGGGGGCCTGGCCACTGGTGTTCACCGGCGACGGGTCCAACGCGCCCGGCCAGCGGGCGGTGGACCTGGAAGTGGGCAGCAACCTCATCAAGGTCATGGTGAGCGCCGAAGACGCCACCACGGTGCAAATCTACATGGTCTGGGTGACCAGGGCAGATCCCAACTCGACCGATGATGCCACGCTATGCGCCCTGACCGTGGATGACGCATGGGGCGGCGCCATCGATCTGACGCCCGCCTTCGACCCCGCCACTCTCGAATACACGGCGGTGGTGTCCGAAGACGTCGCAGAGGTCGCGATCTTGGCCGGCAGGAACCACGGCGGGGCGTCGGTGAACATCATCGAGGGGAATGGCACGACCACCGCAGGGGATGAGGCCACGGTTTCGTTGGGTTACGGCGAGAACGTGGTAGAAGTTGAGGTCATCGCCGAGGACGGGGTCACGACAATGACCTACGCGATCACCATCACCCGCCAATGGCCGTGGACGGCCACCCTGACCGTCGGGGTGAATGAGACCACGGAGCCGGCGTCTTCCGGTTTTTCCGCCTATACGTCTCACCGCGGTGCGCTTTCCGAGCAGTACGTCACCCTGGACAGTAACCGCTACAAGGTGCTGATCCTGATGCACGTGGCCGGCGGCCTGTACCTGGGCACCAAGACCGAGCTGCCGGGAGACTTCATCCTGCACGTCGGGGATCTGGAGTTCAGGGGCAGCGACAGCTCAGTGCCGGTGATGCGGACCAGGGGAGCCTACTGGTGGGCGCTGGAAGACCAGGGCTGGACGAAGGATGACCAGGTGGCGGTGGGCATCACCGTGCCTGAGGAACCGCAGAGCATGTCGGAGAGGCCCCTGGCGTCGCCGGTGGCCCGGTTCTCCCAACTGCCGGCGAGCCACGACGGCAGCAAGGCCATCGTGTT
>JAPOQH010000002.1 GCA_026710825.1 Chloroflexota bacterium | reverse complement strand
GGCGCAGTGTCCTTTAGGACGTGTGGGTTCAAATCCCTCCCTCGGCACCATTTTCCGACGCGCGCTTGTAGCTCAGTGGATAGAGCGCTGCCCTGCGGAGGCAGAGGTCGTGAGTTCGAATCTCGCCAAGCGCGCCATTTGTATGCCCCGAACGGACGCGGGCGGTTAGCTCAGATGGTTAGAGCGTCTGCTTTACACGCAGAAGGCCGGGGGTTCGAGTCCCTCACCGCCCACCAACTGAGTTTTTCCGATGGACGTGGCCGCCATTCCACCCACTTGGTTCGACGACGGTGGTGTCGCGCGCAAACTGGTCCACAGTATAGGCCTACCTAGATGGGCATGATTTTGACAGATATTTCCGGACGAATTGCGTCATGATGGAGCACAACGGCATACGATGGGGGTACGTGTTTTTGCGCGCCCCGGGGGTTCTCAACGGCGAGGACCGAGAGAAACTGATGGCCACGGCGGTGGAGATGTACCTGTCCGGCGAGGAGGAGCGCGATGTCGAGAGCGTGGGATTCGAGGGCAGGGTCTACACAGAACGGCGGTTTGAGATGCTGGGCGAGTTCGGCGGGCAACGGTTCGATGTTGAGTTGGAAACCACGCACGGGAAGGACTCCGGGACTTTCCTGGTCAACGAGCAGTCTCGCGGGCACGGCGGCGGGATCTCGCGCAACTAAAGTCGGGAGACCAACAGGTATGTGGTATATTAGGCGAAACCTCAACTTGCCGGTCAGGCAGGGAGGCCGCCCATAATGGCTGAGGAACTTTTCACATTCACCGACAAACCGGAGGCCAATTACCTGATCGCCGGATGGCGACGGCAATGGTCCAACGGCGGCCGGATATCGAGCGGTCTTCCCCGTTACCTGATTGACAAGAACGGCGGCCGTCAAATCGGCCAAATGACAGAATATGTCAACCGGATGTGCTACCCGTTCCAGGTAGCCGGCACGCATGATGCCTTCCGGCCAGCCGCGGCGTTTCATGAGGGCCTGCCGAGTTCAGCGATGACTCGCCAAAACGCGTTCTACGAGATCGGCAGCGGTCTTCTGGTGTTCCTGGGCGAGGAACCGTGGTACCGCCTGGACATCTACGCCGAGGCGTTCTTCACGGCGATCAAGGATCTGGGAATACGGCAAACGGTGGCAGTTGAGGGTGTCAACGGCCCGGCGCCGCCGGATCTGGAAAGGCGGATCACGTGCGTGTATTCGCGCGCGGAGATGAAAGAGCAGCTAGAACGGTACGGCGTCCAGTTTTCCAGCTACGGGAGCAGAGGGCGGCAAGGACCCACGATCGGGATGGCCCTGGTATCACTGGCGCATTTCGAATATTCGGACGTGGAAATGTTCCGGATGGGAGCGATGGCTCCGATGTATCCGTTCATGACCAACAACAACAACCAGCTGGGCATCACGCAGGACCACCGGGCCTACTATGACATCCTGCGGCGGCTCAGGTCGCTGTTCGACATCGAGATGGACCTGGCCGAGTTGGAGCAGATGGGCAGCCGGGAGTCGCAGGAGTTGCTGGAGAATCTCGAAAGGCTGGGAAGCACCAACAACGAGGCCAAGCAGATCATCGACCAGGTCCGGTTGGACTACCAATACACGCCGTTCGTGGAGCCTGTGGATCTGGACCCGGCGCTGGACCAAGCCCTGGAGAATATTCTGCGGGACATTGGCGGGCCGGACGAAGAGCGTTAATAGGGTTGCAAGGTTCGGTCAGACAATAGGCCACCGGGAATCGAATTTGACGGCGGCGCGTTCCAAGAGCGCGTCGCCGCTTTTTTGTACCTCAGCGACCAATTCGGCCTCGTCCACGAACAGCGGGCGATGATTCTCGACCACGATCCGGCCGTTGACGAGCACGGTATGCACGCTGCGTCCGTCGGCGTTGTACACGAGGGAATTGACCGGGTTGTGCAAAGCGGCCCATTCGGACCGACGGGTGTCGAACAGCACGAGGTCGGCGGCTTTACCCGGCTCCACCGAACCGATTATGTCATCCATGCCCAACGCAGCAGCGCCGCCGATGGTGCCCAACTCCAGCGCCGTTTCGGACGGGATGATTCCGACGTCGCCGCGCCCGTCCTTGTACAGCACGGCGGCGAGGAAAACCGACCGCAGAGTCTCCAAGAGGTTTGAGTTGTTGCCAGCATCGGTGCCCAAGCCGACGACCGCGCCGTATTCGAGCAATTCCGGCAGCAGGCCCTGGTGGGTCATGCGCGCGCCGCCCTTGACGGCGGCGGTGGGGCACATCACCACTGCCGCGCCGCGCTCCGCGATCAAGCGGGCCTCCGCATCACCTATTCCCAAGCAGTGGGCCAAAGTCATGGAGGGGGTCAAGACGCCGCAGCGATCCAGGTATTCGGTTGGGTTGCAGCCATACTCCTGTTGGCAGTGCTGGATCCAACGGCCGCCGTTGTTGAAATGGAGAGTCGAACGGGTCCCGGTGGATTCGCCGATGGCGTGGGTCGCAGTCAGGAGGTCGGAGGAGCAGAACTCCGAGGAGAACGGCATGGCCCAAGCGGATACCAGGCCATCCAAGGCCCCGTGGTAGCGGGCGATGACGTCCTGGGTCATTCGGATGGCGTCGTCGGTCTCGTACACCGGGAGGTTCAGAGGGTTGGGGCGATCGGAGACGTTCCAACCGACGACGATGCGGCAGCCGGCCTGGCGATACGCTTCGAGGCAAACGTCCAGATTGGCAGTGGTGCCGGGGTCGATGAACGTGGTGGTCCCGTATTTCAACAATTCCGTGATGGCGAGCAAGGACGTTGAGTACTCGTCCTCGGGCGTCATCGCAGCCTGCAGGCGAAACACGTTGGGCAGGTAATCCGCGCCCAGGTCGTCGGGAAACAGACCGCGAACGGCGTGGGCGTAGCTGATGTGCATGTGCCCGTTGACGAAGCCGGGGGTCACGACCATGCCCCGGGCATCTACGACGGTGTCGGCAGAGACGTGGGCGAGGTCGGATGCCTTGCCGACCTGGGTGATGCGGCTGCCGTCGATTACGATGGAACCATCGGCGACGATCCGCCTTTCGGAGTCCATGGTGACGACATAGCTGGCGTTTTCGATCTTGGTGATGTTGTTGGGCATGAATTCTCCATCAGAGGAGTTTCGGACTAGGCGCTCCAGTCTCGGAAACCCCACCGGTTGAATGACGTTACTTCTGATGGTGGCCGACGGGTGGTCGGGCCGAAACTTCCGCGAGGATAGCCGACCGGGGTCAGGCAGATCATCTCGGCGTATTCGGGCAAACCGAGGACCTCGCGCACTTCGTCTTCCTTGCGGTTCAGCACGGTGGTGATGCGAGTACCCAATCCCAACGCGCGGCCGGCAAGGAACAGGTTCTGGATGGCGGGCCAAACGGACGCGGCGTGGCGACCGCGTTCAATGGGTTGGCCGGCCTGGTATCCGCTGCCGCGAGAGTGATCGGCGCAGACAACGATCATGGCGGGGACCTCGGGCATGTGGTGCGCCAGGTAACGGGCGTGGCGATAGACGCGGGACTCGTCGGGCGACGGTTCCCAACCCATGGCGTCCAACCAGGTGTTCTTGTAAAGCTCGCCCAAGCGCTGAACCGTCTCGGGATCGTTGACTACCACGAACTCCCAGGGCTGAGTATTGCCACCATTGGGGGCACGCACGGCGGCATCGATCATCTGCTGCAGGACGGCTTGAGGAACGGGGTCGGGTTTGTACCGGGTGATTTGACGCTGGCTGTAAATGGCTTCGAACAAGTCCATCTGAGTATCCATGGCTCCCCCTTCTGATTTGGCGCTAGTGTGGCGACTCATTATATTCGCTAAATGCGTTTTACTCAGCGCGACAATGTGATCAGGACGACACCGGCGACGATGAATACCGCCCCGACGATGCGTCCGGATGTCACCTGCTCTTTGAGGATGACGGCTCCCAATACCAGGGCGAACAACGAACCGACCTCTCGGACGGGAGCAACGTAGCTGACGTCGGTGATGCTCATGGCGGTCAAGACCAGGCCGTACGCCAGGAACAACAATGCCGAAGCTACGACGACGCTGACCCACCCGTTGCGCCACTCACTGATTATGCCCGTGATTCCGTAGTTGCGGATTATGTAAGGCGCCCATCCGACGGCCACTCCCGCGCTCATCAGGTAGAGATAGAGGAAAGGGCTGACGTGGGCGACGCCGCGTTTGTCCACGATGGTGTACAGGGAGATGCAGATTCCGGTGAGGAGGGCATAGCCGAGCCCGGGCAGGTTGGAACGCAGGGAGGCCATCGTCGTGAACTGTCGCAGTTGTCCCCACCACGCCATGGTGTAGATGCCGACAACGATCGCGCCGACGCCCACCCAGGCCAACGGGGTTACGGTTTCGCCCAAAGACACAACAGCCAATATCGGAACGAGGCCGGGACCGAATCCCCGCGCGATGGGGTAGACGAGGGACAAATCGCTGCGGGCAAGGGTGCGGCCCAGAAACAGGAAATAGCAGATGTGGAGGAGGATGGTGGCGATCACGTACCAGATGCCCACAACGTCGAATGTGGTGCGGAACGCGAGGACCACAGCGATGGGGAGCGCGCCGACCAAGGCGAAACCCGACAACCACCAGGCGAACACTTCCTGTTGGCGCGCCCTTTTGAGCAGGAGATTCCAGGTGGCGTGGGCTGCGGCGGACACCAGGATCAGGACCAACGCCAATATGATCGCCGAGTCTTGCATAAGCACAAACCCAGGGTATGCGCAAAGAGAAAACGCCGGCGCGGGGGTACGCGCCGGCGACGAAAGCGATGGTGGCGCATAGGGGATTCGAACCCCTGATCTCCGCCTTGAGAGGGCGGTGTCCTGGGCCGCTAGACGAATGCGCCGTGCCCTGAGCTAAAGCGCAGGCTTTAGCGAGAGGAATTATAGCAAACTCCGATGTGCCTGCATACGGACCTGAGGAATCTGTAATGGGTCTTCGATGGTCCCAAAAGCGAGAATATGGGCATCGCAGCACGTTTCTGAAAAACACCGTCCGCTCGTGGTTCGACAGGCTCACCATGAGCGGACCAGGTCGGCAAAACACCGTCCGTTCGTGGTTCGAACAGGCTCACCATGAGCGGACTCGTGGGGCGTATGCCAACGTTCGAACGATGATGGGCGTTTGTCATTGAATACTGCGGGCGGGGTCACCGCATCGGATTGAGTCTCTGCGTTGCGGGATCGGCGAGAGTTTCGCAACTCCGGCAGCGCCGTCTTGGATGGACTTGATTTGAACAGGAGTGATTGCAGGTTTGCTAAACTTGCCGGAGAACCGAGGAGCAAAGGGGGCGCATTGAAGCCAGGAAAACTGCCGCCGGAATTGCTGGCGGAATTACTGACCGACGTGGGAGCGCCGGATTCGAGGGTTGTGGTCGGTCCAGCGGTGGGCGAAGACTGCGCGGTGGTAGAAATAGGAGGTCGCTTGCTGGTGGCCAAGTCCGACCCGATCACGTTCGCGACCGAACGGGTGGGCTGGTATGCGGTGCAAGTGAACGCAAACGACGTTGCGTGCAGCGGGGCAGAGCCGAGGTGGTTTCTGCCGACCGTGCTGATTCCGGTGAATTTTGAGGCGGATGACGTGCGGCAGTTGTTTGGCGAGATCTCGAACGCTTGCCGGGAGTTGGGCGTGGCGATCATCGGCGGCCACAGCGAGGTTACCCTGGGGATCGACCGGCCCATTGTGGCGGGAACAATGCTGGGGGATCTGGCGGACCGGGGACAGATGATCACGACGTCGGGAGCGCGCGACGGGGACAGCATTGTCCTGACCACGGGTATTGCCATCGAAGGCACCGCGATACTGGCGGGTGAATGCGAGCAGGACCTACGCGCCGCGGGGTTAGATCCGGCCACGATAGAGCGGGCCGCCGGGTATGTGAGCCAACCTGGCATCAACGTGGTTGCGGCGGCGCGGGCGCTACGGGAATCGGTGGAAGTTCACAGCCTGCACGACGTTACGGAGGGCGGGGTAGTCACCGCGCTGAGGGAGATCGCGGCGGCGTCCGACCTGGGAGTAGTGTTCGAGGCGGAGAGTACGCCGGTGCTGCCCGAATGCGAGGAGATCTGCTCCGCACTGGGCATCGATCCGCTGGGTCTGCTGGGATCAGGCGCGTTGCTGGCGACGATGCCGTCGATAGACGCGCCCAGAGCTTTGCGAGCGCTGGACAGGATCGGTGTGACCGGTTGGGAAATCGGGCAGATGATAGAGAAAGAACTGGGGATGTGGCTGATAGACCGGTACGGAGAGCACGAAATGCCGGTGTTTGAAAGGGACGAACTGGCGCGGTACCTGGAAAGCAGGGCGGATGGGCATCTGTAGCGCACCGCGATCATTGGACGACAAATGAGAACGCCGCCCTCAGTTGGGGGCGGCGTTTTTGCGTTGATGGCTGCCTGGCGGGCGATCAGGTACAGGCATGGTTTCGATCAACCGGCGAGGTAGACGTCGATACAGTCGCGGAGTTGGGAAAGGGTGATGTTGGCGCCGGTGATGGTGATGGACACTTTCTTGCCGCGGACCGCTCCCGGATGTCTGACGGCGCCGGCCACAGCGGTAGCGCCGGCACCCTCCGCAAGGGTGTGTGCTTTTTCGACCAGCATAGCCACGGCGCGCTTGATGTCATCGTCGCTCACCAGCAGGAAGTCATGGAGGCGGTGCCGGATGATCTGCTGGGGGAGTTCGTAACCGACGGCGGTGGCCGTGCCTTCGACCCAGGTTCGCATGGGAGCGGAAACCAATTGTCCCTGCTGCCAAGACAGGTAAGCGGCGGGGGCCGCCTCTGACTGGACTGCGATCACCTGGATTTCAGGGTTAGTGGCTCCCGCGACCACGCAAGCGCCCGAGACGCCGCTACCGCCGCCGATCGGGAGCATCATCACTTCGACATCGGGCAGGTCCTCGATGATTTCCAAGCTGGCGGTGCCGACCCCGGCGATGAGGGCAGGTTCGTTGACGGGATGGACGTAGCGATAACCCTCCTCCTGGGCGAGGCGTTCGCAATGCTCCCGGGCTTCGTCGAAATTAGCGCCGTGGAAGATCAGCTGGGCTCCCAACGCTTCCATTGATGCGACCTTGTTGGGATTGGCGTCGACGGGCAAGCCAATCATGGCGTGGACACCGAACATGCGGCAGGCGCTGGCGATGGATTGACCATGGTTACCGCTGCTGGCGGTGATGACGCCCCGACCGCGTTCCTCGTCGGACATGCCGGCGAGAAGATTGATGCCACCGCGGGATTTGAAAGCCCCGAGGGGCAGGTGCTCTTCGTGTTTAAGGTAAATCTCGGCGTCCAACGTTTCGCTGAGTGCGGCCGAGTAGGTCAACGGGGTACGCGGGAAATAGGGGGAGATAGTAGCGCGGGCATCGTAGACATCGCGCAGGGACGGGATTTTCACAACTTCAGCTCCACAAGGGCAGTATCGGGCCGAAACGACCAAGGGCAGGGTAGGCAACGGTCTGAGGGGTGTCAACAGAAGGACTGCTGCCCGCAGGACGGATTGACGTCGGGTGTAACGACAGTCCAGGTATGTGTAGTGGGGCGGCTGTTACACCGCCCAAGGATTAGTACATTTAGTACACGTTTATGTTGCTCACGGTGGACCAAATTTGGTGTAGCAACGTGTACAGTCTGGAGTACACGGATTCCGTCACTACACTACACGCAGAGTAATACACTCTGCTTTGGAACGTGTACCAGTGCTGAATGCGTCTTTCAATGACGGGTCTCCGTGAGCGTGTAACGCCTGTTTGCGAAAATCGATACATTTATCTGGTCCATACACCGGGCGATTTCTCCCTGCATCGATTACATTAATCAAGATCCAGGCGCACGGATTACATTTAAGCGCCGCCGGCGGGTTTCGGTTGTGCCGCGTGGATACATCCCTCGCAGATAAACGGCTGAATGTGGGCCAAATCTCGAGGCCGAACGAGCCAACAGACCAGGGGGAGACCGGCGCCGACTCAAGATAGGTCGAAGAAGCGCCTGGCGATGGGCCGTTGGACCGATTTCCCAAATCGCAAAATTCGGGAAAAATCGCATCCAAACTGCTGGAACCGAGTTGCCCGCTATGCCAAAATAAGTGCGTGATGAGGCGTGTTCTAAAAGATTATAAAAAAACATTTAGAAATTTTTATGTCTCGTCTTGACATCGATTCAGACAATCGCTAAATTAGAGGATGTACGAAGAGAGAGCAACTAAATGCAGCTCGTTGAGACCAGAAGTCGCGAGTGCAGTAAAAGTCAGTGCACGTTGGAGGTGTACTATGGCACGGAAAACGAAATTGATGATCCGCGTAGAAAAGGAATTCGATCAGCCGCTGGAGCGGTTGTTGCCAGAATTGGTGAACGACCAGGGCCTGACGGCGACGGCAGATACCCTGGGCGTCAGCAAGGCGACGCTGGGCTACTGGATGCTCAAGCTGGGGATCAACGTCCGTCGGGTCGCCCTGGCCCCGGGTGAGATCCTCGAGGTGAAGCGCATCAATTAACGAAACTACGCCGCCCGTTCTGGTGGTACAGACGGCGGCGCAGCGCGGGCAAGCCAAAGGGTCAAAGGCGAGCTGACCACAAGGCTAGTCCGGTCCATCGCCTCGGCGACGGACAAGAAAACGCCCCGGCCGGTGGCAAATGGCCGGGGCGTTTTGCTGTCTGGGAGGTTACGGCACGGTCAGCCGTTGAAAATGTCCTCAGGCAGGAATGCGGACACGGCGACGTTGGGCAGGTCCACGATGTTGCTGACGCGGAGGTCGACGGCGACGCTACAAATTATGTAAGCCTGCTGTGCCGACCACCCCCGTTCCTGGAGCAGTGCGATCATATTCAGGATGGCATTGCGTGCGGCGAGGGTCAGACTGTCCAAGCCTTCCTGGGTACCGTCGGGATGGATGGGATAGCCGACCGTAGCGGTGAAATTGCGCGGGGCGGCCCATTCCGGCGGCAGGAAGTAGCCCGGGTGGGCATAGCGCGGCATGGTTATGTTATGCCGGGCGGCCTGCCCCTTGTGGATGTTGAAGCGGACGGTGCAGGTCGTGCCCATCTCGATGGCAGTGATGCAGACTTCGCCGTCGCCCTGGGCGAAATGGCCGTCGCCGGCGGAGTACAGGCCGCCGGGAACGGCGACAGGGATGAACAGACGTGAGCCGGTGGTGAGCTGCTTGGCATCAATGTTGCCGCAGTTTTCGCGAGGTGGAATGGTCCGCAGGCCTTCGTTGGCGATCTGACCGCCGGCTGGGACGGCGTCCTCGGGGTCCGGGGGCGCAGCAGTGCCGCCGCGCTTGACCCAATCGGCCTCGCGGGCGGCCCAGGCGGCCATCTGCTCGTGGGACGGAGCGAGCCCGGCGGTGCCCATGAACGATCCATCGGCGATGCGGACGCCGGGCAGCTTCGTTGATGTGGCCCATCCGTCGGCGATGTCCCAATGCACCAGGTAGGGGTCGGTGAACACGTCGGCGAGGAACCCGGCGCCGGGGCGGTTGCGGGTCCAGCCGCGCGGTTGGGCGGTTATGTCAACGTATTCGATTTCGAGGAGGTCGCCCGGCTCTGCTCCGTTGACGTACACCGGGCCGGTGAGCGGGTGGCCGACCTTGGCATCTAAACCAGCCAGGTCGGGTTCGGTCATGCTGGGCTGGATCTGGGAGTCGGAGGCGTCGCGGGTCTCGAGGACCACCTCTTCGCCTGGGTCGACCTCGACGATGGGCGGGACGTCGGGATGCCAACGGTTGTGTCCGAACTGGGGCTCCTCCTTGAGGCGCTTGGAGCGGTCGATGGTGATGGATTTCATGGGGTTCCCTCCGGTGCGATTGGTACGTGTTGAAACGTTATGGTAGGTGGGGCAAGTATAAAGTAAGGGCGGGCACGAGGCCCGCCCCTGCACGCGTAATGACAAAGGAACGGGGCGAATGATTATTCGCCCCTACGATGGGTATTGCGGTTGGCGGGGGCGAATGGCGATACGCCCCTGCGGATGTTGATTTTAGAGGGACCAGTTGTCGGGGAGTTCGGGGGTTGGGAGGGGGCGGATCATGACCTCGACCATGGCGGACTGGCCCTCCTCGGTGGCGCGGATGGCGCGGCGGAAGGCGTTCTGCAGGTCGTCGGGGTTTTCGACGCGCTCGGAGTAGCAGCCGAGGCCGTCGGCGACGACGCTGAAGTTGCCGCCGAGGACGGCGACCTCAGGGGGCGTGCCGTTGGGGTCCTCCATGCCCATCATGCCGCCACCGGTGCCGCCGTTGTTGATGACGACGGTGAGGATGGGCAGGCCCATGCGTCCAGCGGTCTCGAGGTCCATGCCGGTCATGCCGAAGGAGGCGTCGCCGAGGACGTGGACGACGAGGTGGTCGGGGCGGCCAAGCTTGGTGCCGATGGCGGCGCCGACGGACCAACCCATGGCAGCCATGCCGCCCATCGCGACGAAGTTGCGCGGCTGGGTGGTCATCCAGAAGGGGACGACGTAGCCGCGGCTGCCGCCGGCGTCGTGGAGGGCGATGGTGCGGTCGGGGTCGATGACCTGCTGAAGTTCGTGGACGACGCGGTAGCCGTTGGTGGGGGTCTCGGTATCGGTGAACCGGGGCATCCACTCGGCCTCTGACTTCTCGTGGCAGGCGCGGATTTCGTCGACGACTTCCTGCTTGATGCCGCCGCCGTTGGGGCCGATGCGCGCGCGGACGGCGTTGATGATGGCGCGGAGGGCCAACTTGGCGTCGGCGAGCATGGGGAGTTCGACCTGGTAGGTCTTGTTGAGGTCGGCCTGGTCAGCGTTGACGTGGATGATGCTGACGCCCTCGGGGATGGGGCGGCCGTCGGTGCCGTTGGGCTGGCGGAAGGAGTTGCCGACGGCGAGGACGACGTCCGCCTTGCGGTTGATCTGGAGGGCCGCTCCGGAGGCGTAGCGGGCGCGGGGATAGACGCCGCCTCCGAGGGAGAGGGGATGGTTTTCGGGGAAGATGCCCTTGCCCATGATGGTGGTGGCGACGGGCATGGAGAGCATTTCGGCGAGTTCCATGACCTCGTCAGCGGCACCGGCTGACATCGCGCCACCGCCGGCGTTGAGGACGGGGAAGCTGGCGTTGACGAGCAGGTCGGCGGCGCGCTGGACCTCGTCATCGGCGGGGCCAGACTTGCCGGGGGTGCCGACGGGAGTGTAGGCGAGGACGGCGTCATCGGCCTCGGCGGTCATGACGTCCTGGGGCATTTCTAGGACGACCGGGCCCGGAGAACCGGAGCGCAGGGCGGTGAAGGCGCGGCGCATGATCTGGGGGATGTCCTGGACGCGGGTGAAGGTGCCGCGCCACTTGCAGTAGCCATCGAAGATGCTGGCGGAGACTTCCTGCTGCCACTCCTGGCCGAGGTTGCGCAGGGGGTGCTGGCCCATGAGGAGCAGCACGGGGATGTTGTCGGCGTAGCAGCCAGCGATTCCGGTGAGGCAGTTGGTCGCGCCGGGGCCGGTGCCGGTCATGGCGACGCCGACCTGACCGGTGGCGCGGGCGTAGCCGTCGGCGATCTCGACGCCGAGGCGTTCGTGGCGGGCGGCGAAGGGGCGGATGCTGGAGGCGCGCAGGGGCCCCCAGAGGGGGTTGAGGCCACCGCCGGCGAATCCGGATATGTAGCGTATTCCTTCCTGTTCGAGGGCTTTGACGACGGCTTCGGCTCCACGCATGGGTATACCTCGCTTAGTGCTGAGTACGGTGGTGGGAGAGGTCGCCCTCACCCCAGGGCCTCTCCCATGGAGGGAGAGGGGACGCTCGTGTTTGCCGGGATGATAGGGCAGCGTGGGGATGGGGTCAACCGGGGATTTGCGGTTTTCACATCGATGAACAGGATGGACGGGATGCGCCGGGCATTTTTTGGATTGGGGCAGGTCCGCGAAAGGGGGCAAGGCATGCCTCGCCCCTACGGGGGTTCCTTGTACCTCATGCGGGCGTCGGCTCGGCAGGCTCGCCGTGGGCGGGTTGGGATTGGATGGCGGCGATGGTCTGGGCGAGGGTTGGCGGGTTTGGGTCGGCGGCGATGGCGTCGTTGAGGTCGGTGGCGAGGTTGGCGACACGCTTGCGCAGGAGGGTGAGATGCCGGAGGGCGTCGGGGTGGTCGATGGACCGCTGCCATTTGGGGCCGACTGAGTACACGTCGACGAAGGTGTCGAGGTGTGCCGTGGCGAGGCGCAGGTCGAATATAAAGGATATGAGGGCGTTGGTGAGCAGGCGGCGGGAACGGTGGGGATATTCCCAGTGGACGCAGGCGGCGGTGACGGCGTGGCTGGCGGAGCGGCGCACGGCATCGGCGGCGCGTTGGGTGTCGCCGAAGGCCAGGTTGACGCGGGCGCGGTTGAGGTGGCGGCGGCTGTGTTGCTGGTGGTGGTATACGGTGCCGATGGGGGTTTCTCCTTTTTTGACATCGATGGGTAGGATGGACGGGATTTTTGGGTTTGACGGGTAGGCCGGGGGTCAGCCTTCGACGGGATCAGGATTAGCGGCGATTGGTGGTTTGACGTGGTGGGGGACGCATGCGTCGAGCCTACGGGAGATGTGGAGGGTCGGCGTGGGACGGGTTTGGGTTGGTTGCAGCGAGAGGGGGCGAATGATTGGTCGGCAGTACGGGGGACGCGGCGGGTGGCCCATTACAGGGGATGCCGCGAGTCGTTGGCGGCCCGGGTTTGGGGTCGGTGCAGCGTGTGTTGGATGGATGTTGATGGGCGACGTGAACGAATGGTTGTTCGCCTATGCCTGGGTCAGCGTGTGACGGGTTTGGTTGTAAGGGCGAATGGTTGTTCGCCCCTACGCGCGGGTTGGCGTGTGACGGGTTTGGGCGCGCAGGGCGAATGGTTGTTCGGCCCTACGCATGGGTCGGCGTGTGACGGGTTCGGGTGCAAGGGCGGATGATTTCGGCCTTTGCGATGGTTGAGGGTTTGGGCGGATGGTTGTTCGCCCGTGCGGTTGATTGGTGGTTTGGGGGAATGATTGTTCGCGGGTGGTGGTTGGTCGGGGTGGTGTTTGGGTGGGCTGTCTCCTGGGGTTCGGTCGGTGGTTTTTGAGGGTGGCGAGAGGCAGGAATTCCGCTTCGTTGTCAGCGCACGGCCGGGGCACGCAACTATTTAGAACGGTCGTTTCGTGGCTCAGACGATATGTTACGCCAATGTACACGCGGGTCCGAACGGTCCCGGTGATCCAAGTGTGGCACCGTCGTTGAATAGTCGGTCCGAGAGCGACACGTTGCCACCTGAATCGGTTGCGATTTGTTACTGACGGGGTTGGCCGTCGAAGGGAAAACCTGCCTCTACTGGAATCGTGATATGAACAGCTGTTTGCCTAGACCTTTGTAGGATATGAGTTCTGTTACGAGTTGTCAAGGGTGTGTGGAGTCCGGTTTTATTGCATGGATGGGCAGGATGGACGGGATGGGTTTGAGAGGTGTTGGCGCCGGTCGCGATGGCGGTTGGGAGAGGGGATTTTTACCGGGATGCACAGGATGAATGGGATGGGGCGGGATTTTGGAGCAAACAAAGTGTGGTGCGGGAGAAACAAAAAAACGCCCGCGGTTGGGCGGGCGTTTGCTTCGGTTGGATTGTTTCTGGCAGGGATGGGATGTGAGGGAGTTGGTCACTCGAGGTAGGTGGCAGACTTGGGGCGAGCTTTGCCGCCGCGTACTTAGGGTTCGGCGCACCGCTTGGCGGAGAGGCGACGGCACCATAGTCCGATTTTGGCCATTTTGGCACCGCCTCGATCTCACACGGGGTCTGTGTCAGAAGGCGCCCACCCAGCCTGTCTCATTGGTCGAAACTGTTGGGGGTTGAGGATGTTGATTGCTCGGGGAGTGACAGAGGATATCTTCCAAAAGCTGAGTACCTTTGGCAATTTGGTCGGTGGAGCCCAATGCCTCATACAACGGTTGCACGATCTTCAGACTCTTGTGTACCGCCTCATCATCAAGGCTGTCAGGGTTGAATTTCGCGATTTCTGATGCTTGTGGGTGCTTCTCGGCCGTTCCTGCGACCGCATGCATCCCAACGTAAAACCGAAGGTTACTCCGGTCTTTTCTCGCGACGTCTAAGTCGTTTGACTTCAACGCCTTTTCAACCCTTCTCATAGCTTGGACGCAGACGTAATAAACGTGGACCGGATACTTCGGATTGAACACCTTATCGTAGTCCTCGTCTGTTTTTAGCAATGAGGAAGGGCGACCGCGAGCGGTGTCCGGGCGCCGCAACAATATTGCCATGACAGCTTGCGCCAGGTACGGAATGTCGATGATGACATCTCGTGGTTTCCCGGAGTTCTTGTAGAAATTCTTCCTCCTGTCGTAAAACAACCCGCGAGATTTCAGGTAATCCTCGATATCTCGTTGGATCTTATCGGTAGCACGTAGCGACGCCCGCTGGACCGACGTTTGGCTGTTAGTTGCTTTGATGATCCGGTCCCTGCTCGCCTCATCATCGGGCACCATGACCTTGATTAGAATATTCCTCCCCATATCGGGGTCCCCTGCCTGATGAAAATACTTGTAGACCTCCCTAGATGTTTGGAGTCCATTCACAATTTGGGGATCTTCTATGGTCAACGCTTTGCCACCGCTCATGGATGCGTCAGACGCGACGATAGACACGCCGTTGTTTAGCCACCAAAAATCCTCGTTGAACGGAGTAGTTAACGTATCTTGAATCTCTGCATTGACTTCCGTCGCGCCCTGATAATCCCTCACATTAGATTCGAACATGTGATTCCTAAATTCGCCTTGTTCGTCTGTGATGAACGAGTAAAAGGCGTGCAGATTAGCCAAACAGACGAAACCCCTCTTCGCGGAAACCGTGATCGGATTTTCCGCAAGCGGAAGGATGAAGTTTCGAGGGGGCTGCCGATGGTACAAGTCAACCAGTTGGGCAGCGCCCAATGTCTTGAAATCGAACTGACACGAGGAAAACCTATCCTCGACCATTTGTCGCAACATGTCGACTTTATGGTCAAACGAATTCCCAGTAGTATCCCCCTTACAAGCATATACATAAGTGACTTTTAGGTCAGGAGCTTTGCTGACCAGTTCCATGTACACGGTGTGAAACCGTGTTATCAGCTCCGCCACCTGCTCGTTGTAGATTTCGTTTATTTTGGATGGGTCGCTGCCCAAATCGAGCAGATCATTGCTAACGGTTATGAAACGTTCGACCGGAGTTTCTTGAAACCCATTGTGCGTTTTCGCTTGCATTATGATCAATTCAACGCTGATGTTCCGCTTGTATTCGGAGAAATCCCACTCTTCCTGAACCAACCGACCGTTCACCAAAAGAAATAACCCGTCAATTCCACCGTCGTCACCGCCACCAACTAATCCGGATTCGATTTCGTCGTAGGACAAGTCAAACTCTTTGAGCGCTTGCTCCGCAGAAAAATATTCAAAGAAATCACTCGCACTATCTAAAGGCGCGAGTTCATCCCGGTATTGCTCCAAGATTTCGTTCAAGATGGTGCGATCATTGGCCGCCATACTGCCTCCTGTATCGACCCGAACATACGCCGGATCATCCTTTTATTATACATACTGTCATCACATATTGACACATATAAGACTATAGCCTATTCAATTCGGTTGAGCCCGTTGTCCAGTTCCTTGGGACATTTTTTGACTGCGGCAGTTTCACGAATGCGGTACATCGAACCAACGATGACCGCGTTTGCTCCTACCCGGACTAGATTTTGGCTGATTGTTGGTGGCGTGTGGGTTGGTCGCGGCTACTTGCGTGGGCGTCCCCCTCACTCCAGTCCTCTCCCACTGGGGAGAGGGGCGGTTGGTGGTTGGTTGATTGTTGGTGGGGGTGTGGGTATTATCGCGGCTACTTGAGCGAGGGTTGTTTCCCCCTCACCCCAGCCCTTTCCCGCGAGGGGAGAGGGGACTTTGCAGGAGTTTGATTATGCCGCAGGCACATGAGTTGATCGTGCAGTTTTTGGAGGAGGCGGGGATTGACGCCGTGTTCGGGATACCGGGCGGCGGGACGGGTCAGATATTCACGAATTTGGTGGGGAAGGAGCCGGCGATCAACACGTACCTGGCGCGGCACGAGCAGACGGCGGCGATCATGGCCGACGCGTACGCGCGGGCGACGGGGAAACCGGCGGTGATCATGGGGCAGGGGCTGTTCATGGGGTCGAACGCGGCGTTCGGGATCATGGAGGCGATGCTGAGCAGCAGCCCGATGGTGGTGCTGACGGACACGTCGGACGGCGGCGTGGGGCAGCATCCGGCGAACCAGTCGGGGGCGGGCGAGTACGGGAGCATCGACCTGCACAACATCTTCCGGTCGATGACGAAGTACACGACGCTGGCGACGTCGCCCAAGGAGGCGGCGCTGGGGGCGCAGTTGGCGATCAAGCACGCGACGAGCGGACG
>JAPOQH010000083.1 GCA_026710825.1 Chloroflexota bacterium | reverse complement strand
CACGGCCGAGGGGTTACGCATGGGTTTTTGCCCACTCAAGGTTTGGCGGACAGCGCACGGGTCGGGAGGAATCCCTGGCCCTGGCCTCTTCCGGAAAAGATGGCAGAGGTGGATGCGCTGACCTCCCAGCGTGTGGGGAGGCGCTGGCCCCGTTGCGACCACACCGGCTAGAGCGACCGGTCGCTGGTCCTGGCGGAGACGGATATGCGATTTGGAGTCTGACGGGTTGGCCGTGTACGACCGGTATCACCTCTGGGCAGGACTGGATGACCAATTTCACGTGATGAATCCATTATGGAACGGGCGTACGGAGACGGCAACAGGGCGATGTCACTGTCGGAGTTTTTTTGTCATCGATTGGCGGGATGAACCGGATGGTGGATTGGAAGGCGGTAGGGACGCATGCATGAGTAAACTCGCGCGGCTATTCCCGAGGCGGGCGACGCATGAGCGGATGATTACAAGGAAGGGTCAGTCGATTGGCGCCAAACCGAGAAAATGTGCAGCGCTGCACGTTGCTGGAAACACCGCCCGCTCGTGGTTCGACTGGCTCACCATGAGCGGGCTACGCAGGCGCATGTGGTTCGATTGGCTCACCATGGGCGGGCTACGCAGGCGCGTGAAGATGATCGAAGGGTTCCGGTTTACAAGGCGCAGTTGGTTGCCGCCGCCGTCCGTGCGCGTTAGTATGGCCCAAGTCCGGGTTCGAGCCCGACAACGCAGGTGAGTGATGGCTATCTATCGACTTTACGCCGGAGACGACGGGCAATCGCATATCGAGGAAACCAGCCTGGCGGAGCACCCGGAACTGGGCGAGGCGCAGGCCACGCAATCCATCATGTTCCGCGAATGGCCGCCGGGACATTTCATTGACTGGCATCCGGCCCCACGCAGGCAGTACATCATCTCACTGAGGGGCGAGATCGAGATCGGGCTGGGCGACGGGACAACGTTCCGCTACGGCCCGGGAGACGCCCGGCTGGTTGAGGACACGACGGGCCAGGGACATACCACGCGGGTGATTGGCGACGCGCCGAGCCTGACGGCGGTGATTCCCCTAGCGTAATGATTGACGTAGAGGGCGAATGAGTATTCGCCCCTACACCGAGCGCCATTGGGGCATGACCAACAGAACCGCATGACCAACAGACGAGTGTTATTGGAGCATGAACGACAGACAGGAGGCAACGAAATGGGACAGATAGTACGGGTTTATACCGGCAGCGACGGAGAGAGTCACTTTGAGCACCTCACGCCCGACCAGTTCGCCGACATCGCCAACAACGTTGGCCCCGGCGACATCACGGTAGGCCGGCGGGAATCGCCGAGCTTCTCGGACTACCACAACGCGCCGCGTCGCCAGTACGTGGTGAACATGAACGGCATCGCCGAGTTCGAGGTTGCCGACGGGACCGTGGTCCGAATGTTCCCCGGCGACGTGCTGGTTGCCGAGGACCTGACCGGGCACGGGCACATTGCGCGGAGCATCGGAGACGAGTTCCGGGTTTCGCTGGCCGTGCCGTTGGCCGAGTAAGCAGCAAGTCACCCTCACCCCAGCCCTCTCCCATCAAGGGAGAGGGGAATCTCAAGGACGCAGGTCGATGATTGTACGAATTCATACTGGCAACGACGGCGAGTCTCACTTCCACGAATTGACGGCGGACGAGTTCGCCGAGATCGCCAACGACGTTGGGCCGGGCGACATCACGGTGGGACAACGCGAGCCGGGATGGTGGCAGGACTACCACACGGCGCCGCGGTATCAGTACGTGGTGTTCATGTCGGGCGGCGCAGAGATCGAGGTGGCGAGCGGGGACAAGCGGCAGTTCGGCCCGGGAGACGTGCTGGTTGCCGAGGACCTGACCGGACACGGGCACATCATCCGCAACACGGGCGAGGAGGCGCGGGTGTCGCTGGCGGTGCCGTTGAAATAGCGGGCGGCCAACATATTCCAACCAAAGTGGGGGCGAATGGTTATTCGCCCCTACGTTTTTGGTGTTGCGCCGGAGAGGAGGCGTTGGAGGTGGATGAGGCCCTGCTGGCGGCGGGCGTTGTTGGCGATGCGGCCCCACCCGGGTTTCTGCAGGGAGGCGGCGAGTTCGCGGGTGATCTCGTTGTCGGACAGCGGGCCGTAACGGCGGTAGATTTCCAGCATTGCACGAGCGGTGGCGTGGTCGCCGGACAGCGCACTGCAGCCATGGAGGAACGGGAGGGCAACGTTGACGGCGATGTCGCGGGCTCGTGCCGGGCCGATGGGAGCAGGTTGGTCGTCATGGCCGGCGACGGTGAGATTTTTCGTGAGGATTTTGGGATCGCCGGGGGCGGCCGCTGACTGGATGCCGGCGATCAAACCGGCGTGGGCAAATCGTGCGACGAGGCCGGCGGCACCCAAGATGCGGCGGCGCGGATGGTTGGGCGGCCTGACACGGAATAGACGCCATGCGTTTGGATCCAGGGGCGGGCCCAGCCCTGATGGCACCGGGCCGCTTTCGAATCCGGCCAACCGCAGCAACCATTGAGCGGCCGCCGGTTCGCGTTCAGTATCCGGCAGACGCTGGAGCGCGCGGGACAGGACGCGGTAGGGAGCGGCGGTGGCCAGCGCCAGGAACGGATGGCGGTTGTGGCGGTAGCCCAGGGCGTCGCACACTGCTTCCCACAGGGTTTGCTCGGGCTCCTGCACAGACATGAGCATGCGGAACCTGGCGCTGTGGGACATAAAACGCTGGTCGCCGGCGCGGTTGAGTAGCGCGGCCATCTGCTCGGGTTGTTCGGGCCGACGGTAGCCGTGTTGAGCGAGGGACCGCCACAGTTGGTCGCGGACAGCTTCGTCGGTGTCCCCGCTGTCGGGTGCGTCGGTGAGTAGAGACTGGAGGTTGACGACGGGAGGCGCGCCGCCGCCGATGGTCTGGGACGGTTCGGGGTCGGTTTCCAATGCGACGTGGAGGACGACGCCGTTGTAGTTCGGATCGAGGTGGTGGCCATGGGATCGCCAGTCGCCCTGACGGAGGTGGATCTCAACGTCGCCCTGTATGAGACCCTGCCCCTCAACCAACAGCAGGGCATTGCGGAAATCGGGGCCGGCGGTTACACCGGGCCGACCCGGGTAGAGGATCCTCACCCGCGCGCCGGCTTCGGTGTGGAAAGCGCGGTGGCGGGCGGCGCGGCGTTCCCACAGGCGGGCCAACTGCTTTTCAGAGATGGGCGCTATCGGGTCGGAACCGGTTGAATGTCCGGAGCGGTTATGGTGAGACGGTTTCATCGGGGGTACCTGCTACAAGGTGTAGCACCCCCGGTGTCATACCGTCCACGGGCCGGTGTCACCCGCCACGGCGGATTGGCGGCGGGGAGCGCGATACTCGCCGCGCCACCAGAGCAGCACGGCGCAGATGGCGGGCACTGCGACCGACACGAATGCCAGAATTACGGCGATGGGTTTTTGATCCATGCCGGTGACAGCGTAAACCAGCAGGCCGACGTTCCAGACGGCGAGCAGGAGGAACAGGACGGCGGCCCAGCGAGCGCGCCACATTCCGCCCAACCCGGCCACCATGCCGGCGATGGCGGCGGCCAACACGACACTGACCATCTCGGTACTGGAGTCCTGGGGGAACCGGAGGAACAGCTCGGTCCAAGGCAGACAATCGGTATGGAACACGTACTCGCCGATCTGGGCGGCCCCACAGCGCATGCCGACGACCTGCGACCAAACGGTCTGGCAGAGGCCGCCGGCCAAACCCAGCAGCAGCGTCAGTAGCCGGACTATCAATTGTGTGCTGGTATATGCGCCCATCGCTGCCTCATCGCTTCGCGGTTCGGAGCGTATTGTACATTGTCCGGGCGCGGAAATGGTTGCGGCACGGCCGCCTGAACTCGACCGCTACCGCCAAGGGGTGGACCTGGGCTAGCATCGGCTGGTTTCGGTATTTGGCAAGGGGGACAAGCGGTTCAACGTAAGGCGCGGTTTTGGCTCCACCGCAGATGGGGAGCCAAAACCGCGTCGCCAGTCGGTTTGTGGGCCAGCGAGGTTCACCGCTGTCCCGGTTGCGATGTTGCCTACGGCACGGCAGGAGGGGCCACTGCGCTCAAGACCTCGGAAGGCTCACCGGCGCCGACAGCGTTGACCGCAACGACCCTCAGGTCGTACTCGACGTCCCCCTCCAGCCCCTGGATACGGTGGGCGTGGGTGGATTGGTCAACCGGTTCGACGCTGGCTTCCGAGACGTCGTCCGGAGTATCCCAACTGCCGTCAGACCGCTTCCACTGCACGTTGAATTCAGTCAACTCGTGGTAGTAGTCGTCCATGGTGTGCGGCCGGTTCCAGAGGATGGTCAGCTCCTGCGGTTGGGGACGCGCACCCAGCAACCTCAGGTACAGCGGCGAGCCGGGCGGTTGCGCGACCGGGGCACCGGTATCCTCGATCCTGAGATACCAGGACGCGGCCTGTTCGCCGATACCTGCGGGCAGCAGCCTGTGGAGCCCGGGGGCATACCATTTGAACAGCAGCGAGCGGTTGTCCGGCAGGTCGTCGAAGACCACGCGAGCACTGTGGAAAGGCAGTTCAATGCCGTTGAGATACAGAGTCCAGTTTGAGTAGTAATTCGTGCCGGCCAACCCGCCATCCAGCCAGAGCCGCAAGGAAGTTCGTTCCGGAATCGAGAAAGGCGGTCGGGCCTCCTCTCCGGGCAGAACGCGCGAATGCAAATGAGAAGCCCTGACCCGGTGTGTGGTTCCCGCGTCGGTAAATTCATCGTCATCGAGACTCACAAATTCCATCTCGTAGGGGAGAGTTTTGGTCATCTCCATCACGCCGCACCAGATGGCATCGCACCCGTCAGTGACCACCACTGCGACCTCGGCCACCACTGCCAGCACGGCCTCAGCGCCCGGGGTGAGGTGACTGATTGATGCGTAATGAGGTTGGTCGTCAGCGTCCGCCTGGGTGGTCAGGGTAACCATTTGCGGATCGTTCCATTCGTCAGGCGCGAAGTTCAATAGAGTAGGGTCCGCCACCACTTCCTGGTTGCCGTCCACCATGACCACGACTGCGATCATATCTGCGGGCCGCGTGTTGAGCCGCACGGCGTAGGTCGCCTGATCACCCTCGGGGATGACCAGGGACGCGGTGGAAGTGGTAACGCCGGTCGGGCCGGTTTCCTGCCCTGCCCCGCCGGGATCTGAACCCCGGCCGCCGTCGGTATCGCCGGAGTTAGCTATCAGTTTCGTGGCGAGCCCATCCGGGTGGGGCGACACGCCGGCGAGGAGCGGCGCAGCGTGGACCGCCTGGGTCCCATCGCTGGCAGCATAGGCAAATCCCGCTGCCGTGGCGACGACCCCGACCACGCCAAGCGTGATGACAAGAGCCGCTGCGTATACCCCGCTCGCAGCCCGTATGCCGGGCTTCCATCGGAAATTTAGAAATCGGTGCTTCATGCTTAGCCTCCTGGCGGTATCTCCGCCATGCGTCCTATTAGGGACTTTTCCGTTATCCACGCCGGCGCCAGTTATGCAGGCGGGCGCACCAACATTATAGCATTTGGCCATAATGTTTATTTGTATACGTGATGTACGCGGGTTCAGATAATGCCGGCGCTCGGGCCGCGGCGGCGCTATTGACGTTTCTGCAATCACCGCCCGCTCGTGGTTCGACAGGCTCACCATGAGCGGGCTATCTACCCTGCCAATAACGATTGGATTGGTCGATCCGCAGAGGTCAGCGGGATGGGCGGGGATTGAAGGCGTCGCAGGTGGTAGAATGGCGCACTTGACTGAACGTGGAGGGACTATGACGGCCAGCAAGATTACGATCGGGAATGTGGAGATTGCTTCTCTTTCCGACGGGCTACTGGAATTCGATATCTGCAACTTCTTCCCGGACATCCCCGCAGAGAACTGGGAGCCGTTCCACGACCACCTGACTCCGGACCGCAAGGTGAGTTTCAACCTGGCATGCTTCCTGGTGCGCTCGGAGGGCAAGACGATTGCCGTTGACACGGGCCTGGGGGCGAAAGACACGCCGGAGACTCCGTGGGGCGAGTTGCTGGACGACATGGAACGGAACGGCGTTTCGCCGAACGACATTGACGCGGTGGTGATGACACATCTGCACCGGGATCACGTGGGCTGGAACACGGTGCGCGACGACGGTGGAACGTTGAAACCGACCTTCCCCAACGCGCGATATTACTTCAGCAGGGTGGACTACGACGCGAGTCACGACCCTGCGTTGCAGCCCGACCGGTTCCCCAACGCACCCGATTGCGTATGGCCGATCGCCGAGATGGGGCTGGTTGAGTGGATGGAGGGCGAGTTCAACATCACCAGCGAGCTGACCACGCTGCCGACGCCGGGGCATACACCCGGGCATATGAGCATCATGATCAACTCCGGCGGCGAGCGCGGACTGATCCTGGGAGACGTGCTGCATAACACCGCGCAGATCCAGCAGACCGACTGGGCGTCGCGGGCGGACATCATCCCCGAGCAGGCCATCTCCACGCGGCAGAGTGTGCTGGACCGGTTGGAGAGCGAGGGGATTCCGGTGGCGGCGGTGCACCTGCCGGCGCCCGGGTTCGGCAAGATCGTGAGACTGCAGGGCAAGAGGTACTGGCAGGCGATCTAAGCAGACGTTGCATTCAACACCGTTGAAATCAGCCAGCAAGTAGGGGCGAATGATCATTCGCCCCTACGTTTGTAACTGACATGGCCACCACCGCTGAGCCCGAAAGGGAACCGCAACGCCAGCGGTTTTTCTATGGGTGGGTGATCGTGGCGACCATGTTCGCCATCAACTTTTCGACGATGGCGACGGGGACGCTGAACTACGGTCTGTTCGTGCTGCCGATGCAGAACGAGTTGGCGCTGTCGCGGGCGACTTTTGGATGGATGCAGACGACGCGACGGCTTTCGGCGGGGGTGTTGAGCTTTGCGGTCGGCTGGATGATAGACCGGTATGGTTCCCGGGTGTACATCCCGGTGGCGGCCGTAATGATCGGCGGGTGCCTGATATTGGTGGGGATGAGCAGCCATGCGTGGCAGTTCATCCTACTGTTCGGGCTGGTGGGCGTATCGGGGCTGGCGGCGCCGAACGGGCTGGTTACCTCGGTGCCAGTGGCAAAGTGGTTCGTGCGCAAGCGGGGACGCGCGCTGGCGTTCGCCACCGCAGGGCTGGGCATCAGCGGGATAGTCTTTCTACCGGTTACGCAGTGGCTGATTGACGGCTACGGATGGCGCAGCGCATGGCAGATCCTCGCCGTCATGTTCATGGTGATTTCGATTCCGGCCGCGGCGTTGTTCCTGCGCCGGCAGCCGGAGGATATGGGCCTGCGGGTGGACGGCGACCCACCGGATGCGCATGAGGCGGACCAATCGGGCGCGGGATCGCAACGGCAAACGACTGAGGAACAGGTCTGGACGGTCCGGCAGGCCTTCCGGACAACGACGATGTGGAAGCTGATCGCGGTATTCGCGCTGGCCGGCGTGGCGCAGGGCGGGGCCAGCTTTCACCGCATACCGTATTTCGTGGAAAAGGGGCACGATCCGTTGCTGGTGTCGTGGTCATTCGCCGCCGATGCCGGCGGAGCGGCGGCGCTGGCGCTGGTGGCGGGTTGGCTGGCAGATCGGATCCCAATACGGTTCCTGGCGGCGGTATCGTTCTCGGGATTCATCGTCGCCATTCTGCTGATGATCTACGTGACGTCGGCGGCGATGATGTTTCTTTCGACGATCGTGTTCGGGTGTTCCGTGGGCGTCGGGATGATCGTTCATACGTACATTTTCGCGGAGTACTACGGGCGAACTTTCCTGGGGACGATACGGGGGATAGTGATGCCGATCAACCTGCTGAGCGCGGGGCTGGGCGCACCGTTGGTGGGCTACCTGCACGACTACGCGGGGTCATACCTGCCGGCGTGGTGGACGTTATTGGTGATCTACGGGTCGTGCTCGGCGCTGATGCTGACGGCGCTGCCGCCGAGACGGAGGGATGGGGCAGCCCATGTTGCCGATTAATACGCAGTACGCTAGCATAACCATACGATGGGGGTGACGCGATGATGGACTCTGACCGAACCAACACCGCAGATGCGGACCAATTGGACTTGGCGGAGGAATTCTACGAGAGGGAATTGTTACCGAAACTGATGCCGACTGAAAAGGGTAAGATTCTGGTGCTGGACGTTGAATCCTACGATTATGAAGTTGACGCGGACTGGTTGGCAGCATCCGACCGCCTGCAATCTCGCCACCCGGGTGCTTTTGAATTCGCTTTCCGCATCGGCTATCCGGCAGTCGTTACGCTGGGGCGCGGTGTAGACGTCATTGAGTTATGATTGCAGGGCGGGTTAATGAACGCCATGAGGCAATCATTCCAGTTCAAATGCGCGGTAGCGCTCGCGGTTTTGATGTAATCATTGACACTGGATTCCAGGGTTCGCACTTGATGCTGCCGAGAGTCGTGATTGATGCGCTCGGATTGACACGGACTGGGACAGTGCGGATCCGCTTGGCTAACGAGCGGGTCGTTCGCATTTCCAGTTACACCGGTGAAGTAGCCTGGCATAACGGTTTCAAGCGGGTCAGGGTTTTGGAATCGGAAAACTCCTATTTGGCAAGCGCCGATCTGCTGGCCGGGAGCCACATCGAAATCGACATGATTCCCGGCGGTGTCGTTCGGATCGACGCGTTGGCTGCGGTCTGACAGGAACGGGCTAACGGCCCTGGCCGCGGTCTAGGTAGTCCTGGGCGGAGCCGAGGCCTTCGAGGGCCAGGCCGTAGCCGAGCAAGTCGTGGAGTTCGCCGCGTAGTTTCTGGGTGAGCAGAACGCGGGAATATCGGAGGACGAGGCGGGGTTGAGCCGCGAGTTGGCGGGCCAGTTCCCACGCTCTCGGCAGGAGTTCATCGGATGGCAGCACCTCGGCGACGAGGCCAAATTCCTGGGCTTTGGCAGCGTCGAGCAACTGACCGGTGAGGAGGAAGTAGCGGCCACGGTTGAGTCCCAGGAGTAGGGGGTAGATTATGTGCATGCCATCCCCCGGGGTGAGGCCGCTCATGAAGTGGCCGGAGTCCTGGAATGTCGTGTGCGGCGCGGCGAGGACGATGTCGCTCATCAACGGCAGTTCCGAATGACGCAGGGCGGGGCCGTTGATGGCGGCGATGATGGGGACTTCGATGTTGAGCAGGTTGCCCAGCAGGTGCTTGCCCTCCCAGTAGGTGGAGTCCCACTGCTCTGGAGTGCGGCGTGGCACGGTGTCGCTGCTGCCGGCGGGGCCGGTGAATCCGGCGCCGGCGCCGGGCATGATGATGACCTTGTTCTCCACATCGGTGCCGACGGTGTGGAAGACCTCGGGCAGTTCGCTGTGGGGGCCGGCGCCCCATTGGAGGGTGTCGCCGTCGCTGTGGAGGGTCATCTGGAGGATGCCGTCCTCACGCTCGAACCGGGCGTACTGGAATCGGTTCTGGTAATCTTCGAGACGGGCCATTGGGGGCCTCCTTTCTGGCGGTGTTTTCAATGCCCAGTATAATCACACCAACTTGACCACAAGGGATTTCCATGGCTGAAGACAACATCAACATCGGGCCGCAGTATTCAGAGGATCTGGCGGGCGACGGCATGTCGGCGCTGGACACGCGGCCTCGAACCATGTTTCGGGTGCCGATGTGCGCCAATATTGATGAACTGGAGGCGGATGTCGCGTTCATCGGGATGCCGTTTGATCAAGGCACGTTCGGGCGGCCGGGGGCGCGGTACGGGCCGGACGCGCTGCGGGATGCTCCGCGATCCTACTCGTACCTTGACCCCTACGGGCACGGGCGAAACGCCGAAGGGTTCTTCGACGCGGACGCCGGCGACGAGTTATTGCGGGGCATCACGATGGCGGACTGTGGGAACGTATCGGTCTCGCCGTCGGAGGTGGTGCACAACTTCGAGCGGTTGGCCGGCGTGGTGAAGAGGGTGGCCCAACGTGGCGCGATGCCGGTGGTACTGGGAGGCGACCATGCGATCACGTTTCCGGTGGTGGCGGGACTGTCTCAGTTCGCGCCGCTGGACATCGTGCATTTCGACGCGCACCTGGATTACACGCACCACTATCAAGGCGCGCTGCTGACCCACGGCAGCCCGATTCGCCGGTGCCAAGAACTTGAACACGTGGGGAATATCACGTCAATCGGCATACGCTCCGTGCGGCGGGAGCCGTATGAGGAGGCGGTCAGCCACGGCAATGGAATCATCACCCTGCGGCAGTTCCGCGAGATGGGGCCGGAGGCGGCGGCGGAGAGCGTTCCGGTGGGGTCGAATCTCTACATCACGTTTGACGTGGACTCGCTGGACCCTACTCAAGCCCCGGGAACCGGAACGCCGGAGGTCGGCGGGCTGTTCTACGACGAGGCGCGACGCTGCCTGGAAACACTGGTGCGACGTTCCAACCTGGTGGCTTTCGATGTCGTTGAGGTTGCTCCGCCGTACGACGTTTCGGATTTGACGGCGCAGGTCGGGGCGCGGTTGATCATGGATATTCTGGCGGCACGGTTCCCGTCGCGGTGAGGGAACGGGTGCGCGCATTCGGGGTCGGACCAACGGATTTGGGACGCTGTAATCGAGCGACCGTCCGCTCATGGTTCGACAGGCTCACCATGAGCGGACTTTCTTCATGGGCGGACTTTCTTAATGAGAGGACTCTGGTGGCGCTGATCAGTCGCCGCGCAGGATGAATTCGGAGACGCGCTCGCCGATCATCATGGTGGTGACGTTGGTGTTGGCGCGGATGCAGTCGGGCATGATGGATGCGTCGACCACGCGGATGTTCTCCAAACCGTACACCTTGCCATACTGGTCCACCACCGCCATGGGATCCGACGCCGGGCCCATCTTGCAGGTGCAGGAGATGTGCTGCGCGGTGGAGACGTTGCTGCGGAGCCAGTGGTCCAGCGCGTCGTCGGATTCGAGGTCGGAGTCCAGGGGCTCGGTCCGCTCCTGGATGATGTCCTGGAAATCGCCGTGCTCGCCGAGTTGGACGGCGATGCGGACCCCGTCGCGCAGACGCTTGCGGTCGAACTCCTCCTGGAGGTAGTTGTAGTCGAGGTAGGGCTGCTGATGAGGGTCGGTGGAGTTGAGGCGGAGTTCGCCGGCGCCGACGGCGAGGTAGATGGATACGGACGCCCGGATGCCCAGGGGCGCCATGCGGTCGCCGCCACGGATGACCTGTTCGGTGGCGAACGACGAGAAGATCATGATCATGTCGTTGCGCAGGTCGGAACCCTCGGCGGTGTACTTCAGGCAGGTCTGGATGCGGGGCGCGAACCCGTCGAGGTCAAATCCCGGCTTGGTGCGCCAGGTGACGGGGACGATCGGATGGTCGCGGAGGTTCTGGCCGACCCCGGGGAGATCGTGAACGACGGGTATGCCGTGGCTGCGAAGATGGTCGCCGGGGCCGACGCCCGAGAGCATGAGCAGTTGGGGCGAGGCGATTGCGCCGCCGCTGAGGATGATCTGGTCGGCCTCGACGGTGAACACCTCGCCGCCGCTTTCGACCATTACTCCGGTGGCCCGGTTCCCGTCGAAGATGACGCGATGCACGGTACAGTTGGGGCGCAGGGTCAGGTTGAGGCGATTGCGCGCTGGGTCGAGGTAGCCGAGGGCGGTGCTCCAGCGGATGCCGTTGGGGTTGTTGAACGGCGTGGGGCCGACACCGGTTGAGTCCGGGCTGTTGTGGTCGTCAGTATGCGGGAAACCATAGGCCCGGGCAGCGTTGTAGAAAGCCGTTTGCGCCGGACGCCATTCCTCACGCTTGAAGCGACGGGCGATGATGGGGCCGTCGTTGCCGTGGAAGTCGTCGGAAAAATCAGTGTCGGTTTCGAGGCGGCGGAAACAGCCCAGCAGGTTCTGGAAAGTCCACTCGTCGTTGCCCCTAGCGGCCCAGCCGTCATAGTCCTCGGGCACGCCGCGCAGGAACATCTGGCCGTTGATGGCGCTGGAGCCGCCGGTGACCTTGCCGCGGGGCACCATTATCTCGGGGTTCTCCGCGGTGCCGTATCCGGTGAACTGCCAGTTGTGATCGCTGGTCATGACGTCGGTGGCAGTGGCGTACCCATGCTTCACCTCGTCGGGCAGGTGGTCGAAGTTGGGATAGTCGGGGCCGGCCTCGAGCAGCAGAACGGACCGGTTGGGGTCCTCGCTCAGCCGGGTGGCGACGATGGAACCGGCGGAGCCGGCGCCGATCACGATAACGTCGTACTTCAAAATGCGCCTCCTTTTTTGCAGGGATGGACGTTGATGGTGGGATTTTACACGGACAGCGTAGATTGTTTTACATCGATGGACGGGATTCACAGGATGATTTTTGTCAGCGCTGCCGATTGACGGTCAACCCACCAGGACGCTCAGGGCGATTGTGGATGCGATGATGAGCGTCGCGCCGACCCACTGGGCGGCCCGAGGACGCTCGCGGTTGATGGCGACCGCCAGCGCGATGGTCACCAATGGATGGGCAGCGGCAATGGGCGCGACGAGGGATACCGGGGCAGTGGCGACGCCGAGGTTGTAGCCGACGAAACCGGCCGCGTCCACAACGCCGATCACCGCCAGAAGCGCCCATCCCGTTGGTTTCTCAGGGCGACGAACGGGCATGCGCTTCGCCAGTACAAAAGCGCAGGAGGGGATCGCGGAACCGGCCCGCACCACCAGCACGGCCAGCATGGGGCCGGCCGCCGCAGTAACATGATCGAACGCCGCCATTGCGACGCCGAGGCCGAGCATGGCGCCCAACCCCCAGGGCACGCCGGAACTCACATCCGCGCCGGTCAGGGGGCCTGCGGACAACAACAGGATGCCGAGAATGATCACGGCCATCAGCGCGAGGTTGCCCGGGCCGGCGGTCTCCCCAAAGAACGCGACGGCAATCAACACCGTGATGGCGAGCCAAGCGGACGCGGCGCTGCTGACAACGGTAACCGCGCCGCGCGCGAGTCCGGTGTAGTACGACAGATACGCGAAGCCCAGGGCGGCGCCGGTCATAGGCGCCCAGAGAGCCAGGGCTGACCAGTCGATGGATTGGCCGCCGGTGGCGACTTCGACGACCACAAAGGCGAGAGGGAGGACCAGCCCAATCAGCAGGGTGAGCAGGGTTGTGCTGACGCTCCCGATCTGGCGGGAGGCCACGCGGGCGAGATAATCGGCGATTCCCCAGGCCAGCAGCCCGGAGAATCCCCAATAGAATCCTCCCGCGAGGGCTATGGAGTCACCATCAGGGTCAGATTTGCCCGATCGCCCGGCATCCGCAAATTGTCCTCTGTCTGGGGCAGCGCCGTG
This sequence comes from Chloroflexota bacterium, assembly GCA_026710825.1. GTDB lineage: Bacteria > Chloroflexota > Dehalococcoidia > Lucifugimonadales > UBA3495 > Bin87. Next base: position 48,081 of record JAPOQH010000083.1, on the reverse strand, counting down.
GCGAGCGTCCGCTCGTGGTTCGACAGGCTCGCCACGAGCGGACTACGTGACCAGTTGCCAATGATCGATATGAGCGGACTACCCGACAGGCACCAAGGATCAATGGACCCGGTGCAAACGAATTACGTTAGATGGGCAGCTTGGGTTCGTCGCCGTCGGGGACGTCGATCTCGAACGCGTTGGCGTTGAAGGCGAGCAGCGAGTAGTAGCCCATCAACGTCGAGATCTCGGTGACGCTCAGGGCGCCGTATCGGTCAATGGCGGCCCGGAAGGTGGCCTCGTCGACGCGGTGGTTGTCGAATAGTTGGGTGACGTAGTTGACGACGATTTGCAGATCGTCAGATAGCTGGGGCAAGGGCTTGCCATCGCGGAGGTTATCGACGAATTCGTCGCTGATGCCCTGCTGGCGGGCGCGGGCGGAGTGGGCGTGCCAGATGTACTGGCAGTCCATGTTGCGAGCGGTGAGGATCATCACAAGTTCCTGGATCTGCTTGGGCAGTGACGATTCATCGCGGAGGTAGTTGACGAGGTAGTTGGAACGGCGGCGCATTTCGGGACTGTTGATCATGGCGGAGCCGGGGCCACTGTCCACGACGCCGCCGGAGTTGGCGGTTTCATGGTCAAAGGCGTCGCGGAGATTTTCGGGGACCTGGTCGCGGGTAAGTATCGGGGTTCGCATGGCCTGCCTCCTTGAGTTTTGGTTGATGATAGACGGCGGGCAGGGTAACGGCAAGCGAGTTTGGAGATGCTTCGTGGAGTTGTCGGGGTTGGATGGGATGACGACGCGGGGGAACGAATTCACAGGACGGACAGGATACTTGGGATATACCGGATTTTTGTGGCGACCGGTTGAGTTTGGAGATGCTTTGTGGCGAGGGGCGAGTGGGCGGCGGGAGAGTGCGGACGTTGGGGAACGTGAGTCGGGCAAGATTTTCCTGGCTACCCGCTTTCGCGGGTATGACGGTCTGGCTGTGCGGCAGTTAACTCCGCTTGAGGATTTGCTTTGGTTGCGGGGCAGCCAACTCTGCCTGGGGATTTACCGCGAAAAGGGCAACGTATCCAAGTTGGGCGAATCATAATAAACTAGGTCACCTTGCGGACGGACAGGAGGGATGGCCATGGCGACCGTGAACAGCGTGACGGGACCGATTGATACCGACGACCTGGGCTTCACTTTGAGCCATGAGCATGTGGGCACCAACGCCGCCGGGCTGCGGCACACCTACCCTGAGATAATCGACCGGGCTGGCATCAAGGAGCAATCCGTCGCCGCGATGGCGGCGGTGCGCGAGGACGGGGTGCGCACCATCGTTGACGTGAGCACGTTCGATCTCGGGCGGGACGTGGCGCTGATACGGGAGGTGGCAGAGGCCAGCGGGATGCAGATTATCGTCGCGACGGGCAACCACCTGGCGGTGCCGCGGCCTTTCGGCGACCTGTCTCCGGACGTGATTGCCGAGTTGTACGTTCGCGAGATTGAGGAAGGGATCGAGGGCACGGGCATCAAGGCAGGGATCATCAAGGTGGCCAGCGACGAGGGCGGGATCACGCCGCCGCAGGAGGTGGTGCTGCGGGCCGCCGCGAGGGCGCAGAAGGCGACTGGGATGTGCATCTCGACGCATACGTGGTCGCCGGAGCGGATCGGCGAAGCGCAGGTGCGGATCCTGGAGGAGGAGGGGGTTGACCTGGACAAGGTGTACATCGGGCACAGCAACGATGACACCGACCTGGATTACCTCTTCGGCCTGCTTAACAAGGGCGTGTGGCTGGGGCTGGACCGGTATCCCGGAGGAACGCGGCCGGGCACTCCGAACTGGGAGCAGCGGACCGAGGTTGCCAAGGCGTTGATGGACGCGGGGTTTACGCACCGTATCTTCCTGTCGCACGACTATTCGGTTCCCAAGGCGCGGCACGGAGCGGAGGTGCAGGAGCAGCGGCGGCGGGCCAATCCGGACGAGTACAACTTTATTCCGCGTTACGTGCTGCCGAGGCTGAAGGAATTGGGTGCGTCGGACGCGGAAATCCACCAGATCACGGTGGAGAACCCGCGGCGATTTTTTGCCGGGGAGTAAGGGCAGGGACATGACGGTCGAAAACCGCCAAGGGATAATGTAGGGCCATGTTTCGATACAAGGAACCACTGTCAGCAGAAGACAGCGCGGCACCTCAGTGGCCGGACCACGCGCAGGAGGCCATCGAGCAACTGAAACAGCGGTCTGAGGAAGAAAAAGCCCGCGACCTTGCGGAGTTGAGGGATTTTGGCGAACGATGCCAGCGCCTGGAGCAGATGCGTGCCGAATTAACGGAGCAGTACCCCGACCAGTGGGTGGCGTTGACCGAATCGTACAAGCAGGTAGTTGCCGACACCATCATGGAATTGGTCGAGAAAATCCGTGATCTTGGTGAACGTCCTGAATTCGCTGCGACAAAGTGTATGCACAAGGAGCCACGATGGGTAATCCCCGGGTAATTTTTTGATTGCAGGCTATTTTGAAGCCAACGGGCAGCCCCGCGTTCGAGGCCGCTTGCTTCTACCGCGTCTGGGAATCGTGGGGGGCGTCAACTTTCTGATTGATACGGGAGCAGTTGCCACTGCGTTGCACCCGGGCGACGGTGTGCGTTTAGGTTGCCCTTTTGACGATCTGCTCCTCCCTGTGGAATTTGAAGGCGTGGGAGGGACCCATACCTATTACCGGGAAACTGCTGTGATCGCATTTGACGACAGCAACACCGATGTTGAGTTTCGCTTTGAACTTTCCATCGCCAAGCCGCACCCAGCGGTCGATGGTCTTGACTCGCTGCTCGGGCGGGACATATTGAACCGCGTGCGGATGGAGTACGATTTTCCGCAGGAGCGGCTGGAGTTGGTGCAGGCGTGATCGCATCGCTGGCGCAAAGCCCGCGCTTCAAGTGGTATGCCTTTGCCGCAATGGCGGTGGGGACGTTTGCATCCGTGGTGGACCACGGGAGCGTGGGCGTTGCGCTGCCGTCGATCGCCACTCACTTCCACGCTCCTATTCCGAGCGTGCAGTGGTTGATGATCGGGTTCGCGATGACGATCATCGCGCTGCTGCTGCCCATGGGACGGTTGGCCGACCTGATCGGGGCCAAACGGGTGTACCTCATGGGGTCGGCGGTAATCATCGCGGGATCGCTTGCCGCCGGTACGTCCAGCGATCTGTCGGTGTTGATCCTGGCCCGCCTTTTGCAGGGAACGGGCGCGGCGATGACCCAGGGCACGGGAATGGCGATCATCATCGGAGCATTCCCGCCGGGCGAACGAGGGAAGGCCATCGGGCTGATCATGACGATGGTGGGCACCGGAGCCGTGGCGGGTCCGGCGATGGGTGGATTACTGGTGGACGTATTCGGATGGCGTTCGGTGTTCTTCGCCACGGCGCCAATGGTAGTGGTCAGCGTCGCTCTGGCCCTGGCGGTTTTGCCGAGCGGCAACGGATCGCTCAGCCCGCGCAGTCCCCAACGGGCGCGGTTTGACTGGCTAGGGGCTTTTTTGTCATCCAGCGCGCTGCTGTCGTTGCTGCTGGGGATTTCGAACGGGCATCGCCTGGGATGGGCCTCGCCACCGATACTGGCGGCAGTCGGCGCGTTCGCGGTGCTGCTGGCCGGATTCATCTGGTGGGAACTGCGTTACGCCAGCCCCATGCTGGAGCTGAGGCTGTTCCGGCGGCGGAATTTTTTCCTGGGCGTGACCGCGAACTACATGATGTTCATGGGAAGCTCGGCAGTGCTGTTCATGACCCCGTTCTACCTGCAGAACGTGCTGGGGTTCCGGCCTTCGGTGGCAGGGCTGGCGGTGGTGCCCGGGGCGATGTGCATGGCGATACTGGGCCCATTGAGCGGCCGTTGGTCGGACAGATTCGGGTGGCGGAAATTCACCGTGGCAGGCCTGTTGCTGTCGAGCACAGGCATTGGCATCCTTTCGCAGGTGACCGCCGAATCATCGCTGTGGCACGTGATTCCGGCGCTGATGCTGACGAGCAGCGGGATGGGCACGTTCTACTCGCCCAACTCCAGCTCGGTCCTGAGCGCGGTGGAACGGGACAGCCACGGCGTCATATCGGGGCTCCTGAACCTGATTCGCAACGCCGGCAACGTGGTCAGCATCGCGGTTGCGACGGCGATCGTAACGGCAACCATGGGATCCATGGGCTATGATCCGAGCCTGGACGCGGTGCGCCAGGGCGGAGCAACGGGTGTCGGCACCGCATTCACTGCGGGCCTGCAATTTGCGTTTTTCGCTATGATGGGTTCGCTACTGGTGGCGTTGATCCTGTCGGCGCTGCCCACGCATCGAGAGGGGGATGCCGTGCCAGCGCCGGCCGCCCCGGAACCGGTATTGCGTCCGGCCACCAGCCAGGGCCAGGAGGACTGAAGCATGACAACGACCAAGCAAGACGGCGGCGAGGCCATCCTTGAGGCATTCCGCAAACTTGGAATCGACTACATCATCTCATCGCCCGGGTCCGAGTGGGCACCGGTGTGGGAGGCGTTGGCGCGGCAGCAGATCAACGAGACGCCGGGTCCGCGCTACATCAACTGCTGGCACGAAACGCTGGCGGTGAACATTGCGGCCGGCTACACGCGGGTAACGGGCCAGATGCAGGCGGTGCTGCTGCACGCCGGCGTGGGCTTGCTGCAGGGCAGCATGGGCATCCAGGGCGCAGTCGTGGGCGAAGTTCCGATGCTGCTGTGCTCCGGCGAGGCCATCAGCTACGGCGAGGATCCGGAGATTGACCCGCAGGCGCAGTGGTACCGCAACCTGAGCGTGGTGGGCGGGCCGGACCGGTTTGCCAACGCGTTCACCAAGTGGAGCGGAAGGGCGACCAGCCCGCATACGCTGTACGAGCAGCTAGTACGGGCCGGTGAGTTGGCGCAGAGGGTTCCGCAGGGGCCGGCGTTCCTGGATATTCCCATTGAGACGATGATCCACGAATGGGCGCCGGGGAGCAAGATTCGGACGATTCCCGGCGCGCCCAAGACCAGGCCGGCGGATGAGGACATTGCCGCGCTGGCCGAGCTGGTGGCGCAGAGCGAATCGCCGCTGATCATCACCGACTCTGCCGGACGCGAGGTGGACGGGTTCAACAACCTAGTGGCGCTGGCCGAGCTGTTCGCGATACCCGTGGTGGAAAGCGCGTCCCTGTACGCGAATTTCCCGAAAAGCCACCCTATGTACCTGGGCGGGCAGTCGGAGCGCTATCTGAACCAGGCAGACCTGGTGATCCTGGCGGGCAGCAGAGCGCCATGGTATCCGCCCCGGGAGGGCCCGCAGAACGCGACGGTGGTGGCGATGGGCGAGACCACCATCAAGGAATACATGGTGTACCAGAACCTGTTCGCCGACCGGTACGTGGAAGGCGACCTGACGCTGGGCCTGGGTCTGCTGTTGGAGGCTTTGCGTCGCGAGGCCCCCAAGCACGAAGCGCGTATTGCCGCGCGGAGGCAGCACGTTTCGGATGAACATGACCGGCTGGCCGAGGCCGCGCACACTGCGGAGGCGTCGGCAAGCAACAGCAGCCCGATTGATCCGGCGTGGTTGGGGGCGGCGCTGAGCGAGGTTATGCCGGACGACGTGGTGTATGCGGAGGAAGTGACGACACACCGGCCATCGGTGGGCCGACACGTGCGCTGGGACAGGCCGCAGAGCTACTACAAGACCAACGGCGGTCTGGGTCAGGGCCTGGGTCTGGCGTTGGGAGTGAAGTTGGCCAAGCGGGACCAACCGGTGGTTGCGCTGATGGGCGACGGTGGGTTTCTGTACAACCCGGTCACACAGTGCTTTGGCGTGGCGTGCGAGGCCGACCTCCCCTTCCTGACGGTGCTGTACAACAACGGCGGCTACGAGGCGATGCGCGGGAACCACCTGGCGTACTATCCGGATGGCGACGCCGCCCAATCGGGCATCTGGCACGGGGTGCACATACCCGGGCCGGACTACGCGAAGCTAGTGGAACCGTTCGGTGGGTATGGCGAGCGGGTAGAGGATCCGGCAAAGCTGCACCAAGCGTTGCGGAACGGGCTGGAGGCGGTTCAGGAGGGTCGGATCGCGTTGATCGACGTGGTGCTGAACAAGTAACGGCGGGCGGGCACAAGATCCGCCGCCACACATGGTTCGCCAAATCTACGGCGAACAGGACGGGTAGGGGCGACGCATGCGTCGCCCCTACGATTGCAACGCTGTGCGTTAGCGGATTGAGGAACGCAGGCGTGGCGGTGTTTTGCCCCTCAGCCCCCTCATTGGGTTGGAGGGGGTGATTGGGTCAGGCCTGGCGGAGCTTGGGGGCAAGGACGGCCAGGATGATGAGGAGGGTGATGCCGGTGATGCCGACGACCTGGGCGGCGGCCGGCGCGCCCCAGATTCCAGCCATTGCGCCGGCTCCGAGAGTGCCGAAGCTGTAGGCGAGGATCGCGAAGGATCGCAGGCTCATCACGCGGCCGCGGTATTCGGCCTGGGTGGCGCGAAGGAGCAGCGTGAGGATCAGCGCCTGCGTGGAGGCGAACGACGCGCCGACCGCCACCAGTATCGCCAACGAAAGGTAGAACCAGTGCGACAGGGAAAAGAGCAGGATGGTCGCGTGCCACATGAAAACCGCGACCAGCAGCAGCTTTCCAGCGTGGTTGAGCCGGGGCACCATGGCCCAACTCATGGAGCCGGCAAGTGCGCCGGAGCCGAAGGCGAACAGCATCAGGCCCAACCCCACTGAGTCAGTGCCGAGGACGTCCCGGGCGAAGATGGGAGCCAGACTGGTGTGCAGCGTCCAACCGGCCAGATTGATGATGACGGCGATGGCAAGGACCGCCCAGATCACCTGATTGCCCAAGGCGTACTTGAGACCCTGACCCACGCTGCGAATCACGGAGTCCGCCGGCCCGACCCGACGATCCTGGGTCCGCCCGATCCCCATGGCCATCATACCGCTGACGAGGTAGAGGCTGGCGATGGCCAGGTATGCGCCCTGTGGGCCGTAGGCTTTGAACAGGATCCCACCCACCACCGGGCCGACCAGCATGGCGAGATTCATGGCGATGGTGTTGAAAGCGGCGCCGTTGCTGAGTCGTTCGGTGGGAAGGGTATCGGCGACCAGAGACTGTGCCGTGGGCATCTGAAACAGGCGGATCATGCCCATGAACAAGGTGATGGCGAATATGTGCCATACCTCCAGCCAACCGCTCACGATCAGGAGCAGCATGAGGAATCCCATGGCACCCATGACGAATTCCACGGTGGTCAGGATCCAGTTGCGGGGCAGCAGGTCGATGACGGCGCCGGCGAAAATGGCGAGGAAGTTCATCGCCATGCGCGCGCCAGCGATTGCGCCGACGAGGAACGGGGAATCGGTGAGGGTCAGCATGAACCAGCCTAGGACGGCCGATTCCATCTGGGTGCCCATGCCGACGAGGGCGGTGGAGCTCCAGACGAAAGTGAAGGAGCGGTAGCGGAATATTCCCAGCGGGGTGGCTGCCTGGGACAGCGTTGCCGTCAGCTTCAAGCCGTTACCGCCCGAGAGAAGAGACGCCGGCGCGATGCGGCGATGCGAGGCAGCACCACGTTAAAGAGACGCGGCGAGTTCGACGGCCAACGCAATCAACTGCTCGTCCGCGCCATGGTCGCCGAGCAGGGACAGGCCGACGGGCAGGCCGTCCGCCTCAGCGAGGGGTAGAGTCAACTGCGGGCGGCCGGTGTTGCCGGCGATGGAGGTCAGCGCGCTGTTGCGGAGACGGAGGGTATGGCGGTCGGAAACGGCCTGGCCGAGCGGCGGCGCGGGTCCGACCGTGGTGGGTAGGCAGACCACGGTCTCGCCATCCTGATAAACCTCGTTCATGCGGGCGATGATGGAATCACGGCCGACCTGGGCAGCCGCGACCTGATCATCAGTTACGGCCCGGGCGGTGACGTAGCGGTCGGAAACCTCGAAGCTCATGGCAGGGTTGGTCGCGTCGAGCCAATCCTTAATGGACAGCCACCCTTCGCGGCTTTGGAGAATCTGCTGGTGGCCGGACCACTCTTCCAGGCTGGATGGGGAAAGGCGCTCGGTGGTTCGCGAATTGAACAGTCCGGCTACGGAATCGATGGCGGATTCCAACGCGGCGCGCACGTCCGGGCCAACCAACTCGAATGCGTCCTCTGCGATGACGAGGCGGCGGGGACGCGGCGATGCGGCGGTGGGCGGCAGGATGATTGCGCCGACGCGGGCGAAGGTTTCGGCGTCGCGGGCGAACCAGCCGATGGTGTCGTAGCTCGGCGCCTGGAGCAGCATTCCGTCGAGGTGGATACGGCTGTGGGTGGGACGAAGGCCGTAGAGTCCGCAGAAGCTGGCGGGCACGCGCACCGAGCCGCCGGTGTCGGAGCCGAGGGCGAAATCGACGAGTTTGCCGGCGACGGCCGACGCGGAGCCGCTGGAGGAACCGCCGGGGACGCGACCGGACGCGCGGGGGTTGCGCGGAGTGCCGTAGTGCATGTTCTCGCCGAAGATGCCGCGGGTGAGTTCGTCGGTGATGGTCTTGCCGGTCATGGTGGCGCCGGCGTTGACCAGCGTCCGGACGACCCAGGCCGTGGCGTCGGCCGGGCCGTGGGTGGCCTTCCAGTGGGGGTTGCCGCAGCCGGTGATATGGCCGGCCACGTCGAAGATGTCCTTGGCGGCGAAGGTGAGGCCGGCGAGGGGGCCATCGGGCGCGCCAGGCAGGTAAGCGTCGCTATCGGCGCAGAAGGCGTTGAGCGGGTCGGACATGGTTACAGCATTGCCTCGTTGAGGGTTGCGCCGAACCCGGGTCGGTCCGGCGGGGCGATGTAGCCGTCCACGACCTCCGGCTCGTCGAGCCATAGTTGGTCGCGCTGGGCGTTAATGTGATCAGAGTGCATTTCGGCGAAGTCGGCCCAATCGCTGGCTGCGATCAAGTGCAGACCCCAGACCTCGGCGCCGCGGTGTGGCGATACGGGTATGCCGGCGGCACGAGCGAGGTCGATTATGCGCAGGCCGGCGGTGATGCCGCCGCACCAGGTGATGTCAGGTTGCCAGAGGCCGAGGGCGTTGGCGCGGGCGATGTCGGCGAAACCGTGCTGGGTGAACTCGTGCTCGCCGCCGGCGATGAGGGTGGGCGTAGCGACGGGCCGCAGGTCGGCCTGTCCAGCGAGGTCATCGGGGGTCAGCACGTCCTCGTACCAGTAGAGGTTGTGTTCGGAGAGGATGTCGGCCATGCGGGTGGTCACGTCAGCGTCCCACGACATGTAGCAGTCCACCATGATGCGGGCGTCGGGGCCGTAGAGTTGGCGGGCGTTGGCGGCAGCGGTTGCAGCCGTTTCGTAGTCGGCCGGGTCTCCGGAGAAACGGTGGGGGAATTTGTGGTGGAGGAAGCCCCGGTCGCGGTACATCTCGGAGTTTGGGCCGGTGGCGTAGGCGACGACGCGGGATTTCTGCGCCCCGCCGAGGATTTCATACACCGGTTTGTCCTGTGCCTTGCCCAGCAGGTCGTAGAGAGCGAGGTCGACGCCGCTGATGGCCATGATGGCGAGGCCCTTGCGCCCGTATGGGAGCGATTGATCGTAGAGGTGGTCCCAGATGGCGGCGATGTCCTTGGGGGTATTGACCTCGCGGCCGACCAACAGTTCACGGTAGTGGCGGTTGACGATCTCCACGCCGGCCACGCCACCACCGCCGTAGCCGAGGCCTACGGTTCCCGTATCGGTTTCGACCCGGACGACGATCTGCCAGAAGTGGGTGCGCCAGGACGGTACGACGTGCTGGTAGCGGGGATAGACGGCGCGAACGTCGGTGATTTTCATCTATGCGACCGGGCCGCCGAGGGGGGTGCGGGGTTCGCCGCTTTCGAGGAACGTGCCGTAGCCGGGGTTCTGTTGGATTTCGCCGTCCTTGAGGAGCACCTGGCCGCGCAGCATGGTGATCCACGGGCGGCCGTTCACCTGCCAGCCCTCGAAGAGGGAGTAGCCGGCGTTGCTGTGGTGGTCCCGGGAGGTGAGGACGCGGTCGCCGTTGGGGTCGAGAATCAGGAAATCGGCGTCGGAACCGACCTGGATGACGCCCTTGCGCGGGTAGATGCCGAAGATGCGGGCGGGGTTCTCCGCCATGACGCGAGCCAGCCACCAGATGGGCATACCGCGCTTGACCACGCCCTCGCTGTACATGAGGGGGACGATGGTCTCGATGCCGGGGGAGCCGAAGGGTATCGACGTGCCGTTGGTGTCAACGAATATGTTGTCCCAGCCGGGCTGCTTGAGTTCGCGGGGGTGCGGCGAGTGGTCGCTGGCGACGATGGACACGTTGCCCTGGCGGAGACCCTGCCAGAGGGCGTCGCGGTCGGGGCCGTCCTCGGGACGCAGGGGCGGGCCGATCTTGGCGAGGGGGCCAAACTCGGCCATCTGTGCATCGGAGAGGAGGAGATACTGCGGGCAGGTCTCGGTCCAGACGCGCTGGCCGAGGCTCTGGGCCTGCTTGATGCGCTCGAGGCCCAACTGGGTGCTGAGGTGGACGACGTAGGTGGGGCAGCGGGTTGCGGCAGACATCTTGACGGCGCGGTTGATGGCTTCCTCTTCGGCCCAGTCGGGGCACGCGGTGGGGAAGTCGGTGGGGTGGGTGTGTCCCTCGCCGATGAGCTTGTTTTCGAGGTACTCGATGATGTTGCCGCTTTCGCAGTGGAGTTGCAGGACGCCGCCACCGCGACCGACCATGTCCATTGCCTCGCAGATGTAATCGTCGTCGCACATCCGGCCGGGGCGCTTTTTGTAGGTCATGAACATCTTGAACGACTTGACGCCGAGGTCGATGGCGTCGGGCAAGCCAGCCAGGATGCTGGGCCGGTTCTGCAGGATGAAATGGAAGGCGAAGTCGGTGAGGGCGCATTGCTCGACCGTCTCGCGGCTGCGGTGCGTGGCCTGGGGAAGGGTCTCGTCGCCCTCGAGTTGGTAGGTGCCGAATGGGATCAGCGTGGTGAGGCCGGCGTGAGCAGCGGCGAGGGAGCCCAGGGCGTAGTCATCGTGGCCGTCGAGGTGGACGTGGCTATCGATGAGGCCGGGCAGAACGAATTTGCCGGATGCGTCGATGTAGTTATCGGCGGGCGGCAGGTATGCCTCGGGGCCGATGGCGACGATCTTCTCGCCGGCTATGGCGATGGAACTCTCGTACACCTGGGACGAGGTGACGATCTGACCGCCTACGATGACGGTGTCGACGTGATTGGCGGGCATGGAGCACCTCCGTTCATTTACATCGATACGCAGGATGGAGGGGATATCAGTGTGGATGGAGGACGGGCGGGTTTCAATCGCCATCCCCGTGTTGAGTAGTGGTCAGGATTCTGGATTCCGGCTTTCGCCGGACGACGGCTGAATTCTAAAAGACGCCCTGGGGGTCGAGGCCGAGGAGGTATTGTCCGGCGGTTTCGTAGTGGACGTGGTGGCCCTGGACGTGCTGGGTGATGACGTGCATGTCCTGGAACCGGCGCTGGATAGGGTTGGATTGGAAGATGCCGCCGGCGCCGCAGAGGGTGTACACGGTGTCCACCACCTGGGCCGACGTGCGGATGGCGTGGGTGGCGGCGACACGAAGCTGGATGCGCTCGTCGACGGTCAGCGTCCCACGGGTGCAGGCGGACTCCCACAGACGGGCGTGGCTGTCACGGAGGAATGCGCGGGCCGAGCTTTGCAGGGCGTGGCCTTCGCCAATGGCCCGCTGGGTGGTCTGGTGATCGCGCAGCAGGACGCCGGAGCGGTATGGAGTGCGGCTGTTGCCGACCTCGATAGCGATGTCCAGGCTCTTGCGGGCGACGCCGAGTGCTACGGTGGCGAAGCCGGTGGCGAACATCAGCGTAGTGGGTATCCCGTACAGCGGATCGTCGGACCAGGACTCGCCCTCCTGCACGAAGGTATGGTCCTCGGGGACGAAGAGGTCCTCAACCTGGAAACTGAAACTGCCAGTGCCGCGCAGGCCGGCGACCTGCCAGAGATCGACCATGCGCACCTGGTCGATGGGCATGAGGTGGAGGCGCATCTGCGGGGGGCGCCCATCGGAGCCGGACCCGTTGTCAGGTATCACGGGGGCGAGCGCGGCGATCCAGGTGGCGTGATCGCTGCCGCTGCTGAAATTCCAATGGCCGCTGAGGCGATAACCGCCCGAGACGGGAACCGATTTCGAACCACCGGCCGGGGGACCGTTGGTGACCACGCCCCTGCGCTCACCCCAGATCTCGCGGGCCGTGTCCACGGCCATGCGCGTGGACCGGGTGGAGAAGACGTTGTTCTGGTTCAGGCACCACGCGGTGCTGGCATCGGCGGCAGCGAACATCTCCAGGATACGCAGGAAGTCGGGATGGGCAAGTTGGGCGCCTCCCAATTCCCGGGGCAGGAGCAAGCGGAAGAATCCCGCGTCGGCCATGTCCTCGGCCAGATCGGCCGGGATTTGGCGCTCCGCGTCGATTTGATCGGCGGCATCCGCGACGCGTTGGACCAAGGACGGGGCGGCTGCAAGGTAGTGATCGATGTCGCTGGATACGGCGAGGGTCTGAGCGGTCATTTTTGCTCTCGAAACGGGTTGAGTGCGACTACGGTACACGGGGCGGATAGTGGTGTCAAAGGGGCCGGTTTATGCGCATGGTTGAGACGGGTAAAGCGATAATCGTTACGACATGGTAAGGACTCGCATCGCCGCAGGCTGAGGATGAGCAAGTGGCAGACAAGGGATTGCCGGGCGCGGACTTCGGCGGCGTGTTGGGGTTTAGAATGGGACCAGACTGAACCCGAGACAGGAGACGACCGATGCCCGAACCCGCAGCCACCAGCAACAACCAGTTCATGTTCTCCACCGAGGAGTGGGGGATGGTGTCCAAAACCCAGATTCAACGCCCGACGGTGCCCGATGGCATGAACGAGGATGGCGGCGTGCTGGTGGTGTGGACGCGCGGGACGGCGGATCGGCCCGACACCGGATGGACGGCGCGGCACGCGATATCCGGGGACGCGCTGATGGATGCGCTGGTCGCGGCGGGGTTGATACCGGGGGAATGAGGTGCGGCTGGTCGGTCGGCCGTCGAGGTATTTACAACGGGGGGTTGCCCCCGCATTATGTGGGCGCAGCGCCATGCGCGCTTTGCACCACTTTGCTGACTGAAACCAGGAGAGGATGATGGCTTTGTTTGAAGGGTTTGAGCGGATGCAGATTGAGGCCGGGAGCGGCGAGATCGTGAACCTGGTGAAGGGTGGGAGCGGGCCGCCCCTGCTGCTGCTGCACGGGTATCCGCAGACCCATACCATGTGGCACAAGATTGCGCCGCGGCTGGCGGAGGACTTCACGGTTGTCTGCGCCGATCTGCGGGGATACGGCGACAGCGGCAAGCCGCAGGGCAGCGCCGACCACTTCAATCACTCCAAGCGGGCGATGGCGCAGGATTTGGTGGACGCGATGTCCAACCTGGGGTTTGAGACGTTCTTCCTGGGGAGCCACGACCGGGGAGCGCGGTGCGCGCACCGGCTGACCAAGGACCATCCGGAGCGGGTGCTGCGGCTGGCGACGCTGGATATTGTGCCGACGCGCCACATGTTCAGCATCGTGGACAAGGAGATGGCGACCAACACGTATCACTGGTTCTTCCTGATCCAGGCTTATGACTTCCCCGAGCGGGTTATCGGCGCGGACCCCGACTACTACATACGGTCGCGGTTCATGCGGGAGCGGAACGCCGAGGAGGTGTTTCCATCGGAGGCCGTGGAGGAATACGTGCGGTGCTTCAGCAATCCGATGGCCATTCACGGGGCGTGCGAGGACTACCGGGCGGGCGCGAGCATCGACCTGGAGCACGATGAGGAAGATTTCGACAACAAGGTGAACTGCCCGCACCTGGCGTTGTGGAGCGACCGCGGGTTCGTCGGCCGCACTCAGGACGTGCTGGGCGTTTGGCGCAACTACTCCAACAATGTGGAGGGACAGTCGCTGCCGTCCGGCCACTACATCGCCGAGGAGTTGCCGGACGATGCATACCGGTTGCTGCATGAGTTCTTCACGCGGTAGCAGCGGGACGTTTTTAGCGGGATGAACAGGATTGGCTGGTTGTACAGGATTTGTTGAGAGGGGGCAGATGTAGGGGCGAATAATTATTCGCCCCTACGGTGGATGGTTCGACAGGCTCACCATGAGCGGAGAAAAGGGAGGCTATGATGGCTCAGGACTACCTTGACCGGCTGGCGGAGTTTGTTGCCGAGACGCGATTTGAGGATTTGCCGCCGGCCACCATAGCAGCGGCCCGCGATGTGGTTCTAGACACGCTGGGGGCGATCACGGCGGGGAGTCGGCTGGAGGAGAACGCAAATTTCGCGCGGCTGGCCGCTGAGATGAGTGGGCCGGGCAAGGCGGGTATCGTCGGGCATCCGTTTCGAGTGCAGCCGGTTTGGGCGACGTTCGTGAATGGCACTGCCGGGGTCTCTCTGGAGATGGACGAGGGGAACCGCGTTGGAGGCGGGCATCCGTCCATTCACGTTACGCCGGGGGCACTGGCCGTGGGGGAAGACCTGGGCAGCAGCGGCAGAGACGTGCTGACGGCGATCATCCTGGGGTACGAAGTGATCTCGCGGGTTGGGACGGCGACGGAGGTCAAGGCGGAGGTGCACTCGCACGGCACGTGGGGCACCATCGGCACGGCGGCGGCCACGGCGCGGCTGCTGGAATTCGACGCCGGTCAGACCAAGGTGGCGATGAACCTGGCGATGTCGATGAGTCCCGCGAATACCTGGACGCCATGCCTGGAAGGGGCCACCGTACGGAATTTGTACCCGGGGCGTTCAGGATTCCAGGGCATCATGGCGGCGCACCTGAGCCAGTGCGGGTACACCGCGATTGCCGACGGGCCGGCGGATTTGTACAAAACGTTCCTGGGGGACGGGTTCGATCCCGATGCCGTGGTGGACGGGCTGGGCGGCGGCGATTTCAGGATACAGCAGGGGTATTTCAAGTTTCACGCGTGCTGCCTGTACAACCACCCGGCGCTGGACGCGGTGGAAGACCTGCTGCGGGAGTCGCCGTTCACGGCGGGCGACGTGGAGCGGATCGTGGTGACCGCGCCGCCCATCGCGCAGATCATGGCAGGAACGGAGCCGGACAACATGCTGGCGGCCAAGTTCTCGATACCGTACGCGGTGGCGGCCGCGGTGTGCCACGGGGCGACGGACGTGAGCGCGTTCCTGCCCGACAAGGTGACCAACACCGAGGTGAGGCAGCTGGCGCAGCGGGTCGAGGTGGCCGCCGATGATGAGATGAGCCTGCGGCGGTACGATTATCCGTCGGCGCGGGTGGCGGTGCATCTGGGCGACGGGCGTTCGCTGGAATCGAGCGTGGTGTCGCAGCGTGGGGACGCGACCAATCCGGCGTCTCGGGAGGATCTGCTGGGCAAGTTCCGCGCGCTGGCTGGGCCGACGCTGGGGGATGATGGCGTTGCTCGGGCGATTGACACGGCGGGGCAGATAGACAGGCTGGAGAACATCACCGAATTGACTGGGTTGTTTAGGACGTAGCGCGCGCCAGACTTGGCATCACCGTGGTTTGGCTATCCTCCTGCCACAAACTCCCGGAGCCGCGCCTCGTGAACACCGAGCTTCGAGATGTCCGGGTGGTTGGGCTTGGCGCGGGAGAGGCTGTCCAGGAACATCAGCAGGCTGTTGGCGTTATGAACATGGTCAGCTTTCCACCATTGGGAACAGACGTAAAACCTGCCGGCATATAGGTCCCGCCAATACCTGGGACGGCCATTCGTTTCTCGACCGTATTGCTGTTCACGCAACAGTCCGTGGTTGCCGATCTTGAGCGCCAACTGCCGGCTGCAATATCGATTGTCGGTCAGTTTTTGCAGGTCCGATTCGTCGAGCAGATTAGGGCATTCCTCCAAGAGAGTTCTCATCACGCCACGCACCAAATCCTGCAAGGATATCGAACTCGTCCGAGGTGGGGATATGGGGATCTCGGTCGGAGGCCGGACGTTTTGCTCAATGGCGGGTTGCGCCAACGTTGCGCCCGAGGTGTTCAGTAGCTTGGCAGCACGGACAAACAACTCGGTTGTGTCAGCTACGGAATCGCCCTTTGCCAGCGTCTGTTGCAGAACCTGATCGTGGAAATTCTCGTTGGTGATCAGATGCCAATTGGTGTCTGGGTACTGCTCCCTCAATGCAGAATAGACGTTTTCCAATGCTGACTGAACTGACCGGTGCACTTTCGGCGAAACGAAATAGATATGAAGCGGGCTTTGCTGAGGATGGTAAGCCGACAGTAGCACCAATGCGCGCAGCAATTTCTTAAGTACGCGGTTGGCAACTCCGCCGCCGTAGTTCAAACCCGCTTCGTGGAACGCGACGTCCATAACATGAACACCGCCGTGCTGGTCGATGCCCATCACGTCGATCTCACCTTGCTGCATGAATTGGCCGACGGTGGCAGTTTGCTTGAAAACGTTGCCGCCGAGATCGAACCGCTGGCGCATCTCCATGAACATGGCTTCCAGTTCCCCATCGGTTTTGCACTTGGTCCAATGTTCGGACGCTTTCCAGTTGGTTTGGACCAGCCAGCATCCTTTGACGTGCCGCAAGTAGGAGTAACAGAGCGATTCTCCAATTTCGATCTTCATAGTGTTGCTCCATAGTGTGCAATAATGTGTGGCGAACTCACATTATAGGCAGGTTTTCCTAAGAACACGGGCTGCTCGGCGGCATGGTTATGATTCAGAATACAGTTGAGTTGACGGACTGCTGGAGGAATATCTGATGACGACCCACAACTTTCCCATGTCGGCGCAGGTGGGGCGCGTGCCGTCGTCCGTCGTGCCGCTGAGCCTGGATGAGGAAACGCGGTTCGAGCGGATTATGGACCAGGCGGTGATGATCGACGTTCACCAGCACCCGTTCGTGCTGCCCGAGTCGATGGACGGGTTCATTGAATTCCTGCGCTCGGCGAACCGGTTCGAGTGGGGATACCAGGCCGCCGTCGCCGGCGGTTGGAGCGCGGTGACCACGTCCAACTTTTTCACCGCGCTGTACAAGGTGTCGGATATGTCGTTCGTGGAATATGACGACATCGCGGCGGAGGTCGGCGGGATGCTGGCGGACGTCGCGTCGCAGGACGACGTGGTGCGCGTGGGCAACGCTGACGAAATACTATCGGCGCGGCAGCAGGGCAAGGTGGGGTTCATGCCGACGCTGGAGCATCTGCCGATCGGCAACCACATCGAGCGGGTGAACGCGCTGTTCGGCATGGGGGTGCGTCTGGCCGGCATCACCTACAACCGCCGGAACTACATCGGCGACGGGCAGCAGGAGCGCAACCCGGGCGGGCTGAGCGCGTTCGGCGTCGAGGTGGTGCATCGCATGAACGACCTGGGAATGGCGGTGGACCTGTCCCACGCGTCGACGCCGACCGCGATGGACGCGATTGAGGTCTCGCGCGCGCCCACGGTGTTCAGCCACAACGCGTCCTACACGCTGCGGCCCAACGGACGGACGCGCACGGACGAGGAGCTGCTGGCATGCGTGCAAAAAGGCGGGCTGGTGTGCATTACGGCGGTGCCCAACTCGCTCAGCGACGATCCGGAGCAGGACATCGAGTGCGTGCTGGACCACTATGACTACATGGTGAACCTGGTGGGCGTTGATCACGTCGGCATCGGGACGGATACCACGGTGGGCGACCACGTGGGGTTCCACCGCGTGATGATGGGGCGGACGCCGGACCAACTGCCCGCGCCGTATCTCAACGGGCTGGAGTCGCCGGCGGACGGCAAGAACATCGTGCGCGGGTTGATCCGGCGGGGACACGGGGACGAGGACGTGCTGAAGATCGTGGGCGGGAACGCGCTGGACTACTTCCGGCGGGTGATGGCGTAGGAGGACACGGTGAGGGGCGTTACTCCGCTGCGATTCCCGGCCGCCGTCTGACCTAATAGGCGGCCATGATGATCTGCAGACCGGGACGCAGGTGCACTCTCCACTTCCGTTCCAGGTCGGCGTCCCACTCCGAATCCAATAACGTGGCGGTCTCGCAAACGCAGTCCAGCCACAGTTCGTAAAGGCGCGGCAAGACGTTGTGCGCCTCGCGGTTGTGCGCCCGACCAAGCTGGTCCAGCATTTCGCGCATCCTGGGCTCCGACACGTCGTGGGTGACCATCATGTGCACCGAGTCCCGGAGCACACGGCGTTGTTCGTCGAAATCCGTGTCCGCGAAGTAACCCGGGACTTCAGGCGAGGAGTCCAAAAACAGGTTGTAGAAAATTTCCGCAAAGCCACCGGTGGCATCGCACCGGTCGAAGCTTCGGCGCACATCCTCGCCCGCGAATTCGCCCGGGGTACGCATCGCGTGGTCCGCATCCGGTTCTCGGAAAAAGTCAATGTGACACTGCACGGGGCCGTTGATCGACACGCGGTGGGGCAGTTGCGGGGGTATGACCACCAGGTCGGGCGCACTGACGGCACGCTCCGCACCGGTCTCAAGATTCACGTAATGCAGTTGGCCGTCGAACACATGGAGCACTCCCCAGCGTCCGGCAGCCAGTTTGTGCTCGGCTTTCAGAGCGTCGGGGATCGTTTCCTCGTTGAATGTGAGCGAGCTGCCGCCAGGAACCAGTCCCTGTGGTAGTCGTTCAATCATCATTTGCTATCCCCCTTGCTGACCGTTGGTAGCATAGTACCACCCGGCACCTCGGAGCCACCGGAGCCCGTGGTTATAATCAGCGACAGACTGACCGCACAGACCAACCTAGGAGAAGGGGCAGGGTGATTGACCCAGCCGGGATACGCGCGTTTTGGCGGAGGGATGGAATGATACAACTTACGGATGAAATGGCACGGCTGATCAACCGGGCGCGGGACGACGGGTATCCGTGCATCGTGGGGACGGCGGCGAGCGATGGGACGCCGAACTGCGGGTACATCGGGACGGTTTTGACCGTGGGCGACGACCGGCTGATCTATCGGGACCGCACGGGGCGCAACCCGCTGGATCACATCGAGGAGAATCCAAAGGTGATCGTGTTGTTCCGCAACACGGAGCAGGATGCGGGCTGGAAGTTCCGGTGCACCGCCAGCGTGTACCGCGACGGGCCGGTATTCGAGGAGATGATCGACCTTCTCCTGGAATCCGGGTTGGTGAACGAACGCTATTTGCAGGACAGCCAGGGTGCGATCGTTGTATTGCAGGTCGACCAGGTGCTGACGCTGTTCGGCGAGGTTCTGCAAGAGCGGGAGGCGGGGATGCGGTGGTAAGGCGTCGACGGCGTTGTTGTTCGGTCGTGGTGTCCGCGTGCATATCGCCGTCGGTGTAGGGGCGAATGATTATTCGCCCCTACCGGGTTCTGGCTGCTACGGCCGATCAGACACGCGCAGGACGACGATCAGTCGGAGGATACAGCCAACGCTCCCACGGCTACGGTGGGTAGTTGGACGGGTAGTTTCTGCCAAGTTGCGCCGCGATCCGCGCTGCTGAAAAGGCTGCCGCCATCGGTGCCGGCGTATACCGTGTTGGGCTCGCTCGGGTCCCAATCGAAGGCGACCACCATGTCTTCGGGGTTTTCGCCCTCTCCGAGGCCGTCCACCAGCGTCCAGGTTTTGCCGGCGTCGGTGGAACGATAGAACTGCGGGTTGAGGCGGCGGGCGTTTTCGGAAACGGTTACCAGCACCACGTCGGCATCGTCGGGAGATGCGGCGATGTGCAGGGTGTAGCGGCGGTCCAGGCCGGCGTTGATCTGCTCCCAGTGGTTGCCGCTATCGTCGGAGCGGTAGGGGGCGCGGGCGGTGGCAACGTACACACGCTGGGGATTGGCGCCACTCAGGTGGACACAGTGTATGTCGTCGTTGAGGCCCGGGAGTTGCTTCCAACTGGACCCGCCGTCATCCGAACGCACCATGCCGCCGACCTCGATGCCGGCGTAGAGGCAGGCGGCATCGTTGGGAGCGAAACGCAGATCCCTGACATGGGAGTCGCGAGTGGGTGAGTGGAAGCCCCAATCGGAGGCTTCAGGAACGGCGCGGAAACCTGCGAATTCGTCCCAAGTCGCGCCGCCGTCTGCGGACCGGAACACGGTGGCGGGCTCGCTGCCGACGTAGATGGTGTCGCGCTCTTCGGTATGGGCCAGGACGCTGTGGGCGTATGGCGATGGGTAGGTATCCAAGTGGCGCCAGGTTGAGCCGCCGTCGTCGGTGCGGTAAACGCCGGCCTCATATGCTGCAAGATAGGCCTGCTGCGGGTTGAGTGGGCTGGCGGTCAGCCGAGCGGCGGCGTGGGCCAATTCGGTTACGGGGCCCTGCCGCCAGGATTTACCGCCGTCATCGCTGCTGACAGCGCAAACTCCGTCGTGCATCCCAATGTAGATCGTTGTGTTGGTGGGCATTTTTTATCTCCTTGACTGGAGCGGTTCCGGAGCGGGTGTGTTCGATAACCGCATGTTCCGCAAAACGGGGGCGTTCGTCAACACGAGCCTGTATGGATGCCCGGGCCTTTCGATTGCCGGTCTGAACCGCTGAACCGTCACCACGGCGCGGGGCGGAAGCCGGCATGAGCGATGCGCCCGATGACGTAGGCTGGGGGGTTTTGCATGGATGTACAGGATAGACGGGATTGGGATGAGATGGCGGCGATTTTTTGAGTATGCCGCTCATTTCCGCTCATTTCTGATCGTTTGAGTAGGACGATTGGGCGGGACGTGGGGGTAAATGGGGGCGTCAAGGACGGTTTTGGGGGCGATATCGATGGTTTTGGCGGGCGGATGGGAGGGTTTGGGAGACCGGCGTTTGGAGTTGGGCCTGGGACGGGCCTGAGGTTGGGCGACGGGTTGGATAGTTGTTGGACAGTTAGATGGTAAGGATGCGTGGAAGGTGGGAGCAAGGGTGAAGTGTCACTGGATCACGGGGCTTTGGATGTTTTCGGCGTGGGTGGGGGCGAGGCATGCCTCGCTCCTACGAAGGAAGACCATTTGGATTGCTACGCTGGATTCCGGCTCAAGGTCGGAATGACGATGGGGGCGGTCGGAATGGCGGCTGGGGCGGTTCGTTGACTCCAGGATCATCCCGCGAGCGACGAGATTGCCGCGTTGCGTAGGCCATGACAGTTCACGGACGAATGGACGCGGATGACAACGGTAAGGGCGCGGCCATATAATGCGGAACCACAGGGCTTTCAGAGAGTTACACCATCCAGGAGGGCCACCATGGCTACAGTGACCAAGTTTGAGCGATTGACCAAGCCGTTGGTCAAGATTACGGAGATGGACCACATCGTCCTGCGGACCAAGGACGTGGAGGAATCGCTGCGGTTCTACACCGAGGTTTTGGGCATGCAGGCCGAGCGCGTGGAGCAGTGGCGCGCCGGAGAGGTGCGATTCCCATCGGCGCGGCTGAACGCCGACACCATCATCGACTTCTTCGCATCGGACAATTATGCCTTTGACAAGGACGGCCCCCGCAACCAGGACCATTTCTGCATGGTCATCGACTATACGGACATGGAAGAGTTGAAGGAGAGGTTCGAGGACTTGGGCGTAGAGATCCAGGCCGGGCCCGGCAAGCGCTGGGGTTCGCACGGCGACGGCATATCGCTGTACATCTATGACCCGGACAACAACGTGGTGGAGTTGCGCCACTACTGATTGAACGGCGTGTTCGGATTGGACGGGGTGTTCGGGGTTTCGCGAATATCTCGCCGGTCGACGATCACGACTTACCCAATTGCGCCACGGGCGGCGGGACGAGCAATGTCGTCCCGCCGCCTCGTTTTTGTGGGACGTTTTGGACTGCCCGGGGAACCCTTTTGGGATGCTTACGACTTCGCAGGCGGTTGCTCTTTAACAGGGTCCTCCCTGAATAGCAACGGTAGCCGGCGCCAGTCCTGGACTACCAGCAATATCGCCAGGCCGAAGAAAGCAACCGCCATCCACAGGCGGTGATCTTCGCGCGGGAAAAACATGTGGGCGACGAAGGTTGCCAACAGGACGACTCCGGGGAACCAGCCGACGGTGCGTCGCGCGATGAGCAATAGTCCGAAGAGCGCGTAGGCCGCGGTCAGCAGGAACTCGGCCGCCTGGCGGCTGTCGAGGGGAAAGGTCAGCAATTCGCCGGCGGACAGGCTGAATATCCCGACCATGCTGCCGACCAGGAGAGTAAATTTGTTGACCTCGGAGGCGATGAGAACCGCCAATCCTGCGCCCGGGTTGGCTCGCATTGAGAACAACACCGCGACGACGATCTCCGGAGTTTCCGACGCCAACGGCGCGATCCACTGGATGAGTATGAAATCATCCACGCCCAACTTGCGGCCAGTTTCGACCAGTTCCTCCACGAATGGGTCGGCGCACACCAGGATGATACCGGCGGCGTAGAGAAACAGGAGCAGCACGGCAGTCCGGCGCCAGCGGGCCGGCAATCTACCCAACCGTGCGGCAACCCCAGCAAGCTCGGGCGTTTCCGCGGAGCCGCTGGATCCCAACCAAAGGTAGACCAGGTAAATCCCCAACAACGCGGCCGCCATCAGGAAGTGGACACCCTGCATGAAGAAAATGACGACGGTAAGGAGTACCGCCACGGTCAGGAAAGGCAGTTCGACATTGATCCGGTTGCGCAGGTCCAAGGCCCGGCGATGGGTGAACCAGTAGACCAATATCACGATGGACCAACCGACACCGATCAGCAGCCGATTGGCTCCGGTGACGTTGGCGGCGACGCGACTCGTCTCGTCGGTCAACTCGCGGGTTTGGGTGTTGAATGAAGCACCGGCATCCCAGGCCAGCACGGCCTCGATGACGTACTCGGGCAACACGGTGAGCAGGGCCAGGATGGCGATAGCCAATGAGGCGGAGATATCCAGCTCCGCCACCTCGGCTGCCCAGGAAAAGAGGAACGCACCGGCCATGATGCCGGCGCCGTAGATCAGGACCGCAACCAGGGGCGGGACGGCAAGATCAGAGAACACCAGACAGACGCCGGGCAGTCCCAACAAAAGGACGAGGATCAACGCGCCCCACTGCCTGGCGCCGTCATAGGTTCCCATCTACGATCTCCCGGCTCGAAATGCCCGTCGGCACGGTACCCTAACACACGAAGCCATATCGCGACGGGAGCCGGACCGGGAGACCGTGGTGGTACCATATCGGGGTCCGATCGCAAGACGAGATTTCGATAACGCAGAGAGATCAGAGCTTTATGTATTCCAAAGTAGTAGTGCCGCTGGACGGGTCGGAGTTGTCGGAGAGGTCGCTGCCGTACGCCAGGCTGGTAGCCGGCGCCCTGTCGGTGCCCATTGACCTGGTGGAGGCTTTCGACGTACTGCCCGCTGCGGTGCACGACCACCTGGCCGTGGTGGCAACCCAGCGCATGCTGGAGGAGGCCCAGTCGCGGACGGACAATTACCTGGGGCGCGTCCGCGCGGACCTCAGGGACATGGGATACATGGCGACCGCAACGACGCTGCCGGGCGCGCCGGCGCAGGCCATCGTGGACTGGGTGGCGGACGATCCGGATGCATTGGTGGTGATGTCCACGCACGGCAGGGGCGGGATCGCTCGGTGGGCGCTGGGCAGCGTAGCGGACAAGGTGCTGCACGCGATCCCCAATCCGATGCTATTAGTCCGGGGAGCCGCCGCGAATCCCCTGGAGGACGGAGGGCCACGGGCGATACTGGCGCCGCTGGATGGGTCAACGCTGTCGGAGTTGTCGTTGGAGCATGCCGCGACGATGGCGACCGCCCTGAAAACACGCATTGTCCTGATGCGTGTGAATCCCGATGCGGCCGTTTATCGTGATTACCTGAGCCCCGGAAGGGGTGGCGCATCCGGAGCGCGGGATGCAGATTGGGCTGCGGTGGAGGAATTGATACAGAACGAGCTTACGGATACCAGGGATTCGCTGGACCGGTCGGCGAACCGTTTGACGGGAGAATTCGGGTTCGTCAATGACGTGGTCACCCTGCCGGTGGAGTCGCGCAATGTGGCCGAGGCAATAGCGGAAGCGGCGGCGTCCGAGGGGGCGATGGTGGTGATGACGACACACGGGCGCAGCGGCATCAACCGGCTGGTGATGGGCAGCGTGACCGACCGCGTGGTCCGACATTCAGATTTGCCGGTGCTGGTGGTGCGCCAAGCGGAGACACCCTCGGCCGCTACGCTGGAGCAACGGGTAACAGAGACCGGGCAGCAGGAGTTCGGCGGGGCGGCGCCGCAACCGGCGTAACGGCGGGTCCGGCGTCGCCCGAGCGGATGGCGACGAGGCGCGGTTCAGAACCCGGCGTCCTGTCTCCTGGGAGGCTCGCTGTTCAGACCGTGGTTCGCCGGGAGGTGGCCATGACGGCGCAGGGTGGCGATCAGTGAGCCGGCCTGCCGGCGGTCCAGGTCATTGAATCGTGCCGGAGCGTCCGGCCAACGCCGCCGAACCATGGGCCAAGTAGTGTCGGCCCTGGCGAGCAGCCGCTCCAAGTACAGGAGTTGCGCCGTAGTTGCTCGTTCCATCATGTCGCACCTCGCCGGATTTGCAATGGCACGGCGGATTGACGCTGAATGAATGCTGTTGTCGGACGAATTATTGTTATTCCATTATCGCATATGTTAAATCATGCCGCTGACACCCGCCCGTCGGCGCACTTCGTCAACCGAAAATGGCCGTCGACTCACGGGTCAGCATCTGACGCGTACCGGAAAGTTACGTAAATCCGCGTCTACTGCTCTTGGCGTACCGGTACTCCGAGTCGCCACAATCATGGTGGCGGCAGATGTGGGCATGGTGTTTGCCGTGCGACGCTGGCCCAACAACGCGAGAAGGATGCGGGGAAAACATCATGGTGATTGAGACGCGCAGAGACAATGGGACCCTGGTAATCAGAGCAGAGGACAGGCTCGACCTGGCGAACGCCCAGGTATTCCACGACGAACTGGACGCGGCGATTGAGTCCTCAGAGCGGGCGGTGGTGATCGACATGTCGGGGCTGACGTACATCAGCAGCGCCGGGTTGCGCGTGATCATACAGATGTTGCGGAGGTTGCAACGGCAGGATGCCCGGTTGGCGCTGTGTTCGCTATCCACCGAGGTGCAGAACGTATTTGACACCAGCGGGATAGGGCGGCTAGTTGACATTCAGCCCTCGCGCGCAGAGGCGATCGCGGCGGTCAGCGGCTAGGGCGTTACGAGTCCCGCCGCTTGGGCCGGTTTCGCGGCGCACGACCCGTAAGGGGGATATCAACGGCACCTGATCCATCCCAGCAAGTCGTTCAGGACTGACACACGGCATCCCACCCAGGGTTGCCGCAATACGTTGAAAGCGGAGGATTCGCAATGGGTAGATACGTGGCAGCGGGCCTGGCCGGGGGCATAGTGATTGGCCTGCTGGTGGCGTTCCTGGGGATGTACGGAATTGCGTTGTTGCGGAGCGCGATGCAGTTTTGCTGAGGTCGGGTCGGGTCGGAACGTACGCAGCAATCCTTTTCGTCCAACCGGATTGGGCTTCGCTGGCCGAGGATTTGTGGTTATCCAGTGAGACATTGGAGCAATCTCCCCACCCAGTGATGGGTGACAATTGGGGTCAGCAAGGCCGGCCCCGTATTGTCTGTCGGTGAGGCCAACACCACCAAGCCGAATTGAACGCCGGGCCGGCGATTTGGATAGCATCGCCTGGCATCCCGTGCCGGGACGGTGAGGCGCGGCGGCCGGCGATTGATCGCGTGATTGGGATTTCGGTGTCGGCGGGCCATGCATTCGCCGCGTGTGAGGCGGGTCGGATGCGCCGCATCAGGGTTATCGATAGAACGAACTGGCAGTCTATCCAGGAAATACGTTCCGTCTGAAAACCGTGGTTGTTGCCCACTACCATCGGCGGCCCCGATGCACGACAATGGGGCGTCGCGCAATTTTTGATGCGTGCGCGACTGGAATAACCGGAGAAGAGCAGGATGATCCTGGAAGGACTGTTGCTGCCCGCATTAGAGTGGACGGGCAGTGTTATCGGCACATCCGGTGATATCAAACAGTCCCTATTGTCGTTGGGTGTGCTCATCATCGCCGCCAAGTTGGCGGAGGGTCTGTTCCGCCGGCTGCGACTGAACGCCATCATCGCCTATGCGTCCGTCGGCATCCTGTTGGGGCCGGTGCTGGCGTCGGCTGGGATCTGGTCGGTACAGGTGACGGGTCATATTGAGCTACTGCTGACGCTGGGAGTTTTCATATTCTTTTTCCTGATCGGGTTGGACGAGATCGACATATCCAGTTTCGTGCAGTCGCTCAGGGGGCACTATTTCCTCGCGGCCATGCTTTCCGTGATGTTCTCCCTGGGCATATCCATGGCGGTTACCACGGGCGTCATCTACGATTTCGGGATCGATCTCGACTTGACAGAGGCGCTGGCGCTGGCCGGGATACTGTCGATGACCAGCCTGGGGATAGTTGCCAAGGTATTGGCCGACGACGGGAGGTTGAGAGAGCCGGTTGGGTTGCAGATATTTACGGTGGTGGTCATCTCGGAGTTGATCACCCTGTTGCTGATAGGGTTCAGTATCGGCGACCACGTTCATGAAGTGTCGGTGACTGGGATTCTGATCCTGGTGGGCAAGGTCGTGGGGTTTACAGCAGTTTCGTGGGTGCTGTCATCGCGGGTTCTACCGCCGATGGTTGCGCTCCTGCAACGCGTGATACAGGTGCCGCAACTTTCATTGGGGTTGCTGCTGGGAGTCCTGTTCCTGGTGGTGGACGCCGCGGAGGTATTCGGACTGCACGGCACGCTGGGGGCGCTGCTCTTTGGGGCATCGCTGGCGGGGCTGCCGTACCAGGTGCGGCGGGAGATAATGCCGGGGTTGCGCAGCACGGCGGAGGGCCTGTTCGTACCGCTGTTTTTTGCCTCGGCGGGCCTGCACTTCACATTCTCGTTTGTGGGGTTGCCCGTTTGGACGATGATGGCCCTGGCGTTGATTCCGTTGCTTGGCAACTTCGTTGGGGCGTTCTTCGGCGCTTACGTGTCGCGACTCACGGTGCCGTACGCCGTGGCGTCGGGACTGATGGGCAAGGGAGTGGCGGAAATCGCGCTGCTGCTGGTGTTGAGGGAGTCGGGCACGATCAGCGAGGCGATATTCTCGTTCCTGGTGCTGGTCATGTTCTGCTACATACTGCTCATGCCGCCGGTGATCAGTTACGCGGTGGGACGGGGCAGCCGGACGGCGGCCCCGACGGCGAGCCTGCGAAATATTCCCAGCGGGGCGGTCCTGTTCGCGCTGGACGACGTGGTGGTGGACGATATCCTCGACCGCTCTCGCAACCTGCCTGGAACGTCGGTATCGGTGCGGGAGTTCACCGAACGCTGGGCGACTCCGATGCAGTATGACTACGTGGTGGTTGAAGGGGATGAGTTGGCCGGGATCGCATCGATGGGGTCGTTCCGCTACCTGCCCAAGAGCGAATGGGGCAACGCAACGCTCAGGGACGTGATTAGGTTCGAGACTCCGATCGCCTTCCCGGATGAGCCCGTGGAGGACGTCCTGCAGCGGATGACAGAAGCCGGGCTTTCAGCAATTCCGGTGGTAGATAGAGAAACCGAACGGGTTTTGGGTTCGGTGCGAGTGGGGGACGTGGTGGAGTTGATGATGAACGAAGGGAGGGGGTAACGGTCCTGATTATAAGGGTACAGGGAACCCAGTTGGCGCGGGTAGGTTGAACGGGGGCGAATACTTATCCACCCCCGCAAACGGAGTCCAGCATCGGCGACCGCGAGATGATCACGGTCGCCGATCAGGTTGGCGTCTAGACGTTGCGGTAGACCTCGCTGCCAGATGCCTTGAACTCCTCGGACTTCTCCTGCATACCCATCAGGAGGGCTGCGGCGTTGTCGCCGATGCCCTTGCTCTTTGCGTAGTCGCGCACGTCCTGGGTGATCTTCATCGAGCAGAAGTGCGGGCCGCACATGGAGCAGAAGTGGGCGACCTTCTGGGCCTCCTTGGGCAGGGTCTCGTCGTGGTAGTCGCGGGCCGTGTCCGGATCGAGGCCGAGGTTGAACTGGTCCTCCCAGCGGAACTCGAAACGGGCCTTGGACAGGGCGTTGTCGCGGATAGGAGCGGCCGGGGGTCCCTTGGCGAGGTCGGCGGCGTGGGCGGCAATCTTGTACGTGATGATGCCTTCCTTGACGTCGTCGCGGTTGGGCAGGCCCAAGTGCTCCTTGGGGGTGACGTAGCACAGCATTGCCGTGCCGAACCAGCCGATCATGGCGGCGCCGATGCCGGAGGTGAAGTGGTCGTAGCCGGGAGCGATGTCGGTGACCAACGGACCGAGGGTGTAGAAGGGGGCTTCGTAGCAGTCCTGCAACTGCTTGTCCATGTTCTCCTTGATGAGGTGCATGGGGACGTGGCCGGGGCCCTCGATCATGACCTGGACGTCGTGGTCCCAGGCGATCTTGGTGAGTTCGCCCAGGGTTTCCAGTTCGCCGAATTGGGCCTCATCATTCGCGTCGGCGATGGAGCCGGGACGCAGGCCGTCGCCGAGGGAGAAGGCCACGTCGTACTGCTTCATGATTTCGCAGATGTCGGCGAAGTGCTCGTAGAGGAAACTCTCGCGGTGGTGGGATAGGCACCACTTGGCCATGATGGAGCCGCCACGGGATACGATGCCGGTGACGCGGTTGGCGGTCAGCGGGACGTAGGCGAGGCGGACGCCGGCGTGGATGGTGAAGTAGTCGACGCCCTGCTCGGCCTGCTCGATGAGGGTGTCGCGGAAGATTTCCCAGGTGAGGTCCTCGGCCTTCCCGTCGACCTTTTCCAACGCCTGGTAGATGGGAACGCTGCCGATGGGGACCGGGCTGTTGCGTATGATCCACTCGCGGGTCTCGTGGATGTTGCGACCGGTGGAGAGGTCCATGATGGTGTCGGCGCCCCAGCGGGTCGACCATGTCATCTTCTCGACCTCTTCCTCAATGCTGGAGGTGACGGCAGAGTTCCCGATGTTGGCGTTGATCTTGACCAGGAAGTTGCGGCCGATGATCATGGGCTCGGTCTCGGGATGGTTGATGTTGGAGGGGATGATGGCGCGGCCGGCGGCGACCTCGTCGCGCACGAACTCGGGGGTGACCACGTCGGGTAGGTTCGCTCCGAAATTCATGGCCTTTTTGCTGCCCATGAGACCCGAGTTGACGTACTCGTGCCGGCGCATGTTCTCACGGATGGCGATGTATTCCATCTCGGGAGTGACGATTCCCTGGCGGGCGTAGTGGAGTTGGGTTACGTTTTTGCCGGCCTTGGCGCGGCGGGGGTTGCGGATGTGGCTGAACCGGTAGCGGTCAAGGGCCGTGTCGGCCAAACGCTCGCGTCCGTACTCGGAGGTGAGATAGGGTAGTTCGTCAGTGTCGCCACGCTCCGCAATCCAAGCGGCGCGGAGTGCGGGCAGGCCCTGGCGGACATCAATGGTGGCGTCGGGGTCGGTGTAGGGGCCGGAGGTGTCGTATACGAAGATCGGGAGGTTGTGTTCGACGCCCTCGCTTGAGTGGGTGTCAGCCACGCTGATCTCACGCATGGGGACGCGGATGTCGTCACGGCTGCCGGTTTCGTACACCTTCCGCGAGTTGGGGAAGGGGCGAACCGATTCGGGGTCGACCTGCGCTTGTTCGCTGAGGTAGTCCTTATTGACGATGGTCATGTGGTGGTTCCTCCTGCCGGATGGTGGTGGTCGTTTAAGTTGCAGGGGCGAATGATTATTCGCCCCTGCGTTGTGTACGGATTGTTAGTCGTCGGCTACGGCCGGCTCATCGATGAGACCGACGTCCGAGTCCAGGGCGGCGAAGTCGTACTCCTGCGAAGGCGCAACCATGCGTTGGCCCATGATGATGACGAATGCGATTACGGATGAGATGACCAGCGCCGAGGCGAACGCGAAGAACATCTGCCCACCGATTGGGGAGACGAGCGCCCACGGGGAGAGCAGGTCGGGCTTGGGGTAGTAGAGCGCACCGATGACGATGCCGACACCTCCGGCCAGCAGCACACCCCACCCAGGCATTCGCGTGGAGTAGAGACCGATCAGCATGGGCACGGCGATGGCTGCGCCGAGCAGGTCGGCGATCAAGAAGACGTAGAGGACGCTGTGGCCCTGGGAGGCGACGATGATGGCAGGGATGGCGACGATGACGGTAATTGCGCGGGCCAGGGTCATCAGGGTGCCTCGCTGCATTCCCACGCCGGCCATGTCAGCCGCGATGCCGCTGGCGAGGCCGTTCATCAGGGTATCCAGGGTGCTCATGGCGAGCATCAGCGCGCAGATGAGCATGAGGAAGTGCATCCACAGTGGGAACACGTCGCCGGCCAAGGCGAAGAGAGCCGCGGCAACCTCGGGGTACTGGAACGGAGCGACGGAACCGTTGCCGACGGCGGCGATGCCAGCCATGCCCATGAGGAACGTGAGCGGGATGGCGATGCCAGCGGCGGCCCACAGGCTACGGTTGAGCGACCGCTGGTTCTCCACGGTGTACACCCGCTGCCACATGCCGGGGTGGAAGGCGTTGGAGGCGACGATGCCGATGATCAGCACAATGGCGAAGTAATAACTGCCGGAGTTGGACACGGATAACGCTCCGGACGCCCCGGCGGCCTTCCAGGCGCCAGCGCTGCCAACGAGTACGGCTGCCACGACCAGCAGCAGGATCAGCACCGGGATCAGGATCCAGAACTGGATGCGGTCGGTGTATATGGACACCCGCAGGCCGCCATAAGCGGTGTAGGCGATGACCACGATGCCGACGGCAACGGCGGTGGCCCAGGCCGGCGAGCCGGTCAGGATGCTGACGGCGGCGGTGATGGCGGTCATCTCGGCGGTGATGAATATGCCGATGACGAAGATGATGACCACAAAGATTGAGACGAACGGCACCAAACCGTAGCGATGGCGAACGTACTCGGTGACGGAGTGCCCATTGGGCATCAACTGTCGGATGCGGGGGCCCACGAACATGAACATGACGGGGATTCCCGCCATGCCGAGCGCGTAGCCGACGAGGGAAATGATGCCAAAGTTTGCGCCGGACTCGCCGGGGCTGAGGAGAACCCAAGTGCCGAACATGGAAGCCACCAGGGTTGCGATTCCGACGTTGGTGGGTGCGTGATTGCGGGAGACGGTGTAGTCCTCGACGCTCTGGCGTCGTCGACGCCAAGCGTAAGTCAGGCCCAGCACCAGAAAGACGGCGCAGGCGATTACCAGGGTTGCGATGCCCAGAGTGGTATCCAGCATTACGAACCTCCCGGTCGTAACAACCGCGGCGGATCACGTGGGCCAGGGGCAACGAAAAACCGCCAGTTTTTCAACTCTGGCGGTAATCAAAGGAAGTTCCAATTCCTACGCCGGCATTACCCGGATCAGGTGCTACGGTCGGCGGCTTTTCGGCCGCCCTCTCAGCCTGGCAAAACCAAGCTCCCGCCAGAATCATATTCGGTTGTGGCGGGAAGATAGCACACGGTCATGGTGTGGTCAAGCAAGCATCGCGGTTACAAGCGGTAGGCTCGGAGGGCGGTTCCCTGGTACATGGCGGCCTTCTCCGACGCTGAGTAACCGCTGGTGACGCGCTTGAATGCGTTCCAGCAAGTGACGTAAGCGTAGGAATTCTTGTCGACCGGGAAGTTGCTCTCGAACATGCAGCGGTCAGGTCCGAAGTGCTGTATGCAGTGTTCGAGCCACGGGCGGATGGTGTCCGCCACATCGTGTGAGGCAGGCGGGACATCCTTGCGGTGCCAGTCGTAGCCGCTGATGACGTTGCCGAACCCGCCGAGTTTGCAGACGACGTTTTCGTGCTGGGCCACCGCGGCGATGCCCTGCTGCCAGGCCGCGAACACCTCGTCCCGCCGGCCCGCGTAGGGTCCGACGCCCAACGGGCGGCCGATGTGGTTCAGGATGATGACGGCATTGGGGAACGCGGCGGCCAACTCGGCGAGTTCGCCCAACTGGGTGTGGTAGACGAGGGCGTCGAAGCTCAATCCCATGCGCTGCAACCGGTCGAATCCGGCGCGGAACCGGGGATCGGACAGCATTCCCTGGGTATTCGTGCTACCGGGAGACACCTCGGGGCTGGCATCCCAAGCGCAGGAGAAACGGATTCCGCGGAAACGATTTGCGCTGGCGGCGAGGTGGGCCTCGAGGACCGTATGAACAGCGTCGCCGAGCATGAGGTTGGCGTTGCCGACGATGCCGGCGGCGACCTCGGTGGAGCCGTACTGGCCGCTGGCGCTCTGGGCAGCGATGCCCTGCACGAACTCGGTTTCTCCGATGGAGCGCGTTTCATCCGGCCCGGCGGCGCGATACATGGAGTGGCACTCGATGAACACGGTCTGGGTCACGTTGTGGCCGCCGCCGAGATCGTCGGTCAACTGGTCGAGCAGGTAACGGTCGCCCTCGCGATCCCAGAAATGGTGGTGCGGGTCGCAGATGGGAAGGTCGGGGTCGATGGCTTCCTCAACGTGTTGGGCAAGCCAAGTGTCGCGCTGGCTGGTCATGTTCTCTCTCCCTTACCGCTGGCAGCCGATGTGAACTCTTTGACAAATGCCGTCATTTCCGCGTCCGCGGGAATCCAGCAGAACGACTACCGGACCAGCGTTTCAGTAGCAGATACGTTCCTGGGTTCCTGCGAAAGCAGGAACGACGGGTTGATTTCGAGACTGTCGGCGCTAGATGGGTAGCGGCGCTTCCGTGATGTTGTCGGGCAATTCCACGCCAAAGGCGTTGACGTTGAATGCCAGCATGGCGTAGCAGCCCATCAGCGTGGTCAGTTCCGTTGCGCCGTTGCGGCCGAACTGACCGATGACGGCGTCGAATGCGTCCTGGCTGACGCGGCGGGTGCGGAAGAACTCGCGACCGTAGTTGATGACGGCGAGTTCATCGGCGGCCGGGTTGGGGATTTCCTGCTTGTCGCGCAGGGCGTCGACGATGTCATCGCGCAGGCCGGCGCGGCGGGCCGGTGGCGTATGGGCGTTCCAGATGAACTGGCAGTCGTTCTCGCGGGCGGCCAGGAGCATCGCAAGTTCGCGGATGCGCGGGTCGAGCGAGGTGTCGGTGCGGAGGTAGAGGGCCAGACCAAGGGCGCGTTGGGCGACCTCGGGGGCGTTGAGCATCACTGAACCGGGGCCCGTGGCAGGGACCTCGCCGCGGTCGGCTACGAAAGCATCGAATGCGGCCTGTTCATTTTCTGGGACTGATTCGCGGGTTACGGTAGGTGTCCTGGCCATTATGTCCTCCCGACGTGTGTTTCAGGCGAGTCTAACATCAAACACGGCGGGTTGGCCGGGGTTGTTGAGCCGGCATGCGTAGGTACAGCCACCGTGATGCGGTGACCATCGACGCATGGCGATACAGGACGCATGGCGATACAGATTGAATTCATCAACGCGGGATCTGGTGATCATGCGGGGATGCGATTAAAAACAAAGGCCACCATTACTGGCGGCCTCGAGTTCTCACCGAAACCCCAAGGACACCAACATGATGCCATGGGGGATGCATCAGTCATTCCTCATGGGGCGAAGGAGGAGCGGGCCTGGGCGCCCCAACGGCCGTCGGAATCGGTCATGATCCAGAGGGAGCGGTAGGTGGCGATCGGGGCACCTTGGGCATCGCAACGGGTGAACTGGATCAACACGTGTACCTTATGCTGGGAGCTGTGCAGCACATCGGCGGAATCGAGGATGGTGTGGCGCCAGTCGGGGCCGGCGCGCTGGTAGAAATCGCGAAGGTAGGTGGCCTCCAACTCGGCGCGATCGTGCCAGATGGCGACGCCGGCGCCGGAGATGCGCACGTGGGGCAGGTGCAGCAGGTCGAGGAGAGCCGCGTCGTCACGGGCGTTGAGGGCAGCCATGAAGCCCTCGATGGCCGTGACCGCCTTCGCTGCGCTTTCCGGCCATTGATTGTCGTTCACGTTTCAGCCTCTCCGCCTGGGGTCGCGTCGCCGAGCGCACGGCAAAATAAAAACCGCCAACTTGCTGTCGGCGGTCCAAGTTCATCGCGGGTTCGGAGGTCGATTTATCGGAGATCGATTAAATCGACGGCGCATCTTCAGATGCCCAATTGCACCGGGACACCGCAGACAATCTACAGATTCGGATCGGTCCACCAACCGGATGAGTTGCCTGTGCTGTTATTCTGCAGGGCTACCTCATCAATACGGCCGGCGCCACCTACGATCTTTTCCAAATCGGACAGATCCAATTCCTGATCGTCAGAAGTGTTTTCCGGTTCCTTTTCTTCCTGCTCGTGCATATCTTTCGAAGTAGTCATAATATCAATCGCTCCGATCATACTATAAAAAATCTTATTGATCCGAGATCAAAAAGTCAAT
Organism: Chloroflexota bacterium; assembly: GCA_026710825.1. Classification (GTDB taxonomy): domain Bacteria; phylum Chloroflexota; class Dehalococcoidia; order Lucifugimonadales; family UBA3495; genus Bin87. The sequence continues at coordinate 13,765 of JAPOQH010000083.1, read as the reverse complement.
GGCGTTCGCTGCGACTTTCACAAAAACAATTGTGTGCACAACCAATAAACGAAACGCGCTCGCACACACGTTGACGCGATCGTGCACAGAAAACGGTACGTGCGATGAAACGATGATATGGAATCAAGGTGTGGCCCGGCGAGGGATGGAGGGATGGAAGGAGCCGGAAACGGCGGGAAAGCATGCTAGAATCGGCGCGAGCAAGGGGCAAACGCACTACCGCTAGAGGTGACCACGTGAGCAGCGCAAAAATTAACGGGATAGACCTGCATTACCAATGCTACGGAGAGGGCGAGGCGATCGTATTCGCGCACGGCGCGGGCGGGAACCTGCTGAGTTGGTGGCAGCAGATCCCGTTTTTCTCGCAGCGGTACCAGTGCATCACCTTTGACCATCGCGGTTTCGGGCATTCGCTGGACGTGCCGGAGGGTCCGGGGGCCGCGAAGTTCGTGGACGACCTTCGGGGGTTGCTAGACCACCTGGGGGTCGAGTCGGCGCACCTGGTGGCGCAGTCGATGGGTGGACGGACGATGCTGGGGTTTGCCGTGAAATATCCTGATCGCGTGAAAACGCTGGTGATGGCCGATACGGTTGGCGGGATGAACGTGCCGGAAGTCGTGGCCGAGCAGCGCAACTGGGCGGCGACAAACACTGCGTCCGGTGAAATTGGATTCAGGGCAGTGTCGCCCCTGTTCGTGCAGCGCAGTCCGAATCTGGCGAACCTGTACCTCCAGATTTCGCGGACGAACCCGCCGCGGCACACCCCGCCCGGAGGACTACCGGCGGGGCCAGGGCAGGAGGAATTGGCCGGCATGAAAATACCCACGTTGTTCTTCGTGGGCGAGGATGATCAGATCTCACCGCCGCAAGTGATCGCGGCCGGGGCTAAAGCGATAGCAGGGTCGAAGCTGCTGAAGGTGCCGGAGGCGGGGCACTCGGTGTATTTCGAGAAACCAGAGATTTTCAACTTTGAGGTGCTGCGGTTCATTGAGGGCGCGCACGCGAGGAACGCAGCATGACGACGGGGGTCAACGTAAAGCGGCGGGATGCGATCGCAACGCTGGAGATTAGTGGCCGGACGCATCTGAACCTGCTGGGGCCCGACGTATTTCGGGAGTTGCGGGACCGCGTTGACGAGTGCGGTCAGGATGAGTCCCTGCGGGCCATCATCTTGCGCGGCGAAGGCGACCGGGCATTTTCCGCCGGCGTTGACCTGCATGAGATGAAGGACCTGGAGCCGCTGTCGGCGGAGAAATTCATACGGTCCCTGCATGGCGCAGCGCGAGGAGTCCTGAATGCCCCGCTGCCCGTGGTCGCGGCGATACACGGCCCTTGCCTGGGCGGAGCGTTTGAGTTGGCCCTGGCTTGTGATATGAGGGTCGCGGCCGAGGATGCCGTGTTCGGCTTGCCGGAGGTGCTGGTCGGGCTGCCGTCGGTGATCGAGGCGTCGCTGCTGCCGCCGACGGTGGGTCTGGGACGGGCGCGGCGGATGCTGCTGACGGGCGAAACTGTGGATGCAAGCGAAGCCCTGAACATGGGGCTGGTGGACAAAGTGGTCCCTAAAGCACAACTGGAGACAGCAGCGCACGAAACCGCGGAAACCTTCCTGGGCATGGGGCGCTACATTCTCGCCACGCAGAAGCAGATCGTGTCGGCGTGGCTGGAGATGGGACAGGAAGCGGCCGCAGAGTACAGCATCAAGGCGTTCTCACTGTGCTTCAACACGCCGTATCCCAACGAGGCGATGACGGCGTTCCTGGAGAAACGACAACCAAGATTCTGACGATCAAGATTCTGACGATTTCACTCTCACCCTAATCCTCTCCCACCAGAGGTGTCTGTGCCACCCATCAAGGAAGAGGGGACTTTGGAGTACGTTATGCCAGAAGGAACCGAACTGTTTCACATCATGCGCACCACGCGGGCGATGCGGCGACTGAAGCCGGACCCGGTGCCGGACGAGCTGATTCACCAGATTCTGCAGGCCGGCCAATGGGCGGCCAACGGCGGGGCCAACCAGCGCTGGCGGTTCCTGGTGGTCAAAGACCGCAGCATCAAGGAGCAGGTGCAGAAGTGGTACCAGAAGGCCTTTGACGAGGTGGTCGGGCCGCGCTACCGGGGCAGCGAGCCGCCGCCGGGTTCCAGTCCCGGCCGGTACCGCCGTCAGCACGACGCGGTGGAATACCTGACCGAGCACTATCACGAGGCGCCGGTTTGGATTGTGGCCTGCCAGGACGACGGCGAGGAAACGCCGACCCGCGGGTCCGGCGCGTCAATCTATCCTGCAGTGCAGAACATGCTGCTGGCGACCCGCGCGCTGGGGCTGGGCGCTACGCTGACCAGCCGGCACCTTCGCCATGCGAATGAGGTGGACGAGATACTGGGACTGCCGTCGGGCGTCCATTCGTATGCGATTCTGCCCATCGGCTACCCCATGGGGAACTTTGGGCCGGTGCGTCGTGGCCCGTTGACGGACGTGGTGTACCAGGACCGCTGGGGCCAGCCGTACATCGCCGACTGATTGAGACCCAAAGATCATGGGCCCATTGCATCACTGGAGGTTTGGAAATGGACGTATTTGAAAGCATCAGGCGGCGCCGAACCATTCGGGATTTCAAGCCTGATCCAGTGCCGGACGACGTGCTCCACCGGATTTTGCAGGCGGCGCGGTGGGCTCCCAGTTCCAGCAACACGCAGCCGTGGCACTTCATCGTGGTGCGGAGTAAGGACACCATCGCCCAACTGGGGGAAATCTGCACCCAGGGGACGTTCATCGGGCAGGCACCGATGGCCATCGCCGTAGTGATGGGGGAAACGCGGCGTCCGCAGTTGGACGCGGGCCGGGCGTTGCAGCAGATGGAACTGGTCGCATGGTCGGAGGGCCTGGGCACCTGCTTCGTGGGCATCCGGGGCGAGCAGCAGGACCAAGTGAAGGCGTTGTTGGGCATTCCCGAGGACATGGAACTGGTCACGGTGTTGCCGTTTGGTTACCGCATCATGAGGCCGGCGGGCACGGGCACGCCGCGCAAGCCGATGTCGGAGATCACCCACGGGGAGCGGTTCGGGCAGGAGTTGACATTCGGATAGCAATCGAGGGGGGACGACATGCCGGAAATCTACCGGGCAGACCACGTGGGCAGCCTGCTGCGACCGGCCAAAGTCAAAGAGGCGCGGGCCGCTTTTCAGGAGGGCAGGCTGGATACGGCAGGGCTGCGCGAGATCGAGGACCGGGCCATCCTGGATGCGCTGGAACGGCAGCGGGCAGCCGGGGTAAGCGTCTTCACCGACGGGGAGTTCCGGCGAACGGGGTTTCAGAACGATCTGATCGAAGCGGTGGACGGGTTCGTTACCCCCGACGCGCCGGCGGTGGTGCGCGTGTGGCAGGGGCCTGGCGGCACGCCCACCGAGCAGGGCACACGGCAGGTGGTGGGCGCGAAGCTGCGGCCCGTGCGCGGGTTGACCGAGAACCAGAGGGAGTTCCTGCAGGCCCACGCGCCGGGGCCGGTGAAGGTAACGGTACCCAGCCCGAGCCAGTTCCCTGCGATCTGCTTCCAGGCAGGGGTTACTGACCAGTTCTACCCGACCCGCTCCGATCTGCTGTGGGAGATCGCGGGGTTCATCAAGGCTGAAATCGCGGCGCTGCTGGAATCCGGCGTTGATTACATCCAGATTGACGCGCCGCGCTACAGCTACTACGTGGACCCGAACTGGCGACAGCATCTGCGGGATCTGGGCGAGGATCCCGATGCGATGTTTGAAGAAGCGGTCGCCGCGGACAACTTCTGCCTGGAAGGGGCGCAACGTCCGGGCGCGACGATCGCCCTGCACATTTGCCGCGGCAACAACCAGAGCAAGTGGTACGCGCAGGGCGGCTACGAGGCAATCGCGGAGCGGCTGTTCGGCACGCTGGCGGTGGACCGGTTCCTGCTGGAATACGACACGGAGCGGGCCGGCACCTTCGAGCCGCTGCGTTTCATGCCGTCGGACAAGATGGTTGTGCTGGGACTGGTGAGCAGCAAGGAGTCAGCGCTGGAGTCGCAGGACTACCTGGTGGAGCGGATCGAAGAGGCCAGCGCGTACGTGCCGCTGGAACGGCTGGCGCTGAGTCCACAGTGCGGGTTCGCCTCGACAGCGCCGGGGAATCTGCTGACCGAGGACGAGCAGTGGCGGAAGCTGGAGTTGGTGGCGGAGACGTGCCGGGGGGGTTGGGGAGATTGACGGCGAATTGAACCGGCGCGCGGGTAAAGGAATCGGGGCAAGTTTGAAACCTGCCCCTAGAAGCACGGTCCTTTCAACAGCACAACGGCTGACCAGGATGCCTACCGACCCTTGAACTCGGGGGCACGCTTTTCTAGGAACGCGCGGCGGGCTTCCTGAGCGTCCTCGGAGCCGTTGAGGATGCCGCCGGCGTTGGAGGTGAGCGTCATGGTGGTTTCGAGCGTGCTGTCGAGGGCGGCGCGCATGATGCGCTTGCTGATCCACTGCACCATGGGCGGCGTGCGAATGATGCGGTCGCAGAGGTCGCGGGTGGTCTGTTCCAGATCCTCGGAATCCACCAGGTAGTTGAGCATGCCCCATTCGTAGGCGCGCTTGGCGTCGAGGTGGCCGGTGTAGGCGAATTCCAGGGCGCGGCCGAGGCCGACCATCTTGGGCAGATAGTAGCTGCCGCCGTTCTCAATGATCTGGCCGAGTTGCTGGTATCCGATGAACCGGGTGTTTTCGCAGCCGAGGCGGATGTCGCAGTGCAGTGCCATGTCCATGCCGGAGCCGACGGCGGGGCCGTTGATCATGGCGATGGTGGGTTTGCGGACCTGCGAGATGTCGCGGTGCAGCTTGGTGAAGCCGTGGAAGAAGTGCTCGCGGGCGGCGTCCGGTCCCGGTTCGGTGCCCCGATTGCCGACGAAATTCTCGCCGGTCACGGACGGATCGTTGTCACGCCGCATATCGGCACCCGAACAGAAGCCGCGGCCGACTCCCGTTAGCACCATGACACGGACGTTGGGATCGTCGTCGCCGGCGCGCATGTACTCGCCCACCTTGGCGACGGTGCCGTTCTCCTCGGATGAACCGATGAGGGCGTTCATGCGCTCGGGACGGTTGAACTTGATCCAGAGGATGCCCGATTCCTCGGGTTCGTAGAGCAGGTAGGGCACGAGGTTGGGCGGCATGATTGTCTCCTAGGTTCGTGGGGTTAGCGGGTCGCCTCAGGACGCGCGTGGCACCTTGCGGCATGCCGAGGCGAGGCTTTTCTGGATTCCTGCATTGGCAGGTATGACGGTTGGGACGGTTGGAATGACGATTGGGAAAGCACGGCGCGCAGCAATGGCGTTACTGGGCGGTGCGGCCGCCGTCGATGACGACCTCGGAGCCGGTTACGAAGGAGGACTCGTCGCTGGCGAGGTAGAGGACACCGTAGGCGATTTCCTCGGGGCGACCGACGCGGCCCAGGGGGACGCGGCCGACCTGCGCGGCGACACGGGTCGCGTCATCCGCTGTGGTACCGAGCATGGGGGTTTGCACGGGGCCGGGATGCACGGAGTTGCAGCGGATGCCCTCGCTGGCGTACTGGATGGCGGTGGACTTGGTGAACAGGCGGACGGCGCCCTTGCTGGCTGCGTAAGCGGCGGACGTGCCGGGAGCGGGCGCGATGCCGGGGCCCGATGAGATGTTGACGATGGAGCCGCCGCCGGACTCGCGCATGGCGGGTATGGCGGCACGGGTGCCCAAGAACACGCCCTTGACGTTGATGTCCATGGTGCGCTCCCACTGGGATTCGGTCAGATCCTCGATGCCCTCGCGGACGGAGATGCCGGCATTGTTGACCAGGATATCGAGCCGGCCGAACCGGGAGACGGCGGTGGCGATGGCATTCTGCCAGTCGGACTCGTTGGTGACGTCCAGTTCCACGAAGACGCATTGACCGCCGGTCTCGTTGATCTGGGCCTCGGTGGCGCGGCCTTCTTCAGCGAGCACGTCGCCGATGACGACCATCGCACCCTCGCGGGCAAACATCCTGGCTTCTTCGGCGCCCATGCCGCGAGCGCCACCGCTGATCAGGGCTACCTTATTTTCCAGCCGCATTTTGCTCCTCCTGCTGTTGAATGTCCGCGAACAGGTCGAAAATTCGCTCCCGCACCTCAAAGCGGAAGCCGGACAACACGTCATCGTCGCCGTCGATGTATTCCGGATCGTGCAGGACTTCAGGCTCTTGGCCGGGGCGGAACTTGATAACTGTGCGGGTTTCGGAGTCGATGTACCACGCCAGCCGAGTACCGTGTTCCAGGAACAGGTCGATTTTGTTGAGCAACTCGGCGTCGCTGTTGGAGGGCGATTTTATCTCAGCGATGAAATCCGGTGCGATGCTAGGGAATGGGAGATTCCCGGGCAGCATAATCTCATGGCAGCGTTCCTCACGTAGCCAAGCGGCGTCCGGGCCGAAATAGGAGCCGTCGGGCAGGACGAAGCGGCTGGTGGAACCGAACGCGACGCCGCCGTGCTCGTCGGCCCAAAACATCAAGGCACCGGCCAGACGGAGCTCATACACGGAGCCTGGGTTGCCGGTCGGTTCCCTAATCAGCAGGTGGCCCGTGCCGGAAATTTCGTACTCATACATATCGGAGTTCCGTTCCGCGAACGCCTCAAACCACACGTCAAGATCGGGGTCATCCATCGACTTGCCGAACTCGGCCAGGGGGATCGCGATCGTCCCGGGCCAACAAGGCGCCGGCCGGCCGCGAACCTTTGCGGGTTGCGGTACAGCAGTAGTCATGGGACGTCCACCTGGTTAGCCGGCGTCCTGGGAATAGTCCCACGAGCGGATTTTGTGGGGGGTGACCTTGATGTAGGCGGCGCCAGGGCGCGGCTCGGTGGGGAGTTGGTCGTCAGGCACGCCGCGCAGTTTGGCGGCTTCGCGGGCGTAGTGCAGGAACTCGTCGGGCTCGGCAATCACGGTGGCGTTGCCCTGGATCATGACGCCCTTGATGTCCTGGCGGGTGCTGCCGCTCTCGATCATGAGGCTGACCTGCGGGTTGTAGCGGATGTTTCTGATCTTGAGGGTGTTGTTGCGAACGCCCAGCAGGATGTCGTCGCCCAGCCTGAAGTAGCCGGTGGGCACGGTGTGAGGGAACCCGTCGGGGCCGACGGTGGTGAGGGCGATCCAGCCGGGCTTGCTGTCCAGGAAGTCGTGGGCTTCCTGGCGGGTTAGTTGGCGTGGCATGGGCACAGTCTCCGTATGGTTCGTAACGGTAGGGGCGAAAGATTTTTCGCCCCTACGCGTGCGCGGCCTGGTTGCCGGCAAGACTGTCCTAGAAGGCGCGGGGCGGCAGGATGCGGCGGTACACGCCGGGGGAGCCGTGGGCGTGTCCGTAGGAGCCGCCGATATACTCGTGCATTCGGTCCTGCTTGCGCTGGTTTTCCCACGCTATGGTTTCGGGGACCTTTTCGTGCTCGAACTCGTACATGGTGAGGTATTTGGGGCTGCCCTCGACGACGTGGTAGCGGCGGACGTGCAGACACCCGGGGATCTGCAGGTTGGCCGGCGTGCGCTCGTTGTCGTAGTACCAGTTGTACTTTTCCTCGATGTCGGCGGGCACGTCCATGCGACCGATCTGGAGGGCGGGGGCCATGCCGCGGCCAAGGGTGTTCGAGTCGATCTCGGCCGGGTAGATCTGGGTGCAGACGAGGCGCTGGGTGCCACGCCCCACGGCGTTGGGGGACATGCGCTTCGTCCAGTCGGTGGGGTTTTCGCTCATGTGACGGTATTCGGGGGTCTGCAGGGCGTCCACCGAGTCCAGTTCGTAGACGGCAAGGTAGCGGGGGCCGCCCTTGAGGGCCTCGTAGCGGGCGGCGCTCAGGAAGCCGGGCGCGCTGAGTCGTTCGGGGACGTGTTCCTCGTTGTACCAGGCGTTGAATTCGGCGTCGTGTTCAACCTCGACGTCGGCGTAAACCACCAAGAGGGCGGTACCTTTTCTCGTAACCATGTTGCCACCTCCGCGTGCGGCGTCATTAAAGCATAATTCGTTCCTCGTGGGGCGACTACGCAGTAATTGTGAACTCCCCGGGAAGTGTTATATTTGCCCCATCACTGACTTTGGCAACCGGACACGTGATCTGCGATGGGCGTTTTTTCGACAACCGTGTCGATAGGGAATCTAGAAGGCGGCGACCAGATAGAGGTACTAGCCCTAGTTGATACCGGAGCCTCTGACTCGATGTTCCCCGCGTCCCTGCTGGAGCAACTGCACGCGCATCCGCGTTCGCAGGTGGACTACGTGCTCGCCGATGGTAGCGAAGTAACGTACGGGCGCGGGCAGGCACGTATCAGCATCGACGACCGGGACGGAATCTGCCCGGTGATATTTGGTCCGGAGGGCGACGACAACTGCCTCATCGGAGCAACAACGCTTCAAATTCTGATGTTCTCGGTGGATGCGGCCAATGAAACGTTGGTGGCAACCACCAGGGGCAGGCTGGGATTCGGCGGCAATCTGTAATTTGCCGGTAACGAATGTACGCATCATGTCGCCACAACGCACAAAAGCAGGGGGTGAGTTGAAATGCCAAGAGTAACGATCAATATTGCGGAGCCGGAAGGGCAGGGGCTGGTTGGGTCGACGTGGAGGTATGCGACGGGATATGTACCGGGCGCCGAGAACGGCGGTCTCGTGTTCGAGCAGACGGGCGGGAGTCCGGCGAGGTTGCCCGATTACGACGATTCGGGCTGGGAGATCTGCACCGATCTGCCGGGGCGAGTCTCGGGCGGGTTCGGTTTCGCGTGGTACCGGACGACCATCACCATCCCCGAGACGGTGGGCGGGCATCCGACGAGCAGGATGCGGGTTCAGTTCGAGACGTGCGTGGACGACCACGGCGAGATCTGGGTGGACGGCGAGTGCAACCGGGAACGCGGGACGGTGCAGGGGTTCAACGTGTCGCAGCGGGTACCTGTCACTGCGGATGCCCAGCCGGGGAATCAGCACACCATCGCGGTCCTGGCGATCAACGGGCCGATCGGCGACCCGTTCGGGACGGTGTTCGTGCGGTATGCGCAGTTGGGGTTCGAGTTTTAGAGCGCAACGAATCGACCAGGGGCGAGTGATTATTCGCCCCCACGGATGAATCCGCCCGTCAAAGAAAGGGGGTTCTGATGGCTGCCGTTGACTATTCCGTGCTGGACGACCCGCAGGCGTCGGGGATGTCGTTCTATCCGCAACGGCACTGGACCCAAACACCGGAGGGCGCGGTTGATTGCGGGATCACCGTGGACGACGGGGTGCAGTTGTCGGCGCGGTTCTTTCCGGTTGGACAGCAGAATCCGACGGTGCTGTTCTTCTACGGCAACGGGGAGACGGCGGCCGGTTACGACAACATTGCGCCGCTTTACAACCAGATCGGCGTGAACTTTTTTGTGGTTGATTACCGGGGGTATGGAGCCTCGGGAGGATCGCCAGCGTTTTCGGTGATGCTGGCGGACGCGGTAAAGGTGCTGGACTCGCTGCGGGACATGCTGGCGGGATCGGATTTCACCGGGCCGCTGTACGTGATGGGGCGCTCGATGGGTCGGCACGCGGCGTTTGAACTGGCGGTCGAGGCGGCCGACCGGATCGACGGGGTCATCATCGAGAGCGGCCGACCCAACCTGGCCCGGTTCACCATGGGGCTGGACGCGGAGGCGGCGCAGGCGATGGAGGATGCCTATCACGCCAAGGCGTACTCGATCAGCATCCCGACGCTGGTGATTCACGGGGAGAACGACGAACTGGCGCCGGTGCAGGACGCGGTGGCGATGCACGAGAACATCCGGAGCGAGGACAAGCACCTGCTGGTTATCCCCGGTGCGGGTCACAACGACCTGATGTTTGTTGGGATACGGCAGTACTTCGAGGCGATACGGCGGTTTGTGGTGCAGTACGGCGGGGCAGGGGATGACCAGACTGACTAACCGATAACCGCGACAACACCGCCAAAGGATGTCGAGTTGCAGAGTAGTTTGTGGGGATTTCCTGCCCCACCTCAACCTTCTCCCGCCATCATAAAGGGAGTCTCGGCCTTCCCATAAAAATGGTTGGCGATCCCATATTGTCGAAACGCCTGAAGGTCTGGGGTGTCCGGTAGTCCGAGCGGTTCTGTTGCATTTTCAGGGTCATGGGGAAGACTAAAGGTCATGATTGACGGATCAGATCGAGATCTGTTGCATCAGCAATCAATACGTTTCAGGAATCTAAAGTCCAGTGGTACTGATAACCGTTCCGAGAAGCACGAAGGCCATGTCGGTTGTTGGTTGAAGGGCAAACGGCCAGATGTCTGGTGCCCCGAGGATGATGATAAGGAGAGAAATCCCGCGAGGCCAAAGGGTGCGCCCGATTGGGCGTACCTCTCGCCTGAGATCGGGCGGATGGTAGGTGTTGATGCCAAGTTGTTCGGACAGAGGTCCGATGGGCTCGATAGGGATGCAACAATCGCCGCCTCTTATCTGGGCTGCCTTCAGCGACGAATAGCCGACTTTGAATACAAACTCAATCATTACAAGGCTGAGTTGATGCGGTACGACCGTTGCCCAGACATGAAAAGGTACATAGAGCAACAAATACGGATATTGGAGGACTGCCACCTCTCTCCGGACCGAACAAATGAGGAACGAGTGAGGAGGGGGATGAGTGGAGATGAGAGCAGAGGCGGCGTTGTGTCGTATTCCGTCAACGACCGTCCGGCTGTTTGGCAGGGGAGAATGAAAGGATTCGCCGAACAGATCAAAAATTGGAGCGACAACGGTTCGTGGGACGAACCGGTTGTTCTCGCGGTCACAGATGTTACTCAAGAAGCATTCACCGACCACGACGCAGAGTTGATCCATAAAGCCTTTCAAAGCCAAATGTTTCCGGCCATATCAGGTGTGTTGTACAGCACAGATTGGACAAGCAATCCTGTGCTATGGATACCGAATCACGGTGCCAGATATGTGGAAGACCTGCGCCGATATTTGGATGGGACGCTGGTTAGCGAATTATGAGACTACCCTGCAAATGCAACAGAACCGTCCACGCTCCGTTGGTTGTCCCTGCTGGTGGTTAGTGGCCGAACATCATGCGGCGCAGTTAGGTGGATTACCGGGCGGGGTATTCTGGCCAGCGGGTTACACCAGCGGAGGCCGGGGAATCTGCCGAAGTCGGAATCGGCGGTATGCACGGTTGCGTTGTGTTCCAATGCCAGGGCGGCGATATGCGCGTCGGTAACCAGGTTGGGTCCACTGCCCGGTATGTTTAGGAATCGGGACAGTATCGCCAAGTGGTTATCGGATGGGTGGAGCGGAGAGATGTGCCCGTGACTGAACCAATGGCGAATGTACTCGGCCCCTGCTGAGGGCAACAAAGGGGGTTCGAGGAGCGAGGGGTTGGACATCAATCGTATAAAACCGGTAGCCACTACCCACGGTATGCCGACCGTTTCATCGCCCTGCAATAAATCAGCCCACCAGTGGTGGGCAGTGGAGTGGCTTTTGGCGCCCGTGTTGTGGGCGTACAGCAGGAGGTTGAGGTCTGGCACAATCAAATGGAGCCGCCTTTCTTTGAGGAGTTGATGTAGTGTTCCACATCTTCCTCCAAGAGTAATTGCTTGATCTTTTGGGGGTCTTCCATTCCTGGCAAGAATTTGCCGTTGTGGGGTGCGACTTGGTCGACGGGACTTGGATCCGACGGCGTTTTGGCCGGTTCAGTTTCAATGCTGAGCACGACGATTGTGCCTTCAGGGAAGGCGATATGTTCGAGTGGCGTGAAGACCCCGTCGGCGAACCGAGCGTTGATCGTAGTGCTCATGGCGAGACTCCAGCCTCGTTGAATTGGGAGTTTGTCCAGTCTAACATAGCCAATCTCCAGAGGGCTTTCGGCGCTGGCGTGAGGGGTTTGGCACTTTGGTAAAAGTTGCCGTTTGAAGAGCCGGATGTCTTTTAGTTCCAGCCCCATTTCAGGAGCCCGTAGTGTCGGTCACTTCACCGCGACTTCGCGGGCCTGGTCGGAGGCGGTTTGGATGGCGTCGATGAAGCGGTGGAGGCGGACGGCCTCGGCGAAGTCGGGCTGGCAGTCTGCGCCACTACGGATGGACTCGCCGAACTGGTAGTACATCTGGCCGACGCAGTAGGGCGCGCCGCGGGGCATTCCCTCGAGCACGAAGGTGTACTTGAGCGGGATTTCAAGGTCGTGGAGTTGGCCGCTGCCCTGGGCTCCCTGCAAGCTGACGCCCTCGTGGTTGGGGGACTCGACTGAGGTGGCGACGAGGGTGCCCTCGCGTCCGTGGATCTCCATGAGGTAGCCGCTGTCGACCCAGGGGTTGCTGGCGACGTGGGCGGAGGCGACTGCGCCGTTGGACAGCCGGCCGCTGACCAGGATGTTGTCGGGGGACGTTACGTCAACCATCTGGTTGGTGTCGGTCTCGAACCACTGGTTGGCCTGGGTGCTGACGACGGTGGATACGTGGCTGAAATCGCCGACCACCATGCGCAGGGCGTCGATGGTGTGGCCGAAGGTGATGGTGAGGGTATTGGCGCCGAGTTCGCGGTCGCGCTGCCAGGTGCGGTCGGACTGGCGCGTCAACGAGCCTCCGGAGATGCGGCGGACGTGGCAGGACATGACCTCGCCAACGTAGCCATCGGCGACGAGGTCCCGCAGGTAGAGCAGGGCAGGGTTGGCGCGGGCCTGGAGGCCGACCATGTTGCGGACGCCGGCGGCCTGGGCCAGTTCGGTCATTTCCTCGGCCTCGGCGGTGGTGCGTCCCAGGGGCCACTCGGTGTAGACGTGCTTGCCGGCGTCGATGGCGGCGACGGTGGGCTCGTAGTGGTTGGGCACGCGCAGGCTGACGGCCACGGCGTCGATGTCGGGGTGGGCCAGCATCTTGTGGTAGTCGTCGAAGGCGAGGCGGGCGCCAAACATCTGGCGCGATTCCTCGGCGCTCTCCATGCGGGTGGTGCAGACGGCGGTGAGTTCGAACTCGGGGCTGGCGACGACGGCGGGCAGGTGGGAGCGGACGGCCCAGCCACGGTGGATGTTTGCGCCGATCATGCCCAGGCGAATCTTGTCGGCCATGATGATGCTCCTGCGGTGGGATTGCGGGCATCGTAGCACAGGCCGACGGGGGATCGGCCAGTTGGGCTTGCCGAGGAAAAAATTCGCATGGATATACAGGATGCACAGGATGGCGATTGCCCGTCCTGGCAGTCTGGTGTTGCGGGATGGTCGGGGCGAATGACTATTCGCCCATACACCAAGCCCGGTTGTTGGGAGAGTCTTGCCCATTGGACTCTGCCCGCACTCGGCGAGGCATCATGGGGATGACATCCGCCGGCGGAGGATCGCCCGGGTTACCATGATGTGCAACGATATAGGTGGGCGAATGATTATTCGCCCCTACGATTTGCGATCGTGAGTGGTGTGGGCGACCCATGGGTCGCCCCTACGTTTGGGGGTTGGTCGGTGGTGAGGGCGAATGATTATTCGCCTCTACGGTTGATGGTTGGTTGCAGTGTTTGGGTTGGCGGTTTCTCCTTTGGGGGTTTTTGGTTGGTTGGGCTCGCTGTGAGCGGGAGTTAGCGGGAGGCAGGATTCCCTTGGCATCGTTGTCAGCGTACGGCCGGGGGTACGCATATTCTTATGCTCGGTATTCTCCGTGGCCCACATCAGCCATCCGCCATGACGTGCCCACCGGGGCCGGTTCATTGGGACAGACGACGCAGCACGGAACGCTGTGGCTGGCGCTGGGACGCAACTCCACGCTGTTG
>JAPOQH010000028.1 GCA_026710825.1 Chloroflexota bacterium | reverse complement strand
CCCGTGCAACTGGCCTTGGCGAAGTGGTAATCGATCTCCATGTTGACGTAGCCGATGCGGTAGTACGTGGCCTGCGGCACGGCGTCCCAGGAAATGATCATCTCGCCAGGTTGGCTACCCGCCCGGACCGTGATGTTGGCTGCTGAAGGGACCTCGCTGTGTGCCACCACCTTGGCGGCACCGTCCGTAGCGTTGTACAGCGCCACCGAGGCAGCCCGGTCCACCGGCGACTCGTCAGCCAAAGTCTCCGACTCCACCGAAACCGTTCTATCCCAGTCATACATGTGCTCGAAGTCGCCGCCCGCGTCAATCTCCAACGCCGCCACAGCTCCCACGTAGCTCTGCCCACCGGTCAACCCCGTGGCTTTGCCCGTCCGAGCAATTCCATCGGACACCAGCACCGATTCAGAACTGATCGGATCCAAGATTGAGTCCATCAGCAGAAAATCGGCGGGACTGTCCTCACCTGGGAGGGTGAGGGTGATCTCTTCGGCCGCATCCAAAGTCGCCTGAACGTTGGTGGGCTTCGATAGGGTCGCACTCTGTGCCAAAACCCTTGGCGCACCCACACCCGCCCCTGACTCGGCCTGCTTCCCCATGGCGTGCGCCACCGCCGCACTTGAACCGCCCACTACAACTACAACTACAACTAAAATAACCACGCTACGAAGCACATACGACATCATTATGAACTCCCTTGATAACAAAAGCGCTCGATTAAGTGGCAACAATAGTGCAATGACGGGAACGTGTCAAAGCCGGCGGACGGATTGCCCCAGGGTTGCCATCGCACACCACCGATTGTCGTCATTTACGGGGGTCATGACCGAATGCAGTGGACCTAATACAACCAAGGGGAGCGGTGAGACCTCAACACCGGAAAAGATTCGGACACAATGCGACTCGGAGATGCGGCCGTCGCTTCAACCATCCGCCCCGTGACGTCTGGAGCAACCTTGTGTTTGCTCACCCTTCCAACGCAGCGCAGGCAAGCATCCGCACCGCCCGAGCCGATATCACCCCTCCCGCTCAGCCCGGCACAAAAATGGCGCCCAGCGAATAACGCTGCGGCGCCATCGTCACCAGTCTCTGCCCCACCAACTCCCTAGCCCGGCCGCGGACCCGCTCCCATCTGCAGGCCGCAGGCGGCAGCCGCTCCGAACAACTCCGCCGGGAACTCTGCGCCTGGACTCAACCACACCACCAACTCCTCCTGTCCGCCGGCTGCTTCCAGCACGCACTGGAAACCCTCGTACTCGCCCGGCATAAAGCCCATGGCCTGTCCGGCCGCCGCGAACTCATCCTCGTTCAGGCACGACAGCGACACAATGAACATGACCATGCCCCGCGCCATCGCCTGCTGCGCCGCGGCATCGTTGCCAGGATCGGCAACCATTCCATTCAGCAGTTCCTCCAGGTCCACGTCCGCGTAGCTATTGCGCAAACAGTCGGAGGACTCCACGCTCAGCGGGCCGGTGGCGGTCAACACTCCGGTCAGCATCATGCGCAGTTCCTGGTCGTGCCCCAGGCAGCCCAGGAACGCGTCGCGCTCTTCGGGGGTTGCCAACTCCGGGGACATCATCAACAGCTGCATTCGGTCGGGCGGCAGGGCGCTGCTCTGCGCCAGGCAGGCCCGCTCGCCGTCCGATAGCTCGCCCATCAACGCTTCCGGGTCATCCAACGGCAGGGGCGCCAGGGGTTCGCCGCCGCTGCCTGGATCACTGCCGCCGGATCCCGAGGGCGCGGCAGCCGGCGTCGGCGGAAGGGTTGGCGCCACGGTGGCCGTCGGTGGCGGCTCCGGTGTGGCGGTGGGAGCCGGCGTGTCCGTCGGGACCTCATTCACCCGTGCCTCGGACGTCGCCTCAAGGATGGTCTTCACCGTCGCCGCCACTATCGTCGCATCCGTGTCCGGCTCTTCGCTCGCTGCATCGTCGCCGCCGAAGCAGCCGACCACGAACATCGCTGCCGCCGCCAGAACGGCGATCAGGACGAACTTGGTGAGAACGCGATTCATCATGGTGTGCATATCAATTCCCGCTCCGTTATCGTGAGCATCTGTCCATCAGGACTGTCAAAATGGTGGCATCTGCCAACTCTCATGTTGCAATACATAACGTTGTGATGTCCACAGTCCGACAGACTGGATTACGACGAAATAACAACCGCGGATTGTCCCAACGTAAAAACGGGGGCGACCCATCGGCCGCCCCGCGTCATTCATGCCACCCGACCAAGTAGGGGCGAGTCATACCGCGCCCCTGCACCATCATCCAAGCACCTGTGGGGGCGAATAATCATCCGCCCCTACGCGTCGCCGGTGATGCGCCTCCTCTATTCCCCCGGCGTCCACTTATAGACGTTCGCCAGCGACCCGCCCATCAGGATCTCCCGGTCCGAGTCTGATAGCGTGTCCGTCAGGCGGAATGCCTCCACTCCCTGCTCGTACGTGAGTAGTTCCACGGCCCGCGTCCAGTCCGTCCCCCACAGGCACCGCTCCAGCCCGTACGCGTCGAAAATGCGATGCAGCGGCTCCCAGATGTCCGGATACGGGAACCCCGCGTGCGAGAGCGTGCCGGCCCCCGAGATCTTGATCACCACGTTGTCCAGCTCCGCGCACGACAGCACGTTGGGCAGGTCCGCGAACGGGTCGTCCGGCGGCGGCGGGTTGAACGGCTGCGCGATTCCCAGGTGGTCGATGATGATCTGCGTGCCTGGATTCCGCTGGGCCAACTGGCGCAGCAGGGGGATCTTGCCCGCCGCCATGATGTTCACCGGCACGCCGGCCCGTCCTCCGGCCGCCAGGATGGCGTTCAGCCCGGGGTGATCCGCCTCGTAGTCGTTGTTCGCCAGCATGATCCGGCAGCCCACCACGCCCGGCGTCGACGTCCACTGCTCCACGTCCGCGTCGATGGTGTCCGAGTTGGGATCAAACGGCCGCACGATCCCGAACTTGGTGGGATGCTGCGCGTACACCTCCAGCGCGTAGCTGGCGTCGTACCCGTAGATGGCGAACGGCGAGATCAGTATCGCCCCGTCCACGCCCACCGCGTCCATCGCGGCGACCATGTCGTCCCCCGTAACCTCCTCCGGCCCGGTCAGAAACCCGACCCACGGGTGCTCGGGCGTGTTCCGCCGGTAAGCATGCACCTGGCAGTCAATCGTCAGCGCCATCGTCATCCTCCTTGTCGCAATGCGTTCTGGGCATTCAATACTCAAACCCTGGGGGCGTCACCCGCCTGCGCGGATAATACCAGATGCACCACCCGCGAACCCGTAGGGGCGACGCATGCGTCGCCCATGCCGCCGCTTGCCGTGCCTTTCGAATGGCAACCATCCGTAGGGGCCAATAATCATTCGCCCCTGCTCATCACCCAACCGCGACGGCCTGACACACCAATCCCCCGTACCCAAATCATCATCCCATCCATCCGGTATATCGATGTGAAACCACCCCCCGCCTTGCGCCATCGCAGACCGCCGGCTATGATGACTCCCGTTCCACAATATCAACCAGCTTATGGTGAAATTGTCTCCAAACCGCTCATGATGAACCGGTCTTTGAACCGCTCATGGTGAGCCTGTCGAACCATCACCCCTACGAAGGACTTTTGACGCTATGACTACTGCAACGCAGCCCTGGACTTCCAGCATTACCGAGGTGGCCGGCACCAACGTGGAGACGATCACCGGCGGTTCCGGCTCCCCCCTCGTCATCCTCCCCGACGAGCTCGGGCATCCCGGCTGGCTGCGCTACCCCCAGGCCCTCGCCGAGAACCACACCCTGTACATCCCGTTCCTGCCCGGCATCGGCGGCTCCGACGTGCTGGACTGGTCCATGAGCATCCACGACCTCGCCATCTGGTACCTGGGCGCCTTGGACAAGCTCGGCCTCGAGGGCGCCGATCTCATGGGATTCTCCCTCGGCGGATGGATCGCCGCTGAGCTGGCCACCATGTGCCCGCAGCAGTTCGGCCACCTGGTCCTCGTGGGCGCCGGCGGCATTCGCCCGCCCGGCGGCGAGATCTACGACATCTTCGAGGTCACGCCCCCCATGTACATCCGCGACTCCCTGCACGATCCCGACGGCACGCCCGAGTACCGCACCGTCTGTCCCGCCGAACCAGAGGAGGACGTCCTGGAGCGCTGGGAACTGGGCATGGAGGCCACCTGCCGCGTCGCCTGGCGTCCCTACATGCACGACCCGGGCCTGGTGAACCAGGTGTACCGCCTCGAGCGTCTCCCCACGATGCTGGTCTGGGGCGCCCAGGACAACATTGTCCCCGTAGCCGCCGCCGAGGAATACCACCGCCGCATCCCCGGCAGCCGCCTCGAAATCATCCAAAACTGCGGCCACCACCCCGAACTGGAAGCCACCGACCAATTCGTAGGGTTGGTAGAGGGCTTCCTCGCGTAACCCAACGTCCGCACACCCCAGCAAATCGAACGGCGCGCTGGTGGGCGCGCCGCTCGGTTTTACGTCGTCAATCGTTCGAGATGGTAGATGATTCACTTGAAGCTATTCTTCTCGCGCGTGAGGGATTGATAACTTCGAATCCATGACGAACACTGGTGCTTATTCCTACACACGTTTGCAACTTCCGTAATTTTGCCTCGTAATCAGGTTGATCTCGGAAGTGGTCAGGGGTTATTTGCAAGAGTTCTTGGGCACGTTCATTTGAGATAGGTTCAATATCGACCCGCACGTCCTGCCCGTCGTCGAAATGGGCGCGCATGAAGTATCCCCAAGTGCCGGGTTCTATCACGTACAGCCGCCGCTCTCCAACGGCCTTACCTCTAAAAATAGGATTTCCTCGATAACGCCCGACTTCTCCTAACGTATTTTCATCAGAGGAGTGCTGGCTGGGTATGTAACCCTCTCCCTCGCGGGTATATAGGCCGACTAGGATGTTCCCCCAATCGCCGGCAATCACGACGAACATGTCATCCACTGGAGCGAGTTCTTCCACCGCCAATTCGATGGCGTTCAACAATCCAGTCAATGAATCAAGAGGAATAATGATCTGCGGTGCTTCGTCCAATTCCTCGCAAAGCAGGTTGACTACATCGAACGCCAAAGTCCGGCCCCATTCCTTCCCGTCGAACGGCATATATCCAGTTCGGTCATTTTCGGCGGGTTCCATCAAGTAGGCTTTTGGTCGCAGGGACCGAGAAACACGTTCGTCCGGGCAATCGTCCGCACCAGCAGCAATCCTACGAAAGGTACCGGCTTGCTGGAAAAGACGCTCGATGAAGTCGGGAGACCGAGCTCCATCACGTACCCCGGCTTTGAACTCAAAAATTCTTTCGGAACTTAGTGCACGCTGTATGATTTGGTGGTCTTCCTCAATCTCATCCAGTCGTACTGCTTGCCGTAAAACCTCAGCTGCCAGATCTTGTCTCTGTGAAACGCTCAGGCTTGGCGTCTCTTGCACAAACCGCTCGAGCCGTTCCGAGTTGGCAAGAAACCAATCTAGTATGCGTTGTGCGTTGCCGTGCAAATTCAATACTGGAGTGGCCTCATCGATTAATTCCATGATTCTTACAGCCAAGAACGCCTGAGGGTACTTATCAGTTTCAACCGTGACGACTTCTCCGATGGGATGATCCTGCATTTCCCAATCGACCCATTGGGATTGTCCCAAACGGCGTCCACCCAACAGCGCTATGGTGATGTCGTTTTCCAATACACTAAGATTAATGTATGTTTCTCTTGCCACATCCAGGTAGGGCTTCGCATCGGTGATTCTACCAGTCGCTGCCAGGGCAATACCGCGACCCGCGAGGCCCATTATTGCAACGTGGTATTGCTGCGCTAACCTGTCCCACAGTGTGGCTACCTCCGGAGATTCGGACCATTCGATGCGCCAATGTCGCATGACGTTTGAAAACGCCGACCTGAATTCTTCGTGCAATTGTGCATAATCTTGTTGGCGATTTGAATGCATCGCATCGGAGAGCATGCGCTCTTGGTGGGCGATAATTTCCTGTATGAACGGGACAAGTATTTGGGGTTCTTGTCCAAAAACTAGACCGTTTAGATCCCGCGAAAAATCGTCGCGAAACATGCCTTGTAGTTCGTCCCCACCGAAGCGCGCCGCGATTTGGTAATTCGATCGGTAACCATAGAGACCTGTCGCAAACAACTCTCCACAGGATCGTCTGATACCTGTGTGCACGATCCAAAAGTCCAATTCCTTGAGTCCGAAAATGCACTCTCTAGTGCCGTTGCGGACCACTTCTTCGCGGAATGAGTACAAATTGTGTCCCAACTCCCGCAATGGTGGCCATTCAGCTTGGGCCCCAGGCGAACCCCACTGGATGTCTGCCTTCTCCATTTCGTCCATCGCGTACGTGACAAGTTCTCTGATTGCATTCAGTGATCTCTCGAACTCTTGCTGACGGCGTTCAGCCATGGCTCTTCTAGCATCATCCAGCAACGCTCGGATCGCTTCGTTAGCTGACCCCTCGCCGGGGTCCGGAAACATGATTGACCAATCAGGCTCGTCGGCATCTCGGCTTGCAATCGCGCGGTGCAAGCGTCCGATATACACGCGCACCGCTTGGCGAACATCGCGTTCATTCACGTCCATACGTAGCTTTCGCCAATGTTCGGGATTCGCTAGTTGGATGGCCCGCTCAAAAAGCATCACCGCGAACGCTAAGTTGGCAACAAACGACACTGAGACCAAGGGCGTCAGGTTCCGCGCGCTGGCTGCAGCCTGATTTAAATCCGCTGCATCGCCAACAACCTTCTGTACCATCAGGACAACGCCAGTGGTGAGCACTGCGCCGATACTGATCCCGAATATAAACCGGACCCGCGACCGACGGATATATTCTCCGTATATCCGGTCATCAGCATCTCGTCGGGTGCTGACACCTTGCATGACGAACAGCGTAACTGCGAGCGTGAGTGCTGCGATAGACGCCTGTGCACTGAGCAGCCCTACGAGGAGTGTGTCGACATCGCTGGTTTTCGGCAACCACCCTATTGGCTCTGTGGTGAGGAGCCAAATGACAAGAATCGCGGCGCTTACGACGAGCGCCGCTAGGAGCACCGATTTCCTAGTCTCGGTTCGGCTTGGATAGGGTCGCCGCGCCAAAACCCTCAATGCGCTGAACGCATCTTGACCTAGTGGCGTCCAGGTCCTCGGATTCAAGAGCACACTCATCAAAGGTGATTATGACCGTCGACTGCGACTTGTGACCAAGATCCAAGGTCCAGCCGCCTCCCTACTTCAACGACCCCACCACCGGTATCAGCCGCTGGTTATAGGGGTCAACGGCCATCAGCACGCCTTCCAGCGTGTACGCACCCAGCAGCGGCGACATTCCATCCTCTCCAAAGATCACCCAGGTGATGGTGTCCTTCCCGTCAACCTTGGCCCGCGCCTCCGCCATATCCAGCTGAACGCGCTCACCGCCAGCGTACTCAAAGGTCTCACGCTTGGTCGGGTTGATCCCCAATCCTTCAAGAATGGTGCGGGGGATAACCGTCGTGATGGCCCCGGTGTCCACCATCACCTCGACGTCCTCAAAATGCTCGCCGTTGAGGTTCCCCACTTGGATGGTGATGCTGAAAGTCCCCATGTTAATCCTTAGGATGCAATCCGAAACGGCGATGACTATATCCCGCAGGCGGGGCGTCTCCGCAGGGCGCAACCCGTCCCGCGGCAGCCCCGCCTGCTAGCCATTATAGTCCTGCGGCTATGCGCTCGGATCAGTGTGCCACCGAGCTCGGCGCGAACCCGCCGTAGCGCGGGTACTGCGAGCAGATGAACTCCAGGTAGGACGGCTGGCCCTGCTCGTTCGCCGCCATCGCCCGCTCGAACGCCGGTATCACGTCCGACGGCTCCGTGACCCGCTCGGTGTACAGCCCCAGCTCCGCTATGGCCCGCGACATGTTCACGTCCTCGGGACCCAGCACCCGGTGCGTGTACGGGTCGTGCCCGTCGCCCCAGACCCCGGGGCCGTAGCCCGCGACCCCGCCGTTGGCCACGTGGGCGATGGTGATGCCCAGATTCTGCCGCACCGAAACCTCCAGGTTGCCCAGCATGTAGCCAACCCCCGCGTCGCCGGTCAGCGCCACCGCCTGCCGCTGCGGGAAGGCCAGCTTGGCCGCCATGACGCCCGCCAGGCCGAAGCCCAGCGTGGAGATGTTGCCCCAGCCCAGGAAGCCGCGGGGAATCAGCGTGTCGTACACCGTGCTCAGCTGGTCACGCGTGTTGCCCGACTCGTGGGTCACGAAGGAGTTGTACGGGTCCAGCACCTTCATCATGTCGCCGATGATGCGGTAGGGATTGATCGGCGCCTCGTTGGACGCCATCGCCTCCCGGTACTCGGCCAGTCCGGCGTCCCGCGCCTCCCGCACCTCGGCCACCACGTTGCCGGCGGGACGTCCCGCTCCGTCGGTGCGCCCCGACACTTCGTCGGCCAGCGCCTGCAGCACGAACTTCGCGTCGCCCAGCACCGCGTGATGCGTCGGGAAGATGCGGTTCAGGTGGAACTCGTCCAGGTTGCACTGGATGATCGTCTTGCTCGGCGCGTTGGGGATGCCGTGGGTGAACCGCCCCGGCGACAGGCTGCTGCCCACCGTCAGGATCACGTCGCTCTTGTTCAGGTACGCGATGGGATGCTCGCCGCGCACGCCCACGAACAGCGGGTGGTTCTCCGGAAACGCTCCCTTGGCCTTCAGCGTGGTGATCACCGGCGCGTTCAGCAACTCGGCCAGCGCCACTAACTCCGACGACGCGCCCGCGTAGATCACCCCCTCGCCGGCGTAGATCAGCGGGTTGGACGCCCCCATCATCAGGTCGATGGCCTGCGAGACGTCCGACGGGTCCGGCGCCGACCGGTACCCGCGCACCGGGTAGTATGGGTCCACCGTCTCGTCGTAGATGCCCGCCGCGTTGGGCACCGCCAGCACGACCGGCCCAGGGCGCCCGCTGCGCAGCATCGAGAACGCCCGCCGCATGAACTCCGGCGTCCGCTCGGGACGGTCGATGTAGCCGAACCACTTGGTCACGGTCTTGAGGCTGGTGGTCACATCGAACTGCGTGTTCTCGGTGCTGCCGGCCGGCACGCCGTCGGTGATGCACAGCATGGGCGAGTTGTCCTCAAACGCCTGCGCCAGCCCGGGGTACGAGTACTGCAACCCCGCGCCGTTCACGCCGCCCTGCACCGTGCACACGCCGATGCGGTCGCCGCCGGTCACCCGCGAGTACGCGTCGGCCAGGGCCACGGCGTAGCGGTCGTCGCGCATCATGATCATGGGCACGCCCTCGCGCCCCAGCGCGTTGTTCACCCGGCAGACGGGAAAGGTCGAAACCCACTCAACCCCCTCCGCCTTCAAAATCTGCGCAATAGAAGTCGCAACATCAATACTCATACAAAAAACCTCGTTTCGTGGATTGGTGATTCGTGCTCAGTTAATCAGCGCCAGCAACCTGCCGACAAGGTATCGTACCAGAGGGAACGAATCGTCCAAAGTGCCGTCATGCATCCGCCCATGATAGAAGTAGATGTGGCATTGTTCGGCGGCTTTGATCCCATCCCACATTCGCCAGTCCTGGTACTCGAAAGCCAGATTCTTGGCGGTCGAGGTCAAATCCCGGTGGTAGTGGAACGGCCAGCCCCGGTCTTGCGCCACGGCGATGATGGCGTGAGCGGCCGCTCCCCACAGCATTTCGGCCGCATTTAGTCGTTTGCCGGCGGTTATGGCATCGCTGGCTTCGACCAGGAAATCGCGAGCCGCCTCAGCGTGCTCGGCGATCCACATCGGTTCGGTCAAAATCAGTCGGCCAACTCTTGCAGCAAACCGATGAAATGACGCACCGATATCATATCCGCCCAGGCGTCTTCCGGTTCCATGAGACCGTGCTTGACCCTGCCGACGCCGGCGCGCGCTGCCCTGAGGCCCATCTGGATCGCCATCCCATCGCCGGACTCTTCGTCCAAGCGTTTGGCCGCCTTATACAGGTCGTCGCCGTTCTCGCACGGCCATCCCCGCCGCTTCACGACCGCTCTGACGGCGGCAACGGCAGCATCCCCAATCCGTTCCGACCCGGCTTCCAAATTGCCAAGCGCAAACTCCTGCTCGGCAGCGGCGAGAAAGTCCTGGGCAGTCTGCAACTCCTCACGGGTCAGCATCTCGATCTCCATACCATAAATCAAGTACGCATAGCATATGCACAACATCATCGCGAGCGCAACAAACTGAACCGAAAGTCGCCTGCATTGATGCCTCGGACCGTCGTGCCCCACCGTTGACAAGTTTCGGTGTCACTACTTTAACATGGTTGCAGGTTTCCCCATACAATGTACAAGCACGATACTAATGTGAGGTATGCATGGCTAAGCACCCAGTTGTCCCTGATATTGGAAATGGATTTTGGAGCAGATTCGATGAACTTTGGGACGAACCTTTAGGTCATTTTGAGCAAACCATCACGCTCGCAACATCGTTTGGGAGTGATCCCAACGCGCCGTATTTCAATTCGATGGATGAGGAATACTGGCATGTCCTGCGCAGTTTGCACTCGCGTACTTGTCTGCACGCTCGTGGAGTTTTGGCTCTATTAACGAACGGGCTGGTTGATCCTGCCTGGGTGCAGTGGCGCGTCTGTCACGAAGCAGCCACCATCGCCCTGTTCATCGCGAACGATCCGCAAATGGCCAATCGCTATTTGCGCCATCACCGGATCAATCAGCATCATCTTGCTAAGACGCTCTACGAGAAAAATCATCATGACGCGCCATCTGATGAAGAATTAGATTATTTGGAGATGATGGCTGAGACCGCCAAATCTGGGCACGAACTGGACTACGGGCAGGGTGTGAAGTCTAGGGATTATGGTTGGAGCGGTTTATCGAATTTTTCTCAGATAGAAGCGTCAACGGAGGCGAACTGGCGGTGGAAAGCGCGTCCCGAGTATGTATTCGCGAGTGCTCGTGCCCACTGCGCTCCGAGCGCGGTCAGGCCAGTTCGCGACGACCAAGGTCGCTCGGGGTTTCCGGTGGGTCCCATCAATTTTAGGCTCACAGGCCCAGCTGACCTGACCTGCTTGTCATTGGTCCGAGCTACAATCGCGTTGATACGCAATGCAATCGCAACAACGGAAATCGCAATTGGTCTACAACAACTCGACGCGTTATCCAGATCGGTCGGCAAATTGAGCTGGTTATCCGATCCTGCTATTTTCTGCCCTGATTGCGGCGGCCATGTCCCGGAGGCGTCCCCTCCAGAAGAAATACCGGACTCCGAAAAGCCTGAACCATGCCGATGCGCGGATTTTGCAACCGTTTAGCTAATCCGGGGATATAAGCAAACATGCTCGTTCCCTGCCAGAATCATCGCCTGCCCATCCATCTTGTCCCAAAATACCACTCATCCTCCCCATCCCGTTCATCCTGTTCATCCCGGTAAAAGATAACCCTGACACTCCCCCTTGACACCACCCATAAGAACGTATATCCTAACTGTGTCTAGACCAAACGTACGTTTATCCCAATATCAGTGAGGCAGGATTCCCAGCATCGACGGCCAACCCCGTCAGTAACAAATCGCACCCGATCCAGGTGGCTGCGTGTCGCTCTCGGACCGACTATTCAACGACGGTGCCACACTAAACCAAAGCCAAGGTGGGATGTGCATTTGGCGGGGGTTGTGAATCAGGTCGGAAGTCTGACAGGATTGCCTCGGCTCGTGACTGGAGGATGGTCCGGCAGCGCCGTCTCACCTCT
>JAPOQH010000080.1 GCA_026710825.1 Chloroflexota bacterium | reverse complement strand
GACCTCTGCCTCCGCAGGGCAGCGCTCTATCCACTGAGCTACAAGCGCGCGTCGGAAAATGGTGCCGAGGGAGGGATTTGAACCCACAAGTCCTAAAGGACACTGCGCCCTGAACGCAGCGCGTCTGCCGTTTCGCCACCTCGGCTCGGTGGTTTTCCGCTGTAAAAATGACTCTCGCTAAGGCGGGTATGGTGGGCGATGGAGGATTTGAACCTCCGACCTCCTCGGTGTGAACGAGGCGCTCTAACCGCTGAGCTAACCGCCCCAGCGCGACTCACTAAGTCATTATAGACCCGCCCCCTGAATACGGCAACCGCATGAACCCTACGCCAACAATCTCCGTGCCAGGATATCTCAAGCGCAAAAGAGGGCGACCGAAAGGCCGCCCTCGCAATTTCGCAATGTCTCCACGTTATGTCAAAAAGGGCCCCAAATCGAGCATTTACACAACATAACGCGCCTTGTGCGAACCAAGCAATCCGCAATCCGGCTGGGCTCAGTGGGCTCCCACACCGCTGATTTCCTTGCCCGGCTCTCCAACCGCACCAGATTCCAGTAGCTTCGCGAACGCCTCTGCGTCGTAGCCCAATTCCGCCAGCACTTCTTCGTTGTGTTCGCCCAGCGCCGGTGGAGCCATCCGCAGTTCGGCCGGTGTTCCCTGCAGCTTGATCGGCGAGTTGGGTACCCTGAGGTCCGGCACCTTGGGGTGGTTGATCTCCAGGAACATCTCCCTGGCTTTCACCTGCTCGTCCGCCACCACGTCCGAGGTCTTGTTGATCGGTCCTACGGGCACGCCCGCCTCGTCGATCACCTTGACCCAATGCGCCACGGTGTTCGCCGCAAAAATACTGTTTAACAGGTCGACCATCTCGCCGCGGTGCGCAACTCGATCCGGATTGGTCGCGAACTTGGGGTCGTCCTTCAGGTCTGGGTGCCCGATGGCGTTGCAGAACCGCTCCCAGAGGTTCGGGTTCGCCACGCCCAGGATGAAAAAGCCGTCCGACGCCTGGAAACTCTGGTACGGCACCAGGCTAGGATGCCCCGAACCCAGGCGATGCGGTTCAATTCCGGTCCCTATGAACCCGGTGGCGTGGTAACTCATCGCCGCCACCTGTCCGTCCAGCAGCGCCGTATCAATCAGTTGACCCTCACCCGTCTTGTCCCGGTGATACAGAGCCGTAACGATCGACCCGTACGCAAGCATCCCCGTGAACAGGTCCACCAGCGAGAATCCAACGCGCTGTGGCGGTCCGTTCGGGTCGCCGGTCAGGTGCATCAATCCGCTGTATGCCTGGATAATCAGGTCGTAGCCGGGCTTATTCGCCATCGGCCCCGTGCGCCCGTAACCCGAAATGGTGCAGTAAACGATGTCCGGGTTGATCTCCTTGATATCCTCGTAACCTAGGCCCATCCGCGCCAGCGTGCCAGCGCGAAAGCTTTCGATCATCACGTCGGCCTCTTTGGCCAGCGACTTGACTATCTCCAGCCCCTCCTCCGACTTCAGGTTCACCGACAGGCTGCGCTTGTTCCGGTTGAACGACAGGAATTGGGTGCTCTCCCCGTTCCAGATCGGCGGCCATTTGCGCGTCTCGTCGCCGTCGTTCGGTTCCTCGATCTTGATCACGTCGGCGCCCATGTCCGCCAGATTTTGAGTGCAAAATGGGCCCGCCAGCGTACGCGTAAGGTCGACCACCTTGATGTTTTCCAGAGGCTGAGACATCGTTGCAGTCCTCGCTTTTTCAGTTTCGCCGGATTATAGCATGGGGGTTCGTAGTCCGTTGACGACCGGAAATCCAGGTGTTAGCGTGAGCACGATTTTTCGTTATGTAGAGTGCACCCGCCGATGTCAAACGATTCCGCTCGCCCGTTGATTGTGTCCTTGGGCGGCATCAATATGGACTTGGTCACATTCGCCGATCGCCTCCCCGCCGACGGCGAGACTGTCGTTGGTAATCGGTTCGTGACCTACGCCGGCGGAAAAGGCGCGAATCAGGCCGTGGCGGCCGCTCGCATGGGTGCCCGTTCCGCCATGGTCGGGCGCGTCGGCGACGACATGTTCGGCCCCCAGCTCACCGAACTCCTCCAATCCGCCGCCGTCTCAACGGATGCAGTGGGTGTCAGCCTCGACACCACCTCCGGAATCGCCGTGATCAGCGTGGGCCAGGGCGGGCAGAACCGCATCGTCCAGGTCCTCGGAGCCAACGATACTTGCGGCCACCACGAATTCGACGCCATCGCTGCCCTGTTGCCCGAGACCTCTGCCCTGTTGCTCCAACTCGAAGTGTCGGTGGATTTGTCCATGCGGGTCGCTGAATTGGCGGCCGCCCAGGGCGTTACCGTCATTCTGGACCCGGGTCCCGTCCGACCGGTCCCCGCCGCGTTCTATCGCTCTGTCTCCGTCATCACTCCCAACGAGACCGAGGCGGAGGCTTTGGTCGGCCACCCCATCGGAGATGTCGGTGCCGCCGCGGCAGCGGCTCACGAGCTTATTGGGCGCGGAGTGAACGCCGCCGTCATCAAGCTGGGATCCATGGGCGCATATTGGACCGACGGAAATGATGCCGGTCACACCCCCGCCGTTCCCGTAACTGCGGTCGATACCGTCGCGGCCGGCGACGCTTTCAACGGCGCGATGGCTGTGGCCTTGGCCGAAGGCATCCCGTTGCCGGAGGCGGTGCGGTGGGGCTGTGCCGCCGGAGCCCTCGCCGTCACCAGCGTGGGAGCCCAGGATTCCATGCCGGATCGAGCCTCAGTGACCGATCTCCTGGGCGGCCATCATGCATGACGTTATGACAATCGGGAAATACTGGCCCAGTGGCTACCGAGGATAAATTCTGCCCTTCCTGCGGCGCGCGGTTGACGCTCCGCCAGGACGAAGGCCACACCCGTCCCGTGTGCCCCGATTGCGGGCGCATCATCTATTACGATCCCAAATTGGCCGCGACCTGCGTCGTCGAGCGCGAAGGCCGCACCCTGTTCGTTCAGCGAGCGATGCCCACCGGCTACGGCCTCTGGAGTTTGCCAGGCGGCTACGTAGACCGTGGTGAACCCGTGGAGGACGCCGCCGCGCGCGAGGTATTCGAGGAGACCGGCCTGCGGGTGATCACCGGGGATTTGATCGGCGTTTTCTCACAGGCTCAGCATCCTGTCGTGGTTGTCGCGTACTCGGCCACCGAAACCGGCGGCGTGTTGAACGCCGGCCCTGAGTGTTTGGACCTCGGATTCTTCTCCTTGGATGCTCTGCCCCCGCTCGCCTTCCCCCGCGACGCCGAAATCATCCGTCGCAAGAACCTGTCCCGCTAGGCCCTTCGGCGACCCGCTGACCCCATCTCTGTGGTATCCATCTCCCAAATCCGCCGGTTGGCCTCCCGCGCCGGTCGCGACCTCCTCGACGTCGTCTTCCCCATTGAGTGTGTCAGTTGCGGAAACTCCGGCGGGCTGATCTGCTCCTCGTGTGCTCGGGACCTCCCGGTGCTGCAGCGACCATATTGCGAGGTCTGCGCCACGCCCGGCAATTTCGCTCGTTGTCAAACGTGCGCCGAATCCGCAAGGTGGTTCGATGGCATTCGCGCCCCTTACCGGTACGCCGGAGCCATACGGCAGGCGATCCTCGCTTTGAAGTACGGTGGTATCAGGGCCGGCTCGGCCCAACTCGGCGACCTGCTCGCTCACTATCTAAAAGAACACCCCGTGCCGGGCGAAATCGTCGTGCCCGTTCCCATGCCCAGGGACCGTCAGCGAGAGCGCGGCTACAACCAGGCCGATCTCCTCGCCCGTCGCGTCGCCCTCCAATGTGGTATGCCCTGCGAAACCGCGGCCCTGGCCCGCACTCGGCGCGCTGATCCGCAAGCCGGAATCGCTGATTCAAACCTGCGCGCGGCCAACGTCGCGGGTAGTTTCACCGTCGCGCCGGGAGCGGACGTCAACGGGTTGCAAATCATCCTCGTCGACGACGTTGCCACCACCGGCAGCACCCTCGAGGAATGTGCGGCCACCCTCAAACGGGCCGGTGCCAAATCTGTCTGGTGCCTCACGCTGGCGAGGTCCATTGGCGACCCACGCGCCGAGTGAGCACACCCCCCACCACCGCGGGCTAGGCTCTGCGGTTGTGCCCCGTTTGACATCCATTGTTGGGTCTGCTGAAATGGCGACATCACCCACCGTATCGCCACTCACACTAAGGAGGCACGATAATGGCAGGCAACACTTTGGTTTACGTGGGCGCGGAAGCCAGCGGACTCTACCGTAAGCAGGCCGGCGACGCTCATTGGGATTTGCTCACCGACGGCTTGGCGCCCGCCACCCAGGCCCGCGCTATCGCCATCCACCCTAACGACCCCCGCACCATCTTCTGCGGCACGCAGCGCGGAATCTATCGCAGCACCGACGGCGGCGATCATTGGCAGCGCATGAACATGACGGAAGGTCGCGTGGTCTGGTCCATCCGGTTCCACCCCAACGACCCCAATATCATGTTCCTGGGCACCGAGGGAGCCGAGGTTTACAAGAGCGAGGACGGCGGCGAAAACTGGGACCACATCGCCACGGTTTCTAACCCCAGCCAGGTCCAGATGGCTTTCGCCATGCGCATCCTCGGCATCGACATCGAGGCCGCCAACCCCAACAACATGTACGCAGCCCTCGAGGTCGGCGGCGCGGCCAGCAGCACCGACGGTGGTAACACCTGGACCATCCGCAATTCCGAGTTTGCCGGCGACGTCGATCTGCTCGACCTGCACGGCGTGGCCGTGGGCGGAGCCGATTCCAACTCGGTCCTGATCTCCAACCGCACTGGCGTCTGGCGCAGCACCGACCGCGGAGCGTCATGGCAGGACTGTGAGTTCGGCCGATTCTCCGACATCATGTACTCTCGCGGCGTGGTCCGCGATCCCAGCGACCCCAACACCCTGTACGCCTGCGTCGGCATGAACTTCGGTAGCGAGCAGGGTGGTGTCATGCGCACCACCAACTTGGGCGAAACCTGGGAACGCTTCGACCAGGGCATCAGTCCCGGCAGCACCACCTTCGGCGTCGCCGTGAACCGTCAGGATCCGTCGCAGATCTATTTCTGCACGCGTCGCGGCCAGGTCTTCGGCACCCACGACGGCGGCTCATCCTGGTCCGCCGACCAACTTCCCGACACCGCGATGAACACCATCAGCGTGGCCTGCGCCTCCGCGTAGCGTCGGTCCGGTTCAAACCAAAACAGGGGCGGGTTAGACACCCGCCCCTGTTTTTTGGCCCTTGGTCGTGGAGTTTAGCTTCCGGCTTTGGGCAGCCAGTCCTCATTCCACGGGAACTCGTCGGCGCCGGTGCCAAAAGCTGGCAGGCCCTGGTCAACGCGCTCCCGGTAAGGACTGGTCACCGGCTCGCGGTACGGGTACAACCCGCCCTCATACATCTGCTCACCCTTCTTGAAGTGGGTGGCCTGTTCCATGGTCTCCACGAAGGGCATGTTGATATCGTACAGGTTGCCGGCGCTGGCCCGCGGACGCGGTCCGGCCTTGGATACGTGCCCGTAAAGCTCGCGCCCGATGATGCGTTCGGCGGCCCACACGCAATCGACCAGTTTGTCGATGTCAACGCCCGTGGGGATACCCATATCCTCCATCATGTGAAGCAGGTCTTCGGTCGGCGCCATACCGGTGGCCCGGCCGTTCCCACAGTAGGGGCAGCCCCCAAATCCTCCGATCGTCCCGTCCAGCTCAAGGGTATCCTCGGGACCCAAAACGCGCATGGCGGCGTACGCGGACGCGATGGCCATGTTGCGCCCGTTGTGGAGATGCAGACGGAAGTGGTTGATCTCCGGCCAGCGTTCCTTGACGCGGACGATGCTCTCCTCCACCTTGGCCGGCGTGCAGTGGCTCATGGGATCACCCATTGAGCAACTCCGTACGTCGATCCCTGCCTCTTCCCACAGCCCATGCTGGTACTCCATCAGGGTCATCAGCGAGTCCACCGGGAACTCGCCCAGGAAGTTCGATCCCCAGGAGGCGTTGCACCCGATGCCGGCCTGTGTGATGCCCATTTCTTGCGCTTGCGCGATGATCTCCGGCCAGCGTTCCATCTCTTGCATCTGGCTGCGGTTGGTGTTGCGCCGTGCGAACACGTCGCACAGGTGGCACGACAGCCTCGGATACGCGTCCCGCTCGATGGTCAGCGGCGGCGAATAGGCGCGTGCGCGCTCCACTCCCCGGGCATTCAACGCCAGGGCGCTGTAGGTTACTCCGGCTTTGGGCGTGAACTTGGTCACGATCTCGTCAATCCGCTCCATCTGCGGCGTCCATCGCGGACTCACAAACGATCCAACGACGATGCTGGTCAGGCCCGTCTCCGAGAGCATGTCGAGGAGTTCAACCTTGTCATCCACCGAGATGTTGGCGTCCTCGATCTGCATGCCCTCGCGCATGCCTTCTTCCTTATAGTGCACTGTGGGCCATTCATTTGGCATAGGTAATTCCTCCAATTTCTATGGGCCGCGAACGCGCTTCGCTGCTCTTGAGCGACGGTTCGCAAGATGCCGGGATTGTAGGGTTGCCCCGCCGGCGTTGTCAAGAAAACCGGCGTCTCACCGCCCCGTCCCGAGCGTCAGCAAGCCTTCCCAATCGCCGCGTATGCGATCAACTTGTAGACCAACTTGGCCGCCGTGTAACTGTTCGCCGCCGGCCCTTCGTTCGGAGCCAGTTCGCACACGTCAAATCCCACGATCTCCCGTTGCTCCGCGACTCCTCTGAGCAGGTTGGTCAGATCCAGCCAGCGCATCCCGCCCGGCTCCGGCGTCCCGACCGCGGCCATCTCCGCCGGATCCAGCGCGTCCAGGTCAACGCTTACGTACACGCGCGGCGAAAGCTGGTCGATTATGTCTTGTGGGAAATCGGACTCGCCCGGCGGCCAGTAGGTCACCGCGATCCCCGTGCTGTCGATGTGTTTCTTTTCGTCTAGCGCCAGCGTGCGCACGCCTACCAGCGACACCGGGCAATGCTCTGCAATGCGGCGCGCCGCCGATCCATGTCCCCATGCGGTTCCTTGGTACGCATCCCGCAGGTCCGCGTGCGCGTCGATGTAAAGCACCGACAAATCCGGATGCCTCTCCAGCGTCGCCAACGCGGAACCGATCGCCGCCGAATGGTCTCCCCCGATCACGCCGGTGAGCTTGCCCGCCCCCTGGTAATAATCAACGGCCAACTTCACCCGTAGCGCCATTTGCTCCGGATCCCCAACGTGAGGTTCCAGCGGGTCAGCGGTATGGATGCCCAACTCCGCGACGTCGATCCCTAACTCCAGGTCGTAGTCCTCCAGCGCCGCCGATGCCGCGATGATCGCCGCCGGCCCATACCGCGCGCCGCTGCGAAATGACGTGGTGCTGTCTATCGGTACTGGAATCAGCGCCGCAAATGCGCTCGAAAGCGCCGCCTGTTCGGGCGGCAGTGCCAGGAAGTTCGCCGGCGTTACCGGAACCGGCGGGACTGCTCGGTGGTCGGACTCGAGATCACGCAACCGGCGAACCGGATCCGACGGCCTGCAGAACGGAGCGCTGTCGTCGCGTTTCGGTCGCGCCCTGCTCGGAGTTGGCCCATTCCAGGCCACGGTCCAGCACCCACGTCTTGACCTGCTTCAGGTCGAATAGGGAACGCGCGTCCGAGAGGGCTTGCTCATGGTCAAACGACTTGCAGGAAAACATGTCAATGTTCACGTAGTCCCGGTGTGGGAACGTGTGAACGCTGATGTGGCTCTCCGCAATGATCACGAATCCGGAGATGCCGCTGTCGTTCGGATTCTGGCCGTGATATTCGAGCACTTCCGGCTCGGTTATCCTGGTCATTCCGAGACTGGCCGGGTACTCGTCTAGGAATGTCCGGAGCCGCTCCGTGTCCCACATCATGCCGGCGTCGCCGCCGAATCCGTCGATAATCAGGTGCATCCCGTTCGCTGGCCCCCAACTAAAAATCGGCCCCGTTGGACGGGGCCGCGCCGTCTTGTGAAAATGCGGCGTATAGAATATCATAGCCGCCACGCCAATTCAAAGCGAAATCTCCGCTCCGGGAACCCGAAACCGTCGGTGTGGCAATCCGCTTACCCGACGGCGTCGTATGTCAGATGACCCGCGCGGAATCCAATCGTAATTTGCCGCTCCGGCACGGATAGTCCAATGGTCTCCGATAACTCCCCAGGCAACTCACCCGATGCGGCAGCATCGGCCCCGCCTGACGCTGCGCCCACAGATGTGATGCCCGAGGACGTCATGATCGACGTTCGCGATCTCACGCACTACTACGGGCCCAATCCTGCCGTCGAGAACGTGAATTTCACCGTGCGCCGCGGCGAGATCCTGGGGTTCCTGGGACCCAACGGCGCCGGCAAAACCACCACCATGCGCATCCTCACCGGATTCATGCCGCCTACCCGCGGCTCCGTCAGTCTGGATGGCTACGACGTGGTGGAAAAGTCCTTGGAAGTCCGTAAACGCGTGGGCTACCTGCCGGAATCCGTCCCCCTGCACACCGAGATGACCGTTACCGGATATCTCAAGTACATGGGCACCCTCCGCCGAATGAACGGCCGCCGGATTCGTAGTCGCGTCGATGACGTAATCGACGTGTGCCGGTTGGGCGATTACCACAAAACCCTCATCGGCAAGCTCTCCAAGGGATTTCGGCAACGCGTGGGCATCGCCCAGGCGATCCTCCACGAACCGGAGGTTCTGGTCCTTGATGAGCCCACCATCGGCATTGACCCCATTCAGGTTGTCGAAACCCGCGGTCTGATTCAGGACCTTGGCCGCGAGCAGACGGTCGTCCTCAGCAGCCACATCCTGCCCGAAGTCAGCATGATCTGCGAACGTGTGTTGATCATCCATGAGGGCCACATTGTTGCCGCCGATACCCCCAACAACCTAGCCCAGCACTTGCAGGGCGTTGAACAACTCGAGGTGGAAATCGGGGGCCCGCCCGCCGAAGTCCTCTCGGTTTTGCGCGCCATCGACGGCGCTACCGGGGTGACCCACCATCCCCGTCCCGGTATCAACGCATACCGAGTTCAATTCCGCGAAGGCCTGGACCTGCGCGACG
This sequence comes from Chloroflexota bacterium, assembly GCA_026710825.1. Lineage (GTDB taxonomy): Bacteria > Chloroflexota > Dehalococcoidia > Lucifugimonadales > UBA3495 > Bin87. The sequence goes on along the minus strand of JAPOQH010000080.1, from coordinate 15,272 downwards.
AGATTTCGCGCACGGTGATCAGCCACGACTGGAGCCTGCTCAGCATGCAGGTAAATAGCATGAGCCTCGAGGAGATCTTCCTGAGGCTGACCACCTCCGAGACCGACGATGAGGATTTTGCATAGCAGACGATGCGAACGATCCGCGCTGTAGCGTTCAAAGAAATCCAGATCTATTTCAGCAGCCCGGTGGCCTACATCGTGGCGCTTATCTTTATGGCCCTCAGCGGTTTCTTTTTTGTCCGCGATTTGGGCAACCCGTTCCCCGAAGCTTCCATGAGCAATTTCTTCCAGGGAGCGACCTTCCTTCTGATCCCCCTGGCGCCGGCTCTTACCATGCGCCTGCTCGCCGAGGAACAGAAACTCGGGACCATCGAACTCCTCCTGACTTCCCCGGTCCGGGACTGGGAGGTCATCCTCGGCAAATACTTTGCCAGCCTCGTGTTCCTGCTGTTCCTGCTGGCCCTCACCTCATATTATGTCGTCCTCCTCCTGGTTTTCGCCTCGCCCGATCCGGGACCCATCTACTCCGGATACCTGGGCTTGGTCCTCTACGGCATGGCCACTCTGGCGGTGGGCATCCTCACGTCCACCCTGACCAGCAACCAGATCATCGCTGCCGTCGTCGGGACTGGCATTCTCGTCGTTCTCTACGCCACCGCATTCATCAGCGAGGTCGTCACCGGCATTTGGGCAAATGTGTTCACCCATCTCGGGTTCACCAGCCACTTCAACGACTTCGACAGCGGAATCATCGATTCCACCCACATCGTCTATTTCATCACGGTAACCGCTTTGTTCCTGTTCCTGTCGATCCGCGCGCTGGAATCGCGCCGCTGGAGGTAGTATGAGCCAGCAGCGTATCGACGACACCCCCAGGGATTGGCGCCGCCGTCGCAGCCGCGATCGCCAGGGCGCCGGACGGCCCGAGGAGTCCTCAGAAGAACCCCAGGCCCTGCAAGAGCAGTCCAGGACGCTATTCTCGTTTCTAGAGCCCGTCTTCGACTTCATCGCCGTCTTCTACGCTCCCATCCTCATCGCTGGCGTCGTGGGTCTCATCGCTGGCGCGGTGCTCCTCGCGTTCGTGGGTTCGTTGAAACTCTACGGCGGGATCGTGCTTGCCATTGGCGCTGCGTTGGTCCTCCTCGTGGCCGTCTCCTATTTCAGCCAGGTAATCGCCGCTTTCTTCAGCCGGACGGGACGATACGGCGTCAACACCGTCATTATGACCGCCGCTTTCATTGGCTTGGTCATCCTGGCTAATTATGTCGCCTTCGAAAACCACTTCCGTGCTGATACCACGGCAACCAACCAGTTCTCCCTCGCCAACCGTACCGAGGATCTTCTGGACAATCTCGACCGTCCGATCAACGTCATAGCCTACTATCCGGACCAAATTCCCGACATCGATATGCTGACCCGTCGCGGCAAGGTTGACACCATGCTCGGTGAATTCAGCAAGCGCAGCCGTAATTTCGACTATCAGTTTATCGATCCTCAAAAGGAACCCGACCTCGCCCGCAGCCAGGGCATCACCTCCTACGAAAGCATCGCCGTCGCCGCGGTCGGCACCGACCTCATCGACTTGGTGCAGCCCACCGACGCGAGTTACAGTCGCTTGGAGCAGGATCTCTACACCGCGTTGCTGGTTGCCACCGAAACGCAACAGAAGAAGGTCTACTTCCTGGCCGGCCACGGCGAGCGCGACATCAACCGCGCCGAGGAAGACGGGTACCAGCAGATCAAGGACGGCCTGGAGGTCGACAACTACGCGGTTGAATCGCTGTTTTGGTCGCCTACCCAAGAGGACGTTACCGTCCCCGACGATGCAGCCCTGGTGGTCATAGCCGGTCCCACCGGTCAACTGCCTCCGGCCCACGCCGACGCCCTGAATTTCTACATGGCTGGACGCCAACCCGATGGCGAACCCCGTCGTGAGGGTGCCCGGTTGATCTTCCTCGCCGAGCCTGACACCCACGATACCTTCCGCGCGTTCCTGGCGTTCTGGGGCGTCCTTGTGGCCGATGGCTACATCAGGGACGTAGAAGGCTCTCAACCCAACGCCCCTCGCACCTTGCGCGTCGGAATCTACAACCCGCAGGCTCCACCTGAAATCGTTGCTCCTCGCGGTCAGCCTCTGCAGGTGGCATTCATGCCCGGAGCCGCTGCCTTGGAGCCGGTGCCCGAAGACACCACCTCGCGCATACCCGTGCCCATCGCCGCAACTACTCCGTCGGCCCGACTCATCAGCGACATCGAGCGCACGGACCCGGTCGAAGGCGATCCTCAAAGCGTATTTTTCCCCGCGATATACCTCGACATTGTTGCGCCCGTGGGGGCTGCCGCTCCCACCGAACGCCCTCCGGATAACCAGATTGCCGGCATGACGGTGTTCGGCGATTCCGATTTCATCGCCAACCGCAATGTCCAACGCGGTTCCAGTGCCGCCCTCTTCCTGAATTCGGCGAACTACCTGATGGGCGACTTTTCCCTGGTGTCCATTCGCGACCGCGAGTTCGTGTATCGCGAGTGGAACTTGGACGCCAACGAGTTCAATTTCGTCCGTTTTTCCACCTGGCTGCTGTTGCCCGGTCTTATGGGGATCATGGCGGTCGTGGTTTGGTGGGTTCGGCGTTAGGTCGCGGTCCCACCAATTCCTGACGGCGCTCCTTTATCCCCGGCGATCGAGTACTGAACCACCATGAACATCCGCCTGACCATCCTGCTGGTTTTCGTCCTCGTGATCTTCGCCGCCCTGGCTCTGTATTTCAGGCCGTGGGACCGGCCGGAACCTGCCGATGAAACCCCTTGGGCTTGGCGCATCGACGATGACGCCATCGTCCACCTGGAAGTCACCCATCGGGGCGCTCCGGGCAATTCCCTCGAATGTTCCGACGAGACCATCGCTCTGACCGGAGAAGAACGGTCCATCGCGTACGAGAAGGACTTGGGACGCGGCAAGTGGTTTATCGTTGACGGCGACGAACGCATCGAGGTCTACCAGCAACGGTGGGCCGGTACCCCTCTTTTGTTGAGTGGACCCAAGGTGAACCGCGTTCTGTCCCAAACCATCGAGAATCCCGCGCAATACGGTCTCGAACCTCCAGATAGCATCATCAAGATCACCGAGGAGACCGGCCTTTCCTACGAATTCTGGCTCGGCAACTCCACCCCCGACGCAGAATATAGCTACATGCGTCTGGTCGGCGACAACCAACTGTTCACGGTCCCCGAGATTTGGGCCAGGGTTGTCAACTGCTTGGTGGTCAGCCCGCCTTACACCCCTCCGCCTTTGGAACTGGGCTATTTTTACGATGTCGATTTCCGCGACATTCAGGAGTTGCAAGTTACCCATCTGGGCGAGACTGTGACCTACACGCCCAATCCGGCTGACCGAAAATGGTACGCTGAGGTCGATGGCGAGTCATCGGAGGTCGTCCCATCCGAATGGTGGCCACTCCAACTCCAGTGGTACGGTCAGCCCACCAAGCCCGGTGGACCGGACACCCTTGGAGGCTGGCATGTGGATGAGGACGGTGTCGACGACCCGAAATACGGCCTCACGCCGCCGCAGACCACCGTGCGTGTCTCCACCCATGAGAAGAGTTTCGAGTTCTACCTCGGTGCAGAACACATCGAGGTTGATCGAGATGGCAACCCTATCCTCGACGCCAACGGCAACCCCCAGGTGTTGGTCCGGTATGCTGCACTCCCCGATGACCCCATCGTTTATGTAATCAACGCTGTCCGTGCTGAACGGACCATCTGTCTGGCTACAGACCCGCCGGTCAGCCGACCCTACGATTGCCCGTGAGTTGCCCATAAGGAGGCTGTTGTGAACGCAGAAATCATATCCATAGGCACCGAGCTTCTGATGGGCGAACTCACCGACACCAACGCTAGTTGGATCGCGGGTCGCCTCCCTCCTCTGGGAATCCAACTGCAATGGGTCAGCATCATCGGCGACGACCTCCCCAAACTCGCCGAAGCTTTCCGCCGTGGGATGCAGCGTTCCGACATCATTTTCACCACCGGCGGTTTGGGCCCTACCCAGGATGATCTCACCCGCGAAGCCGTTGCCGCTGCCCTCGACGAGACGCCCACCGTCCAGGAGGAAGAACTGGAAAATCTGCGCCAGTGGTTCCGCAATCGTGGTCAGGACATGCCCGGCCACAACGTCAAGCAGGCTCACCTGATCCCATCCGCTCAGTTCATCACCAACCGCAATGGCACCGCGCCGGGCTGGTGGTCGGAAAAGGACGGCAAGCACATCGTCATCATGCCGGGCCCTCCCGGCGAAAACCGCGCCATGTGGAACGATGAAATCGACGCCAAACTCCGGACCCTCATCGACTCCGAGGTGACCATCACCCGCAACATCAAGACCCTCGGCCTCGGCGAGGCGTCGGTCGACGAGATCATCTCCGAATATTTCGGTCTCGAGAACCCCTACCTCGGCATCTATTCAAAGGCTGACGGCATCCACCTGCGCATCATCGCCCGCGCCAACGACGAGGCCACCGCCCGCGAAATGATCGCCCCCGTCGAAAACGCCATTCACGAACGACTCGCGCCCTACATCTGGGGATACGACGATGAAACGCCGGAACTCTCGGTCGGCGCGGCCTTGACCGCCCGTGGCATGACTCTCGCCACCATCGAGTGCGTTAGCGGCGGATTCCTCGCCAACACGATCACCGAGGCCACCGACAGCGATCAGTGGTATCGCGGCGGCGCCGTCGCCTACACCGCAGACGCGATCATAGCCGCCGGCGTTCCGTCCGAAGTCCTGGACTCCAACGGCGTGGTCAGTCAACCCACCGCCAACGCTATGGCCCTAGCGGCCCAGACCACCGCCGGCTCCGACTTCGGCGTCGGCGTGACCGGAGTACTCGGTCCGCGGGAGTTCGAGGGCCATCGCCCCGGCACCATCCACATCGCCATATCTCACGGCGAGGACGTCCATGAGTTCCCGTTGCGCACGCCCCCGCGCCGCCTCGTCATCAAGCGGCGTTCGTGCAACACCGCCCTCACCGAACTGCGGAAGTTGATCACCACCGTCGCGCCGTGATTCGCGGCAATCGGTCGAAAAATAAGGGCGGGTCCGACGGACCCGCCCCATTTTTTGCCGTGTTGTTGCTTGCCGCTACCGTGTTATCGTCAGCGACCGATAGAGCATCGGCAGCCTCTCGGGCAACGCCCAGATGTCATCCAGCACCTCGTAGTTGAGGTCTCCGCACATCGTCTTGAGGTAGTCGTGCCCTGCCTTGTCCACGGTCAGGCAGAATGGAACGATCTCCTTCCGCTTGGCCTCCACCAGCGCCTGGTGGGTGTCGTGGACCGCGTACTCCTTCTCAACGCCCTCGCGACTGTACCCCCGGTCTTGTGGTCGCCCGTCGCTGATCAGGAACATGATCTTGGTCGCCGCGTCCTGGTTCTCCAGTTTCGTGATGGCGTGCCGGATCGCTGATCCCATGCGCGTCGCGTGCAGCGGCGTCACCTTGTCGATGCGTCGCTTGATCTTGTCGTTGAACTGCTCATCGATGTCCTTGATGACGTAGAACTCGACGTTCTCGCGCCCATACCCCGAGAACCCGTAGATCCCGTAAGTGTCCCCAATGGACTCCAGGGCGTTGATCAGCAGCGCGCAGCTTTCCCTTTCCAGGTCGATGATGCGCTTGTAGTGGCGCCGCACCAGGCCTTCCCGGCGCCGGCGCAGCCATACCATGTACTCCACCGGATCGTCGGGAGCGTCCCGGTCGTCCACCGAGTGGCGTCCCTCGTCAATCGCCTCGGCCGTCGATGCGGACATGTCCAGCAGGAACACCACCGCCACGTCTCGCTCGACGCGGTTGCGGCGCCAGTAGATTTTCTCGTCCGGCGGCACGTTCATGCGCAGGTCGGCCCACGCCTCCAGCGCCGAGTTCAGGTCGATGTCCTCTCCGTCGATCAGGCGATACGTCTTGCGCCACGTTTCCGGCATGATCAACTCGAACTGCCGCTTGATGTGCGCCAGCAGCGACGCGTAGTTCCGCAACGAGTCGTTGTAGAAATTGGCGTCGCCTTCGTCGAGGATCTTTTCTTTGACGATGCACCAGCGCGGTTTGTAGTCGTTGGCCCGGAAATCCCATTCGTCGTACACGAACGTCTTGGGTTCCAGCGCTTCCAGCTCTCCGCCCGCGTCGTCATCGTGCAGGATCGGCCCGTACCCGCGCCCGGGATCATTCGACGGCGGCGGTACGCCCGCCTCTTTCATGATGTTTTGGGCAAACATCGCCATGCTCTGATCGATATCCCCTTCCTGGGCATCGAGTTCCAGCTCGGCGCTGTCTTGGAGCAACTGCTCCAGTTCCTCCTGCGTCATGGGCTCGGCGTCGCCCATTTGGCTCTGGTCCATCTGGAGTTTCGTCAGCAGTTGTACCATCTCGGGTTTGAAATCGCCCCGATACTCGACCGGTTCGGGAGACTCGTACGGGTCGCCCTCACCCTGCTCGCCCTGCTGCTCGTCCATCTGCGCTTGCAGTTTGTCCAGCAGCGCCTCGTATTCTTCCTCCGAGAATTCGCCCGGGTCGTCCAGGTCCTCGGGCTGATACTCGTCCTCCGGTTGCTGCTCATTTTGCAACTTGGAGATGATCTCGTAGGCCCTCAGCGCGGCTTCCGAAGTGTCCTCAATCGACGCCCGAATTGTCCGCAGCCGGTGCATGATGCGCGCCAGCATGATGGCCTCGTCACGGTATTCCTGCGGCACCGGAAGCCCTTGGAACCGGTCCAGGCTCATGTGGACCAGCAACTCGATCAGCGCCTCTTGCAACGGGAGGTCTTCCACCCGTGGCCGCTGCGTCAGAGCGTCCCGCTGCACGTCCAGCGCCGGTCGCCGTATGCCCGGGTAGTCCGTCTTGATACGGTAATCCAGCCGGCAGTCCTCGAGCACGCTGAAGAGGTCGAACGCCAACCGCCGGTCCTCGAACAGCGCCAGGAAGCGACCGATGTCGGTATAGACCCGCATCGTTCCGCCCGGCCCTTCTTCCATCTCCGGCCCGGAGATAACGCTGGCATCCTGGAGTTGGAAGTGCTCAGCCGCTGCGGTGCGAATCGCCTCCATCCGAGCCTGCGTTGCCTCTTCCATTCGAATGCGGCGGTCCTCGAATATGTTGGCTTCCCTGTCAAATTGGAACGCAAAGCTGCCGAATTCCAGGTGTGACACTTGGTGCGTTGCCACCACCTTGAACCACGCGAAGTTCTGCGACTTGTCGTTGTAGTGGTCGATCATCGGCGGCAGGTACACTTTGGTCCCGTCCGTCGACGCGGTGTCCTGGTCAAGCCACCCGATCTGTCGCCGCACCAGCTCCTCGGTGCTCATCACCTCGATGTTGGTGCCGGAAAGCGCCCGTGTGTACAGCCGCATGATTCCCTTGACGCGTTCCAGATCCAGGCTGGACGACAGGGTTTCCAACATCGCTTCCGATGTGTTCGATTCGATCTTGAAGAACGCTATGCCGCTTTCGGGATTGTCGTTGAGCAGATCAACGCCCTGCTGATACCACTGGTCCAGTTGCGGCAGCGTGATGCGGTTCAGCACCGGATCCAGGCTCTTGAGGAAAGGCGGTACCGCGTCCGGCGATGTCGCCAGCAACCCCTCGCAAAGGTCCAGGATGTGCCCCTGGGATCCTGCCGAAACATGCGACAGCGCTTGCGCCCCGTCATAAAGGAACCGCGAGGTATCCCTCAACCCCATCTTGGCCAGCTTTTCGCCCAGCCTCAGGAAGCGTCCGGTCTGTCCTTCCTCAACGTGCTGCAACGCCCTCGGAGCCATCTCCAGGCAGGCCTTGACCTCGCGCCAACTGGTGTCCGTAAGCGCACGCGACATCGACAGGAACGCTTCCCGCTCCCGTCCCATCCCGGGCAGCACGTCTCTCCCCAGCACCAGGCACTCCGCCGCCACGTCGTAAGACTTGTACGACAGCGCTTCGATCAACGACGCGAACACCTCTACGTCCCAGAACGGGAGGTTCCGTACCAGGTCGGGGCTGACTTCAAAGAACCGCGCCGCCAGCGTGCTGGACTTCCAGGTCCCCTTGTAAAGGGAGCGGCCCAGGCCGGCCCAGCGTGGGATGTACTGCGGTCGCAGGTTGGTTACGATCGTCGGGCTAGCCTTGAAGAACGCAACCGCCAGCGTCGGAGAATCCTGCGACAGGTAGGTGCCGCATCGCGCCCACTGCATGAACGACGCGAACGCCAGCGAGCGGGCAACCTCGGGGCTAACCTTGTAGTACTCGACAGCCGATTCCCAGGATCGCACCGTCTGAGTGCCGATCGCCACTCCTTCCTTCGCCCACAACGCCATTTCCTCGTCGCTGAAGGACTCGCCCATCGCGTCGGCTACGGCTTCGTAGGCCTCGGTTACTGCTGGTGGTAGTTTGGCCAGTTCAGCTAGAAGCTCGCCAGTTGCGGAATTAGTCAAGGCTAATGTCCTCCTTATTCAACCCATCCTCTACAATCTCAATGAACTGGTCAAGGATTTTGGCAGTCGCGCCGTATACCAGGTGATTTTGATAACCGTACGAGCGCACCGCCACGCGTTCTCCATCCTCTAATCGGGAATCCCATCGCCAACTGCCGGGATCTCGCAACACGTTCAGCGGTATTTCCACTACCTCGGCGATTTCAATCGAACTTGGGTGGAAATCATACGGGTACGGAATCGTCCCAACGAACACCTTCACCAGGAAGTTGGAACGCGTTACGTTGTCGTCCAGCCTGCCCAGTATCGTTATGTCGTCCCGCGCGATCCCCATTTCCTCGTGGGTTTCCCGTCGGGCCGTGTCTTCGAAATCCGCGTCCTCCGGGTCCTTGGCGCCTCCCGGGAACGACATCTCACCCTTGTGATGCTCCACGGTCATCGACCGCTTGTTGAGCAGCACGCAATAATCGCCATCCTTTCGGTACAGCAATAGCATTACTGCCGCCGGCATTAAGCCATCAGGGGCGGCAGTAACAACTTCGCGTTGCTCCAGGGCGTCGCGTATCAAGTCGAGGGTGGTCTCACCCATGCAGCCTCCAGTGGCTACTCGAAGATGGAGTGCACCACCTCTTCGATGCTGCGCTGCAACTCTTGCTCGTCGGTCAACGTCCAGACGATCGCGCCCTGGCAAGCCCGGCGTGCCGGGATTCCCTGCCGCATCAGACGCCCTGCGTAGATCAGCAACCGCGTGCTCGCGCCCTCGGCGAGTCCGTGCTCCCGGAGGTTCCGAATCTTCTCACCCAAGCGCGCCAGGGCGTGCGCGTCCTCAGCCGAGCAGCCGCTCTCTTTGGCGACGATCTCCGCCTCGATGTCCACCGGCGGATAGTCGAACTCGATAGAGATGAACCGCTGCCGGGTGCTGTGCTTCAGGTCCTTCAACGCGCTCTGGTAGTGCGGGTTGTAGGAAATGCACAGCAGGAACCGGTCGTCCGCCTCAATGATGTTGCCCGTCTTCTCAACCGGCAGGATGCGGCGGTGGTCCGTCAGCGGGTGAATCAGCACGGTCGTGTCCTTGCGGGCCTCGACCACTTCGTCCAGGTACAGGATCGCCCCGGCTTTGACTGCCCTGGTCATCGGGCCGTCAATCCAGCGCGTCCCGTTGGCGTCCAGCAGGTAGCGACCCACCAGGTCGCTCGCCGTCAGGTCTTCATGACACGCAATGGTTACCAGCGGTACACGAACCTCTCCCTCGCTCATTTGCTGCGCGCCTTCGTTTCTCACCGTGGTGATCGGGCGACCCAGCTTCCAGGCCATGTATTCGACGAATCGCGTCTTGCCGCAGCCCGTCGGGCCCTTGAGCAAAACCGGAATGTGCTGCTCGTAGGCAGCCTCAAACAGCTCCAGCTCATCGCCGATGGCGCGGTAATACGGTTCGCTCCGAACTAGGAATTCCTCAATGGCAAATTCCTTGAAACTGGGTTCGTCTTCAAGCAGTTCGATGTTCGCTTCAACCATTGCTTTGTTGTACCTTTCCTTCCACTCGGGTCTGCCATAGGTCTTTTACGCCGCGCTCCAACGCCGGAATATCGGTCGAGTTGTCGACCACCACGTCGGAACGACGGTTGCGCTCTTCAACAGACATCTGTGAGTTGATTCGTTTCCTGGCTTCCTCTTCGCTGAGACCATTGCGCGCGTGCAGGCGCTCGACCACCGCATCTATCGGAGCGTACGTGGTCCATACCTCGTCCACCAGGGAGTCCCAACCGGCCTCAAAAAGCACTGCGGCTTCCACCACGGCTACTGATGTACCGGCGGCTACGAGTTCGGCCTTCCTGTCCTCCACCATGCGCGCCATTAGAGGATGCATGATGCCGTTTAGTCGGGCCAGTTCCGCTGGGTCGGCGAATACGATGGATCCCAATTTGCGTCGGTCGATTTCGCCCTCGGCAGTCAGTATCTCCTGTCCAAACGCCGCCACAACTTGCTGCCATGCTTCGGAGTTCGGGGTATAGGCTTCATGCCCTAGCCGGTCGGCGTCAATCACTGACGCGCCTAACCCTTGCAATAGGTCTGCGACCGCGCTTTTGCCGCTGCCTATCCCTCCCGTTAATCCAATGGTAAGCATGACCACCCAGACGGTAAGACTATCGGGAATTCTAACAAGGCGTACGGAATCGGTCAACCGATGCCCCTTTGTCGCACCAACTGCGGCGCCTTCCAAACCGAACCGTCTGTTGGCGCTTTCAAACCCGTCGCACCCTTGTCGTGAACGCCGAAATGTGCATCAAAACCCGCGCGTCGCGGTCCCCTCGGCTCCCCGGCTTGGTAATAACCATCCATCCCTGTGTGCGTGCCGTTATCTTGACAAATCACGATGCTGGTGTAGATTAGCCTGCAATGCTAAGAGGTATTTTTACGAAGAACGCAATATTGCAAAAGCATTTGTATTATCGAGCGTAATTCGTCGTCTGTTGGTCTTGCCAGAGTGCATTTTTTAGGAGGGACCAGATGTCGAGCATGTTTAGCGTCAAATCCGTTGTATCGTTGACCGTCTCGCTTTTGCTCGTGTTTGTGATTGCGTGTGGCGGCACCGCGCCCGCTGAACCGCAGTCCCAGGCGCCCGCCGCGCCGCAGGCTCAGGATCAGTCCGCCGCAACCGCAGCCCCGGCCGCGCAGGCCGCCCCCACCGAGCGGCCCGATGAGGAACCAACCGCGACGCCTTTTGCCACCGCCGTACCCACCGTGCCGCCCAAGGTTCAGGCGGAAACCCCGCGGTTGATGCTAAGAGCCCCTGAGGACAACCCCCAGCGTGGCGGCGTCATGCAATGGGCCGGGCTCTCCGATTCCCCTCACTTCGATATGCACCAGTGCAACACTGCGGCCTGCGCCCAACCCCAGGGCGTCTACTTCGACAATCTGTTGCGCTACAGCCCGTTCGACGGCGGCAAGGAGGTCATCCCCGACCTCGCGTACGGTTGGGAAGTTTCCGACGATGGACTCGTCTACACGTTCCACCTGCGGGAAGGCGTGCTGTTCCATGACGGCGCCGAGTTGACCTCAGAGGACGTGAAAGCCACGTTCGACCGCATCATCTTTCCTCCGGTGGGCATGATCTCGCCCCGCCAGAGCGTTTTCGTGGCCGTCGAAGAGATCCGCACCGTGGATCCCTACACGGTCGAATTCGTCCTGCAAGCCCCCAGGGGTTTCATGCCTGCGGCCATCGCCAACGGCTGGAACGTCATAGAGCGCAAGCAGACTCTCGAGGACAACAACCTCGACCTCAAGAAGCTCAAACCCGGCACCACCGTTCACCCCGGCACCGGTCCTTTCATTCTTGAGGACCATCAGGCCGGCGAATTCTGGAAGGCCTCCCGGAATCCCAATTATTGGAATCCTGAACTCCCGTACCTGGATGGAATCCAGCACAGCCATTTGGCCTATGGCCCTGCCACCGGCGCCGCCCTGATCACCGGTCGCGTTGACTACGTATACGGCGCTGGAGCCGACCTGCGCGACGATATCCGCCAGAACTACTCGGATACCCACACCGTCGTGGTGTATCCCATCCCGTCCATCGGCGGCATGTTCGTCAACCACGAAAGCGACGGTCTGTCCGACCCCAGGGTCCGCCGCGCCATCTCAATGGTTCAGGACCGTTGCGCCATCAAGATGGCGGTTGCCGCCATCCGCGAAATCGAGGTCGGCACTTGGGTCGTCCCCAACGACCCCGATTTCGGCGCCTTGTACCGCGAGGCTACCCTCAACAAAAAGCCGGGCTACAACTGTCCCGCCACCGGTGATGACGTCGCAAACGCCCAACAGTTGCTGGCAGACGCTGGTTACCCCAATGGCGATGGTTTCCCGACCCTGGACCTCATGGTGCGCGACATCAACTTCTTTGTTTCACCCATGGCTCCCATGATGCAGGCGTTCATGAAGCAGAGCCTCAACATCAACAGCGAGATCCGAGTCGTCCACACCTCCGTGTGGCAGGAAGACCGCGACCAGGGCAACTACGACCTCGCCGTCAATGGAGCGCCGACCCCACTGGCCTCCACCCCCGCGTACTGGGGCTCCTGGTTCTACACTGGCAGCGGCAGCAACTGGAACCGCGGATCTTCCAACCCCGAATTCGATGCTTTGGTGGACGAACTCATTGGAACCACCGACCCTGCCCGCAAGGAAGAACTTACCCTGCAGGGTGCGGCGATCCTCGAAGAGTGGACCCCCATGATATTCATCAACCACTTCACCATCATCGACGGCTTCGCCAACTACCTTAAAGGCCACGGTCGCGCCAACCGCGTGACCCTGTTCAACGACATCCGCTTCGACACCATTTGGCTGGACAAGTAACCAATGTTAGCCAAATACATCGGCCGCCGGCTCCTGTACTCCATACCGGGGCTGATCGGCATCACGATCATTATATTCCTGGCACTTCGGATCCTGCCGGGAGATCCCCTCGCCATTCTTTATGGCGAGGGCGGCCGTGAAAACCTGACTGCCGCCGACATCGCCGAGATCAAGCGGCAACTCGGTATCGACCGACCCCTTTACATCCAGTACGCCGATTGGATGAAGGACGTGTTCACCGGCAAGATGGGTGAATCCTTCTGGCGCGGCGATTCGGTGTCCGAGTTGATCATCCGGCGTGGCCCGCTCACCGCGGAAATCGCCGTGGTGGCCGTCCTCGTCTCCTGGATCATAGGACTCCCCGTGGGGATCCTGGGTGCCATCAAACAGAACAGCATGGCGGACTACATTTCCAGATTCCTGACCATCATATTCCTTGCCGTGCCCAGTTTCTGGGTGGCCATTCTGGTTGTGGTCGTGTCCCTACTGGCATTCAATTATCGACCTCCGCTCGGCATCATCCAGATCTGGGAAGACCCCTTTACGAACCTGCAAATCGTCCTCGCTCCCGGTATCGTCCTGGGCTTGGCCACGTCCGCGTACATCGCCCGCATGGCCCGCACCACCCTGTTGGAGGTCATCCGCGACGATTACGTGCGCACTGCCCGCGCCAAGGGCCTGCCCGAACGCTTGGTGGTGCTCCGCCACGCTCTCCGCAACGCCCTGCTGCCCGTGTTGACTCTTTCCGGCGTGCTGTTCGGCCTCCTGCTGGGCGGCTCCGTTGCAGTTGAGACCGCGTTCACGGTTCCCGGGCTGGGCACTGCTTTGGTGCAGGCATTCACCGAACGCGATTTCGTGGTCGTCCAAAACCTGGTGCTCCTGTACGGAATCATCTTCGTCTTTGTCAACTTGTCCATCGACCTGATGTACGCCGTCCTCGATCCCAGGATCCGCTACGACTGATTCCTCATGTCCCAATCCTCCAACACCGGATGACCAGCTAACGAGTGCATCATGGCCAGTCAAGCAGACGCACCCAGTCAACTCGCCGCTCCCACTGCCAGCCCGCTGCAGAGGTGTCAATACGCCCTGATCTCGGGTCTGACATTTTGCCGACGCTATCCGGTCGGGGCGGTCGGCGGCGTGCTTCTCGTGTTCATTTCCATGGTCGCCGCTTTCGCCGGTCTCTTCTCTCCCCACGACCCGTTGTACGTCGACTTCTTGAGTCTCGGTGCCGCTCCCTCCGCCCAATATCTGTTGGGTACCGATTACGAGGGCAGGGACATTCTCAGCCGGATAATCTACGGGGGCCGAGTGTCGCTCCAGGTCTCGGTGTTGTCAGTGTTGTTGGGGTCCACCATTGGCGCGCTTTGGGGCGTCGCCAGCGCGTTCCTCGGTGGTCGTTTCGACATCATCAGCCAGCGTGTCGTGGAAATCGTTATGTCATTCCCCGCGCTTGTGCTGGCCATGGTGTTGCTGGTCGCGTTGGGCGGCGGCATCTGGACAGTCATCATTGCCATCGCGGTCACCCGGCTGCCCTATGGAGTCAGGGTCGTCCGATCCGTTGCCCTGTCGGTCAAGGAACTCGCGTACGTGGACGCCGCCCGCGCTATGGGCGCCTCCAACTTCCGCATCATGGCCAAGCATATCGCGCCCCAGTGTTTCGCCGCGTACTTCGTGCTGGCGACGGCCCACCTCGGCGCTGCCATCGTCATCGAGGCGTCCCTCGGTTTCCTCGGTGTGGGCATCACGCCCCCCACCGCAAGCTGGGGCAACATGCTCGGCGGGGTTATCGCCAACACCTACAAGCCAATCTGGTGGTTGGTCGTGTTCCCCGGCCTGGCGATCTCGATCACGGTTCTGTCGTTCAACCTGCTGGGCGACGCGCTCCGCGACGCTCTGGACCCCAAGCTCCGCGGACGCTAACCCATACCCGGCGCTTCCCCGTCAATAGCCCTCTCGCCCCGGTGGCTACCACCTGCGGTAAGCGGGACCGCCCTAGCAGGGTGTTGAAAATTGGGGCGTATGTGCCGGGTGGTAGGATGGGCCATCCCCGGTAGTGAGGGTTTCCATGAGAGGAAAAGCGGCTCGACAGGCAACTATGCTTACGGCGGTTACGCCCGACGTCCTGGTGCCCCAACATCATCCCATCCGGCGCATCAAGCCCATGGTGGATCGGGCCCTGGCTCAACTCTCGCCCACCTTTGACCGGATGTATGCGGCCAATGGCCGGGCGTCGATCCCACCGGAGCACCTGCTGAAAGCCTGTCTGTTGATGGCGCTGTTCTCGGTGCGCAGCGAGCGGCAGTTCTGCGAGCGGCTGAAATATGACCTGCTGTTCAAGTGGTTCCTGGACCTGAACATCATGGACCACGGTTTCGACCACTCGGTGTTTGCCAAGAACCGGCAGCGGTTGCTGGACGCGGACGTGGCCCGGGAGTTTCTGCTGGAGGTAG
>JAPOQH010000006.1 GCA_026710825.1 Chloroflexota bacterium | reverse complement strand
TGGTTTAGGATCACCGGGACCGTTCGGGCCCGCGTGTACATTGGCGTAACATATCGTCTGAGCCACGGAACTACCGTCCCTCAATAGTTGCGTACCCCCGGCCGTACGCTGACAACGATGCAACGGGAATCCTGCCTCCCCAACCAGCCAAACCCCCAAAGGAGAAACCGCCAACCCAAACACCGCAACCACCGACCAACCGCCAACCGTAGGGGCGAATCATCATTCGCCCCCGACCGCTACCACCTCCTGCCGCTCATCGCGGCCCCGCCGGATGCATTCCCAACATCCGGTACATCGCGTGATACTCGTAATCACGCACTATGCCTTGTGCCCATAATGTTAAAGGGCGTAGAATGAGCCCGCCACCGAACCTGTCCGTCTCAGACGGATCGTCCGCCCTGAGCGGACGCTATTTTTGCGCTTTGTCATGACCACCCAGGCGCCGCCATCGGGCGGTTCGCGTTTCGGATTCCGCCGGCCCAACATCTACTACGGCTGGTATATCGTCGTCGCCACCGGCTTCGTGATGACGATCGCCACCGTGCCCCTGTTCCACGCCATGACCCTCTGGGCCGTCGCGCTTGAGAACCAGTTCGGCTGGCCCCGCGGTCAACTCTCCCTCGCCCTTACCCTCACCCGCATCGAGGGTGGGCTCATGGGTCCCCTCGAGGGCTACCTCACCGATAAGCTCGGTGGCCGCAAGATGGTCCTATTCGGATTCGTCATCCTCGGCTTCGGGTTCCTGATCTTCTGGCAGATCGACGCCGGATTCTGGCCCGTCGCGCCCCTCTATATGTTCTATTTGGCCTACCTGGTCATGGCCGCCGGCCAGGGCATGGGCAGCTGGGTCCCCATGATGACCACCATCAACAACTGGTTCTCCCGTCGCATGGCGTCGGCCATGGGCTGGGCCAACTTCATGAGCCGCGGCGGCGCTCTCATCGTCATCCCCCTCATCGACCTCGGCATCAACGGCAGCGTCGGCGTCCCCTTCACCGACCAGACCCTGAACATCGGCCGCGCCATCGGCTGGGAAAACTGCGCGCTGATCCTCGCCATCGTCATCTTCGCCGTCGCGTTCCCCCTGTCCTACCTCATCCGCAACCGCCCCGAGGATATGGGGCTGTTGGTCGAGGGTACCGCCCCCGCACAGCAGGCCCGCCGCGGCGCCGCCGTCCAGCCCCAGGGACTCACCGCCCAGCAGGCGGTCCGCACTCCGGCATTCTGGCTCATCGCCGTCGGCCACGGCATGACCAGCATGATCATCCTGGCCATCTTCACCCACCTCGGCCTGCTCCTCAAGGACGAGGGCCTCCAGGAATACGCCGGCACCGTGGTCATCCTCTACACCATCATGTCCATGTTCGCCCAGCCCCTGGGCGGGTACATCGGCGACCGTTTCCCCAAGCGCATCGGCCTGTTCGTTTTCACCACCATCCAGGCCAGCGCCGTCGTCCTGCTCACCTTCAGCAGCGAACTGTGGATGTTCTACTCCTTCGCCGTCATATTCGGCATCGGCTTCGGCGGCCGCAACCCCCTTACCACGTCCATCAGGGGCGAGTACTTCGGGCGCGGCAACTTCGGCAAGATCCTGGGCATCAGCACCATTCCCATGAACGGCCTGCTGCTGATTTCGAGCCCCTTCGCCGGCTACATGTACGACTGGACCGGCACCTACACCGTCGCGTTCCTGGTGCTGGCCGGATTCAACTACGCTGGCGGCGTTTGCTTCCTGTTCGCCAAACGCCCCCAGATTCCGACCTCCCCCGAGGCCACACCATCCGTCCCCACCACGGCCCCCGCCCCCGCCGCCGGCGACGACTCCTGACCCAATCGCCGCAGTGGTGAGGCTTTCCGCGCCCAAAGTCTGAGTCCCCTCTCCCTCGATGGGAGAGGGCCAGGGTGACGGCGAAATCGCTGTGGTCCCATGGCATCATGGAGTGATCGACGATCTCACAACTTCGTTTGTCGTCCTGCGCTGACCGGTCACCGGTTGGTTCTATCGCCTAAATAAGCAATTTTCAGAAGCACCCCAATCGCGGCTTGCCCGCATCCGGACAGGAACCACCAGAATCCGACCAGAATGCCGATTTGACCCGCCGCGGCGGCACCGAGCAGGAAACCCATTGCGAAAAAGGGCAGAGGACAAAGTAATACAAAGGCTATGCCTCCTAGAATCAACGGTTTGCCAGCCTCTCCCAAACCATCTCGGATATGCGCTAATACGACGAATAACGCGTACACGACGGGGATGCTTGCTAGGAGCAGCATAATCGCTAGGTACATCTTTCCCCTCCTTATGGCGGCCAGTCGCGCTTTCTGGTAAGGATGGTATCGGGACGGTCTCCCCTTGAAGCTGGCGGTTCTCAGACTCCCGGCTACCGCCTCCCCCACGTCCGCGCCGCCGCCATCAATCCCGCCGCCACCAGGGCCACTCCCGCCATCAGCAGGAATACCTCCCGGTACGTGCCCGTGCTGTCGTATGCGATCCCCGCAACCAGCGGACCCACGGCGAACCCCAACACCTGCGACGCGCGTCCCACGCCGTGTATCGCTCCCAGCGACCCGCGCCCGTAGTTGGCCGCCCACATCAGCGGGGCCAGTGTGTTGATCCCCGTGCCGATCAACCCCATGAGGATCACCGCCGCGTAGGTCTCGGCCAGCGTATCGGTCTGCACCAGCAGCGCCAGCGCCGCCGTGCCCAGCACGTACAACGCCACCATCAGCCACCGGGGCGACACTCGGTCGGCGGCCAGGCCGGCCAGGATCGCTCCCGCTGCGCCCGCCGTGGCCATCACGCTGATCGCTCCCACGGCGGCCGTCGCGCTCAGCCCCCGGTCCGTCAGGTACGGCACCAGGTGCAGCCCCGGCCCCGCCATCGCGTTGCTGCCCAGGAACAGCGACGCCAGCGCGACCCAGAACACCCGCGTCCGCGCCGCCTCTCCCAGCGTCAACGACCGCTCCGTCTCGACAGCATCGGCCGGTCCGGGCGAGACTCCGTCGTCGGCAGTGGACACGCGCCCGCCATCGACGGCCAGCCCCATGTCCTCCGGTTGCCGCCGCATCCACAGCGCGCACGGGACCACGCCCAGCGCCAGCATCACCGCCGCCAGCATCAGCCACGCCGAGCGCCATCCCCACTGCGAGATCACCAGTTGCGTCATCGGCGCCAGCACGATTACGCCCACCGTCTCCAGCAGGAACACCAGGCCGGTGGCTCGCCCCCGGTACCGCTGGAACCACTTCCCCGCCGCAACCGACGTGCCTATCTTCACTCCGCCCTGGTCGGCAATACGCGATACCGTGAACGCGATATAGAACCCCGTCAGCGTCTGCATCGCCGACAGGTACACGCATCCCAGCGCGATGACTCCCCCGCCGATCACCAGCGTCAGCCGCGACCCGAACCGGTCCACCAGCCTCCCGATGAACGGCGCCAGCGCCGCTCCCAGGATCGCTCCCAGCGTCGTCGCCCCCGCGATCGCCGTGCGATTCCATGCGAACTCCTCGGACATCGGCACGACAAATATCGTCAGGATCGATATCGCCGACGCGGCGTTGGCGAACCCGATGCTCCCCGAAGTGCTGGCAACCACCCACCCGTAGTACACCGATTTGGGCCGTAGTCTCATGCGTACGCAGCGTGCCATCGAGAACCCGCCCGAGCCGTGCGGCGATCTCCGCGTTGCAGCCGGAGTGTTGGAGGGCAGCGTTGCAATTCAGGTGGTTTTCGTTCGCAGGGGCGAGTAATTATTCGCCCATACCGGCGCAGGCAACGACGTTTTCGAGATGGCACCACTCAAAACCGAACGCACCGTGGTGGGGTCTCATCTGTGGAGTTAAACGCGAAGGGGCAGGCATCTGGCCCACCCCTGCTGCGGGTTCCGGATTTCTGCCGTTATCAGCGGTCGGTCTCGGTGATCTCGATGTTCTGGATCGCAAGACGCTCGGCGGGCTGGCTGTTCTCTCCTCCCCGGCTCGGGCGCACCGGCGACGTCGCCAACGCGTCCAGAACGTCGTCGCCGTCGGTCAGCATGCCGAAAATCGTGTAGCTCGGCGGCAGGCCCACGTCGGCCCCGTGCACGATGAACCACTGGCTGCCATTGGTGTTGGGCCCGGAGTTGGCCATCGCCAGCGTGCCCCGCGTGTAGGAGCGCGTAACCTCCTCGTCCGGGAACCGGTAGCCGGGCCCGCCCGTGCCATCGCCGCGAGGGCAACCACCCTGGATCATGAAGTTGTTGATCACCCGGTGGAACTGGTTGTCTTCGTAAAAGCCGTCCTTGGCCAGGAAGACGAAATTGTTGACTGCTCGCGGCGCAACCTCCGGCATGAGCTGAATGGTCATGTCGCCTTTATCCGTTTTGATGATGGCCCGGTACTCCTTGGTCGCTTCGATGATGAGGCCGGGCGAGTTTTCATACTGCTTGGGAGGCATTGAGTCGTTCTCCTGATGTTGAAACTGCGGATAAACTGCGGGGATTATACCCCACGACGCCCAGTATGGCCGGTATCGTGTTTTATAATAGTAGTAGAGGCCACTGCCTCTGCCAGCGGTAATTCAACCGCTGCGTCGCTCCGCTCAGCGCTAACCATTCATATAGGAGGCGATGCAATGAACGTTCTCAATAAAATGGTCAAGCACGGCCACGAACAGGTCACCATGTACAGCGACCCTGAGGCCGGCCTCCGCGCCATCATCGCGATTCACGATACTACCCTCGGCCCGTCCTGCGGCGGAACCCGCATGTGGCCCTACGCCTCCGAGGCCGACGCACTGGCGGATGCCCTCCGCCTGTCCCAAGCCATGACCTATAAATCAGCGGCCGCCGGACTCAACCTCGGTGGCGGCAAGGGCGTCATCATCGGCGACCCCCGCACCGACAAGACCGAGGGCCTGCTGCGCGCCTGGGGCCGCTTCGTGGACACCCTCGGCGGCCGCTACCTCACCACTACCGATGTCGGCACCACCGGCCGCGCCCTCGAAACCGTCCACCAGGAAACTCAGCATGTCGTCGGCCTGGACGTAACCCTCGGCGGCAGCGGCGACACGTCCATCATGACCGGCCTCGGCATCTACATGGGAATGCGCGCCTGCGCCGCCGATGCGTGGGGCTCCGACTCGCTGCGCGGCCGCAGGATCGCGATGCAGGGATTCGGCAAGGTGGCGTCCCATACCGCCAAGCATCTTTTGGAGGACGACGCACAGATCTTCGCCACCGACATCAGCGATGTCGCGCTGGATAAAGCCCGCCAGATGGGCGTTACCGTGGTTTCCCCCGACGAAATCTACGACACCGATTGCGACATATTCGCGCCCTGCGCCCTCGGTGGCGTCATTAACGCTGAGACCATCGACCGCCTGCGCTGCCGCGTCGTCGCCGGCGGCGCCAACAACCAGTTGGCAACCCCCGAGGACGGCGAGGAACTGCACCGTCGCGGCATCATCTATGCGCCGGACTTCCTGATCAACGCCGGCGGTATCATCAACGCCGCCGCCGAGATCGGACAGCCCTACAACCCCGATCGTTCCCGCCAGCAGACCGAGCGCATCTACGAGCAGATGGCCGCCGTCCTCACCACCTCCAGCAAGAAGGAGATCTCCACGGCCCGCGCCGCCGACCTCCTCGCGGAAAAGCGCCTGGCCTCCGTCCGCGGCGTCCGCAACGTCTGGCGCGGCTAGCATCCGATCACGGGGGACCGACTACACACAAAAATCTTGGGGCGGGTTACAACCCGCCCCATCACGCGCAGCAGCGGGACCTGCTATGTAAAAGGGAGGATTATTCGCCCAGAACACAGTGCTTGATGTGCCATTGTTTTTGGAAATTGCCAGTCTGACCTTCGACGATAATAGAGATCAAATCGGGTGGAGATACCATGCCATTGTTGTTTGACGAAATACCGAGATCGTACTTGGGGCCATCATCCCAGGCAGAGTCGCATTTCTATTTCTACAATCGCTCCGCATTGCCGGCATCGGGTCGGTTGCGGGATATGTTGCAGAGGTGGGTGGACAGGCTGCCAGAATCCAAGCAGAAAGACATTGTGAACCGAATTCGGCATACCGGTATGGGCTCAAGACAAAACGACCGGAGTTTCGATTCAGCGTTTTTCGAGTTGGCACTTCACGAGTTTTTGCGTGGGACTCGCGCCGAGGTTGAGGTTGAGCCTAACGTTGCAGGTCGAACGCCTGACTTTTATGCCGCAGGGGCAAACGAAACAGGGTTCATTCGGGAATACTACGTCGAAGCTCTTGACGTCAGCACCGCGGACAACACCGAGTTGGAAGTTTCGTGGATCGAGAAGAGCTGCGAAGACGCCCTGAACGAAATCGAGTCCCCCGACTTTTACCTACAGGTTGAAACGAGCGGCGCATTGGAATCAATGCCACGCAAAAAGGATCTGAAGGCTCCGTTTGAGCGGTTGTTGGGCGAAGTGGATTACGATGCTGTTTGGGCACAATATGAAGACGGAGTCAATTGGCATGATTTACCAGGTGCCACCTTCCAGCACGGGAATTGGGAGCTGACTGGTCAATTACTGCCTGTATCACCGGACCGCAGGCCCAAGAACTCAGGCAGTCGGTTCGTTGGGGTCGGCTTCTTCGGCGCAGCAGGGATGTTAGACGACATCGGCAAGCCCAAGGACCGTTTGTATGAAAAGGCAAAGCGATACAAAGACATCCCAAATCTGATCATTGCGGTGCGTGCGGATGATTGGGGCATCCGCATGGATGAAGTATTGTTCGGGACACAAACGTACACCGTCTATGTAAATCAAGATCCTCGGGATACAAGCCCTGTGCCTGAGCCTCGTTCCAGCCGAGCTCGTGACGGGTTCTGGTGTAACTCTACAGGCCCTCAGAATCAGCACATCATTGGAGTGTTGCAATTCAACACCTTGTATCCTCATTGCGTCCACAAAGCGCAGGCGACGTTCTTCGCGAACCCCTATGTTGATGCTTCGCTGCCATCTTGGACAAAAGCGATCCGTCACGCCGAGTACGAAGATGGTCAGATAGCCATGGTCGATGGGGTGCCTCCTAGTGCCTACATGGAAGACTACGTGGCAATCGACGACTTGTTTGAAGGAACCCCCTTGTCTAGGGCGGCGAACAACCCATAGAAGGGGTTTTGCGCAGGGGCTGGACGCTCCGCACTATCCCTTGCCTTGGTATACCACCGTATCCGGTCTGTAAACCGCCCACGAGAACCACAACTGCCCGATGCGCCCTGGCGCCGGCGTCAACTGCGTTCCCTCCAGTGGACCGCTGGTGGCGTGCCCAAAGATGTTCCACGCGCTTCCCGTTTGTTCATCGGTAATGATGCCCGCGGCGTCCGCAGCGAACGTCAGCATTGATCCATCGGGCCCAACCGGCGAGAAGATGCCCGCGGTGCCCACGTCTCGCCCCGACTTTATCGAACCACGGTCCAACGCCGATGCGGTGCCGGGCGTCCAGAACACCACGATGTCCTCGCCCCCCACGCTTGCTGACACCACCCGTTCCTCCGCCAGCGTGGTGAACGAAACCGCCCACGCGTCGCTGCCCCGCTCCAGCGCGACAATCCTTTCCACCGCTGGCAGCCTGGGATCCTCGGGACCGTCGAACAGGAAAGGCGAACTGCCCGGCCGGTCGTAACCCGAGTAGGGATTGCTCCCGTAGGACCGCCCTGAGGCCGGACGCGAAAGCACCTTCCCGTCCGGGAACATCGCCTTGAAATCGCCCCACGACGCAATGGACAGGTAAAGCTGCTCCAGCTTGCGACCTGCGTAGTGGCCGATCACGCCCTCGCCCCCGAACTCCTGCCACCACGACTCGGTCTGCCGGTCGTACATCAGCAGATTGCTGTCCCGCAGCGCGCCGGTGGTCCCGAAGTCCAGGGTCTCGCCGTCAACCGTCCGCCTGAACACGAAGGCGGTATTACAGAGTGGTCAAAATGTGATGACCACCGGTTCCCCGCCCACCGTGTCGTTCACCAACTCGTGCCACACCATCACCTGCACGGGGTACGCGCGGGCGTCGCCATTCAGGTCCACCACCTGCACCGGCTCCAGGTCGTCGAGCCATTCGTCGGCGTCTGCAACAGACTCAAACATTGGATCGTCAATGGCCGGAATCCCATCCTTGGGCGGGCCCCCCGTCATGATCTCGTCAAATGAAATCGTGGTGCGCGTGAAATCGGTTTCCCAGGTTGCTCTCAGCAGGCTCTCGTATCTGCCGCGGGTACGTTCGGCCTCTTCCGATTCCACCATCATCACCGTGCCTTCCGGCGACACCGGTATCGACGTCGCCATGGGTAGCGTCGTGGCGGCTGATTCTACCCGTGCTGTTGGCAGCGGTGCCGTCGGCCCACCCAACACTACAGTCGGCAACGCGGTGGCCGGCGCAAGGGTGGGTGCAACGGCGTCCGTTGGGGCCAGCGGCGCGGTGAATGAATCACCCTCCGTTGGTTCCTGTGTCGGTGCACATGCCAGCGCTACCAGCGTCAGTATAGCCAGCGCGGCGAATAAAAAGATTCTGTATTTGTTTTTGAGATGCATCATACGTTGTCATGATATGCAGAAGATGTCATACTGACGCCATATTTGGCAGGATATACTTTCCAAAAGGATTGCCCGATGACCACCCCCGGCCCGACCTTGGAAGAGCGTGTGACGATATTGGAAACTCGCTTCGACACCATATTGCCGACCCTGGCGACCAAGGAAGACATTGCCCGGTTGGAAGGCAAAATGGGCGCCATGGAAGAGCGTCTGGAAGGCAAAATGGACGCCATGAATGAGCGCTTGGAAGGCAAGATCGAGGGGTTGGATGGCAAGATCGATGCTATGGGCAATCGCCTGTTGATCAGGTTAACCGGTGTCATGGCTGCCCTGTTGGCTATCGCGGTTGCGGCGGCCAGATTTCTTTAAGATACGAACGGGAGGCCAAGGTGGTTTGCCCTGCCTCCCGTTGATATGAGCAGCCAGTGATCGCCGGTTAGCGGCCGCGCAGGCGCGGGTCGAACACGTCCCTCAGAGCGTCGCCCAGCAGGTTGAACCCCATGACCACTATAAAGATGGCCAGGCCGGGGAATATGGCGAGCCACGGGCCGCTCTTCACGTGGGCCGAAGCCGCGCGTACCAGCATCCCGCCCCAGCTGGGCTGGTCGGGCGGGGTGCCCACGCCCAGGAACGACAGCGACGACTCGATGATGATCGCGAAGCCCAGGTAGTATGTCGCCAGCACCAGGTATGTGGCGAAGCAGTTGGGAACGATGTGGCGAAGAATGATTCGCCAGGGCGGCGCTCCGATCGCCAGCGCCGCCGTCACGTAGTCCAACTCTCTTAACGATAAAACCTGCGATCTTACCGTTCTGATCACGGGCGCAATCATACCGATCACGATGGCCAGGATCACCGTGTTCAACGACGGCGTGACCACGGCCATGATCGCCAGGGCGATCAGCAGGCCCGGCAATGACATCAGAGCGTCAACGATGCGCTGGGAGACGGTATCGACGATGCCGCCGATATAGGTCAACGCCACGCCTATGATGAAGCTCGCGGTAATACCCACCAGGACGCTGCCCATTCCCACATACAGAGAGATCCGCGCTCCGTAAAGCAAGCGGCTCAGCACGTCTCGGCCAACGTAGTCGGCTCCCAATATGAAGGTGGAGTTCGGCGCCTCCCAAGGCAGGGCAGGCGTCGAGCGGGGATCGTATGGCGATAGTACCGGCGCTAGCGCGGCAACCAGCACCAGCATTACGACAATCAGGCCTCCGATCGCGCCCAGGGGTTTCGTGCGGCAAAACCGGGTCAAACCGGTCCATGCCCGCGATGTCATCCCGGGAGCGGGAAGCTCCTCTCGGGCTATTGTTGCCTGTTCCGTGGTTTGATCAATCATGTCAACACCTGACGGTGGGAACTTGCTGCTTGATGCACATTCGCACCCTGCTTACGAGTACCGTATGCGTGGATCCAGGATGCCATAGAGCATGTCGATAATCAGGTTGAGCACCAGCACCACTGCTGCCGTCATCAGGATCACGCCCTGTATCACCGGGAAATCCCGATGGTTGATGGCGTCAATCAGGAAATTGCCGACGCCCGGGACGACGAAAATCTGCTCAACGATGATCACGCCGCCCAGCAACCGGCCAAACTGATAGCCGGAGACGGTGATCACCGGCAGCATGGCGTTTTTCAGTGCGTGCCGCCCCACTACGACCAACTCGCGCAGGCCTTTGGATCGGGCTGTGCGCATGTAGTCCTCGCGCATCACCTCCAGCATCGCCGATCTGGTGACGCGAGCGGTGAATGCCATGTCGTGGAACCCGATAACGGCTGCCGGCAGCACCATCAGCTTGAGGTTCTGTATCGGGTCCTCCCACAAATGGGCATATTCCAGTGGTGGTAACCATCCGGTTCCATACACCAGACCGTAGATGACCAGCACCCCGATCCAGAATGTCGGCATGGCTATTCCAATTAGAGCAATTACCCGGCTGGCATAGTCCAGGCCGGAGTCCTGCTTCATCGCTGATAGTATGCCCAAAGGCACGGCGGTGACGAATGCCAGCACGATCGCGAGCACCGCCAACTCAAATGTCCTGGCGAACCGCTCGATCAGTTCCAGTCCGAAAGGCTGGCCGTAATAGAGCGATATGCCCAGATCGCCGCGAACCACGCCCCATAGCCAGTCGGCATACTGAATATAGATGGGGCGGTTGAGCCCCAGGTCTTCGCGGAGGCGTTCGAAGTCTTCGTTCGTGACCGTGCCGCTGGCATCCTCACCGGTGAGCAGGAAAACCGCCGCATCCCCCGGCACGATCGAGAACAGCCCGAACACCAGCACGGTGGCGAGCAGCATCGTAGGAATGAAGAGGAGGAACCTTCTAACTAGGTACTGGGACATCCCTTAACTCCAGCCGGAGGAATCGGGTAAGTAGCGTCGACATTATACACACAGTCGGCCGGCCCTTATGGGTAAGAGCCGGCCTGATGCGCTTATTTGCTGGTTCGGACCGTTGCCCTGCTTACGGGCGGTAACCACGGTCGGCGTTGGCAGTATGGTTGCAAGTCGAATCTTCTCCACCGGCCCACCAGACGTGGTCCCACTTCTTCACGAGTTGGACTGTGGGTGGGTAGTGGTAATTCCGGATCCGGCAGTCGAATGCGCCGCCGCTGGAGTACCAAAGTACCGGCAGCCAGTGGCTTTCGCCCTGGTGCAGAATCTCAGCCAGCGATTCCAGGTGCTGCTGGCGAACCGCTGGGTCAACCTCCTGGTTTTGGAGGTCGATCAGCTCGTCAACGCGATCGTTCTGCCAGTTGTGCGGGTTGCGAAGGACGTCCTGGAGATAGAACTGGTTGATGATGTCGCCCGGGTCGCGCAGAATGACTCCCGTTCCCACACCGTCAAAGTTGGACACGCCATCCCGCAGCCCAACGTACATCGTAGCCAGGTCGGTGGGTTGAATGACGATTTCGATGTTGAGGTCTTCGCGCAGTTGGGGCGCCACGGTTTCAGCCGTGGACAGTGAGGGGTTGGAGTTCACCACGTTGTGCGTAACCTCGAAGCCGTCAGGGTAGCCTGCGTCCGCAAGCAGTTGCCTGGCTTCGGCCAACGCGGCTTCCCGGTCGCCGTAGGCTATGTTGTTGGCGCGCAGGGCTTCCAGGTCTTCCACGACGCCGGGCGCAAAGAACGTGCCGGGCTGTCCAAAGCCCAGGATCGCCTTTTCTACGGCGTTGTCCCGGTCAATGCCCAGGTACATCGCTCGGCGCACGCGAGGGTCGTCGAACGGAGGCTTTTGGTGGTTCAGGAAGAAAGCCTGGACGCCGGAGGCTTCCAGGATGACGGCGCGGACGCGGCCTCCCGTGTCCTCTTCCAGGCGCGCCATATCCTCTGGCCGGTTGCTGCCGGTCACGGGCTGGTAGGTACCGTATACCTGTCCGGCCTGCAGCGCCGACAAACGCCGGGCGGTGTCCCTGATCAGGAATATCTTCAAACCGTCAAAGAAGGGTCGCCCCTCTTTGAAATAGTTGGGGTTGCGGTCGTAGGAATAACCCGAGTCCTTTTCCCATTCCCGCAGCATCCACGGGCCGGATCCGATCAGGCTGTCTGGGCTCCCCGCGTTGATTGCCGCGACGGCCTCGACCTGGGTCTTTCCGGTGTTGGCCTGTTCCTGGGTCAGGTTCTCCCCAACGTGCTTGGGATAGATCTTCATGTAGTCGGAGGCCAGGTTGGGCAGGAAGCCCGCCGCCGGGAACCGCAGCGGAATCTTGACGGTCTTGTCGTCAATCGCCTCGGCGGTGCCGTGAACCACGAAATTGTTCAGGAAGCCGGTTCGGGCGCGCAGTACGCCCTCCTCAACTTGCCCGAGGGTGATACGGTCAATCGAGAATGCGACGTCCGCAGCAGTTACCGGAACTCCGTCCGAGAAGGTGGCGTCGGGATGCAGATTGAAGATGTACCCGAACTCGCCGCCCTCTTCATAGGACTCCCAGCCTACCGCCAGGTCGCCAATGATTTCATTGGGGTTGATGGGGTTGTACTCAAGGATCTGGTTGAACCGCGGTCCCGACGGGATCAGCACGGTGTTCATCGAACCCCCGTAGTGAACGTCCCAGAAGCCGGGGTTGCTGGTCGCGACCAGCGGGAAATCTCCGCGGTAGTGGTTCGCCTCGCCTTCCTGCCACCAGTTGGGTCGCTGGTCAGCGGCCACCACGGCGGTGGGCACCGGCACCGCAGTGGGCGCCACGTTCAAAGGTGCGGTGGGCGTGGCTTCCACCACGCCGGCGAATGGGTCCAGCGTGGGAGTGGCCGCAGCTTGAGCAGGAGCGCTTCCGCTGCTGGTGTCGCCGGTACTGCTCTGCTGCTCCGGGGCTGCCCCGCCGCAGGCCACAATCGCCAGGGACAGGGCCAACGCACCGAGCGCTAGCAGGTTTCGTGGATGCCATAATCGTCGCCAATCCATTGAGTGAGACCTCCCTGAGTATCCCTCGTGGGCTACTTCGGCTACGTGCCGAAACAAAAAATTAAGCTTGGCAGTGCCAGACTGCCCAGCGGCAACCGATGCTACTTCGGTAAGGAACGATTGTCAATCAGGTTTTCATGATACTGTCGCGGCTTCATTATCATCTGTCAAAGAGATTTGGCATCTGCCTGGGACTGTTCGTTTCAGGCCGACGGAAAGCCCCGGTGAGTCCCGGGAGAGGCCTTGGCAATGGCGGCCGGCGCCATTCCCAGGACGCGGAATCCCCGCGAACCCCCTGAGAACGCTCATATAAACGCTCCGGTTGTTGCGTCGTTGCCACAAACCTTTCCCAAAGTGAGCGCAGTCACTTGCGACTGACGTATTCCCCGAAACCGTCTATAATTCAGTGCATCTAACGTACCCGATTGGGTCAGTACACCAGAAGCATAGCCCGCCCCGATAGGAGACGGCATTCCATGGCAGTCCGAGTATTGGATGTTCACGCTCATATCACCCCTGCCAGCGCCTTGCGGGCCATGCAGAGCGGCGATAACTGGTTCGGTATCAGCGCTCCCGCTCTCTACAATCAGCACCGCTACAACCCCCGTACTTTCTGGACACCCGAGCAGCGGATCTCCGATATGCAGTCCCTCGGTGTCGACGTGCACGTCCTGTCCACCAACGCCAACATGTACTTCTATGATCTGGACCCCGACCAGACCATGGCGATGCACCGGGAATGCAACGACTACGTGGCCCAACTCAGCGAGGAATACCCCGATCGCTTCGCCGGCCTGGCCCACCTGCCCATGCAGGATGTCGGCGCCGCCATCGAAGAACTCACCCGGTCCGTGGAGCAACTCGGACTCAAGGGCGCCATGATCGGCGACCACGTCAACGGGCGCACTTTCGATGATCCCTATTTCAACCCGCTCTGGGCCACCGCCGAACGCCTCGGCGCCATGTTCCTTATCCACCAGGGCGGCGGCACCATCGTGTCTTCGCGCCTCGACCGCTACCACCTACCCAACACCATCGGCAACCTCGCCGACCGCGCCGTAACCTTCGCGTCGTTCGTATTCGGTGGCGTGATGGACCGCTACCCCGGCCTCAAAATCTGCCTCTGCCACGGTGGCGGCTACGCCTGCTACGGCATCGGCCGCATGGATCGTGGCTGGCAGGTCCGCCCGGAAGCCCGCGTAAACATCGACCAGCCGCCCAGCGCATACCTCAGCCGTTTCTACTACGACTGCCTCACCCACAACGAGGAGGGGCTGCGCATGCTCATCGACATGGTCGGCATCGAGCAGGTGGTGTTTGGTACGGACTGGCCTTTCGATATGTGCGCGGATTGGCCCGTCTCCTGGTTGCTGGGACTCGAAAGCCTGTCCCGCGAGGAAAAGGACTCCATCCTTTTCGCCAACCTCGAACGGCTGCTCAACATCTAGCCCCTCTTTGGAGGCGCAGATGTCGGACTCAACCACGGAGCGGCGGACACCGAAACCGGCGTGGCGTTGGACATCAAAGCCAAAATCCTGTAAATCCTGTGCATCCATGCAAAACAAACCGGAGGGTAACCACATGGGACTCAACGCTGACCACATCCGCCTCAAGGCCATCAACCACATCACCTACAACGTCCGCAATAGGGATGTCGCCCTCAAGTGGTACGAAGAGGTTCTGGGCGTCAAGCAGATTCCGAAGATGGTGGACGGCGACCACCTCTATTGGCTGCAACTGCCCAGCGGCGCCATGGTTCACATCATCGAAAACCCCGACGCCCCCTCAGCGCCATCCCATCACACCGCGTTCGAGGTGGACGATATCTCCGCCGCCCGCGACGAGTTGCAGAGCATTGGTGTCGAGTGCACCGACATCCAGCCCCGCCACGATGGCCAGCAGGCCTTCTATTTCCACGACCCCGACCACAACCGCCTGGAAATCTGCACCAAGTCCGGCTTCGGCGTCCTCGTCTGATCCCGCGGACACGCCTGACATGCGTAGGGGCGAATGATTATTCGCTCCTACATTTTTGGAAATTCCACGGCCGGGCGCTACCCGCCGATGTTCAGAAAACGTGTGCTACAGAAGTGCCGAAAGCCTGTACTCCACAGCGTATGCGCTCAATAGGGTCAAACCAGGTTCTGCATTATCCATTAATTCCGGCAGCATCTTGTCCAACACAGGGGTTTCAAGAATTAAATCGCGCAGGTTTTCCAAAGCGCGACCATAATCGCCTCGGTTCATTACGTTCAGGACACTGCTTCTCAACACGGCGATATAGTCGGACCGTTCCAGTATTTCTAACAATCGTATAGCGCGTCGGTTAAGGATAGCCACGACATCCTGATGGATCTCCAACAACAGGGCTCGTTCTGCTTGCCAATCCTGTTCCTGAATCATACCGGCCGCGCAAAACTGGGTGGCTTATTTCGCGCCCACAGTTCCTGTTCGCTTCTCTCGGCTCTCGTGGAATTTAGCGATCAGTCGATCGATTTCCTCGGCCTTTTCTCTGCCAAACGCCTCCAGACGCCGAATTTCATCCGCGTGCTCAATCAACAAAGCGTCTATCTTGGGGTCCCCAGTCAAGCTAGCCATAAACCGCCTCCTTGGTACACTCATTATACGGTGGCTGATCGCCAAATGAAATTGTTGCGACATGTCACAAATCTTTAAATGATCATAAAACACGCTAACAATCCAAAATATATAGCGTCCAGATGATCAGACCACCTACGGCCGTCCCATCGAATACCGGTTGAGAATCCCCAGGTACGCTCGCTGACCCTCCACGGCAATCGCCGTTCGATCCGCTTGGTATTCGGCCCACACTGACTGCGTCAGCGCGGTGGCCTTGCTCGACGGCGTGTACGGATTGGCCGGATCTAACCCTGCGAACGCTTGCATACGCGCCCCTATGGATTGTGGGCTGCGTTCCAGGGCGGCAGCCAGCGCGGTAAGCTCCCGGCTGTCGCGCGCAACCTTCCCGCGGTACAGGTGGAGCACCGCCAGGTCTTCAGTCCGTTCCCATTTCCGTGCCGGAGGCATGGCTCAAATTACGTTGCGTAGGGGCGAATATTCATTCGCCCCTGTTTTGCTCACCGGTGGTCGCTAACGTCCTTCCTTGATGAACTCGGCGACGCGCTCGCCAATCGTCATCGACGTGACGTTGGTGTTGGCCCGGATGCAGTCCGGCATCACGCTGGCGTCGGCCACCCGCAGGTTGGTGATGCCCTTCACGTGCCCGAACTGGTCAACCACCGCCATGGGGTCGCTGTCCGGCCCCATCTTGCAGGTCCCGGAAATATGCTGCGACGTCGTCACCTCGCGAGCTACCCAGGCGTCCAGAGCATCGTCGCTCTCCAGGGCGTCCGCTGGAGGCTCAATGCATTCCTGGATCAGGTTCTTGAAATCGGGATGGTCGGCCAGTTGCATGCACAGGCGCACCGAGTCCCGCAACCGCACCCGGTCCGACTCTTCCTGAAGGTAGTTGTAGTCGAGGAACGGCTGCTGGTATGGGTCCGTGGACTGCAGGCGCATGTGCCCCGCGCCGGCCGCCAGCTGGATGCCGGTGCTCATCCGAATGCCCAGCGGCACCATGCGGTCGCCGCCCTTGTTGATCCGCTCGGTGGCGAACGACTGCATGCTGATCTTCATGTCGTTGCGCAGGTCCGAACCGTCGGCGGTGTAGCGGAGGCACAGCTGCGAGCGCGGGGCGAACCCGTCCAGCTCAACCTCCGGCTTCGTTCGCCAGGTGCACCACACAGTGGGATGGTCGCGCAGGTTCTGGCCCACGCCTGGAGAGTCTTGGATCACCGGGATCCCCATCTCGCGCAGGTGGTCCGCCGGCCCGACGCCCGACAGCATCAGGATGTGCGGCGAGCCAATGGCCCCGCTGCTCAGGATGATCTCCTCGCCCTCGGCGGTGAATACCTCGCCGCCCGATTCCAGTTGCACGCCGGTGGCCTGGTTCCCGTCAAAAATAATTCGGTGTACGTGGCAGTTGGCCTTGATCGTCAGGTTCAGCCGGTGGCGAGACTCCGACAGGTACCCCAGGTTGGTGCTCATCCGGATGCCGTTGGGGTTGTTGAAAGGCGTCGGCCCGACTCCGGTGGAATCGGGAGCGTTGTGGTCCCAGGTCTCGGGGAACCCGGCGGCCACGCAGGCCGCGCTGAAGGCGTTCTGCGCCGGCAGCCACGTCTCGCGGGCGAAGCGGTGCATCACGATGGGCCCCTCGCCGCCGTGGAAGTCGTCGTTCCCGTAGTCGGTGTCGGTCTCGATGCGGCGGAAGATGGGCAGCAGCTTGGTGTAACCCCACTCGTCGTTGCCCTCGGACGCCCAACCGTCGTAGTCCTCCGGTACGCCGCGCAGGAACACCTGCCCGTTGATGGCGCTGGAACCGCCGGTGACCTTGCCGCGCGGCACCATGATCTCGTGGGACGTGTCGGTGCCCTTGCCCACGAACTGCCAGTTGTGGTCGCTGACCATAATGTCAATTTCGGTGTTGTACCCGAACTTGACCTCTTCCGGCAGGTGCTCAAACTCCGGATAGTCGGGCCCCGCTTCGATCAGCAGGACATGGGTGTTGTGGTCCTCGGTCAACCGGCTGGCGATGATCGACCCCGCCGACCCGGCTCCAATCACAATGTAGTCATACTTCATACCTGATTTGCTCCTTTCGCCGCCGCGATTGCCGTTAACCATGGCCACGGTGCCGGCAGCGTATCGAGTTCCGCCGCCATCATATACACGCAGTTAGGACGGCGCAAGCGCAATGGTTTGGCCAGTTGGACATGATTCAGCCCATGCACGCAAAGCGCAGAAAACCAGGAGATGGTTTGCATAAGAATGGCAACCAACTAGAATAGTATCCGTCGAGTTCTTGAAATGGAGACCGCAACCTGATGGCGGGAATGACGATGGACCGCGGCCGAAAGCACCGGGAAATAGCCTTCCGTGGGAAATATCGGAAGCTGTATGCGCATCTTTGTTCGCTCAGCGGCCCTGAGTGGAGGACGTCATTCGACGAAATTGAAACTATTCTTGGTTTCGCGCTTCCACCGTCCGCGCGTATCCACCGGCCGTGGTGGGCGAACCAAACAGACGGTCACGGACACAGCCACTCCCGTTCTTGGAGCGTTGCCGGATGGGAAACGGCGCACGTCAATATGGATACGGAAACGCTGTTATTCAGGCAAAAACAATCCGGCGCTCCATCCAGGATGAATCTCGACGACATGTGGCCAGTGCATCGAGCAGGGGCGTGGCCCGAATCACTCGGTCTGAGCCGCGAGGAAATCTACGAAGACAGGATTTAACCTGCCGGATGTTTATCGACACCAACGTCCTGGTACACGCACGCGTCCGGGAAGCCCCCGATCACATCGTCGCGAGGACACGGCTGGAACAAGCCATTCGGGCAGACGAGCCTTTGAGAATCAGTCGCCAGGTCGTGCGTGAATACTTGGCTGTCGTAACCCGACCGCAGACTTGGCCAATCGCCATTACCCGCGAGAATGCCCTCGATGACGTGGATAGGCTTACCAGCCACTTCCAGGTTCTAGAGGATGGTCCGGCCGTGACCGAATTACTGGTCGCCCTTTGCCGCAGCATCGCGGTGGGCGGAAAACAGATTCACGACGCCAATATCGTTGCAACTATGCTTGCCCATGGGGAGCGAAGGTTGCTCACGTTCAACACCGCGGACTTCCGTCGTTACGGGGATCGGATCGACCTGGTGAGTTTTTAGTGCATCACCAGCCCGCCGTCCACGTTGATCGTCTGGCCGGTGATGTTGCGCGCGCCCGGACTCGCCAGAAACGCCGCCATCGCCGCGATGTCCTCAGGCTCGTTGGCCCGGCCGATGGGTATGTTCGACGCCCGCTGTGCCTGCAACTCGTCAACCGATAGCCCGGCATCCGCCGCCCGCTGCTCCATCGTGCTCGTGGACATCGCGGTGATGGTTGAGCCCGGGCAGATGGCGTTCACGTTGATGTCGTAGCGCGCCAGTTGATGCGCCGCGATCAGCGTCATCGAGATCACCGCGCCCTTGCTGGCCGCATACGCCGCGTTGGACGTGCCACGGTAGCCCTTGCCTGCGATGGACGCGATGTTCACGATGCGCCCGCCGCTGCCCTGGTCGATCATCTGCCGCGCCGTCCGCTGCATCACGAAAAATGCTCCGCGTGCGTTGACCCGGTGGATGCGGTCCCAGTCCGCCTCGGTGATGTCCATGATGTCCAGGTAGCGCGTAACCCCCGCGTTGTTAACCAGGATGTCCACCCGACCCAACGAACTCACCGCCTCGGCGATCACCCGGTCGATGTCGTCGCCGTCGCCGATGTCCGCCGCAATCGCCACGCTCTGCCGCCCGGATGCCCGAACGTCGGTCGCCGTTTCCTCAACATTGTCCGCCATGATGTCCGTAACCGCGACGTCGGCCCCCTCGCCCGCCAATGCCAGCGCTGTGGCCCGTCCCATCCCACGCCCTGCTCCCGTGACCAAAGCTACCTTACCTTCCAGAGACATTGCGATCACCTCGGTGTTGTTTCAATACGGCCGCGCATTTGTAGTCGTTGGTTCATCCCCCGCCCCGGCGGAATATAGAACCCACACGCGCAGCGGCTTGAGGTATGTTTTCTGCAAAATAACCGGCCAAGTCCTTTAGGGTTCCGATATTACCATTGGCAACCAGGGTT
Organism: Chloroflexota bacterium; assembly: GCA_026710825.1. Taxonomy (GTDB): domain Bacteria; phylum Chloroflexota; class Dehalococcoidia; order Lucifugimonadales; family UBA3495; genus Bin87. The sequence goes on along the minus strand of JAPOQH010000006.1, from coordinate 71,112 downwards.
AGGATTGCTCGGATATCTGTCCGTGAGACAGCTGCTAAAGTAGCCGTTGCATCAGCAAAATCGTTGGTCGCTGACAACATATTGCCGGATGCCCCGACAGCGTTTTCTGATGCGGTGGCCGCATTGTGCGCGGTTTTAGCGAGATCTTGGGCTATGTCCTGAGACACGGCGGCGACATCACTGGAAATCTTGTCCAAATTTCGTGCTGACCGCAACAACGGCGGCGCAAGCTTTACAACCGCTATGATCAATGCGACGCATAGTATCGTCGCACATCCGAGCAGGACTACAACGAGAGCCTCTCCGATCAGACCTAACACCGTGCTGCAACCTCACATAATTGCGGGACCGACCCTCACAACGCCCGCAGCAGATCCTGGTAGTTCTCTCGTCCCGTCCGTCGCAGCTTGTGGTCGTCCGTAACCTCAAGGTCGCCGGAGTCCTCCAGCAACTCGATATGCGCCACCACCTCGGTCAGCGCTGCGAAGAAGTTGCCGCCCTCCAGCTTGCGCCGCTCGAACGTCTGCCGCGTCACGTCCTCCAGCGGCTGCGGTTCCGGCCCGGCCGTTACCAGGATGCGACCCAACCGGCGCGCGTGGAACCGGATCAAATCCGCCGCCCGCTGCGTGGTCTGGAAGTTGAACTTGTGGTTGTTGTACAGCCGGTGCGCCGGCAGCACTGCCACCTCCGGCCCCAGGTCCGCCACCCGCTGTAGCGACCGCAGGTAGGTCAGCAATCCAAATGAATCGTCCGGATCCTGGTAGTGGATCGGCAGGCTGTTGAGCACTGGCCCGTTGAATGCCGTTTTCATCGTCGGGTGCGGGCTGATCTCCGGCAGCACGTGGTCGCCGGTGAAAACCATTCCGCTGCCCGGCCCGTTGTCGATCACCGCGCAGATCTCGTCGGGCGAATGGCCCGGGGCATGCATGTACTTGAGCTCACCCTGCTGTTCCCCGTGCGCGATGTGATGCCCCACCTGGTGAGTCTTGCGCGACGCCATGTATCGCTCGCGTTCCTCCGAGTTGGACGGGCTGAAACCGTTGGCCTTCGCCGTTTCCCACATCGCCTGGTGAATGGGCGACGACGCCATGAATTGCAGGTCGCGCGGATCAAAAGGCAGCAGCGGTTGGTAAATGTCGTGCGCCCACAACTCCGCGCCCGACTGCTCAATCACCCGCGCCACGCCGCCGTCGTGGTCGGCATGCCCGTGCGTGATGATCACCCGCTCGATGTCTCCAACCTCAAGGCCACCCAGCGCCATGCCGGTTCGCAGCAGTTCAAATGACGCCTCGGCTCCCGGGTCAATCAGCGTCAACCCTTCATTCTCGAAGATGTACGCCCAGGTTGGCCCGGTGTGCGAATGTCCCTCTTGCGGCACCGCCACGGTGTGAATCGTTCGGCCGTGGGAGTCGGTCAGGCGCAGCGTCATGCCGTTGCCGGCCGAATCGCCGTTGCGGAGGACATCCACCTCCGTGAAGTAGTCGGGCATCTGGACATTCCTCCTCTGCAACCCCACGCTCGTGTCAGGGGGCCGCTGGGCAGCATTATACTCCCCTCCCGCAAGCCCTCGAGGCCCGCCTGAACGTGCCTGCTCGCCTGCTATAATGCCGCCCGACGGTCAAGTCCGGCGTCAGTACAGGAGGTCAGGCAATGCGGATGGAAGGCAAAGTGGCGTTGATCAGCGGAGCGGCCAGCGGTGTCGAGGGTGAGTTGATGGGATTCGGCGGCGCGGCTGCCAGGATGTTCTGCCAGGAAGGCGCAAAGGTCGTGCTTGGCGACATCAACACCGAAAACGGTGAACGCACCGCCGAGCAGATCCGCGCGGCCGGCGGCGACGCCACCTTCGTCAAGCTGGACGTCACCAGCGAACAGGACTGGATCGACGCCGTCGCCGCCACCGTATCAGCCCACGGTACCCTGAACGTCCTGGTCAACAACGCCGGCACCGGCGCCCGCTACACCGTCGAGGAAACCACCGAGGAAGCCTGGGACGGCCAGATCGACGTCCACGCCAAGGGCACCTTCCTGGGCATCAAGCACGGCGTGCCCGAGATGCTGAAAGCCGGCAGCGGTTCCATCGTCAACATCTCGTCAATCTACGGACTGGTCGGCAGTCCCACCTCCACCGCATACCATGCCGCCAAGGGCGCGATCCGACTGCTGACTAAGTCTGCGGCCATGCAGTACGCTGGCGATAACATCCGCGTCAATTCCATTCACCCCGGCTACTGCCATACTCCTCTCACCACCCGCAGCTACGATAACGAGCGCCACTTCGCCTGGATCAACGAGCGCATCCCCATCGGGCGCGTGGGCAACGCCGACGATATCGCCTACGGGATCGTATTCCTGGCATCCGATGAGTCGTCCTTCATGACCGGCTCCGAACTGGTCATCGACGGCGGCACCACGGCCCAGTAACCCCTACACCGTCATTCCGGCGAAAGAACGTCACCCCGTGCTTGATACGGGGCCGGAATCCAGAATCGTCAGCGCTGCAAGGCACGGAGCGTATCCATCATGGTGGTATCCAAGGATCGCGTGCTGCTCAAGGAGCACGGAACGCTGGTCACCTACGAACGCTTCGTTGCACCGGACGGCAAGGAATACCGCATCGAGGACATTCTGTCAGTGGAGATGGAGGTCGTTGAGGAGGAGTCTGACCGGCCTCCCATCGGCTGGTGGCGCACCGTGGGCGGCGGCGGCATCATCGGTATCGCCGTGGCCGCAGTCGGTGGATTCGCCGGCGCCTGGCTCACCATGGGAATATTCGTAGTGCTGGTGGCCGTCGCCGTAACCTGGTGGGGGAACCGCATCCGCTCCAACAAGTTCAAGGTCTACCACGTCATCGTGACCCTGCCCGCCAAACGGGAAGACCGCCAGGAGCACCGCATCGTCTCCTCCACCAGCCGATTCTTTAGCGAACGCCTCAAGGTCGCACTGGAACGCGCCATTGTCGAACGCCCCGCCCGCTACGAAAACCGCTAACTTGTCTGGCAGATAAGCAACGCCGCATTGGGCTTTTGCCGCGCGGCTTCCGTCCGTTGCATCCACGCGCTGTCGCGGACCCAACGCGCTGTTTCATGTCCAGCGCACCGAACCAGTCTCGCGACGCGCGCCGCCGCCTCCGGTTTGGGTTATCCGCCCGACACGTCAATCACGACCTTGCCCACCGTCGCGGCCCGTACCGCTTCGCGCGCCCCGGCCGTGTCCTCCAGCGGGAAGTGTGGGCCATCCATCCCCACCAGTTCGCCCGACGCCAGCCACCGGTTAGTGTCGTCCACGCCGACGGTCTTCGCGTCCTCCGGCATATCGTACACCAGCACGTGCCGCACGTTCACGTTGCTCACCGGAAACTGGAATGGCGGCGCTGGCCCATCTCCGGCCGCGTAAATCGTGATGGCGCCGCTCCTCTTGATGATCCGCTGGCTCACGGCGAAATTCCCGGAGTAGTCCACCTCCACGATCAGATCAACTCCCTCACCGCCCGTCAACTCCAGGATCCGCGCCGCCGTATCCTCGGTGCGGTAGTTCACGGTGTGGTGCGCTCCCGCCTGCCGCGCAATCTCCGCCTTGGCGTCTCCGCTCACCGTGCTGATGATGTTGGCCGCGCCGCCGATTCGCGCCATCTGCAACGCCATGTTGCCCACGGCTCCCGCGCCTCCGGGAACCAGCACCGTTTTGCCGGCCACCGGCCCGTCGGCGAACACGCACCGGTGCGCCGTCAGCGCCGGCACGCCCAGCCCTGCCGCCAGCGCGAAGTCCACGTTGTCCGGCAGCGGAACCGCCCGGTTGGACGGCTGCGCCGTGTAGTCGGCGGCGGTTCCAAATGGCCGTCCGAACTGCGACTGGTAGAGCCACACCCGCTCCCCGATACGGGACTCCGGCACGCCCTCTCCCACCTGGTCAATCACTCCCGCGCCGTCCTGGTTGGGTATCACCCGTGGGAAAGCAGTACCCGGGCCCGCGTTCTGTCGTCGCTTCCAGTCCGACGGATTCACGCCTGAGGTAACCACGCGAACGCGCACCTCGCCGGGCCCCGGCTCAGGGTCTGGCATCTCGCCCACCTGAAGCACCGAAGCGTCCCCGTTTTCCTCATACCAGACTGCGCGCATGGTTCCTCCCTTTATTGTGAGCGCCATTTGAGTCTGCCGGTGGCGCGGGTGTCATTGTACGCGCCTCGACCGCTCAATCGTTGTCGATTCGACGCCGACCTCGTCTGAACCCTGCCAGCGCGATCAGCCCAACCGGTGCGCCCAGCAACATCAGGGATGCCAACTCGGCAGGAACTGTGCCGGACTGCTCCGGCGCCGCTCCGCATCCGCCTCCGGCCGGTGCGGCTGGGGTTGGCGGCGGCGCGGGAGTATAGGTCGGGGCCGGCGCCGCGGTTGGTGTCGGTTGTGCCGTCGCCGCCGGAGCCGCTGCCGCGGGGGCCGGTTCGGTCGACGCCGGAGCCTCCGCCGGCGCTTGGGCCCTGCGCGTTGGCAGCACCTGCAACGGTGGCGGCGGTGGTGTCGACAGATCCCGGGGAGCCAGGCCCACGCTCTCCCGCCAGGCGTTGTCCAACTCGGGTACCGTTACTCCGTAGGAGGCCGACAGCGCTTTCCCGAAGTTGTACGTCGTGCGGAGGTTGACGAACAACTCTTTCATCAGCACGGGATCGTACGCGGCCAGCATGTATGAAACTACCGCATGCCCTTGACCATAGGCGCGCAGGGTTTCCTGGGGCGTGCCGGCGAACGTTCGCAGGCCGACCAGCGGCGGCACGCGGTCGTTGAAGATCGCGTTCCGCATGAAACGTTCGTATTCGTTGCCGGGTTGACGCTCCGAGTACACCGCGAGGCCTTCGTTGAGCCACGCGTGGACCTGTGAGTACGCGCTGCCCGACGCGTCGGCCACCAGCAGGTGTGTGAATTCGTGGGCTGTGGTTGTCAGCGTATTGTCGCCCACTCCGGCGTCCCTGGAGCCATCCACCAGCAGCGTTCTTTCGTTGGAGAATGCCTTACCCAACGTCCGCAGATGCCGGGCCGCCACCTGCGAGGACGGGTTCAGCGCCTCCCGCATGTGATCATAGTCAGAGTAGACCACGATGCTCATGGGTTCTCTGAGCTCCACGCCGAGGATCGGCCTCATAAACTCGTAGGTTTCTGCGGCGACCTGCAAAACCGCCTCGGCCCGTATCTCCGACAACTCGTCGTACTCATAGTAATAAACGTCGATCAGACCCGACGATTTCGAATCCCAGTTCAGGTCGGTATTCAGATAGACGATGGTTTCCGGCTCGGTCTGAAAGTTTGATCCGTCGGCGGTCCGGATGTCGAAATGGTATTCCAGCCGCGTGCCGGTCGGGATGTACTCGTTTGACGTTTTGCTCTGGAACAGCGCTTCCCCCGATATCGCGTTTCCCGGCTCGAACTCAACTGCCCGATATGTCGTGCGGCTGGACTGTCCCAACTTGCGCACGTACACCCGTATCTCGTCGATTTGGCTCGCGCTTTCGGCGTCAATGAAGAAGCGGAGGCCATCCGGAAAATGGTTCTCCACTCCTTGCTGGTTGACGGTTACGGCGTCTTGCGCGGTCACTTGCCCGGCAGCAATCGCCGCTACGATGCATCCCACGGCTGCGACCAGCGCGACCATGACGGCTGTTGTATTTTTCACGTTCTGCGTTCCTGTGTACTTGGTTTCGCTGTCTCTATACGTGCTGCGCCCGATTTGGGACTCATCGGCCGTGCGCAGAAGCGGCACGCACAATTCCAGTAGACTGCGTGCCCCTGGCGACGAGGTCCGTCCTTGACCGTCGTTGCGGCCCGGCCTACAATCTTACCGTCGCAACGCTCACTCGGATAGTGCAGCGCGCTGCGAGTCGTTGCCGATTATCCCGAAGAAACGCGGTGGCTGTACCATGCCCATCAAAGTCGGCCGTGTGCCGTACCTGGAAAGCGAACCCTTCTACTTCGACATGGAGCGACGGGGAATCGAGTTGCGCCTAACCACGCCCCGACAACTCGGCGAAGCCCTTGCCAACGGGGAACTTGACGCCGGTCCGGCCCACCTGTCCGACGTGTTTCGACTCGAGGACCGTTTCGAACCGGTCAGCGGGTTCTGCTTCTCCACCCAGAGTCGGGCGGTTAGCGTTGCTCTGTATTCGCAATTCCCCATGGAAGAGCTGGGCGGCGTCACCATCGGCATATCCGACGAGGATGTGACCGCCGCAAAACTGCTGGAAGTACTCCTGCGCCGGAAATACGGCCTCGAACCGGGCGAGTTCGCCATTCGTCCCGGCGACGTAATCCGTCCCGACGAAACTTTCGACGCCTTCCTCCTGATCGGAAACCGTGCTTTGCGTCGCCGTCGAGGCACCCGTGGATTCGCACACCGTTTCGACCTCGGCTCCGAGTGGTCCCAGTGGACCAACCTCCCGTTCGTATTCAGCCAGTGGGTCATGCGCAAGGATATGGATAGCCGGGAAAAGGCGATCCTGGAAGATACGCTGTATGTCGGCCTCGAGGAGGGCGTGGACGGCCTCTACCACCTGAACGAGCCCCGCGACGAACTGCTCATGCTCCCCCGCGACGTCGTGGAATACGTCCAGGGCATCCGCTACTACGTCGGCAGGTCCGAGCAGCAGGCCATTGCCCGATTCCGCGAGTACCTGGAAGAACTGGGCGGCTAACAGATCCAGCCCGCGCCCGGTCGCTCGCCCTGCGCTTGAATGATCCCATGGCGAAGGTGGTTGACCAACGCCGTGCCGTAACCGGCCGCCCGTGCTTCATCTGCGACTACTCGCCGCCCCGCTCCGGTCGCCCTGAGGACATACCCGCGCCGCCCCACAACGCGCAGTTCGTGTCGGCGGCCTACAACCCCGGCCGCGCGGTGCGGGTCAACTCCGTGGCCACCGCCGCCGTCCTGCGGGACCGTTGCGGCGCAGATCCAATTTTCACCCTCGCAACGCGAGACATGAACCGCCTCGCCCTTGAGTCCCTGCTGCTGGGAGCCCAGGCCCTCTCCTTGGAGAACGTAGTCGTGGTCGCCGGCGATCCTCTCGGGCCGGAGGATTTGGCGTCGCCCGTCAATGACTATCGGTCCACCGAACTCATCGCGGCGGTAGCCAACCTCAACCAGGGCGTCGACTATCGTGGACGCTCGTTGCGCGCCCCCACCGATTTCTGCATCGGCGCCACCGTGGACCTGGGGCGAGGCATCGACCGTGAGGCTCGCCTGGCCGCCCGCAAGGTCGATGCCGGCGCGCACTTCCTCATCACCCAACCCGTGTTCGATCCCGCCGATGTGGCACGATTCGCCGACGCTTGCGCCCGCACCGCCGGCATGAGATTCACCACGCCTGTCTTCTACGGCGTCGGGCTCATGGAACCTGACGGTGTCTCCTTCGCCAGCGTGCCCCGGTGGGTAACCGACGATCTCGCCAACGGCCGCTCCGGCGTCGACATCGCTCTGGATGTTTGGCAGCGTTTGCGGGAGGCCGGCGTCGAGGACTGCTACGTCGTGCCACCCATCAGGCGCAGCGGAGCCCGAAACTACTCGGCCGCCCGAGAATTCATCCAGCGGGCGACAACCGAATAACCGAAGCGGTCCTCCCTCGTTCAACGCACCGCCCCCCGACAGGCTCATGCCACTCTCCCGTCGTAATGGTGCTACTATCCCTGTAGTGGACCGCCCAGTCCGAATGCGAAATGCAGAGGACAACGCGTACGTTGAGCATGTGAATCAGCGACCGGAGGGAGAGACATGACCACCCAGATCGACACTCCCGTTGAAGAGAGAATAGTTGAGGTTTTGCGGCGTTTGGGCATCGAACGGGCCCACTTTGCTTCTCGCAATCTGAACGACTGGTACGGGATGGTGGCCAGGTTCCCCGATTCGGTCGCTTCCCTGACCCTGGTCTGCCCCCTGGGTTTCGACGCGTCGGCGCTGGCCAGTCTGGATGCGAGATTGCTGGTGTTCAACGGCGACCGGGGCGGCGCGACGGAGACCATCAACCGCAACATGGCTGGTCTCCCCTCGGCGTCGATGGTCACCCTGCCGGATTACGTGTACGCAAATAACTATGCCGACATCGCGGCCGAGCGCGGCAACGATTTCGCCGGACCGATGCTGGACTTTCTGGCCGGTAACGGCGCCAAGGGTGGACCATCCGCCGTTTCTCATCCGGTTCAGGACGGCGAGGTTGGCGGCGTCTTTTACAAGGTCGCGGGTTCGGGGCCGGCGCTGGTGTTGCTCCCCCTTGGCGCGGCGCCCGCCCAGTGGGACCCCGTCGTTGCGGCTCTAACCGAACGGTACTGCGTGGTGACCCTGACCGGACCCGCTTTGGGCATGGTCGCCAGCCTGGAATCCAGGGGACGCACGCCGGGCTACCTGTCCGCGGTGGGTAGCCTCATCGCCGCGGCGGCGATCCAACCCGGCGAAAGCGTCCTCGAAGTCGGCTGCGGCACCGGCGTGCTATGCCGATGGGTGGCTCGCCAGACGGGCAACGCCAACCCGATAGCCGGCGTGGACGTCAATGCTTTCTTCCTCCGGGAGGCGGCGGAAATCGCCCGGCGTGACGGTATGGAGAATGTGGTCAGTTTCAGGGAGGGCAGCGCCGAGTCCCTGCCTTTCGACGACAACAGCACGGATGTGGTCTTTTCCAGCACCGTGATCCAGCGCGTCAACGCGGACCGCATGCTGCCGGAGATGGTGAGGGTCGCCAAACCGGGCGGAAGGATCGCGGTTTTGGGCCACGCCCACGACATGAACCGGTGGGTCAACCTGTCCTTGAGTCCAGCCTTGAAGGCCAGGATAGAGTCGCCGCCGTGGGTTGACGACCCGGGCCATCCCGACGGTTGCGACGATTCGTCCCTCTATCGCCGCTTTGCGGGACTGGGATTGGAAGATACCAGGATGTTCCCGTTCATCAGCACTTTCTCAGAGCCGATACGCCTCCGGTTCCTGCAGGGAGGCATCCTGCCCACGCTGACTCCCGAGGAAGCCGAAGAATGGCGAACGGCCGTCGCGCAGGCGGAGTCCGACGGCACCTTCTTCATATCGACGCCGTTCCACTGCGCGGTGGGTACCAAGCCCTAGCGCTCGGCCACAACTGATCGGAGGTATGGTCAACCGGATCGTTGACCATACCTCCGAGACCCCGCGTAGCTCGGGTATGACTACGGTCCCCATGGCGGCGCGGCGGCAACGTCCCCGTCGCTGACGATGTCCACCACCGTCGGGCGGTTCGCGCTCACCGCCTGGTCCAGCGCGGAGTTGATTTGGTTCGGATCGGTCACCCTGATGCCCAACGCGCCCATGGACTCAGCAATCTGCGCGAAGTTGGTGTCGGTGAACCGCCACAGTTCGTCAGGATTGCCGCCCTCGCGCCCGATGGAGGCGGACTCGTCGCCCCGCCGGACCTGGTTCAGGCCGCCGTTGTTGTGCACCACGATCACCGCGTTGATGCCATAGCGCACTGCGGTCTCGAGCTCGCCGATGTGGTACCACATGCCGCCGTCGCCGGTCCAGCACACCACCGGGCGGTCTGGCACGCCGCACTTGGCGCCCAGCGCGGCCGGCAGCCCCCAGCCCAGCGAACCCGCGGCCCGCAGGTATGACTGGTCGGGGTGGTGCATTTCCACCATGCTGCCCGTCCAGATGCCCGCGTGGCCCGTGTCGGCCAGCAAAACTGCGTCCGACGGCAGGAAGTTGGTCAGTTCCTGGCAAAGCCGCTCAGGCCGAATCGGAACGGCGTCGGAATTGAGCACATCCTCGTGCTCATCCCGCCAGTTCTGCACGTGCTCCTGTGCCTGCGACACCCAGCCGGCGTTGCCGCCGGTGGGCTCCAGTACGTCGATGAGCCGTTCCAGCGTCCGCTTGGCGTCGCCCAGCAGCCCGTATCCGCCGGCATACGACCGGCCCAGTTCGCTGGCGTCGATGTCGATCTGGATGGTCGGCGTGCCCTCCGCCGGCAGCCTCCAGTCCAGCGTCACCTGGCTGCCCGTATGGCTCCCGATGAACAGCACCAGGTCGGCCTCGGACACCACACGGTTGGCGGACCAGCGCGAGTAGCTGCCCACCACGCCGACCGACAGCGGGTGATTCTCGGGTATGCAGCCCTTGGCGTTCAGCGCCGTGGCCACCGGAATGTTCAGCATCTCAGCCAGTCGCACCACCTCGGCCTCGGCACCAGACGCCGTCACGCCGCCGCCGGCCACAATCACGGGACGCTCCGCCTGCGACAGTATCCGTGCCGCCTCACGGACTCGTTCCGGCTCCGGCTCGGGACGGAACGCCGGCCGCTGGGTGAACGGCTCTTCCACGATCACGTCAATATCCAGTTCGCCGTCCGTGATCACGTCTCCGGAGATGCCCGAGAAGTCCAGGTGCGCCGGCAGCGTCTGTCCCGTCGTAACCTCGCGGAACGCCTGCCGCAGCAGGTGGGGCAGTTGCTCCACCGTCTCGACCTCGGCGCTGTACTTGGTGACCGAGGCAAACGGCTTGGAATGCTCGATCTCCTGGTACGAGTTCCTGTGCCGGTGCATCGGCGGCCGGTGTCCGGTGATCGCGATCACCGGCGAAACGCCCAGGTACGCATCCTGCAATCCGGCGGCCAGGTTGGCCGCTCCCACGGACTGCGCGAAGCAAAGCCCGGGCTTGCCGGTCACCCGCGCGTACGCGTCGGCCATGTACGCCGCCGATTTCTCACCGTGGGAGATGATCCGTTGGATGCCTACATCCTCCATCTCGACGAGGGCGCGGCGGATGATCGCCGGGACAAAGAAAACGTGCGTTACACCGTACTCGCGCAGTGTTTCCGCGAGAAATCGGGCGCCGGTCATTCTGGGCATGACATTGCCTCCTGTTTAATATTCCCTCTCCCTGGATGGGAGAGGGCTGGGGTGAGAGTGAATGGTCGCCCTCTCAAGCCGACCCTTTCCATGGGTCTGAGAGGGGAAATCGACGGGCTGCGCTGGTATCTAGACGCCGCGCTCGTCAAACACTTCCTTGGCCACGCGAACGGCATTCGCGGCAACCGGCCAGCCGGCGTAGAACGCCATGTGCGCGATTACCTCGGAGATCTCGTCGCGGGTCACGCCGTTGTCCAGCGCGCGGCCGATGTGTCCGCGAAGCTGGTCGGTGCGGTACAGCGCGGTGAGCGTCGCCACGGTGATCAAACTGCGGTCGCGCTTCGAGAGTTCGGGGCGCTCCCAAACGTCTCCGAACAGCACGTCGGCCGACAACTCGGCCAGCTTGGGGGAAATTTCCTGCATTACGGTTCGGGCTGCGGGCTGCGTCATAACGCCTCCTTAGATCGCTGATGTGGGATGTGTACGGCCCGGTGGTTACATAACTCGCCCCACCGTCGCCGTCGGCAGTATAGTACGGAACCAGTGTCGTGGGTAGGGCAGCAGGCTTGAGGAGACCCTTTCCTGAGTTGATCTGTCATTCCGGCGCCAAGCGGTAATCCAGAAAATCTATCCCGTAAGCGACGTTGGATTTACCCTGCCGGATGACAGCGCGTGGGGTGGCAAAACTATCGCCAGGTCTGCTCGACGGCTCCTAACGTCCGACCGCAGAGTGCGTCGGCAGCAGGGCTCCGTTATCACCGGCGCATCCCGCCCACATTGCAGCAGCCTACCCCTGTTCGGATCCAGCGGTCGTCAGGAATTACCACCCAGCAGCACCGCAATTGCCCGATTCACCAGGTTCGCCGCCATCGGCACCTTGTAAGCGTTGTCCGGCAATGGTCGCGGGTCCGCAACGGCAACCGCCCCAGCCGCGGCGGTGTCCACATCCGCTGCCGCTCGCCCTCGCAGATACTCCTCCGTGCCACTGGCTCGGTACGGCGTCGGTGCAACGCCGCCCAGTACCACCGACGCGTCCGCTACCACGGCATCGCTGATGGTCAAAGCCGCTGCCACGCTCACCAGCGCAAAATCACCAGACTCCCGTTCCTGCGCCTTCAGGTAAACGCTGCGCTGACCCACGGGTGCCGGCGGCAGCGTCACCGCCGTCAACAGTTCTCCAGGCCGCAAAATATTCTCCCGCATCAAATCCACGTCGGGACCCACAAAGTACTCCTCGATTGGAACATCTCGCTGCCCGTCGCTCGCAGCGATGGTCACCGACGCCCCCAAAGCGGCCAGCGCCACCGCCGCGTCCGATGGATGCACGATGAAACACCGGTCCCCGCCGGTGATGCAAAGGTACTTGCCAACCCCCTGCACCGCGAAACAACGGTCGCCCCCGCGCTTCAGGCACACCGTCAGCGGATGCCGGTAGTACCAGCAACGGGGCCGTTGGTTCAGATTCCCGCCCAGCGTGCCCAGGTTCCGCACCTGCGGCGTCGCCAGCCCGGCAGCAGCCTGGCACAACGCGGCGTAACGCTCGTGGATGCCGTCGTGGTCGGCAATCTCCGCAATCGTCGCCAACGCCCCAATGCGCAACCCACCGTCCGCGGTATCGACGATCCCATTCATCCCGGCATCGGCGATCGAATCCAACGAAACCAGCACGTCCGGCATCGCAGTCCCATCCCGAATCTCGGACAACAGGTCAGTCCCGCCGGCCACCGGAACGGCGTCGGGTGCATCGGAAAGCAGTGCGCAAGCCTCCGCCAGAGAAGTCGCTTGAACCAGTCGAAACGTCATTGGCAGTCCTCATCTATACCCGTGCGCATGGCTATATAGTATTTCAAATGCGCCAGGGCGGTCGTGCTGAATGATTTCTCAAACCGTGAGTGTCATCATTGACATGTCTATGGCACAATGATATACGTCAACCTCCCCTCAACTCTGATTTCAAAACTTATGCAACACCAGTTACCAATCAAATGCCGACCACGGGGAGCATGATGGGCTATTTCAGCGTACCGGTTCATATTGGCCACCCTGCGATACCAGGTGGAGATTTGCGTCCCGTAGATGCGGTCGTCGATACTGGTGCGTCGGATTCCATGTTTCCGGCATCCCTGCTCGAAGAACTGCATATTGAACCCGAAGGGACGTATCCGTGCCGGTATGCCAATGGCGAGACCGATGTGCGTAGCTACGGCGAAGCGGCCATTCGCATTGGCGATACGACCAGAATCTGCCCAGTAATCTTTGGGCCGGACCGCCACTTTCTGCTTGGTGCGACGACGCTTGAATTCTTCAAATTGGCAGTTGATCCGGTAGCACAAGAACTTATACCAGTACCCGCATTACGATTTGGTTGGGGCGGACCTCTCTAACCACTTGGCGGGGCGTCTTCTGACGGTATCCCTGCGGCGGGAGTATCCTCCCGCCGCCCCAGCGCGTCCAGCACCCGGTCCGGCGTGATCGGCAACCGTGTGAACCGCACCCCGATGGCATCGTACAGGGCGTTCGCAATCGCCGGCGCGACTCCCACGGCCGGCACCTCCCCCAGCGCCTTGGCCCCCATCGGACCCACCGGGTCCACCACGTCGGCAAAGATCGTCGTGATGCTCGGGAAATCCTGGATGGTCGGGCTTTTGTGCTCCAGGTAACTGCCGTTCAGCGTAACCCCCGTCGGCGTGTCCGTGATCAGTTCCTCGCTGAGGGCGAAGCCCAGCATTTGCGAAATCGCCCCTTCCGCTTGATTAAGTGCCGTCCGTGGATTGATGATGCGCCCCGAATCGTGCGCGGCCACGTACCGGTTGATCCGCACCCGTCCCGTCGCGGTATCCACCTCCACCTCGCAGAAGTGCGCCCCAAAGCTGTTGACGATGTAGTCGGTGCTGCCGGGAAACAGCGCCGCCTCCCCGATCAGCGTTTCCGGACCCACCGCCTGCGCCAACTCCGCGTAGCTGATCCGGTGATCCGGACGGCCGCTCACCAACACCGCCCCGTCCGAGATGGTCAGTTCTTCGGCCGACGCGTCCAGCCGGTCCGCGGCGGCTTGCAGTACCCTTGCGCGCAGCTGATCCGCCGCTCGCAACACCGCCGTCCCCGTACCGAAGGTCGCCGTGGACCCGGCGGTGATCGGAGCATTGGGGGTGTCCTCGGTGTCAGCAAAGTGCGGCAGCACATCCTCATAACCCACCGACATGGCCTCCGCCGCCATCTGGCACAGCACGGTTACCGCGCCCTCGCCCACGTCAATGACACCGCTGATCAACCTCACTTTGCCGTCAGTGTCGATCGACAGCGCCGCCGCCGCTTCAAACCCGACGCCGCCGCGATAGATCATCATGCTCATGCCGCGCCCGCGCCGGATGAACGGATCGTCAGGGTCGTTGTTCTCGAACGGATCGTCCCAGCCGAACTCGGCGGCGCCCCGGCGCAGGCATTCCTCCAGCCCGTTGCTGGAAAAGGGAATTCCACCCTCCAAAGGCTGTCCGTCCACAATCTCGTCCGGCGGCGTCTCCCGCTGACCCGCCTGCCCCTCCGGCGGAACGCGGTTGCGTAGCCGGAACGCCAGCGGGTCCATCCCCACGACCTCCGCTGCCCGATCCATCAGCGTCTCCAGCGCGAAATGGCCCTGCGGAGCCCCCAAGGCGCGGTAACTGCCAGCCACCGGCTTGTTGGTGGCGACCGGTCTGCAGTCGAAACGCACGTTGGGGCACCGGTATAGGTACAGCATCCCTTGTCCCGTCCGTCGCGCCACGTTCGGTGCGGTTGCCTGGTACGCGCCAGAGTCCAGAATCGCGTCGCCGTGTATGGCGGTGATGTCTCCGTCCTGCGTCACGCCGATCCGCAGGGTAATCCGTCCACCGTGTCGCGTGCGCCCCGCAACAAACTCCTCCTCCCGCGAATACTCGATGCGCACGGGCCGGGACGCCCGGCGCGCCAGCATCGCCGCCAGCACGGCTATCCGGCTTTCGTCCTTGTTGCCGTAGCCGCCGCCCATGTTTGGCCCAATTACCCGCACCCGCCCGGCGTCAAGCCTCAGTACGCTCGCCAACACCCCTCGGTCCACGTGGACGCCGCGCGTAGATTTCCAAACCGTCAGTTGGTCGCCGTCCCATGCCGCCAGCGCGGCCCGGGGCTCCAGCGGCGTCGCCGAGTGCGTCGGCAGATGGTAGGTCTCCTCCAGGATGATGTCGGCGGCGGCAAACCCCGCGTCGACGTCCCCACGCTCCAATTCCAATGGCTCTGGAATGGCCAGATTCCCGCCGGGATGAATCTGCGGCGCGTCCGGTTCCAGCGCAGCCACCGGATCAGTCACAAAGGGCAGCGGCTCATATTCCACGCGTACCAGCGAAGCCGCCCGGCGAGCGGTGTCCAGGTCATCGGCGGCCACAGCGGCCACCTCATCCCCGGCAAACCGCACCCGCGTATCCAACACGGGCATATCGGGTGCCAGCCAGGTCTCCGGAGCGTCCGCTGGAGTTACCACAGCGCGCACTCCCGGCAGGGCCAGCGCATCAGAGGCATCCACGCTCAGCACGTTCGCGTGCGGATGCGGGCTCCGCACAATCACACCGTGCAGCATCCCCGGCAGCGAAATGTCCGCCGAGTACACGGCCGCGCCGGTAAGCTTGTCCGGCAACTCACGCCGGGGCGCGCTCTGCCCCACCGTGTTGTACGGCAATGGAAAAGTCGTGGTCATGCCCGCGATGGTAACCACGGCCCGGTTCGCCGTCAACGACCGTCTTTCCTCCGTATTGCCCCACCTCCCGCCCCTGCTGTACGATCCAGCCACCATGACCAGCCTACACACCGCCAACATCTCCCTCACCGTAAACGGCTCCGAGCACGCCATTTCCGTGCCGCACCACTGGTCACTGCTCGACGTCCTGCGCGATTCGCTGGGCCTCACCGGAGCCAAGCGCGGCTGCGACCGTGGTGAGTGCGGATCCTGCACCATCCTGCTGGATGGCGCCGCGGTCAACGCGTGCCAGGTACTCGCCGTCCGCGCCTCCGGACGCAAAGTGCTCACCGTGGAAGGTCTCGCCGCCTCGGGCGAACTCTCTGCATTGCAGCAGGCGTTCCTGGACGAGGACGGCGGCCAGTGCGGTTTCTGCACCCCAGGCTTCGTCATGTCGGCCCGCGCCCTGCTGGATGCCAACCCCCACCCGTCCGAAGCGGAAATCCGCGAAGCCCTGTCCGGCAACCTATGCCGCTGCAATGCCTACGGCCGCATCCTTGCGTCGGTGCGCACCGCAGCCCAGCGCCGCGCCTAGTTTGACACCCGCGAAATGCGACGCATACACTGTCGCACATTTTAAGTATACCCTTTGCGATTCCCCACGGAGGACCACGCTATGACCACGGCACACACCCATGACCATGACCATCCACACACCCACTCGGCTGCCGCATCCGAAATGCGCGGAGCGGCCCTCGCGCTCCTGAACAGCCTCGACGCCAATCAGAAGTCCGCTGTCAGTTTCAGTTACTACGACGGCGAGCGGATCTTCTGGTACTCCCCGCCGATGAACCGCCATGGTCTGCTGCTACGGGAAATGAACGAAGAGCAGCGCAAGCTGGCCTATGCTCTCATGGCCACCGGCCTCACCGAGGACTCCAACCGCAAGGCGCAGCTGATCATCGACCATGAGTCCGTCCTGGGCCCGCTGGAACAGGAGCGAGGTCTCATTACCTTCGTCCGCGATCCGCTGCTCTACTCCTGGACCATATTCGGCGACCCCGCCAACGACGCGGAGCCTTGGGCCTGGCGTGTGGAAGGACACCACGTATCCCTCCATTACAGCGTCTGGGCCGACCGCGTCCTGTCCATGACCCCATTCTTCTTCGGCGCGAACCCCGCCGAGGTTCCCAAGGGACCCAAGCAGGGCCTCCGCATCCTGGGCGACAGCCAGGACATCGCCCTTGAACTCATGGACAGCCTCGACGCCGGCCAGAAGAGCCGCGCCACCATCTACGATGAGGCGCCCGCCGACATCATCACGTTCAACTCGTCCCGCGCGTCCCTCCCGAAGGAGGAAGGCCTGCCCGCCACCGCGATGTCCGGCACCCAGCGCGAAATGCTGATGACCCTCGCCAGCGAGTACGTCACCCGCATCCGCGCCGACCTCGCCGAGGAAAAGCTCACCGCCCTGCGGGAGGGCGGCCTGGAGAAGATCCATCTCGCCTGGGGCGGACCCGTCGACCGGGCGCAGCCCCACTACTACCGCCTCCACGGCGGCGACTTCGTCGTCGAGTACGACAACCGCCAGGACGGCGCCAACCACATCCACTCCGTCCTCCGCGACGTCAACAACGACTTCGCCGCCGACGTCATGCGCGACCACCTCCTCATGTACCACGTGCTGTAAACACCGGTCTGGTAAACCAAATACGCGATGCTGAGGGGAGCGGTCATTCGCCGCTCCCCATATCAATGCGCCGATGACAAACGAAATCCACGCCACCGAAACGTACACACGCTGGTTCAACCGCCTGCGCGACCGGGAAGCGCGCTTACGCATCGCCAACCGTATCACGCGTCTCGCGGCGGGCAACCCCGGTGACGTCGGCCCGGTCGGCGGAGGCGTTTCCGAGTTGCGCATCGACTACGGACCTGGGTACAGGGTGTATTATGTGCAACAGGGACAGCAGTTGATCATCCTGCTGGCCGGCGGAGACAAGAGCACTCAGCAGAGGGACATCACGTTGGCACGTAGTTTGGCGCGCGGCCCGTAAGTTCAGGAGATGGACATGGTCAAAGTCAAAACCTACCCATGGGACCCGGCGGATCGGATAGAGACTGGCGAAGACGCTGTCATGTTCCTCAGAATATCTCTGGAAGATTACGATTCGACGGTTTTCGGTGCCCTGATGGACTGCATCGCCCGCTCGAAAGGCGTTGCGGAGATCAAAACCTGCGAGTTCCATGTGCATAACGGGGTTCGCTCGGTTACCGTTACCACTGTGAACGGCGCGTCAGCCACGATCGTCATCGCGCCCGACGTAGATGCCGACAGCATTCGGAATGCCCTTGTTCCGACGCCCGCCCCGGAGCCCATCTCACCTTAAATCCATCTGTTGCCCGCCAGGATATGACACAAGGTTGGGGGAGCGGTCATACACCGCTCTCCTCTCTTTTTGCGACAATGCCCCACCAATAACTGAGGGATGGTGCGATTATGGAAGTCAACGAAATCCTGCAGATCGTGCGCGGTTCCGGCGTCCGGCTGGTGATGTTTGCCTACTGCGACAGCAGCGGGATCATCCGCGGCAAGGCGACCCACGTCTCCGGCCTTGAGCGGAGGCTGGAATCGGGTATTGGCTCCACCACGGCGATCCAGGCCATGGGAGGCATGGACCAGTTGCAGGTGGTCAACGGCATGGGCCCGGTGGGCGAGTTCCGCATGATGCCGGATCTGGATACCTTTACCATGATTCCCTATGCGCCCGGCCGGGCGATGGTCCTGACGGACATGGTGACCCTGGATCGCGAGCCCTGGGCGGCTTGCCCGCGCGATTTCCTAAAGCGGATGCTGGCGAAGGCTGCGTCCATGGGGATGACTTTTCAAGCTGCCTTCGAGCCGGAATGGTACCTGGCGCGGCGCGAGGGCGATGCGTTCATCCCGATTGATGAGAGCCTGGACAACTCCACCCTGGGCACAACGGCGTCGCAGGATGTGATTGACGACGTGGTGGAAGCCCTCGAAGCCCAGGGCATGCAGCTGGAGCAGTATCACACCGAGGTGGGACACGGCCAGCAGGAACTGAGCATCACCCACTCCGGCGCCCTGCGCGCCGCCGACAACCAAATCATCTATCGCGAAACCGTCCGCAACGTCGCCTGGCAGCACGGCTGGCTCGCCTCTTTCGCCCCTAAGCCGTTCCCCGACCAGGCCGGCAACGGTAACCATACCCACCTCAGCGCGTGGGACGCCGGCGGCGAACGCAACCTGTTCTACGACCCCGACGATCCCATGCAGATCAGCGAAATGGCCTACCAATTCATCGGCGGAATCATGGCGCACCTGCCTGGGCTCACGTTGCTGACCAGCCCCAGCATGAACAGCTACCGCCGCATCTCGCCGGGTTCGTGGAGCACCGCTTACATCTGCTACGGCCTCGACAACCGCGAGGCGGCGGTACGGATACCGTCGCGGTTCTGGGGTTCGGAGATGGCCTCAACCAACCTGGAATACCGGCCCGCCGATTCCAGCTCCAACCCGTACATCGCCCTGGGTGGCATCATCGCCGCCGGCCTGGACGGCATCCAGCGGGGCCTGATGCCGCCCGAGGGGCTTTGCATCGACACCGACCCGGCCCGCCTGACGCCCGACGAGTTGGCCGCGCGGGGCATCAAACGTCTCCCATCGTCACTGCTGGAGGCCATCAACGAACTCGAAGCCGATACCACCCTCACCGACGCCATGGGCCCACTGCTGGCCGACTCGTACCTCACCGTCCGCAAAGCCGACTGGGACCTGTTCTCCCAGCACGACGCTGACTTTGAAATCCGCCACCATTTCTACAAATTCTGAAACCGCACAGGCCCGTTGCGTCGATTTGTTATCATATATCTACGCATTTGCGCCCAACAGGGTACTCTGATCACCCGCGCACCCAACTCGTCATTACCGCCAGACCAACCCGTCATTCCCGCGACAGTGGGAATCCAGGAACCCTTGGCCCCAACTGACGCCGACCCTACTGACCGGCAATGCGGTTGGCACGCAAACCCGCCGAAAACCGTGAGCCCTGAGACTCTCGTAAAGATAACCGACCCCATATCAGGAGACACCCCAAATGACCACCGTACTCGACCGCATCGACCCCGCCGTCGCCGCTGCCATTGAGAACGAGAATCGCCGACAGCGCGATTCCATCGTCCTGATCGCATCCGAAAACTACGCCAGCAAGGCGGTGCTCGAAGCCCAGGCGCAGTTGATGAACAACAAGTACGCCGAGGGCTACCCCGGCCGGCGATACTACGGCGGTTGCGAGTTCGTGGACGTGGTCGAAACCCTCGCCATCGACCGCGCGAAGGAACTCTTCGGGGCGGAGCACGCCAACGTCCAGGCCCACAGCGGCGCCCAGGCCAACATGGCCGCCTACTTCGCCGTGCTGGAGCAGGGCGATACCGTGCTTGGCATGCAACTCGATATGGGCGGGCACCTCACCCACGGCGCCAGTGTCAACTTCTCCGGCAACCTGTACCAGTTCGTCCCCTACGGCGTGGACCCCGATACCGAGACCATCGACTACGATCAGGTCGAGCGCTTGGCCAAGGAGCACAACCCCAAGCTGATCGTCGCCGGTTGCAGCAGTTATTCCCGCATCCTCGACTTCCCACGCTTCCGCGCGATCGCCGATTCCGTGGGCGCGCTGCTCATGGTGGACATGGCGCACATCTCCGGCCTCATCGCCGGCGGCGCCCACCCGTCGCCGTTCCCCCACGCTCAGATCGTAACGTCAACCACCCAGAAGACCCTGCGCGGCCCCCGCGGCGGCATGGTCCTCACCGAGGAGGAACTCGGCCGCAAGGTCGACTTCGCCGTCTTTCCCTACATGCAAGGCGGCCCATTCATGCACGTCATCGCCGCCAAGGCAGTCTGCTTCGGCGAAGCCCTCCAGCCCGATTTCGCCCGCTACGCCCATCAGGTCGTCGCCAACGCCCAGGTCTTGGCCCAGGAACTCTCCGAGGCAGGCGTGCGCCTCGTCGCTGGCGGCACCGACAATCACCTGATGCTCGTCGACCTCACGCCCCTGGGCATCACCGGCCGGCAGGCTGAACGCGCCCTGGAGTCCGTGGACATCGTCGCCAACAAGAACGCCATCCCCTACGACCAGTTGCCGCCGCGCACCGCGTCCGGTCTCCGCCTCGGCACCCCGGCCATCACCAGCCGCGGCATGGCCGAGGAGGACACGCGGCAGGTCGCCAAACTCATCGTCCGCACCCTCGGCAGCATCGGCGACGAAGCCGCCATGACCCAAATCCGCGACGAGGTCCGCCACCTCAGCAACCGCTTCCCCGTCCCCGGCCTCGACGACGAGTAATACGATCCCCTTCCATTGGTGGGCATTGCCAGTGCAGGGACGGCGTGTCTCGCGCGTACATACGCCATCAATTGTTCCGGCGCGAAGCATCTCTGCAAACGTAGGGGCGAATAATTATTCGCCCCTACACCCACGCCAAAAACGATCGTCCCCTGCGCCAAGCTTCGGAACCACTCTCTACCTACCCCTTCCGCCCCACGAACAAATTCCCGCCAAACCCGCCCTCGTAGGCGTTGGTCTGGATATATTCCGCCGCCAGGCCGGCCGCATCCAGGAGGCCGAGCCAGGTATTCGTCGGGAATAGGCCGCCCGTGTGCCGGTCCGTTTCCACCCTGATATCACCATCGTCGTCGATGACGAATATGAACACCGATTCGACGGTGGTTGAACCGGCTCGCGGCTTCCCCATGTACTCAATAAAAGTCACCGACCGGTCCTCGGCCTCACGGGTCCATTCGACCACCCGGGGACCGGTGAACGTTTCTTCAATGCAGTCGGGCGCCAGCAGCAGCACTCCACCCGGATTGAGGTGAGCTTCCGCCGTTGCGATGGCCGCCCCCAGGTCGCCCTCCGTCGTCATGTAGTTTATGGCGTCGTGGATCGCCACCACGTCAAACGTCCGTCCCAACCGCACGTCGCGCATATCCCCTTGGTGATGCAGCGTCTGCGGATTGAGGCGCTGAGAAATCTCCAGCATCTGCGGCGATATGTCCACCGCCTCGGTGATGAAATGTTCCGTCAGGTGCGAAAGCAAATGCCCTCCGCCGCAGCCCAACTCCAACAGCGTTGGCAGGCCTCGCCCCGTCGCCGCAGTCAAATCCAACCGCCCGCGGATCACATCCAGCCACTCCTGCGCCTCGACCATGTATTCCTCCGGCGGACTTATGATGGGCCACAGGTGGGCCAGATCGCTGTACAGCCGGAGGTTCATGGGATGTTCACGCCGCCATCAGACCGACGCCATAGGTGTCGATGTAGAGATATTCCCTCACTCGCGCCAGCCAGACGCCCGAGTGGGGTGCGTTATTGTACAGCCAACGTTCCAGGTTGCTGACCACCACGCCCGAATCCAGCTCAATGTACGGGCACCCCAGCGCGCGCCACCGGGCAATCATGCGTTCAGCGTCCGTGGGCAGGTCTGACTCTACGGAAAAGGCGAGGGTTGCATCATTCAGGACCATTTTGCGACCTCCTGTTCTAAACAGTACGATTGTACGAAACAAAATATCAAAATGCAACACCCCGCGAGACCAACCCCAGTACCTCTCGATACTCCGACCTGATCCGCTCACGGTGCGTCGGTCGAACCACCACCGTACTCCGATTGAATGGGCGAATGATTATTCGCCCGTCCCCAACCCCCGCACCCCACACCGTCCCTCCGTTACCCAAATCCACACGCAATCACAAAAATATCCTGTCCATCCCGTAAATCCCGTTTATCCCGGTAAAAAATAACCCCGACACTACCACTTGACACCGCCCATAAGAACGTATATCCTAACTGTGTCTAGACCAAACGTACGTTTATCCCAACACCAGTGAGGCAGGATTCCCAGCATCGACGGCCAACCCCGTCAGTAACAAATCGCATACCAGGCTCCGCGACTGCCAAGGTCTGTTTAACCTATCAACAGCGTGGAGTTGCGTCCCAGCACCGGCCACAGCGTTCCGTGCTGCGTCGTCTATCCCAATGAACCGGCCCTGATGGGCACGTCATGGCGGATGGCCGATGTGGGCCACGGAGAATACCGAGCATAAGAATATGCGTACCCCCGGCCGTACGCTGACAACGATGCAACGGGAATCCTGCCTCCCCAACCAGCCAAAACCCCAAGAACCCCCAAAGGAGAAACCGCCAACCCAAACACCGCAACCACCAATCAACCGCCAAATGTAGGGGCGAATAATCATTCGCCCCGTCCCGCCCTGTCCCACAACTCCTCGCCACAGAGGAAGGTTGGATATGGCGCAGGCTTGCGGCGCTCGAAGCCCACTGTCGGTCCGCCCATCCGGGGTCGGGCCGCAGTTGGCGTATCTGGTGATATGCAAGGCTCTCCCGGTTGCGCCCTCCGGGGCCCTGCGCCATAATACTGCCACCCAGGATCAATTTGTCGGCCCACTGCCGGTGCACACGGGAGGAACGTCATATGCCACAAGCCGGAATCCCATCTGAGCAGGAAGTGCTGGGCTGGTTCGACAGCCTGTCCAACTGGGGTCGCTGGGGTGATGATGACGAACTGGGCACACCCAACCTCATAACTCCCGAGAAAACTAAGGCCGCCCTCGCCACCGTGCAGGAAGGTCACTGCGTTTCCCTGTCCCGCGAACTCACCTGGGATCCCTCCGTCGACGTCCCTGCTCCTCCCGTGCACTACATGATCGAGAGCGGCGAGGGTTGGGCCACCGGCGACAAGGTGTCCAACCGCGCATCCGCCGTGGCGATGGACTACATCGGAATGATCTTCCATGGCGTTACCGTTACCCACGTGGATAGCCTGGCCCACTTCTTCTGGAACGGCCAGACCTATAACGGCAAGCCGGCCCACATGGTTTCCACCAGCCTGGGCGCCACCGTTTGCTCGGTCGAACAGGCCCACAAAGGTTTCATAACACGCGGCGTGCTCGTGGATGTCCCGTACGTGCGCGGCATCGACTGGGTCGAACGCGGCGAAGGCGTAATGCCCGAAGATATCCTGGCCGCCGAGGAGCGCTGCGGTTTCCGCATTGAACCCGGCGATGTCCTCCTCATTCGGACCGGCCAACTGCACCGCCGCAACATCGAAGGCCCGGTCCCACGTGAAGCCGGGTCGACCGCATGTCAGGCTGCCTGCCTGCCCCTGTTCAAGGAGCGTGATATCGCCGTGTTGGGTTCCGACACCGGCAACGACGTCAGCCCGCCACAGTATCCCGGCCAACTGACCAACCCGGTCCACCAGGTCTCCATAGTCGCCATGGGCCTGTGGATCCTGGACAACGCCAATCTGGAAGACGTCGCGGAAGCCTGCCGGGAACGCAACCGCTGGACCTTCATGGTGAGCATCAACCCCCTCCGCATGCAGAACACCACCGGGTCCCCGGTCAACCCCGTGGCGGTATTTTAGGCCGGCACCGCCTCGTACTTGCCAAAATCTTGGCTGTCTGCGAGGTTTTAGTGCCC
This sequence comes from Chloroflexota bacterium, assembly GCA_026710825.1. Lineage (GTDB taxonomy): Bacteria > Chloroflexota > Dehalococcoidia > Lucifugimonadales > UBA3495 > Bin87. Next base: position 47,058 of record JAPOQH010000006.1, on the reverse strand, counting down.
GTTGTCATGCCACCGGCCCTTGACATCAATGCGGCCAAGTCCAATCATGCATATATTGGGGTGAGGTAGGGTTATGAGCGAGTCCAGTGAGTCCACCGTTTCCATGGACGACTTCCGCGTCCTGGTCCGTCTGGCGGGACTGCCGCTGGATGACGAGGAGTTGGGAGAACTCCTGCCGCTGTACCAGTTTCTCAGGGATCGGGTTGATATGCTCCACGAGGCGGACCTGCCTTTGGGTGGTCAGGCAATGACTTTCCCCGCCGACTGGAGCCGGTAGGCCCTCAACCCAGCGTTCGAGGTGATTTGCATGGCCGTGCCCGGCGAGTTGCACTACCTGACCATCGGTGAAGCAGCGCCGCTGATTGCCTCCGGAGAACTGTCTCCGGTGGAACTCACGCGCGCGTACTTGGCCCGTATCGAAGCCATCGACGGTCAGCTCGACTCCTTCGTCACCATCACCTCGGAACTCGCGCTCTCCCGGGCCCGCCGGGCCGAGTCCGAAATCCAGGCCGGACGATACCGTGGTCCTCTCCACGGGATCCCCATCGCCCTCAAGGACCTCTACGACACCGCGGGCATCAGGACCACCGCCATGTCCCGGGTAACTCCGGATCGGGTCCCCGAGGAAGACGCTACCACCGTCGCCAAACTCTACGAGGCCGGTGCTGTGCTCCTGGGCAAACTGGCCATGCACGAGTTCGCCCTCGGCGGCCCCGACTTCACCAGCCTGTTCCCGCCGGCGCGCAACCCGTGGAACACCGCGCACATGCCCGGTGGCAGCAGCAGCGGTTCGGGTGCGGCGGTCGCCGCCGGTCTGTGCATGGGGGCGCTGGGTTCGGACACCGGCGGAAGCATCCGCGGACCCGCCTCCATGTGTGGCATCGCCGGTGTCAAGCCCACCTTCGGGCGCGTCAGCAACTTTGGCGTCGTGCCCCTCTCCTGGTCCCAGGACCACTGCGGCCCCATGACCTGGACCGTGGAAGACTGCGCCATCATGCTCCAGGCCATCGCCGGTTATGATCCCAAAGACCCAACTACAGCCGACGTTCCGGTGCCCGACTACCTGGCTGCCCTGCGCGACGGCGTGCGCGGCCTCACCGTCGGTGTGCCTCGCGAGTATTTCTACGAGGAAGCCCCCGGCGTCGACGTACAGGTCATTCAGGCCGCGGAGCGTGGTCTGGAGACTCTGTCCGAGCTGGGTGCCGAAATCCGGGATGTGGACATTCCCCACATCAAGTACGCCCAAACCGCCAACCAGGTCATCATGATGTCCGAGGCCTACTCGTTCCATGAGGCCAACCTCAAGACCCGTCGTCAGGATTACGGAAACTTGGTCCGCAACCGTTTCCTGCTGGGCGGCCTGCTCTCGGCATCAGACTACAACCAGGCCCTGCGGATGCGTCGCGTCATCAAGGACGAGATGGCGGAGGCGCTGCACCACGCCGACGTGCTGGTGACACCCACCTATGCCTCTCCCGCCCCGCAAATCGAGGGCTACGCAGGGGGCACAACCCTTACCCAGCCCAGCTTCACCGGGCCATTCAATGTCTCCGGGCTGCCCGCGGTGTCAACGCCCAGCGGCTTGTCCGACGCCGGGCTCCCCATGGGATTGCAAATAGTCGGCCGGCCATTCGACGAAGCAACCGCTCTGCGCGTGGCCCACGCCTACGAACAGACAACCCGTTTCATCGACCGCAGGCCGCCGCTTCAAGGTTGATTTCGGATTTTTCACAAAATTTGTCCCAAAGGCCACGACATAGTCATTGACATGGCGTCGACGCTGGGGTATTACTCACTGCGGGCTGCAATAAGGGCCCGCCAAACTATCGGAGGATTAGTTTCATGACCACGCAAGTACAGATTTTCTGTGTCAAGTGTAAGGCCAAGACCGACTCGCGCGACGTCCAGGGAGTCACCATGAAGAACGGCCGCCCGGCCACCCAGGCCATCTGTGTGGTCTGCGGTACCAAGAAGTTCCGCATAGGAGCTATGCCCTAACCGATCAACATTTCCAGACGTGAAGCGCGTACGGTAGAATCCTGTCCGATAGGTAGGGCCGTGCGCATTGGCCGTCTGACTCTGAACAACCACGGCTGACAATAGCGTCAGATAACCATTCACATTGTCCGCCGCAGGCCCGTGGCACCCTCCTCAAGAGGGTGCCCGTTCTTATTTTGTAGCTGCTATTAGTCGGTCTGCCCGGTCCTATCTGGCCAGCCACCGAAGCAAGCGACCCATAAATCCCCGCGTCAAACCGTCCACGTACGCATCCCACGCCACCTGTTGGTTGCCCGTGCCCAGCGAAGGGTAGGCCTGCATTGCCCTGGCGACATCCCCCATTTTCAAGCCATGCTGTCCGGCGATTGCCCATCCCTGCAATGCCTCGGCTGCATTGCGCCCCACCACCGTCGCGCCCAGCACCGTCCCGTTGTCCCTGGACACCACCTTGATGAATCCTTCGTCTGCGTCGTCCGTGACCGCCCGGTCAACCGATTCCATCGGCAGCGTCGACACCCGGACGTTCCCGCCGAACTGTTCCCGCGCCTGCTTCTCCGTATAGCCTGAGTGCGCCACCTCCGGATCGGTAAATGTCGCCCACGGCGGATGCTCCGGCCGCGCTCGGGAGCGTCCCGGCAGCAGCATGTTCCGCACCGCCATCGCTCCCTGGTACCCCGCGTAGTGCGTGAACTGGAAACCGCCTACGCAATCCCCGGCCGCGTAGATGTTCTTGACGCTCGTGCGCAGGTAGTCGTCCACTGTAATTCCGGCCCGAGAATGCTCGATGCCTGCCTTCTCCAGGCCTATACCGTCGACGTTCGCCCGCCGACCCACGGCAACCAGTAGCCCATCGCCCTCAACGTCCTCACCACCAGCGCTCACCGTGATACCGCCCTCTTCGCCCGATCTCACCGATTCCACCGGCGCGCCAAACCGCAGGTCGACTCCATCGCGCCGCAAAGCCTCAGCAACTGTCCGCGCAGCCTCCGGTTCGTCGTTGGGCAGGATGCGGTCCAGCGCCTCCACGAGCGTGACGCTGGAACCCAACCGCTGGCAGGCCTGAGCGAGTTCGCACCCGATCGGTCCTCCGCCGATAACGATCAGGCGTTGCGGCAGGGATTCCAGCCGCCAGAAATTCTCGTAGGTCAGATATGGCGTTTCGGACAAACCGGGAATCGGCGGCACAAATGGCGATGCCCCGGTGCAGATCAGGAAGTATTTCGCGGAGATGGAACGGTCCCCGACCGCCACTGTGTGTGCATCCTCAAACCGTGCACGTCCCTCGATTACTCCGATACCCTCGGCTCGCAGCGCATCAGGCGATTCGGCTGCGTATATCTCCTCAATGACATTCCGAATCCGCCGCATCACCGCCGGAAAATCCACCTCTGGTTCCCCGGCCCGTACGCCAAGCGTTCCTCCGGTGCGAATCGTATGCGCGACCCTCGCGGCATGCAGCAACGCCTTGCTGGGTACGCATCCCGTCCACGTGCAGTCCCCGCCCACCCGGTTGGCCTCAATCAGTGCGACCCGCTTTCCCAGCCTGGTCGCGAAACGGGCGGCGGTCAGCCCCGCTGATCCTGCCCCAATAATTGCCAGATTGTAATCAAACGGCATGATGCACCGGAAAATATTCAGGACTCGCCCTGCTGCTCCATCCCGGGCAGGGCTCGTCTGGTCAACCAATGCGGAGCGCTATCGCACCCCATGATCTCGATGCGGCGCCGTCGATCCGGGCGCACCCTTAAATTCTACCCTACCGCGGTCCCTTGATCTGGTCGGGCAGCCATAGCGCCAGGTCGGGGAACACTATGATCAGGCCGATCACGATGGCCATGCACGCCATGAACGGCAGCACCCCGATATACACATCGTTGATGGTGCCTGTTTCCACCCTTTGGCCGGTGTCGGCGACCTCCTGTCGCGCCACGTCATGCCGCGCGCCCTGCAGCACATACAGGCTCAAACCCTGCGGCGGACTGATCTGTGCCGCCTCCAGCAGGATGATCATGATGATCCCGAACCACAGCAGGTCCACCTCGGCCGCCCGCAGCACCGGCGAGATGATCGGCAGGGTAGTCAGCATCATGGAATACGCCTCCATGAATGTCCCCAGCAACAGGTAAAAAACCACCAGGAACAATACCAACTGCACCGTGCTCAGGTTGAAGCTGGCGACCCACTCCGCCATGGTTATCGATATCCGCAGGTATGCAAAGGCAAACTGCAGCGTGAACGCGGCCATCAGGATGAACAGGATCATGGCTGACGAGCGTGCCGCCGACACGCAGGCCTCCATGGTCATCGACACCATGAACCGGCAGTAGTTGCGGAAGTGCTCGCCGCTGAACCGGTATTCCACCCGCCAGCTTTCCAGCGTCCCTCGCACCTCGGGCGAAAGCTGCCTCGCGAATCCCATGCTGAGCACCAACGCCGCGATGTTTCCCGCGAAGAGCCTCACGAAGTTGTAGATGATCGCCAGCGCCAGCGCTCCGGCCACCCCGAACCCTGCCGCCTCCGACGGCGTGGCCCAGCCGAAGTAGATACTGCCCAGCACTATGAAGATCAGCGCCAGCACGGGCACCATCAGCACCGTGAACAACAGGCGCTCCACCCAGCCCTCCCAACTCCAGAACCGCGCTCCCGTCTGCCGGGGCGCGACCGCCGGCCAGATCACCGATGCTATGCCAATCATCAGCATGAATACGCCCGCCAGCAGGATGCCAGGTATGAAACCCGCCAGGAACAACCTCCCGATGGATTCGCCCACGGTGAGCCCATACAGCACCAGCAGGATGCTCGGCGGGATCAGGATCCCCAGCGTACCGCCGGCCGCCAGCGATCCCACGACCAGCCTTTCCTGGTAACCCTGCGCCCGGAATGACGGCAGCGCAACCCGGCTCACCGTGGCCGCCGTCGCAATACTCGAGCCGGCGCACGCCGCGAACACCGCGCAACTGGCGATGTTGGTGTGCATCAGCCCACCCGGTATGAAGTCCACCCAGCGTGAGAGGGCCCGGTACATCAGGTCGGCGAACCCGCCCCGCAGCACGATTTCCCCCATCAGGATGAACAGCGGGATGGCCACCAGGTTGACGTTGGTGTTGGTCTCCCACGCCCGGTTGCCCATGATGTTCCAGACCGGGTTGTCGGAAAACGCCTGCAGCAGAATCAACGCCAACGACCCCAACGCGCCGGCGACATACATCCCGGCGAAGAACATCACGCCCATCAGGATGAATGCGACTGCAATCAACATGGTTCAGTTACGAATCCAATTGTTTAGGGGTTTGGCTGGCACGGAAAAGCCCCGTCGCGTTGTCCACGGAAGCCTCCGGCGGGCGGCGACGGGGTCAAAAGTGCGGGCATCATAGCCGAGACCTGGGGAGGTGTCCACAATTCGGCGCTGGCGCGCGGCCGCATAGTCACCCCCACGCCGAACCCCGAGTCAAGGTTGGCGAACTGAAGCTGTTTGGCCGGCTATTAGCGTCCCGCTCATGGTGAGTCAACCCCACCATCAGGAGTCGCGCCATTGTGACATAGAAACGCCACGCGAGCGACTCCCGCATGGCGTTTCCAGGTACTATTGCGCCGTGGTCACTTGCCGTCTTCGATGCTCACGGTGATGATGGCGTTGGCGATCAGTGTGCCGTCGCTGCCGTCGTCGTTGAGCAACTCCAGGCCGCCCACCACGACCTTAACGTTGGCCCGGCCGTGGGGCAGGGAATCGGCGACCTCATCCGCGTTGACCTTTTCCGGCTTGGGCGCGCCAATGGTCACGTCCACCGTCATGTCATCGGCGGTCGCGCCCACCAGACGGGAAAAGCCGAGGCTGCTGTGGTGTATGGCGTCGAAAACGGCACGCTTGGCCGCCAGGGTGTAATCGAGGCCATGGACGTCGACGCCCATGCCCATCTCGGTAACGCAACGCACGAGAGCCATGCTGAAACCTCCTGTGTATCGGGGAGTTGGCTGCCGCCATTTAACGGCAGCGCCGACGGCAAGTCAAGCGAGTATGCTATAATGCGGCCAATCAACCGTCAGGACAGAAACCATGCAGTGCCAAATGTGCGGAAAAGCCGGCATGACCGGCAACAACGTCAGCCACTCCAACCGCAAGACCAAGACCCGGTGGAAGGCCAACGTCCACAAGCAGACCCTCGCCATTGACGGCAAGCCCACCCGGGTAAAGATTTGCTCGCGCTGCCTGCGGACCATGTACAAGCCGCCCCGGGGCCCCAAGGCCCGAGCGAGAGCAGCGGCAACGACATCATAGCGCGGCACCACCGCAGAGATTCATGCAGGGGCGAATGGTCAATCGCCCCTATTCTTTGGGATTGACTTGCCAAGGTCGACAATACGTCGCGCTTGCCGCTCATAGAGCAGCCGGTTGAACAATCCGAACTACGAACATCCCGGCGTCAGCCCCGCAACGCTCTCCCGCATCGCGGCCATCGCCTCTGCCACCGACTGTTCGCGGTTGAAGATGGCCGTTCCGGCTACCAGGATGCCGGCGCCGGCGGACACCGAATCGCGGGCCGTGTCGTCCGCCTTGACGCCGCCGTCAACCTCCAACTGGGCGCCGTACCCGTTTTCCTCGATGATCCGGTACAGCCGGCGCAGCTTGCTCAGGGCCGACGGGATGAACGACTGCCCGCCAAAGCCGGGGTTCACCGTCATCACCAGCACTATGTCCAGGTCCGGCAGCACCTCTTCCACCGCTACGATGGGGGTAGCCGGATTGATGGCGACCCCCACTTCGCAACCCTGCTCCTTGATGAGGCCGACGGTGCGGTGGAGGTGAGAGCAGGACTCGGCGTGTACCAGCACCTGGTCGGTGATGTCCTTGACCAGGCCCGGCAACAGTCGGTCCGGTTCGTGGACCATCAGGTGAATATTCAGCGGCAGATCGGTGGCGCTGCGTATGGCGTCCACCACGACTTCACCGAAGGATATGTTGGGCACAAAGCGGCCATCCATGATGTCCACGTGGATCAGGTCGGCGCCGGCTGCCGAGGCGTCGCGCACCTGCTGAGCCAACCGCCCGAAATCAGCCGCCAGCACCGATGGTGCGATCTGGACATGGCCGGCTGTGGTGGTCATATTGCGCCCGCTTCCTGCAGGATTCTCTTGGCCCGTGCGAGGCCGTCCGCCACGCGGTTGGGCGCGGTGCCGCCGGGATTGTCCCGGGCCGCTACCGACGCGGCGGCGGTGATGTCATACACGTCCTCACCGAAGTGAGGCGAGAACCTGTGGTACTCACCCAGCGGCAAATCCGAGAGCGACTGTCCCTCGGCCTCGCAGTGCTGGCACAGCCGGCGCATCACGCCATGGGCCTCGCGAAACGGCACGCCCTTGCTCACCAGGTAGTCGGCCAGGTCCGTGGCCAGCATGTAACTCTCACTGGCCAACGACTCCACCCGTTCGGCGTTCAGGGTCATGCCAGGCAGCATATCGGCGAAGACGCGCAGGGTGGACAGCAGGGTGTCGACGGTGTCGAAGAACCCCTCCTTGTCCTCCTGCAAATCTCGGTTGTACGTCAGCGGCAATCCCTTGAGCACAGTGAGGATCCCCATGAGGCTGCCGTACACGCGGCCGGTCTTGCCCCGGGCGATCTCGGCGAAATCCGGGTTGCGTTTCTGCGGCATGATGCTGCTGCCGGTGGTGAATTCGTCTGCCAGGCGCACAAAATCAAACTCCCGGCTGGACCAGATGACGATCTCCTCAGACAGGCGCGATACGTGCATCATGGTGATGGCCGCCGCCGCGTGGAACTCGGCCAGGAAATCACGATCAGCCACCGCATCCATGCTGTTGGGGCTGATTTCGCCGAACCCCAACGTGTCCGCCACTGCGTGGCGGTCGGTCGGATAGGGCACGCCGGCCAAAGCGCCGCTGCCCAGTGGTAGCACGTCCATGCGCGCCGCGCAGTCGTTGAGGCGTCCGATATCCCGCTGGAACATCTCGAAGTAGGCCAGCATGTGGTGGGCGAACAGCACGGGCTGCGCCCGTTGCAGGTGGGTGTAGCCGGGCATGACGACGCCGGCGTTCTGATCTGCCAGTTGGGTCAGGGCGCGCTGCACGTTGCGCAGGGCAGACACGGCATCGGCGATAGCCTGGCGCGTGTACAGCCGCATGTCCAGCGCGATCTGGTCGTTGCGGGAGCGGCCGGTGTGCAATCGTCCGGCGGTAGGGCCAATGAGGTCGGTGAGCCGACGCTCGATGTTCATGTGCAGGTCTTCGAGAGCCGGATCCCACGGAAAATCGCCGTGTTCGATCTCATCCTGCACCGTACTCAAGCCGGCGATGATGCTGTCCGCGTCGTCCCGGGTGATGATGCCCTGCTGCGCCAGCATGGCGGCGTGGGCCTTGGAGCCGGCGATGTCCTGGCGATACAGCCGGCGGTCGTAGTGAATGGAAACGGTGTATTCGCTGTGGTCGTGCGGATCAGGTGGGGCAGTGTCACCGATCGCAGCTAAGAAATCATCTCGATACTTGACGGCAAAAACGCTCTTTTGTGTATGTCGCAACGAGTTCCTCAACTGGATTGATAGACTGTCAACCCGAAGCGTGTGGTCCACCCAATTAATTCTCCGGCGGAGAGGATATGGACAGCCATCGTGTCCACCAACCTCATACTGGCAAGCACCTGGCTGAACCTCGCCAAATCGTATCTGCGTCGAGTCTTCCAATGGCGTGATCACCCAATCGCCGGGCTGGATTCGCAACAGAAAAACGGTCACCATCCCCGCGCGTACGCCAATTTTTGATGGCTCAGTTCCTTCGGGATAGAGACCTTTCAAAATATCTCGAACGTCGCCGAAGTTGCGGCACCCTGTCAGATCAGGCCAATCGTGTCCGCCATAGCCGAAGTAATGGCCGCGCACAAAATGTTCTGTGTATGCGCCTCCGTCGGCACGAACACACCAAACATTCGCCATTCAATTACCCCTTGGTCAAAGCCATCATCGTTGGAAAGTGTTGTTCAACACACTGGCGTTGTCAGAGTACGCGTGGCAACCAAATTGACCTTGACCCTCTCCCATTATGTGAGAAGTATTTCAGGCGTCCAGGTAGGAAAAGCTGGCGGCCAGGTTGTCGAACACGTCGTCCGCCGACGGAATCTCCATCACAGCGGGCCCGTCGTAGGCCTTCCCCTCAAGGATGCGCCTCATGGCATGGCAGTCCAGGTCGCCGTCGTCGACGCTGCCGATGGCCTCACCGTTCCGCGCCTGTTTGAAGTGGACGATCTTGATGTAGTCGGTGGGCAGTGCGGCCAGCTCATCCAGCGGCTGGCTGTCGGGATGGCGACGCAACTGGTTGGTGGGGTCGGGACACAGGCCCAAGTACTGGCCTTCCTCGTCGGTCAGTTGGGCGCGGGCTTCCTGCACCAGCAGGGACATGGAACGCAACGGCTGGCCGGAATTTTCCATGGAGAAGATAACGCCCTGTCGGGCAGCCTCCCGCACCAGCGGCACAATGCGCGCGGCGGGCTCGGCAACGTCTGCGGAATTTTCCCACGGCGTGCTGGGCGCGCCCGGATCAACGGTGCGCAGATGTGGGGTCCCGCGGCCAACCAGGCGCGCAGCCTCCAATTGGGACTGGTACAACCCTCCCTCGGGGTCGATGTCGGTGGTGATGCAGGGCAGGGCCACGGCAAGGTCGAAGGTGAGATCGGGGAATCTGTGCACCACGTTGGCCAGTGTCTCCAGATTCGGCCGCCACGCGTTGCCCTCGCCCGATTCGGCGGCGGCGAGACAGGTCTGTCGCAGTTCGATGTGGCGCGCGCCTCGCGACTGGGCCTCGGCAATCAGGTCGCCCAACTCGGTGTCGTCAAGTTGGTTGCGCCAGGAGTTGGTAATCGCTCCGTAGATCATGGTTGCCCTCCCGTTATTGCGGCGTTCCGTCGGCGGAAACTATACCGCATTTGCGGCGCCGGTGGACAGCGGAGACGTAGCGTGGGGTAGGGTTCGGTTTCGGGTGGTTTGATGGCATGGATGCAATGACGGATGGTTGGGCGAAATGACGGGTTGGCGGCGTGACTAGCGCGCTGGGGCGGGAAGGTCCCAGCGGAGGAATTCGAGGTAGCGGTGGTTGTCGGCCCAAGGCAGGAGGTTGAGGACGATTTCGCACGGGTCAGGGATGTCGCCCCGGCGTCGGGTGTCGTTGAGGTAGCGGCCGAGGTTGGCGAATGTGGTCAGGCGGAGGCCGGCTTTGGCGATGCGCCCGATGACGTCGGAGGGCTCGGGCGGTTGGTCGGGAGTCCAGTCGTCGGCGACGGCCTTGGCGATGCGGCGGAGTTTGATGATGGCGAGTTCGGGGGCGAACCTGCGCTTGAGGGCGGCGACGCGGCGGCGGATCTGGGAGATGGTCAAGAGTAATACCTCAGACGGGGGGGTTGTATCCATGGGCCGGATGGGCATGATGGGCATGATGGACGGAATTTATGGGTTTTCCGCTCATTTCCGCTCATTTCTGTTCATTTGAGCAGGGCGGGGAGAGGGTGGCGGGGGTGGAATGGGGTCGGCCAGTGAGGTTTTGGGGGAGATATTGATGGTTTTGACGGGCCGGTGAGAGGGTTTGGCGGAGCGGGGTTGGAATGGTTCGTGATGGTCAGAATCAGGATTGCGGATGCCGCATTTTAGTTGGGCGGTTGGACACTTAGATGGTAAGGATATGGGGATGTCAGGGACAAGGGGGAATTGTCACCGGGCCTTTCGATTGCCGCCAGTCCAAGAAAATGTGTGGAGCCCAGCGCGGTTCTGCCGACACCGTCCGCTGGTGCTTCGATCCGCCAGAGGCGGACCTGCGGCTGCTGCCGCCACCGGCGGACGTCGGCACCATGAGCGGACTGGGTCGGCAGCAGGTAAATAATCGAAAGGCCCTGCCCTGGATCCATTTCGTGTTGAATCGGCGTTGCAACGTAGCGTAGAATCATTGCACGGGGCTGTCCGACGGTCAGTCCCGTCTCGGCGTGTGCCGCCGGCCGAGTAATGTAATCTGGCAAGTGGGAAATGTATGGCATTAACAGGATTGCTCTCTCTGCTCGGCTCACAACCGTGGTTGCAACGACACCTGCGGAATCTGGCCTCCCCGGGCGCGCGCCCGTCACTCACCCTCAACCCCGACCATCAACCGCTTTACTTGGCTGCGATATGGCAGTTGCAGCAACGGCCGGTGGTCGCCATCACCCCTCGGTTGGATGATGCCCGTCGACTCCACGATCAACTGCTGGCCTACTTGGGCGATGACGCTCCGGTGTTTCTCCTGCCGGAACCCGAGGTCCTGCCATTCGAACGCTTGGCCGTCGACGCCCGCACCAGCAACCAGCGCCTCACCGCTCTAGCCTCCCTCGCTGCCGTTCAACGAGGCGACGATGACGCGCCGCCGCCCCTGGTGGTAGCGACGGTGGCCTCGGCTCTCCGCCTCACCATACCTCCCGACTTGGCCCTCGGCCATAATCCGGGCAGCGACGGATTGCATCGGCTGGTCAAGGGCCAGCGCGTGCCGTCGATGGACGCCATGCTCACCACGTGGGTCCAGTTGGGTTACCGCCGGGAACCCCAGGTAGAATCCCCCGGCAGCTTCAGCCTGCGCGGCGGTATCCTGGACGTGTTTCCTCCCAACGTGGACGTGCCATACCGCGTTGAGTTTTGGGACGATGAGATCGACACCATCCGTCAGTTTGACCCTGAGACTCAACGTTCCATCGGCGAAGCAGACGTGGTGAGCGTCATCGCCGCCGCCGAGCAATTGACGGACCTTTGCGACCCGGCGGTGTTCGACGAACGCCGTAGCCGCATTGACCTGTCCTCGTGTTCCGCCACGACCATTGCCAAATTCCAGGAAGAGTTGAGCGAGTTGCTCACCGCGCCGAACCCCGAGGTCGTGTCGTTCTACAACGGCCTGCTCAACTCCCACACCCTGGCCGACTATATCCCCGAAAACGCCGTACTGGTCATGGACCGCCCTGCTCGTCTCGCCGGCGAAGCCGAGGAGCAGGAGGCCCGCTACGAACAGCAGCGTTCTGCCCGGCAGGATCGCGGCGAACTGCCCCACGGATTCCCCAACCCGTCAGCGGACTGGGAGTCGTTCAGCAACCGTATCAATGCCAGCGGTGTTCCCATGGTCGAGGTGCTGCGTTGGGGCTCTGACGCGGATACCGCCTTGGTCCAGACGCTCCCCGACACCCTGGCCGGCCTGCCGGCATTTACCGAGGATGTCTTGGCGCGTGTCGCTAACGAAGGCGCGGTGGTGGCGGTCAGCCAGCACGCCGGACGCCTCAGCGAACTGCTGCAGGAGTCCAGCATTTCCGCCAGCGTGGTGGAAAACCTTCCCACGCGCCCAAGGGCCGGCCGCGTGTACCTGATCCAGGGCGCCCTGCGCAAGGGATGGCAGACCGCCGGCTCCGCCAGCGGCCCGATCGTCGCGGTGTACAGCGACGCCGAACTGTTCGGTACCGTGAAGCAGCGCAGCTTCCGCCCGTCAATCAAGCAGCGGGACTTGGGGGACGCGATATCCCTCAACGATCTCACCCCCGGCGGTTACGTCGTCCACATCGACCACGGTGTCGCGCGGTTTGTCGGCACGACCCACCTGGAATCCAGCGGCGAAGACCGCGAGTACCTCGTCCTGGAATACGCCGACGATGACCGCCTCTACGTCCCCACTGAGCAACTCGACCGCCTGGGCGCCTACATCGCGTCCACTGATCAGTCCCCGACCCTGACCCGCTTGGGTGGAAGCGAGTGGCAGCGCATCAAGGATCGCGCGAAGGGCGCCGCCCGCGAAATCGCCGCCGAACTGCTCCGCCTCTATGCCACTCGCGAAACCGTAACCGGCCACCGTTTCTCCCCCGACGCGCCGTGGCAGCGCGATCTGGAGGACTCCTTCCCGTACGTGGAAACTCCGGACCAACTCCGCGCCGCCGACGAAGTGAAAACCGACATGGAGACCTCCAAGCCCATGGATCGCCTGATCTGCGGCGACGTGGGCTACGGCAAGACCGAGGTCGCCCTGCGCGCTGCGTTCAAGGCCGTCAACGAGGGCATGCAGGTCGCTGTCCTGGTCCCCACCACCGTCCTAGCCCAGCAGCACTACGCCACCTTCGCGGAGAGGCTCGCTCCTTATCCTGTCAAGGTCGAAGTATTGAGCCGTTTTCGCACCCACCAGGAGCAGGTGGAGGTTGTCGATGCGGCCAAATCCGGCACGGCCGATATCGTTATCGGCACCCACCGGATACTGCAAAAGGACGTCGGGTTCAACAACCTTGGACTGGTCATCGTCGACGAGGAACACCGTTTCGGCGTCGCCCACAAGGAACGCCTCAAGCAGATGCGCGCCGAGGTCGACGTCCTCACCCTCACCGCCACGCCCATCCCGCGTACCCTGCACATGGCCCTCGCCGGCGTCCGCGATATGAGCGTGATCCACACGCCGCCAGAGGCCCGTCTGCCGGTCAAGACCTTCGTGTCTGAGGACAGCGGCGACCTCGTCCGCGAGGCCATCCTGCGCGAGATGGAACGGGACGGACAGGTTTTCTTCCTTCACAACCGCGTTCGCACCATCCAGCAGACCACCGATGAACTGCAAAAACTGGTCCCCGAAGCCCGTTTCATCATCGGCCACGGCCAGATGCCCGAATCCGAACTCGAGGACGTCATGGTCGCGTTCGCCAACCGCGAGGCCGACGTGCTGGTGTGCACCACTATCATCGAGTCCGGCCTCGACATGCCCAACGTCAACACCATCATCATCGACCGCGCCGACCGGTTCGGCCTCGCTCAACTCTATCAGTTGCGCGGACGCGTCGGTCGCAGCGATCACCGCGCCTACGCCTACCTACTGCTGCCGGACAATCATGAGATCACGCAGACCGCCAGCCAGCGCATCCACGCCATCCTTGAGGCCAACGAGCTTGGATCCGGGTTCCGCATCGCCATGCGCGACCTCGAGATCCGCGGCGCCGGCAACCTCCTTGGGGCCGACCAGAGCGGCCAGATCCACGCCGTTGGACTCAACCTGTACTCCGAGTTGCTCACCCAGGCCGTCCAGGAACTCGACGACGAAAACTCAGGGACGCCGTCAACGGATGCTCCCCCGCCCCCGCGCATCGACCTGCCGGTACCGGCCGTGATTCCCACCGACTACATCGGCCATCTGCCGGCCCGCCTCGCGTTCTACCAGCGGCTCTCCAACATCACCGACCGCGACCATATTCCGGCGGTCCGCGCCGATATGCAGGACCGGTTCGGCCCGCTGCCACCGGTGGTCGAGAACCTCCTCTCGATAACCGACCTCCGCTGCTTGGGCGCTGCCGCCGGCGTGGAGTCCATCGTCGGCGCCGGGGACGGTATCATCACGGTGGTATTCCACCAACCCGTTGGCGATGCGCGGTTCGCCCTGCAGAACAAGATGGGCCCCGGCGTGCGTGTCGGCCGCCGCGACATGGAGATTCGCGCCGCCGGCGACGCTGATCATGGCGTCGCGCGGATCGCTCGCGCCCTCCGCCGCGTGGTGGCCTTCGTCAACGAGATGCAGGAAGCCCTCCAGGCCGCCTCATCTCCCGACCAATCCCAGGACTCGGCGCCTGTTGACCAAATGCTCAACGGCAGTGTCGATGAAAACGACGCTCCAGCCAACGAAAGTGGCGACGTCAAGCCCGGGCATGTCCGGAGAAGGCGACGGCGACCATCCAAACAGCCGGTGGGCGCTGACTGAAAAAAGCGCCGACCCCCGTATCCCCTCTCCCTGGATGGGAGAGGGTTAGGGTGAACCGCCCGCGCCCACGCCGGACGCTCATCGTTCCCCATCAACGCAGTCCGCTCATCCTGAGCTTGTAGAAGGACGAGCAGACGGTGTGCGACTGAACATTCCGGCGCCAGTCATCGCCCTTCTTGATGGGATGAGGATTAGGTTGAAATCTCCCGCGTCAACTCCCCTGACTATTCCTGCTGCACCTCCATGCCGGCAACCGCAGCCGCTTCACCCCTCCTGCCGCGCCGACGAATCACCACCACCGATCCCAAGGTTGTCGCCAGCACAATGACGCCCACCACGATGGTCACGATATACCACACCACTTCGTCGCCATCGTCGGTGTACACCGACACCGTGAGCCTCGAATTGGGCGCGGCGTCCTCCGGACCCTGACCGACGGAGTGGAACTCCCAGTTCTCCGCATCGCCCAGCGTCGTGCCAAAGTCCATGATCTCCCGCAGGTCCGACGCCTTCACCACCAGTTCCATATGAACGTTCTGCCGCTTCCCTTCATCCCACCGCGACTCGTTCCAGCTTTCCACATAGCCGCCCAGCGACTCCGCCCGCGCGCGAATCTCACCCGCCGCCGCGATGGGTTCCGATGCCGCAAGCGATAGCGACGCCGCGGAATCCACGTTGGAACGCACCAGCATCGACAACCTGGCGTTGGGGACGTCCCCGGCCGGAGCCGGCCCCACCGAATTGAGCCTCCGTTCCGATGGCTCGCCCAGGTTGGCGGCATAATCCATCAGTCCTGCCAGGTCCGTCGGCTTGACGTACGCCGTTATCTCCACCACCTGCCCGCGTCCCTCCTGGTATTCGCGTTGTCCTCCGATGTATCCGCCCAGCGTTTCCACCCGCCCCGAGATGGTGGCGGCCGTACCCTTCGGGTCGCCAACCGCCAGTGTCAGCGAACCGTTCGGTGGATCGCTGGCGAACCTGGCCGGCAGGTGCAGGTGGACCCGGATCAGCGACGCCGCTACCCGGTTCTCCAAGTTCCGCTGTGTCGCCGCTACGTGCTCAATGTCTGCCCTGACTTGGGAGATGCGTTGTTCGATTTCAATCACGTCCTCCACCGTTTTCGCATTCTCCAGCAGGTCAATCAGGCGCTCCTCCTGCACCTTCCACGCTTCCAGCCGCGCTTCGTTGTCGATCAACCGGTCCGTGACATCAGTCGACGACACTCCCTCGTCCGTCACTCGACCCAATCCGCGCAGCGTGTCCATGGCGTCTTTCAGCCGGTCCGCCGGCACCCGTACGTTGACGGTCGCGGTGCGATAGCCAGCCTCTCCCACGATGTCCGCCGATTCGACCCATCCGCCGCGCTGCGTGGCGATCGCTTCCACCTGTCGCGCCGCACCGTCGATCTCACTCACCTCTACGCTGACCCACGCCTCCACGATCAACTGACGCCCGCTCTGCTGCTGCATCACGCTCGATGGAGCCTCGCCATCAGATCCGCCTTCCAGTAACCCAAGCAGTATCCCCTGGTTGCCGGAATCATCCGCCTTTGCCGCCGCTGCTTGCGGTTGCGCCGGGAGCGACTCTGGCCGTGCGAATGCGTCGCTGGCTGCCTGGGGCGCAGCCGTTGCCGATGCGGCGGCCATCTGCCCTTGCGTCGACGACTCGACGTCCCCTCGCTCTTCCACCGCAAGATCAGACGCGGAGGGCGCTGCTGGCGCAGGCGCGTGCTCTGCCGCCCCGCCGCAACTCAGCGCCATCGCCATCAATCCGGCGATCAACATAATCCCCGGCAGTATCCGTCGCAATCTCGCAATACTCATTATCAAAGCTCCCGATTGTAGATGCCGTGACTACGAATTGGTTCGCCTTTCGGATTCGCCCCTGCTCATACCGCCACACCGTCATCGCCGACAAAACGCGACGCCATGATCATTTCCGCATTCCTCTGGTCATTCCGGTCCTGAGCCCGACTAAAGAATTTACTCCAACCCGCGACTGCTCGCCGGCTCAGCCGGACATCCAGAGCCTCAGCCCTCCCAATTTAATCTTTTTCCACGGAAGTGACATTCGGCTGTTGTGGCCGAGTTTCACCAATCCCTATACTGGATTCATCAGGCGAACAATTGTTTATCACCACGACAAAATCCATGCCAGGGTTTCGGGCCTAGCGGCCACCCAGTCAGCAAAAATCGCATACCAGGGTTCCTGTCTGCTAACGTCTGCTTAGCGCATCAGCAGCGTGGCCGTCAGTACCCCAGCGTCAGCCACAGCGTTCCGTGCTGTGTGGCGGGCCGTCTGTAGAGGCGAGCCAGCCATGTGGGCCACGGTAAATACCGAGCAAAACTACCATGCGTACCCAACCGGCCGCGCGCTGACAACGGCCCGCTCGCAAGAGTCCGCCACCGGCGGGAAACCCTGGCAAAAGCAAATCAAAACAACCGCCACTCCATCGCCTGATTCGCCACTCCATCGCCTGATTCGCCACTCCATCGCCTGAAAGGAGCCAGACCGCAGCCAAGAAAGTTATAGCAGAGACACTCCACCGATCATTCTGCGGCGACTCTCGCCTGACGCGTCGCCACCACCACGTCAGTCCGCTTTACCGCCGGCATTGGTTCAAAGGCCGGTGTACCGGCAACGCCGTTTGGAGGGATTGAACTCAACATGGGCACTTCTGATCATCACTTGGATCGCGCACAGCGTTACCTTCATTTTGCCCTTGAGGATTTCCATGACGAACAGTATCTCAGGGCCGTCGACGCCCTCCGCCGTTCCGTAACCCACGCCGCCAGTTCAATTCTGGCCAAGCAGGGCCGGCCGGTGCGAACTCGGCGGCGCCTGCACAATGTATTGTCGGAGTTGGTTTTTGAGGGCCGTTTGCCTCATGCGCATCTGACAACCTTTCGTCGTGTCCATGATTTGCCCCATCGGATGGAAACCGCGACGCCAGCCGAGACCCGCCACATGGTTCGCGTCATGCGTCCGCGTGTGAAACGGTTGGTCAGGGACGTGTCGAACGTCATGTATGATGGCGGTCCGTGGGAAGCATACGAGGAAACTGGCATCCCCAGGCTCCTCAGCAGGCTGCCCCAGTTGGAAGAGATGCACACCACTGTCCCAGCGCGCTGCAACAACTTGTCCGTGCCAGCGATCGGCGCACCCGGTATGCGTTTGGCCTACGACCCGCAGGTCTGCCCAAAATGCGCCAACCTGCCCGCCAGGCTGATTCCCCGAGCCCCGTAGGATTAGCGTCTCAAAACCAGGGAATCACCTGAGCCCCGGCCGCGCGAAAGCTCTACGTAACAGGAAAGCCTTGCGCGACCGGAAATTTTTGCGTGATAGCGAAGATCGCCGACCCCGTCCGCTCATGCATGTGCCCACGCCGACCCAGTCCGCTCATGGTGAGCCTGTCGAACCACGAGCGGACTGGGTTTTCAGAAACGTGACGGGCTCCGCACAATTCCTCGGTTTTCCGACCATTGAAAGACCCGCTACTCGCGGCGCAAAACCAGGGAAAACCGGGGCCTTATGCTATAATCCAATCGTAGTCGGGGTGTAGCGCAGTGGCTAGCGCGCCACGTTCGGGACGTGGAGGTCGGTGGTTCGAATCCACTCACCCCGACCATTGCTATGCCCACACCGGAGGGATAGCATGACGCGTCGCAGTTTCTGGGCCTGGGGCAACGAGGATCGGGAACCCACACCGGCGGATTACGCCGCCATGGCCCAACGCATCCACGAGAGGTACGGCGTCTCGCTGGACGCGCCCACGCCGCCCACCGACGCTGATCTGGACCTCCGTCCGCCTAGAATCCTGCCCCATCCGCTGGTCGCGGAGTTATGCTCCACCGATGACCACGATCGCGCCGCCCACACCTACGGGCGCAGCTTCCGGGACCGCATCCGGGCATTCAACCGCCAGTTTCCGAACCCCCCGGACGTCATAGCCTACCCCCGCAATGAGTCCGAACTGACCACTGTCCTGGACTGGTGCTCCAATTCCAACATCGTCGCCATACCCTACGGCGGCGGCAGCACCGTCGTGGCCGGCGTGGAGCCACCCGAAGCCGACGCCGTCGTGACCATCGATCTCACCCGTCTGGATCAGGTGCTCGAGATCGACGATACCTCCCGCGCCGCCCGCATCCAGGCCGGCGTGCTGGGTCCCGATCTGGAATCCCAACTGCGTCCCCACGGGTATACCCTGAGGCACTTCCCCCAGAGCTTCGAATTCTCCACTCTCGGGGGCTGGATCGCCACCCGCAGCGGTGGCCACTACGCCACCAACCACACCCACATCGACGATTTCGTTGAGTCCGTCCGCATGGTAACTCCGGCCGGCGTGTGGGAGTCCCGTCGTCTTCCCGGTAGCGGCGCCGGCCCGTCGCCCGACCGCATGGTCATCGGCAGCGAGGGCATCCTGGGCGTCATAACCGAGGCGTGGATGCGTATCCAGGCCAGGCCACGATATCGCGCCTCCGCCGGCGTCGTGTTTGACGGCATGGCGGCGGCTTCCGAGGGCGCTCGCCTCATCGCCCAGGCCAAGCAGTGGCCCGCCAACCTCCGGATGCTAGACCCCGGTGAGGCCCAGGACTTCGCCGGACTCGACGGGCAACAGGCCTTGCTGATCATCGGCTTCGAGGCAGCGGAACTACCCCAGGGCGAGAATATCCGCCAGGCCGTCGCCATCGCCCGCGACGCCGGCGGCATCATCGACGAGGAGTCCATCGTGATCGCCGACGCCGCAGAGCGCACCGACGCCACCGCCGGACGCCAGGGCGCGGTGGGCAGTTGGCGCAACTCGTTCATCAACGCTCCCTATGAGCGCAACGCTACTATCGGGTTCGGCATCGTGGCCGAAACGCTGGAAACAGCGATCACCTGGGAACGCTGGCCCGCCATGGACGAAATGGTGCGCTCCGCCCTGCAGGACGCCCTCCAGCGCACCTGCGGAGGAGGCCGGGTTTCCTGCCGGTTCACCCACGTCTATCCCGACGGGCCCGCGCCGTACTACACCTTCGAAGGTCTGGGCCGGATCGGCGGCGAACTCGAAGCCCACGCTGAGATCAAACAGGCCGCGTCCGACGCCGTAATGGCCGCCGGCGGCACCATCACCCACCACCATGCCGTTGGCCGGGCCCACCGGCCCTGGTACGACGGGCAGCGTCCCGACCCCTTCGCCGAAGCCCTGCGCTCCGTCAAGAAATCCCTCGACCCCAACGGCATCCTGAACCCCGGCGTCCTCATCGATCCATAACGGGCAAAATCGAACATCCCTTGCATCCATGAATCAAATTACCGGAGGGAACCCAAAATGCGAGGAGTAGTTTTCACCGGCGACCGCGAGGTCGAAATCCGCACCCTGCCTGACCCGCATCCGGGTCCCGGCGAGGTGGTGATCCATATGAAGGCGTCCGGTTTGTGCGGCAGCGACCTGCGCCACTACCGCGCTCCCAAAGCCGACCGCGGCGATCCTGCCAACCTCAAGGTCGCCGGCCATGAGCCATGCGGCGTCATCGCCGAAGTCGGCGCCGGCGTCACCGAAGTGTCCGTCGGAGACCGGGTGATGATGCACCACTACACCGGGTGCCGCGCCTGCACCATGTGTCGGATTGGCTACACCCAGATGTGTCTGAACGGCTCGGTGGTCTATGGCACCGGCGCAAACGGCGGCCACGAGGACTACCTGATCTGCCCTGCCTATACCTGCGTCAAAATGCCGGACGGCCTGGACTTTGACGAGGGATCCGCCTGCGCTTGCGGCACCGGAACGGCGTTCCACGCCCTGAAACGCCTGAACCTTGCCGGCGATGACACCATCGCCATCTTCGGGCAGGGACCCGTGGGAGCCAGCGGTACCATGTTTGCGAAAGCCATGGGCGCCCGCGTAATCGCGGTGGACGTCGACGCGGAACGTCTTGATCTGGCCCAGCGACTCGGCGCGGACGTTTGCATAGACGCCAGTTACCAGAACCCGGTGGAAGCCATCCGTGAACTCACCCACGGCGAGGGAACGCCGGCGGCCCTGGACTGCACGGGCCGCCCCGAGGCCCGCATCAACGCGGTCGATTCAGCGATGCTCTGGGGCCGCGTCTGCTTCGTAGGGGAGGGCAACACCACCACGTTTGACGTTAGCCCTCAAATCATCCACAAACAGCTGACCATCGTCGGATCGTGGACGTTCAGTCTGAACGGACTCGAGGAAGTGGCCCGGTTTGTGGTTGACCGCCAGGTGCCCCTCAAGGAATTGTTCACCCATCGGTTCACGCTGGACGATGCCGACGCCGCCTACAAACTCTTCGACGCCGGCGGCACCGGCAAAGTCTGTTTCACCTGGGATTAGACCGATCGGGGCGGGACAGCCGTCCGTCCAATCTCGGTAGGGGTGAGGCATGCCTCTCCTCGTCCCACATGTCTCCGTAGCGTCCAAAATAGCCGGGGCAACCACGATGGTTGCCCCGGCAAATGCGACGAGATGTACCTGCCCGCGTTTCCGTGCCAACAGGGCAAAGGCAGATTTTGGGGTTCGCCTAAGCCGTCAGCCTGGGCAGCACTTTTTTGTTGAACAGCCGGAGAGACGCGGTTTGCATCTCGTCTGACATCAGGTTGCCATAGTTGATCTCGTAGATAAGTTGGTCCAGGCCCAAGTTCTCTTCGAGTTCAGTTAGGCGCTCGGTCACCGCATCAGGAGTGCCGTACACCACCTTGTCCCGCAGCCAGTCGTCGTAGTCCATGCCCAGGATGATGCGGCTCTGCTCGCCCCAGTCGCCCGTGGTGCCGGCGCGCCCGGCGTAGGATCCCACACGCTCGCCCAGACGCGTGATCGAGTTCATCGCCGAATCCATCGGGTTGCGGTACGCGGCCTCAGCGTCCTCGTTGACGTATATCGGCACCCTCAGACCCACCTTGCCCTCACCTGGGTGGCCTGCCGCTTTCCACGCCTTGCGGTACTCCGACATGGGGCCCTTCAGTTGGTCCAGCGTGAACACGCGGGACGGGTTCACGATCAGCGGGTAGCCCATTGCGCCGATGATTGGAAAACTCTCAGCCGAGGTCACGCCCACAGTGATGGGCGGGTGCGGCTGCTGGTAAGGCCGGGGGGTAACCGTGAGGTCATCGCACGAATAGTGTTCTCCGTGGAAGGAAAAGGACTCCTCGGTCCACGCCGTCTTGACGATCTCGAGGAATTCGTCGAAGCGGCTGCGGCTTTCCTCGAACGTGACGTTGAAGCCTTCGTGGACGTTGGGGAAAGTACCTCGGCCCACGCCCAGTTCAACGCGCCCGTCGCTGATGTGGTCGAGGGTTGCCATTTCCTCGGCGACCCGGACTGGGTGACCGAGCGGCAAGCAATACACCGCGGTCCCGACCCGCATCGTGTGCGTTTTGGCCGCGATGGCCGTGGCGATCATCACAGGCGAGGCAAGCACCCGCTCCATGTTGAAGTGGTACTCGGCGAGCCAGCAGGAGGCTACGCCCAAGTCCTCCGCTTCCTGGACCAGGCGGAACGACTGGGTGAAAGCGTCATGGTGATCGCCATCGATTGGGCGCGGAAATTCAAGGAACAGTCCGTATTCCATACCAGTTCTCCTTCGTCAAACCCTTCTTTGGCGGCAGGGCGAAATCTGTCCTATGGACTACACCTGCGAACCTTGGATGCGACGCTCCTGGCCCTCCCATTCGCGGTCCCGCAGGATGTATTTCTGGATCTTGCCGGTGGCGGTCTTGGGCAGATCGCCGAACTCGACACTCTTGGGGGCTTTGAAGTGGGCAATGCGGTCGCGGGTGAAGTTGATGATTTCATCGGCGCTTACCGTGCCGCCCTCTCTGGGCACGATGAATGCCTTGGGCACCTCGCCCCAGCGGTCGTCGGGCACTCCAACGACGCAGACCTCCAGGACGGCTGGGTGCTCCATGATGACCTTCTCGACCTCCTGGCTGGAGATGTTCTCACCGCCGGAGATAATGATGTCCTTGGAACGGTCCTGCAGTTCGATGTATCCGTCGGGATGCCAGACGGCAAGGTCGCCGGAGTGGAACCACCCGCCGCGGAAGGCCTCAGCGGTGGCTTCCGGGTCATCGTAATAGCCTTTCATCACGGCGTCGCCCTGCATCACCACCTCGCCCATGGTTTCGACATCCTTGGGGACGTCGGCCAAGTTCTCGTCGACGACGCGCAGGCCGGTGCCGTACACAATGAACGGGACGCCCTGGCGAGCCTTGACACGGGCGAGTTCGTCTGAGGGCAAGCTGTCCCACTGCGGCTGGGCGGCGGCCACAGTGCACGGGCCGTAGGTCTCGGTGAGTCCGTAGACGTGAATGATCTCCGCGCCCATGCCCTCAATGGTGCGGATCACCTGGGGAGCCGGAGGAGCGCCGGCGGTCATGATGGTGAGGCCGGACAGGTCGGCGGAGGCGGCTTCGGGTGCAGCGTACAGGCCGGTCAGAACGGTGGGGGCGGCGCACAGGTGGGAGACTGATTCTTCGCGGATGAGGCGGTAGACCTCGGCGGGATCCACGCGGCGGAGACAGACGTGGGTGCCTCCGACGGCGGTTACCGCCCACGGGAAGCACCAGCCGTTGGCGTGGAACATGGGCAGCGTCCACAGGTAGATGCTGCGCCAGTTCATGCCCATTTCCATGGCTTCACCGAGGGCGTTGATGTAGGCCCCTCGCGGCGTGTACTCCACGCCCTTGGGCATGCCGGTGGTGCCGGAGGTGTAGTTGATGGTGAGGGTATCGGTCTCGGATGCAGCGCCGGGCAGTTCATCGAGCGGTTCCGCGGAGGCCAGCCATTGCTCGAACTCGATGCTGGGAATGTCAGTCGCCAATGGGACGGTGTCGCGGACCTGGACGTAGGTCTCGACGCCGGGGCAGTCGTCCCGCAACTGCCTAACCGTGTCCGCCAGTTCGGAATCGAACACCAGAACCTTGGAACCGGAGTGGTTCAGGATGTAGGCGATTTCCCGCGCGGACAGGCGGATGTTGAGCGCGACCAGCACTGCGCCGATGCCCATGGGGGCGAAGTTGGCTTCCAGCATGGAGGGCAGGTTGGGCACGAGGTACGCGACGCGGTCTCCCGCCTGTACGCCAACGCTCCGGAGGGCGGCGGCATGGCGGCGGACGCGGTCGTAGAACTGGGCGTATGTCGTGACTCCGCCGTTGTAGATGCAGGCGGCCTTATCGGGGTAGACGGCTGCGCTACGCTCCAAAAACAGCAAAGGCGTGAGGTTGGCGGATGTGGCGCTGGTTACCATGGGAGGGACTCCGATTCGCAATATGGATGCAGCGATTTGATACGTCATTCTGTACCGTAAGGCTCGAAATGTCCAGAAGAACATCGGGCCGGCGCCGTGGTATGATGCCGAAAACACGATCGAGGTAGCGATATGCAAGCGCGCGTAGCCACAGCGCCTGAGGTAGGGCGAGTAACGTATCTGAACCCGACCGGGTTCGTGCACCAGGTCGACCGGCATTTGACCCGACGGTTGGACTCGGTCGCGGGTAAAGTGGCCGGGTTGCTGGACAACGGCAACGACACGTCCAGTTATTTCTTCAACAGCCTGGCGGAGACTCTGGAACGCGATTACGGGGTCAGCAAGGTGGTTTTGCGCACCAAGTTCACGTCGACTCGGCCGGCTGAGCAGGGTCTCATGGATCAGATGGGAGCGGAGGCCGATTTCCTGATCTCCGGCGTGGCGCTTTGAGGGTCCTGCACTTCGGGCAGTATGCTCGATGCAGTGAATTTTGAGGACTACGGCAAACCGGCGGCGGTGGTTGCGACTACGAACTTTGTGCGGCTGGCCACTTCCATAGCGCGGGCGAGCCACCTGGACGCGCTGCCGCTGGTGACGATACCGCACCCGCTGGGAAACTCCGCCGAGGCGGCAGAGAGGGCCAGGGTTGTGGCGGCGGAAGTGGTGGCCGCGATCACGTCTGAACAAATCTGATCCCAAGCGGAGCCGATTATGCTGGATCAGGGACAGGACAACCGCCTGACCGGGTTGGATACGGTCCAGGGAGCGCTGGACACGATCGAAACCTATTTTGAGAACGGTTGGACCGACGGTCTGCCGGTGATGCCGCCGACTGAGCCTGCCGTGGCCGAGTTCGTGGCGGCGTCCGGGCGGGATGGCTCGGAGGTTCTAGGCTTGATGCCGCCTCGCATGGGGGTGGTGACGGTCGAGGCGGTGGCGACCAACGCGGTGATGGCTGGATGCCTTCCGGCATACATGCCGGTGGTGCTGGCAGCCACGGAGGCGGCCCTGGACCCCGTTTTGGACATACGAGGCCTGCAAGCGACCAGCGATCCGGCCGCGCCGTTGATCATCGTGAGCGGGCCGGTGGTGGAGCAGGTTGGGATCAACCATGGAGTGGGCCTGTTCGGGCACGGGAGTCGGGCTAACGCAACGATCGGGCGGGCCCTGCGGCTGATGATGATCAACCTGGGGGACGGCCGGCCCGACACTGGGGACAAATCGACAATGGGTTCGCCTTCCAAATACTCCTACTGCATGGGAGCGGACGCGGACACGCCGTGGGCTCCGATACATACCGATTTCGGCTTTGGTCCGGAGGAAAGCTGCGTAACCATCTTCGCGGCAGACGGTCCCCGAGGCAACAACCCCGCGGGTTCGGGGAGCATGGAGTTCGCGTTGTGGTTGCTGGCGGATTCGCTGCGGAATCTGAATCCGAACATGATCCACGGCGGGCATACCCTGGTGGTGATCAGCCCGTTGATCGCCCATGGACTGCATGAGGAAGGCTGGACGAAGCGGGACGTGCAGTTGTACCTGTATGAAAAGGCGCGGGTTCCGATTGAGCGGGTGCGCCGGTACAAGGAATTGCGCTACGGGCGCAACGTGGAGGCGGGTGAGCCATACTTCTGGCCCAAATGGCTGGATGTCGAGGACCCCACCGAACCGGATCCGATGCTGCCCGTCGTGCGGGATCCGGACAACATCATGATCGTGGTGGCGGGAGATCCGGCCAGATCGAGGTCTGCGTTCTGCCCGGCGCGTCCGTACAATCGGCCGGTTACGAAAGCGGTGCGGATGACGGGATGAGTTCACAAAAGAGATGCGTCAGAATAAGTTCCATGACTATCCAAACGACTCTGCTTACCCGCATAGCGGACTTTACTAGACGGCACGAGGACGTAGCAGTAGAAGCGTTGGGGCATATCCTTTCGCAATCAACTGAAACTCGCCGAGCACTTGGAGATATGGTAAAGGAAGGTGGAGTAGACGTCGGGGCCATAAGTAGTGTGGACACTCAAGTCGTCGGCGATGAGAAGGAGCGTGTAGACTTGGCGGCTTTCGATGCCGACGGTCATGAGCGAATATTGTTGGAAGCGAAATTCTGGGCAGATCTCACAGACCACCAGCCGGTTACTTACTTGAGGCGCCTGAACCGCAGCATACCGTCAGTGTTATTGTTCGTGGTGCCCAATTCTCGGGCCGAAGGCTTATGGATCGAAATTTTGGATCGATCCGAGAGCAAAATGAGCATCAATCCATTGATCCGCGACGGCGAGTTGCGCGTTGCGGCTGTCGGCAACAATTCCAGTCGTATGATGTTAACCAGTTGGTCGCACCTGTTAGGGGTATTGGCCCAAAATTGCGATCAGGAAACCAAGTCTGATTTAGCACAGCTGTTGGGGTTGGCCGAAAAGATGGAGAAAGAAATGTTCATACCTTGGGAAGAACGCGATTTTTCACGTGAAATGCCAGCCAAGCTACAGGGACTGCGTCAGGTAATAGACGGAGCAATCACGCGAGGGGACGAGCAACGATGGATTGGCGAGCAAAATAGTAGCCATCCTCGCGGAATCGAGTACGGACGTTACTTGTGGCTGTCAGGAGTCGGTGTGTGGTTTGGCGTCGATTTCCGATCTTGGTCAGAGCTTGGAACCTCCCCACTCTGGGCGCAGTTGAAGAACGATGATCTCCCAGACAAAGAAAAAACATTGCGGAGATTTGCCAGAGACAAAAGCATTGTCAAGTACAGAATGTTTGATGATTACCACTACTTCCCAATCACGTTGCCCGCGCAGCAAGATCTTTCACGAGCGATAACGTCCGTATTGGTTCAACTTAATCGCATAGCTCGATTGATCGATCCAACTGTGCCCACTTACGAACGGGGTTAAGCGGTATATGGCCAACCAGGAACGGGATTTTGTTGGGTATGGGGCGGAGCCGCCGGTTGTTGAGTGGCCGGGAGGGGCGCGGATTGCGGTGTCGGTGGTGGTGAACTACGAGGAGGGGAGTGAAACGTCGCTGCTGGATGGGGACGCGGCTCACGAGTCGAACAACGAGGTGCCGTCGCCAATTCCGGCGGGGCAGCGGGACCTGTTCAACGAGTCGTTTTTCGAGTACGGGAGCCGGGTGGGCGTGTGGCGGATTCTGAATCTACTGGACAAGTACGACGTGAAGAGCACGTTTTTCTGCTGTGCGGTGGCGATGGATCGGAATCGCGAGGTGGCGAGGGCGGTCGTGGAACGCGGGCATGAGGTGTGCGGGCACGGGTACCGCTGGGAGGAATACCACAGCAAGACACGGGAGGAGGAGGCTGAGGCGATTCGCAAGACGGTGGAATCGCTGACGGAGACGACCGGAGTGCGGCCGGTGGGATGGTTCACGCGGTATGGGCCGAGCGTGAACACGCGCGATCTGGTGGTAGGCGAAGGCGGATTCATCTACGACAGCGGGGTTTTCAACGACGACCTGCCGTACTACACGGAGGTTGGCGGGAAACCGTGGCCGGTGTTGCCGTACAGCTTCGAGACGAACGACGCGCGATTCTGGCGAGGCGGTCTGAACAGTGTGGGAGACTTTTACGAGTACCTGAAAGACACGTTCGATGTGCTGTACGAGGAAGGCAGGTCGCACCCGAAAATGATGTCGGTGGGGCTGCACTGCCGGATCGCGGGCAGGCCGGCGCGGTCAAGGGCGCTGGACCGGTTCCTGCGGTATGCGAAGAATCACCCCGGAGTGTGGTTCGCGCGGCGGGACGAGATTGCGCGGTGGTGGTTGGAGAAGTACCCGCCGGGGACGCTGCAATCGTAAGCGTCGGGTGGTTCGCGGTAGATCCTGGTTCGGGTCGCCGGAACCGTATTCCGGTATTGAGACGGTCCGCGCGCCCGCAAGATTCCGTTGCGCGAGGAATCCCTGGATACCGGCTTTCGCCGGTATGACGGATTGCCGACAGAGCGTGCGCAGGGTCGGCACAACCGCCGATTCTGGCGTTGCCGCAGGTTTCCGGGTTCACGCTTCCGCGGGAATGATGGTTCTGATGTGGCGCGGAGTCTTCTATCCTGAATCGGCCCGAGATCTGCAGGGGCGGGTCTCAGACCCGCCCCTGCGGTTGGAACGGTGATGGGAGGATTTTACGAACTCCACTCGTTCAGGTGGATGATGGAGAACACTGCGCCTTCGGGGTCAAACAGGACCGAGAAACGGGCGAAGTCGGGAATGTCGCGGGGTTCCACGCAGATTTTGCCGCCGAGTTGCTGGGCTTTGGCTACGGTGGCGTCGACGTCGTCCACGCCGAAATAGACGCCCCAGTTGGGTGGGACCGGGCCCCAGTCCTCGCCGATTTTGAGGATGCCGGCGGCGGGGTTGCCGGCCACCTTGACCAGCGTGTACTCGAAGGGAGCGTCGGGATCAGGGACGATTTCCGCGCCGAGGACGGCGGAGTAGAAGGCCTTGGCGGAATCGACGTCGGTGGTGGCGAGTTCGAACCAGGTCGGTGCGCCGGGTTCGCCGAGTTTGCCGGCGCCGGCGTGTTTGAGGGGATACCAGAGGCGGAGGAAAGCGCCTTCCTGATCCTGGATGATGGCCATGCGTCCAACGTCGAGCACGTCGCAGGGTTCAAAGATGACGGTTCCGCCGGCGGCTTTGGCGCGCTCGACGGCGGCCTCGAGGTCATCTACGGTTACGTAGACGCTCCAGTGGGAAGGCAGGTTCTGCTGCATGGGTCCGGCTTCAGCGGTGGCGCAGACGGGGACGCCATCGTGGGAGAACATAGTGTAGACCATGCCCTCTCCGGCCGGATGGTCATCGTAGGTCCAGCCGAAAAGGCCGGTGTAGAAATTCTTGGCGACCTGTCCATCGTGGGCGAGGTGGTCAACCCACGATGGGGAGCCTGGTGGGTAGTCGGTCATTTCGGGCATGGTAAGCCTCCGTTGTGAATTTGCCGGTTAAGGATATCAGGGGGTATTGCGCTCGTCGTGGGGCGGGTGTCATCGAATTTCTGAGATACGCTTGGGCAAAGATTAGGGGCGAATGAGTATTCGCCCCTACGATGGATCGGACGGTGTTTCGGGTCAGTTGTCGGCGGGGACAGAGACCTCGACCTTAGTGTCCTTGAAAGCGGGCATGACTTCTTCGGCGAACCACTGAAGTTGGTCAAGGATGACGGACTGAGGGGTGCCGACGGGCTGTCCGACCTGGACGCGTTTGAGGCCGGGGTACCTTTCCTCGACGCCCTTGAGTTTTTCGATGATCAACTCGGGCGGGCCGGCCAGGACGCTGCCGTTCTCGATGGCGTCCTCGATGGTGGGAAGGCCAGCGTTGGGAGCGACCTCAGGATTGCTGATGTCTCGGATCTGTTGCTCGGTGAGGCCGCGGGTGAGGCGCAGCGGGCCGAACATCTTGAGGTTTTCCTCGTAGGCCCCGGCCCCGGCACGGGCGGCCTCCTCGACGGTGGGGGCGAGGTGGAAGTGGAAGCCGACGGCCAAGTCCTCGCCGAGTTCGGCGTCGGGCTTGCCGTTGCGCTGGAGAGCGTCGCGGTAAGCGTGCATGATGCCGTCCATGGCGCCGCCCTCGGAGGAACCGCCGCCGATGACGCCCTTGATACCCATCTTGGCCATAAACTCGAGGGCGCGACCGGTGCCGCCCTGGATGGGCTGCCAGCACTCCACCGGCAGGGTCCGGGGACGGGGGACCAAGGTGATCTCTTCGAGGTCATAGCCGCGGTAGGGAACCTGGGGCGGAAAGTCGTAGTGCTTGCCGTGGTGGGAGAATGAGCGCTCGTGGAACGCCTTGAAAACGACCTCGACCTGCTCTTCGAAGAGCTCACGGTTGGCGGCCTGGTCCATGAGGGGGGAACCGAGGGCCTCGACCTCACGGGTGTGGTAACCGCGACCGACGCCGAAAGTTACGCGGCCCTTGGTGAGCCAATCGGCCATGGCGAAGTCCTCAGCAAGGCGGAGGGGGTGCCACATGGGGGCGATGTTGAAACCGCAGCCGAAGCGGAGACGCTCGGTTACGTGGGCGAGGTGAACGATGAACATCAACAGGTTGGGGATGCACTCGTAACCCTCGGGCTGGAAGTGGTGCTCGGCCATCCAGAAGGTGTCGTAGCCGTGCTTGTCGAGGGTCTGGGCGATGGCGACGCCCTTGTCGAATGCGGTGGCGAGGTACTCGTCGGAGTAGGTACGGTCGTTGACCGCGATGCCGCCGTAGCCGACGTTTTCCATGTCGACATGACCGGCGTAAAGACTGTCAAACGTGGTGATCATGGGTGAGCCTCCAGGCGTGGGGCGGCGTGAATCGCCGATGGAGTCGGCAGACTGCGCCGCAGATCGTAGGGGCATTGTAGGTTATGCAAGGCTGCCATTCAACCTAGTGCGGATGCCGGCGGCTTTCCGGGCCCGGCGAGATCAGACGGCGTGGGCCGGGCTTGGGCCGTGGAAGTTGATGCGGCAACCGGGGCAGTCGATGGGATGGTTGCGGTGGTCGGTGTCGACGGACTGACCCAACGCGTCCCTCAACTCACCGATGGTGGTAATCCGGGGCGACGGGATCGGGGCGGGCACTCTGGTCGGGTCGGCCAAGAGCTGTTCCAGCGTGGGCACGTCCGGTTGGGCCGCGATTGCGGCCGTGATGGCTGCGATCAAGCGGGACACGCGGCGTCGCATCCGGCGCAACCTTCGAAAGGCGGTCGCGGGCGGCTCTCGCATTATCTGATCCAAAGTTCGGTACACTTCGACGAACGTGCGGACGTGGGTGCGGCGGATACGACGGTCAAACGCCAATTCGGTCATTACGACGTTGAGTCGCCGTCGGCTGTAATGAAGATGATGCCAATGCACGGCGGCGGCGGTTGCGGCGTGACTGGCCGACCGGGTTAGGGCGGTTGCCGCCCTTGCGTAGTCGCCGGCGGAGATGTCCCTGGAAACATAGTCCAGGTATTGTCGGCTGAGGTCCAGGTGATGCTCGGGGTTCAACAGGCGCTTGCTCCGGTAGGTTTTCAACGGGTTGGCTGGTTGTTGCGATTGGCTTTTGCTCCTTTCGGTGTCTTTGATTTGGGTGTCTGCCAGAGGTGATGGTGGTCGTTGTCAGCCCCACGGCCGAGGGGTTACGCATGGGTTTTTGCCCACTCAAGGTTTGGCGGACAGCGCACGGGTCGGGAGGAATCCCTGGCCCTGGCCTCTCCCGGAAAAGATGGGAGAGGTGGATGCGCTGACCTCCCAGCGTGTGGGGAGGCGCTGGCCCCGTTGCGACCACACCGGCTAGAGCGACCGGTCGCTGGTCCTGGCGGAGGCTGGTATGCGATTTGGAGTCTGACGGGTTGGCCGTGTACGACCGGTATCACCTCTGGCGGGACGGTGCTGGATGTTATGTTCTAACTCGAGTGAGACCATTATGGGCTCATGCGTTCGCTTTGTCAAGGGTCTCGTTTGCTTGGCAACGCTCCGTTTCAGGTGGTTCACTCGGTCAAACGGCGCCGGTGACCAGGGTAGGGGCGAATGATTGTCCGTCTCTATTAGCAGAAACCATCCAACTCGCAACGTCACCGTCTGCTTGGATGGACGGGGAGCGCCAGAAGTGGGCAGGTTCCACGGGATGCGTTGGTGGATGGGGGAGGGTGTCGGCGAGCAGCGGATGGATCAACGGGCTCATCGTGGGCGGGTTGGGGGTGGTGTGGTGGGATAGGTTTCCTGGATTCCGGCTGAAGGCCGGAATGACGTGGTATGCCCGGAATGACGTGGGTTGGCCGGAATGACTTGGTACGCCCGGATGGACATGGTATGCCAGGAACGACGGGGTTTACGGGGATGGCGGGTTGCTGTCGTGGTGTCGAACGTTTTGACCGGGTTGGCGGCACGATGCTAGAATCTTGATGTTACAAATTACATAGAGTAATAAAGCGCGGGCGGCGGCGGAACGATCGAGCGAGTGTCGGTCTGAATCGGCGGAATACCAAGCGCGAGGAGGTGTCGGATGTCCGGACATTCCAAGTGGTCAACCATCAAACGGGCGAAGGGAGCGGCGGACGCCAAGAGGGGTGCGCTGTTCACCAAGTTGGCGCGGAACATATCGCTGGCGGCCAAGGAAGGCGGCAGTGGAGACCCTGACATGAACTTCCGCCTGAGGATCGCCATGGACCAGGCGAGGTCCAACAACATGCCGCTGGACAGCATCATGCGGGCCGTGCGCCGGGGGACCGGCGAGGGCGGCGAGGGCATGGTGGACCTGTCGGAAGTCACGTACGAAGGGTATGGGCCGAGCGGCGGGGCGATCCTGGTGCAGGCGCTGACTGACAACCGCAACCGCACCGCGTCCGAAGTCCGGTCGGCTTTCAACAAGGGCGGCGGGAACCTGGGAGACTCTGGGTGCGTGGCATGGAATTTCGATACCCGGGGCGTCATCACACTGGAAATCGATGATGAATCGGTGGCCGAAGAGTTGAGCCTGGCGGCGATTGACGCGGAAGCGGACGACGTGAAGTTCGAGGACGGGATCCTGGAGGTCTACACGGCGCCGGAGAATCTGCTGGCGGTGAAATCGGCGTTGGAAAGCGAGGGAGCAGAACCGGCGTCGGCGGACATTTCGATGGTGCCCAAGACGGTGATTCCGCTGGAGAACAGGGCGGCGGAACAGACGCTGCGGTTGCTGGACATCCTGGAGGACTTGGACGACGTGCAGAAGGCGTACACCAACGCTGACTTTCCGGCAGAGGTGCTGGAGCGGTACGGATCCGACTGATGCGTGTACTGGCCATCGATCCGGGCACCCTGAAGATGGGCTACGGCGTGGTGGACGCGGAGCCGACTCCGCGAGCGGATGATTACGGGGTGGTTGCGCTGCCGGCGTCGATGCCCATCGAAAAGAGGCTATACCAGCTTCACACGCACATCCTGAACATGATCCATGTGTTCCAGCCGGACGCGATTGCGGTGGAGGACCCGTTCGTGGGTCGGGGTGAGCGGGCGTTCGTAAAGTCAGCGCTGGCGATTGGGCAGGCGCAGGCGGTGGTGCTGATCGGCGCGGCGAGCCAGGGAGTACCGGTGCATCGCTACGCGCCGGCGGCGGTGAAACGGGCGGTCGCGGATTACGGCGGCGCGACTAAAGAGCAGGTGCAACAGATAACTATATCCACATTTGGGATAACCGATCATCCAAGGGAAGACGCCACTGACGCATTGGCGGTGGGATTGTGCCATTTGCGGCATTTCGCCGAGGATGATTTGATGGCGCGAGAGATCAAGCCGGGTGAGGTGTTTTAGGCAGTGCTGGTGGGCGTGCACGGCGCGCTGGAGGCCGTCGGAGCGGATTGGGTGAACGTGCTGGTCGGCGGGATTGTCCTGCAGGTGAACGTGCCGGCGTCGGCCGTAGCGGGAATGGGCAGCGTGGGAGATCCGGTGCGGCTGCACACGGTACTCAGGATCCAGAACGAGCAGCCGGTGCTGTACGGGTTTCCTGATGCGGGGTCGGTGGAACTTTTTGGGGCGCTGAACGGGGTCAATGGCGTCGGGCCGCGGTCGGCGATGTCGATACTGTCGGAACTGGGCGAGGACGGGTTCCGACAAGCGGTGGCATCTGAGGATGTTACGGCGCTGGCGCGGGCGCAGGGAGTCGGTAGGAGGATCGCGCAACGTGTGGTGCTGGAACTGCGGGGGAAACTTCCGGAGGCAGATGGGGCGATGCCGGGGGTCGTGATCGCGGGCGGGACGGATGCTGAGGCGGTGGAGGCGTTGACGGCGTTGGGGATGCCGCTGGCTGACGCGCGGCAGGCGGTGGCTTCGCTGGATCTGCCGGCGGATGCGTCGGCAGAGGACAAGATCCGGCAGGCGTTGGTTGGCATGGGGGGTGGGTGAGGGTATCCGTCGGGGTGATCCCGCTGGTTCCTTTTCCCAAGGGTGTCTGGGTTCCTGCTTCCGCAGGAACGACGTTGGTTGGGAGTGTGACGGTTCGACCAGTTCATGGAGGGGCGGCGGTGGTTGGATGTATCTCATGGTTCGACAGGCTCACCATGAGCGGCGTGTGTCTGGGATGGAACGGGGGGTTGCCCCTCGCCCGACCCCAACCCTCTCCCGTCAACGGATAGGGTGGGGGTTGGCGCTAGCAGACCGACGCGTCGATATGGCTGGTTAGTGGCAGCCGAGGTTATGGGGTTTGGCGTATAATTTGGCGAAACGATGGGGAGCCATTGGAGATGCCTGATTTTCAGCTAGTGGCCGATTTTGGGATGATGGGCGACCAGGAGCCGGCGGTAGAGAGGCTGTCGGCCGGGTTGATGGAGGGCCAGCGTTACCAGACGCTGCTGGGCGTGACCGGGAGCGGCAAGACCTTCACGATGGCGAACATCGTGCAGGAAACGCAGAAGCCGACCATCGTGATCGCGCACAACAAGACGCTGGCGGCGCAGCTGGCGACGGAGTTCAAGGAATTTTTCCCGCACAACGCCGTCGAGTACTTCGTTTCGTACTACGACTACTACCAGCCTGAGGCGTACATACCGCGCACGGACACGTACATCGAGAAGGACAGCAGCGTCAACGAGGAACTGGACAAGCTACGCCTGGCGTCGACGACGTCGCTGCTGACGCGGCGGGACACGCTGATCGTGGCGTCGGTGTCGTGCATCTACGGCCTGGGGGATCCGTCGGACTACTTCGAGATGGTAGCGCGGATCGAGGTCGGCGAGGAGTACAACCGGCGAGCGCTGCTGCGGCAGTTGATTGACATGCAGTACGAGCGGAACGACACCGACCTGGCGCGGGGTCGGTTTACCGTGCGAGGGGATACGCTTGAAATCGTGCCGGCCTACGAGGAGTTCGCGGTGCGGGTGCAGTTTTTCGGGGACGAGGTGGAGCGCATCCTGACGCTGGACACGCTGACGGGCGAAGTGCTGAACGAGCGGCAGGAATTCTCGGTGTATCCGGCCAAGCACTTTGTGACCAGCCGGGAGAAGCTGGACGCGGCGCTGATCGACATTGAAGCGGAGATGAACGAGCGGGTGGACGAGCTCAGGCGGCAGGACAAACTGCTGGAAGCGCAGCGGCTGGAGCAGCGGACGCGGTACGACATGGAGATGCTGGACGAGACCGGGTTCTGCGCGGGCGTTGAGAACTATGCGCGGCACCTATCGAGACGAGATGCCGGGAGCGCGCCGTGGACGCTGCTGGACTACTTCCCGGATGACTACCTGATGTTCGTGGACGAGTCGCACATGACGCTGCCGCAGGTGCGCGGGATGTACAACGGCGACATATCGCGGAAGACGACGCTGGTGGAGTACGGGTTCCGATTGCCGTCGGCGCTGGACAACCGGCCGCTGCACTTCAAGGAATTCGAGGAGCACATCAACCAGGTGGTGTACGTGTCGGCGACGCCGGGCCCGCTGGAACTGGAGCGCACGAATATCATCGTGGAGCAGGTGATCCGGCCAACCGGGTTGCTGGATCCGACGATTGAGGTCAAGCCGACGACGGGTCAGATCGACGATTTGCTGCATGAGATTCGTCAGCGGATCGACAAGCAGGAGCGGGTGCTGGTGACGACGCTGACCAAGCGGATGGCTGAGGAACTGGCGGACTACCTGTCGGAGGCGGGGATTCGAAACCACTACCTGCACTCGGACATTGAGACGCTGAACCGGGTTGAGATACTGCGGGACCTGCGGTTGGGTGTGTACGACGTGGTGGTTGGCATCAACCTGCTGAGGGAGGGGCTGGACCTGCCGGAAGTGAGCCTGGTGGCGATACTGGACGCGGACAAGGAGGGATACTTGCGGTCGACGACGTCGCTGATCCAGACGGTGGGACGGGCGGCGCGGCACGCCTCGGGGCACGTGATCATGTATGCGGACCGGGTGACGGACTCGATGCAGAACGCTATTGACGAGACATACCGGCGGCGGGCGATCCAGCATGCGCACAACCAGCAGCATGGTATCGAGCCGCAGTCAATTCACAAGGCGGTGCGGGATATTACCGACGGTCTGCGTGGGGTGGCCGAGAACAAGGCGGCGTACCAGGTGGCGAGGGAGGAGATGACGCGGGACGATATGTACCGGGTGGTGAAGGATCTGGAGTTCCAGATGAAGGAGGCGGCGCGGTCGCTGGAGTTCGAGAAGGCGGCGCACCTGCGGGACGAGATGCTGGAACTGAAGAAGATAATCGTTACGGAAGAGAAGATGATGGCGGTGGGGTAGGGGGCTACGCAGTTCTACATCGATGTACAGGATGGACGGGATTCTTAGTCCGCGATTCAGGTGCATCCTGCGACAGGTTCAGGATGAGCGGTTGATTGGGTTTGGCCGCTCCAGGTGAAGCGCATTTCCCTCTCACCGTGGCCCTCTCCCGCCAAGGGGGAGGGGATTTTTTGGTCGTGCGCGAGCCGGGTTACCAGTTTTGGGCCAGGTTGGTTACCAGGTTGTAGATGAACCAGCCGTCGCCGGTGTGGAATGTCTGGGGCTTGGCGGTTTGGGCGTCGCGCATGACGCCGATGCCGTCGCTGTAGGGCTCGAAGGATACGATGCGGTCGTAGCGGATGCGGAACCGCTTGCGCGGGCCGTGGAAGTAGATGTGCTTGCTGGTCACGCCCAACAGGCCGGTGTCCTCGTGGACGGTCTCCTCCCATTCGATGGGCCGGCTTTTGAAGGTGCTGGGGCGGTAGTAGAGGCCTTTGGCGACGCGGATGCTCAGGCCGTGGGATGAACCGCGGCGTTCGCGGCGGGTCTTGACCTCGTAGTAGTCAACGTCGTCGATGAGCCAGACCAGTTGCTCGGATTTCATCAGGTTGAACGGCACGAGCGGGATGTCGCCCAGACGCTCGGGTATGAGGCCTTCAGCGGCTTCACGGATGACGGCGGACTGGATCATGCTACGGAAAGCGCCATTGGCGTTGACGTCCGACTGTTCCAGATCGAAGTGATCGAGGTAGAGGTTCAGGGCGTGCTCTTCGTCCAACGAAAGCACACCATCCTCGATGGATGTTTCGACTGCCGCCTCCCATCCCTGGACCAGCAGCGCCCGGCGATCAGCAGGGGAAAGCTGTGAGTCAGCGAGGGCGTCCTCGAGGGTTGTAACGTGATTTTCGCCGCGGTTGGTCGATACCGCGGCAAGACGGGCATGGGTCATCAAGCGGGCGTGGGCGGCGCGATCGATCTGCTCCAGGGTCTCGCCACCAGCCTTGTCGTCGGTGTCGATGGAGAATTGCTCGCGGAACTCGCGCAGGCGGGCTTCCTCCCCGCGGGTCAGGATGCCGTCGGAGAGGCCCTCGCGCACGGCCTGGCGCCATCCTTCGGCCATGGCGGCGCGGATGCCATCCTGGTCCACATACGATCGGTCGGCGATAACAGACAGGTTGTCGATCAGCGAACGTTCGTTGAAATCAGGCCGGCCGGCGGCGTCAACGACCATCTCGACCATGCGCTCGCGGCCGGCCTGGTGGGCGTGATCACATTCCTTATGGCTGCGGCGGAGGAACCCGGCTTTCTGGCCGCAGTGTCTGCAGTTGCCCATGGCGATACGCCCCTGGTGTCAGCCCGGCAAGTTGGCCGACACGTGGTCGTGAAGTTCCTGGAGGACCGCAGCGTTTTCTTCCAAGGTGAACTCGTCAACCTGGTAATCGTGAGCGCCGCTGACGCCAGTGACGGCGCCGGCGTCGACGAGGAACCGGATGCACTCGGTGTCGGTTGCGATATCGGGCAGCAGGTTGCGTCCCACCGCGATGGAAAGCGCTGCGACGAGGCCGTAGCCGCCCCAGTTGGAGGTGGAGGAGGCGATGAGCTGGTTGCACGTGGTGATGGCAGGGTAATCGGGCAGCTTGTCGGAAGCCTCCACCACGTCGAGGAGGTTGCCCATGCCGATTTCGTTGCCGCCGTCGCCGATGCCGATGGACGGGATGCCGAGTTCAAACAGGCGGTCGATGCGCGCCGTTTTGTCGGAGATGTCGATGCCGCGCATGTTGCGATAGATGCCGTGGGCGTCGGGGGCGCAGCGTTCGATGGAAACGACCAGGGAAGGTTCGTGTTCGGCGACGGCGTTCCGGGCGGCCTGGTAGTTGCGGGCGGCGTCTTCGGTGATGGCGAAGTCGATGACGGGCGAGGGGTCCCCTTGCTGGGTGAGCCAGTCGGACATCATGCCGGCCACGGGATCGTCAACGGCGTAAGCGACGGGGTGTCCGAGTTCGCGTATGGCATTGCCGATGGCGAACGCCCCTGGAGGGCCGTCGGTTTCGGGGGCATCGCTCATGATGATGTAGAAACCGGTGGTGATGATGACCGGCCCGGGATGTTCCAGCAGGTACTGGGCGGCTTGGGTGCAAAAGTCCCCAGGGAGATGGGGACGCAGCGCGGTGATGCCCCTGCGGTCGTGGTTGAGGATGATGTCTTCGATGGTTGGCATTGTTGAGCGCACTCTCTTTGATTAGATTGGGGTTATGGGGATGACCCGTGCCCGTCTGGCTCACGGCACTGGATTCCTGCTGTCGCAGGAATGACGTGTTGGGTGGCGTATCTGGTTTTGGGACCAGCGTGTTGAAGGTAAGGGTTCGCTAGATCACGGCGTAGTCGGAGTCCCGGCGGTCGGTGATGAACATCTTGCCGGGGGCATGGGTGATCATCAGGGGAGGCTTGCAGTTGAGGGCGACGGCCTGGGGAGTGACGCCGCAGGCCCAAAACACCGGGGTTTCGCCGGGGCGGATTTCGACAGCTTCGCCGAACTCCGGGTTGTCGATATCGCGGATGCCAATGGCAGACGGGTCGCCGATGTGAACGGGGGCGCCGTGAGTGTCCGGGAAGCGGGAGGTGACCTGTACGGCACGCACGATCTGCTCTCGTGGTATGGGGCGCATGCTGACCACCATGGGGCCGTTGAACATGCCGGCGGGACGGGTGGGCATGTTGGTGATGTACATTGGG
This sequence comes from Chloroflexota bacterium, assembly GCA_026710825.1. GTDB lineage: Bacteria > Chloroflexota > Dehalococcoidia > Lucifugimonadales > UBA3495 > Bin87. The sequence goes on along the minus strand of JAPOQH010000006.1, from coordinate 8,181 downwards.
ACGTTGCTGCCGGCTTCCTGGTGGCGCAACGGTATGCCCGAATCGGACATGGCGGCTTCGAAGGAGAAACTGCAGCCCAACAGGAACGAGACGAGGTCGTCGCGCCAGAAATCGGCGACCGACTGGTACTCGCCGGTCATTTCGCCGTTTTCGTAGATGCGGTATGCGGGTACATCGGTGCTGATGTCTGCGCCCGGGGCGACGAAAGACGGTTCGACGGAGCCGGCTTCGATCACTTCCAGGATCGGACAGGGCTGGGGATTGCGCTGGCAGAAGAGCAGGAAGTCGAAGGCGAGGTCGCGGGGAAGCACGGCCAGGTTGGCCTGTACGTGTCCGTTGGCGAGGCCGGCGGTAACGCCGTCGTATTCCCCGGCGCGGATCAGGCGGCGGATGTCGGAGGGCTGGGTGGGCAACAGAGTGGCAGTGGTCATGAGGAAACCCCGTTCAATGGCAGGATGATTCGGCGGCGACCGGTCTGGCAGAGACAATGGTTATGCTAGAATTGCGCCGACGGCGAGTCATGATAGACAACGGGACGCACCAGCGTCAATTTTGGGCGAAGCGCTGGGGCGAATCATAACTGGCAGATCGGGCGGGCAGTTTGTACAACGTGTTTCTCCTGACACGTCCCGGAGAGGGGATGATGTCGCTGGTCAAGCAAATTGACGCGTCCGGTTTGTCGTGTCAGGCGGGCAGCGACATCGCAGAACTGGACGACGCGGCGCACACGATCCGACTGGACGTGGTGCTGCTGGATATGTCGGCGGTTGGCATCGGAGCACAATCGGTGATCGAGCAGATCAACCAACTGAGCCTGCCCACGATGCTGGTAGTGGATGCGACTTTCCTGCCGCAGTATGACCCGACGATCAATCCGGACGACTTTATCATCGCGCCACTGAACGCGTCGGAGTTGATGGCGCGGGTCGGGCAGATTGTTTTCCGGCGGAACGGTCGAAACGCCGACCAAGTGGTGCGAGTGGGCGAGTTGACCATCGACCTCCAGAGTTACGAGGTGACGATGGGGGGACGTCGCATCTCGCTGACGTACAAGGAGTTCCAGTTGCTCACGCTGCTGGCGTCGAATCCGGGCAGGGTGTACACGCGAGAGGCGTTGCTGAACCAAGTCTGGGGGTACGACTACCTGGGCGGGACGCGCACGGTGGACGTGCACATCCGTCGTTTGCGTTCCAAGGTGGAGGACCCGGACCACCTGTTTGTCGAGACGATCTGGAACGTGGGGTACCGGTTCAGGGACGTGGGGTCGGAGGATTAAGGCCGGGACCGTCGGATCATCCCCAGGATTCAGGACGACCGGGGACGCGGCCGGAACCCAGGGGTCGCGATTCAGTCGCTGATGTGGGATTCGACGCGACTGAGGAAGCGGTCGCGTTCGGCAGCGATGCCGGCATGGCGCGGATCCTCGAGTTCGGGGTCGCGCTCGATGATATGGCCGGCTTCCTGACGGGCAAGGGCGAGCAGATCCTGGTCGAATATGTTGGCGACGCGGAGGATCGTCTGATCGCCGCTCTGGCTGGTGCCGAAGATGTCTCCCTCGCGGCGCATTTGCAGGTCGATTTCCGCCAGTTTGAAACCGTCGCTATTGGAGGCCAAGGCGGACAGTCGCTCGTGGGCGCGTTCTGACTCCGACTCCGACATGAGCAGGCAATAGCTCTGGTGCCCGCCGCGACCGACGCGTCCCCGAAACTGGTGCAGTTGAGACAAGCCGAACCGGTCGGCGCCGTCGATGAGCATCACGGTGGCGTTGGGCACGTCGATCCCGACTTCCACGACGGCGGTGGCAACGAGGATGTCCAACTCGGCATCGCGGAACCGGCGCATGACGCGGTCTTTTTCGCGTGGAGCGAGCCGGCCGTGCATGAGGCCGACGCGGAGGTCGGGGAAGACCGCGTCGGAGAGGCGCTTGTGCTCGTCGATGGCGGCGCGGACGTCCAGCTTGTCGGATTCCTCGACCAGCGGACAGATTACGAACGCCTGCCGGCCGGCTTCGACCTGCTGGCGGACGAATCGGTAAGCAGCGTGGCGTTTGTCTTCGGGGACGACACGGGTGAGGATCTCCTGACGGCCGGGAGGGAGTTCGTCGATGGAGGAGATATCCAGGTCGCCGTAGAGGGTGAGCTGCAGGGTGCGAGGAATGGGTGTGGCCGACATCATCAGGGAATGGGGCTGTTCCTCGCCGGCGCCGCGCAGGGCGGAACGCTGCTCCACGCCGAACCGATGCTGCTCATCGGCGATGGCCAGGGAGAGATTGGGCAGTTCGACGCCGTCCTGGATGATGGCATGGGTGCCGATGAGAAGGTCGAGATGACCCTCCGAGGCCATGCGAAGGACCTCGCGGCGGGGCGCGACGCGAGTGCTGCCGGTGAGCAGGCCGAAGGCGAACGGTCGCGGGAGGTCCGGTAGATACGCCGACAACACGTTGGGCTGCTGCAAAGGCTGGTCGAATCCGTCGAGGAGTTTGCTGACGGTGCGGAAATGCTGCTCGGCGAGCACCTCGGTGGGGGCCATCAGGGCGGACTGGCGATTTGCTGAGGCCGCCGCCAGGATTGCGGCGAGGGCGACCAGGGTTTTGCCGCTGCCGACCTCGCCCTGGAGCAGGCGACTCATGGGAGGCGAACCGCGGCCCATATCCTCCAGGATCTCGGCGACGCAACGCAACTGGGCGGCGGTGGGAGTGAAGGGCAGGCCGTTCAGGAAACCGTCGACGGTGGAGGCGTGGTACTTGATGGGAGCGCCGACGGCGTTACGCTCGCGGTGGCGGCGGCGTCCCAGGATGGCCAACTGGAACGCGAGGATTTCATCGAAGGCCAAGCGGCGGCGACCGCGATCCGCAGCCGCAGAATCAGCGGGGTAGTGCGCGTCTCGAATGGCGTCCGGCAATGCGGCCAATCCAGTGCGTTGCAGCGCGTCATCGGGCAACGTTTCGGGGATTTGGCCGGCTGACCGGGTGACGGCCTGCCAGGTGAGGCTGCGCAGATTGCGGGCGGTCATGCCCTGGGTGAGGCGATAGACCGGTGTGACGCGGCCGGAGTTGAGCGGCGGCTGTCGGGGTGTGATCACGTCGTACTCTGGGGATGAAATGGACAGGCGGCCACGATGGATGTCGACCTTGCCGTTCACGACCAGGTGATCGCCGGGTTTCAAGGAACGGGCGAGGTAACCCTGTCCGAACCACTGGAGTTCGATCTGTCCGGTGTCGTCGCTGAGTATGCCCTCGGCGAGTTGCAGGCGACGCTGGCCGACGCTGCCGGAACGGATGTCGACCAACTTGCCCTCTACGGTGAACGTGCCGCCGGGATACAGGTCGGCGATGCTGGCGATCTCTGAGCGGTCATCATGGCGGCGCGGGAGCGTGTAAAGGAGGTCGCGGATTGAGCGCACGTCAAGTTGCTCGAGGCGCTGGACAGTTTTGGCGTCCATGCGGCGCAGGGTGGACACGGGCTGATCAGGGTCGATGGGGTTTGCGCTCGGTGTTGGAGAGGCCTGGAGGCGGCGACGGAAACGCACCAACGGAGACGTTTCTTCGGGCGCAAAGAGCCCGGGGGTTTCCACTGGCGCTGCGGCGGCCGGCGACTGCGCGGGTGGTGGGGTGGGCGAGACGACAGGGTCTGCGAGGGTCATTGATTCAGCTGGGGCCGGTTGTGGAACGGCTACGCCATCCAGGGCCGCCTGCCAGCCGGCGACCCAGGCGCGACGCTGGTCGGGCGGCAGTTCGCGGTAGGGTTGGTCGATGAGTTGACGGGCGCGGGTGTCGTCGTCCAGGTATTCGCGCAGGTCGGGTTCCCAGCGTTCGATAAAACGACGGATGCCGCCGCTGACGGCATTGTCCCCGAAGCCCTTGTGCTCTTCGAGGGCGAGGATTTTACGGAGGGCGTCGCGCCAGATGGGCTCGTTGTCGCGGCGGTCGGGGTCCATAGGTTGGATTATACGCCGCTGGCAGAATCAGGACTTGGGGGTTATGGGATTTACTCGACCGGTGATACGGCGGTTGGCACGTTAGGGCATCACTGCCGCAAGCAGGGGCGAGTGATTATTCGCCCTTACGGATGGTGGTCGTTAGGTTTGGCGGCCGCTGTTGGGTGGGCGCTCAGGGGAGGGTGGAGATGGCGATTGCGCCGGGGCCGACGTGGGTGCCGATGGCGGAGCCGATCTGGATGGTGTAGGTGTTTTCCGGGTCGGCGAGGTCGGAGAGGCGGTTGCGCATTTCCTCGGCAGGGGCAGCGTCGGTGGTGTAGGCGACTCCCAACTTGGAGACGGAGGCGGAGTGTTCGCGCACCAATTCTTCCAGGCGTTGCAGGCCGCGACGCAGGTTGCGGGGGCGGTCTACGGGCAAGACCTCGCCGTTGGCGACGCTGAGGATGGGCTTGACCTTGAGGATGGAGCCCATGAATGCCTGGGCCTTGCCGATGCGGCCGCCTTTCTGGAGGTATTCGAGGGTGTCCACCATGGCGAGGCCGTAGCCGGAGGCGGCGCGCTGGGTGGCGGCGGCGGCGACGGATTCCGCGGTGGCATCCGGAGATGAGGCGTCCTCGGCGGCGGCGATCACCTGGAGCATGTGGCCGACTGAGGCGGTCTGGGAGTCGATGACGGTAACTGCGCCATCGTCGAACTGGCCCGCGGCCTGAATTGCGGAGTTATAGGTGCCGCTGAGTTGGCGGGCGACGGTGACGCAAACCACCTGATCGCCGGCTGCGACCAGGGGCTCGAGGCGTTCGGTGAAGTCGCCGGGGGTGGGCTGAGAGGTGCTGGGCAGTTGAGGAGAGGACTGGAGGCGCTGGTAGAACTGGGTTGGGTTGATGTCGATCCCCTGGCGGAACTGTTCCTCGCCGAACAGGACATAGGCGGGAACCAGGGTGATGCCAAGCCTTTCAACGTTTTCGCGTGCGATGTCGCAGGTGCTGTCGGAGACGATTTTGACTGCCATGTTTATAGCTCCAATGACGGGGTTATGAGTGCGGTGCAGCTATTCGACGGAAACGAGATAGGGGTAGTGGGGCTGGCCGCCGGCGTATAGATCGACTTCGGCGCCATCGTAGGCGGATTCCAGGGTTTCCTGTAAGCGGGTGGCGCGTTCCTCGTCAACGGCTTCGCCCCAATAGAGGGTGATGATGCTGTCTTCGTCAACCGAGGAATGGGACAGGCCATCCAGGGCGGCGGATTCGGCGTCAGCGGCGAGGGCGACCAGGCTGCCGTCGAGGATGGCCATGAACTGGCCTTCGGTGACCTCCTGGCCATCGACGATGGAATCCCGAACGGCCTGGGTGACCTCGAGGGTTTCGATGGACGTCGCGGCCTGGTCCATGCTGGACAGATTATCGGTGACCGACACCTCGGGGTTGAAACCGAGCATGGCCGCCGTGCCCTGGGGCATGGAGCGCGTGTTGACGACGTGGAGGCGGACGCCTTCGGTATCGGCCTCGGCGGCCTGTCCGGCAGTGAGGATGACGTTGGAGTTATTGGGCAGGATGATGACGTCGGTGGTGCCGGCGGACAGGGCGGCGTCGATGATCTCGCTGGCGCTGGGGTTGAGGGTCTGGCCGCCGGGGACGATGGCAGCGCAGCCGGCGTCCTGGAACAGGGCGGCGATGCCGGGACCTGACGCCACGGCGACGACGGATACGCCGGCGCGGATCTCGGCGGGTCTCGAGCGTTCGCGATGGCCGGTGGTCCAGTCTCGGTTCTGGAGGCTCATGTTGTCGATCTTGACTTCGTCGATATCGCCGTGGGCTACACCGAAGGTGAGCGCCGCGCCGGGATCCTCGGTGTGGACGTGGACGCGGACGGCGGAACCGCCACCAATGATGACGGTGGACTCGGCAATGGCGTCGAGACCGGCGCGGAGGACGTCAACGCTGAGTTCGTGCCCGTGGATGACGAACTGGGTGCAGTAGCCGAACTCGGACTCTTCGTGCGTGTCAAGGAAATCGCTGTCGATGGATACAGACGCGGTCTGGGTTGGGTCGATGAGTCCGCCGACGCTGCGGAGGCCGAGATCGGATGCCGGGCCGGTATCGCCCTGGAGGTGGCGGAGAGCGCCGCCGATGATGGCGACGACGCCGAGGCCGCCGGAATCGACGACGCCGGCTTCCTTGAGTACAGGCAACTGCTCGGGAGTCAGGGCCAAGGCTTCGATCGCGCCGTCGTAGGCGATTTGCCACAGGGCGACGACGTCGCGTTCGCCAGCATCGTTGGCGCGCAACGTGGCGTCTGACGCGCCGCGGATGACGGAGAGCATGGTTCCCTCGCGGGGTTGGCTCACCGCGCCATACGCAGAATCGGTGGCCGAGCGGAAGGCGGCGACGGCGTCCGAGGATTCGATGGTCTCGGAGCCGGCAACACCATCGGCGAAACCGCGGAGGAGTTGGGAGAGGATAACGCCGCTGTTGCCGCGAGCGCCCCAGAAGGCACCGGTGGCGATGGACTCCGCGACTTCCCAAGCGGCGTCTTTGTCGGCATCCTTGTTCATCTGCTCGATGCCGGCGCGCAGGGTCAGGAGCATGTTGGTGCCGGTGTCGCCGTCGGGCACCGGGAATACGTTGAGGGCGTTGGCGGCGTCCCGGTACAGTTCCATGTACGCGGCGGCGCCGAGCATGGCCTGACGCAGGTCGGAGCCCAGGAGGATGGTGGTGCTGGTGGTCATTTGACTGGTCGATCTGTATAGGATTGGCAGAGTATAGCACGGGGGTTTTTACACATTCCGTGCGTTGGGCGTGCCATTTCGGGTATGATGTGGCAACCATGACGACCGCAAGGGACAGCGCGGAGGAATACTCGCCTGAGCCGGCAAATTCCGAGGTTCGGACGGTGTCGCCGGACGTGCAGGGAGACGACGGGGAGCAAGAAACAAGGCTCCGGCCGGCGCGGATGGACGATTTTGTAGGTCAGCCGCAGGTCAAGGAGAATTTAAGCATCGCGATGCAGGCGGCGCGGATACGGGGTGAGCCGCTGGACCACGTGGTGATCTACGGGCCGCCGGGCCTGGGGAAGACGACTCTGGCGAACATAATCGCCAACGAGATGGGCGCGACGATCAAGGTGACGGCGGGGCCTGCGATCGAGCGGGCGAGCGACGTGGCGTCCATCCTGACCGGATTGCAGCCCAACGACGTGCTGTTCATCGACGAGATTCACAGATTGAACCGGGCGGTGGAGGAGGTGATGTACTCGGCGATGGAGGACTTCTTCCTGTCGTGGGTGGTGGGAAAAGGGTTGTCGGCGCGGAGCATCAACTTGCGGATCAACCCGTTCACGCTGGTGGGGGCGACGACGCGGTACTCGCTGGTGAGCGCGCCGTTGCGGTCCCGATTCGGGTCAGTGTTCCGGCTTGATTATTACTCCGACGAGGACATGACGACGGTGGTGAACCGCTCGACGCGCATCCTGGGGATTGAGGCAGACGACGAGGGGATTAGCGAGGTGGCGGTGCGCTCGAGGGGCACGCCCAGGATCGCCAACCGGTTGCTGCGGAGGGCGCGGGACTACGCGCTGGTGAAAGCGGACAACCGGATCACCGGGCCGGTGGCGCGGGAGTCGCTGGATCGCCTTGGGGTCGACTCGCGTGGCCTGGACGAAACTGACCACCGCCTGCTGACGAACATCATCCACAAGTTCAACGGCGGGCCCGTTGGGCTGGATACCCTGGCGGCCTCGATGAGCGAGGACGCGGCCACGGTGATGGAAGTGCTGGAACCTTTCCTGCTGCAGCAGGGGTTCCTGGAGCGGACGCCGAGGGGTCGGATGGCGACGCGGCTGGCGTACGAGTACATGGGATGGCCGTGGGGTGGTGGCAACGACGACGCGCGGCAGGCGCAGTTGTTCGGGGGCGGATAGGACAATTGCACCCCGGCGCTTTCGTGGCCTGGACAATGGTAGTGGCAATTCTCGTAGGATCGTTGTGGTATCTCCTGAAACGCCCGCACTTGAACGGGGAGCAGAAGCTCATCGCGTTGCTGGTGTCTCTAGCGGCGTCCGTTCCGGTTGCAGGCCTTCTGATGGCGTACCGTTTGAAATTGCGTGATGACAATGAGTAGTCCGTCCCGCCGTCTGCGAAACCCATTTGCTATAACCGCTGACCGGCGCATCGTGGGGGTTGATGAAGTTCCGCGCGGGGCAGATTGCGGATGTTTCTGTCTGAATTGTGAGGAACCCCTGATTGCCCGA
>JAPOQH010000003.1 GCA_026710825.1 Chloroflexota bacterium | reverse complement strand
TGCGCGGCAAACGCACCGTCTGGGGTGGACGGGCCGGAGTACGCACCGCCCTCTACATGGGGGCGATGGTAGCCAGCCGCCACAACCCGGTCATCAGGGACTTCTACCAGCGTCTTTTGTCTGCCGGCAAACCGAAAAAGCTGGCGTTGACCGCCTGCATGCGCAAGTTGCTCACCATCCTGAACTCCATGCTCAAGCACGGCACGTCCTGGCAACACCCGGACATCAAGTCCATCACCCATTCCTATTGACTTCCAAGACAGTTGCTTGATAATGGCTTCTTCCCGACCGAGTATACGTGCGAGACATATTGGTCAGGTCATTTTGATAGCATTATTTGCGTGCCATCGACAGGAAATTCTCGGGCACGGGTCAGTTGTTATGGCACGGATAGTAGCGCAAAGGCTCTTTCAGTTGGCCGGAGTGGCGGCGATAACAGCTGGGATCTTGGCATTGTTTGGTGCCGCCGGGCCACATTCCAGCGAAGACTGGATGTACGCACTGAGCTTGGTATCCGTTGGTACCAGTCTTTTGTGGTTGGCACTAGCTGTGACTTGCTGGATAGTGGATGGAGCAATTCAGCGAGTGGCCCTGATCACGTTCTCGTATTTTGAAAATTCCGTATCTCGGTTGCTCCCGAGCTCAGGCATTGAGAAGTGGTTCCATTCTTCACGTTTGGACGTGACGGAGTACCTACGCCGAAAGAACCTACGCGCGCACGTCATACTATCGCTTGCGACGATGCCGTTAGTCACAGGGGTAATTTTCGCGTTTTTTTACACCAGCCTCTCAGGATTCTACGCCGATTCGGCGGGCCAGTTACATTACAATTTGATAACACTAACCATCACTTTTGGTGCTGTTTTCGGATTTTGCGCAGGGTATCTGGCTAAAACGCAGCAGGATTTGAGATGGACGCCTGTCTTCTGGCATGGATCCAGAGTGGTTGTGGAATCCGCGTTTCTAACCTATGCTGGCCTATGGCTGTCACGGAAACCAGCGGAAGAGTTCGTGCGCCGCTCCCAGGGAGGTCTCCTTGATGATCCAATCACTTGGATGGTTCTCGCCGGCATACTTTTGATTGGCATTGGAAGTATTTCGTTGATCCTGCGACAGGTCTACTCGTTCCCTGCTAGAGGTCCGTGATCTATCGGTTCAAGGGGCTAACGCTGTATGAAGCACCCTGACCCCCAATCCACCGAAGGGATGAGTGTGGCGTCGTGGTGAAGGGATGAGAAAGTGCTCCCGTGCTTCGGGGATAATGGTTTTTTGAAACAGAATCCCCTGAAACGAGGAGCGCCCAACGGATGCTACCACGTGAGATCCCTGACCGCATCGACGTAGCCTTTGCAGATTCCCACCCTCAAGGCTGGCTTTGGAGAAACCATTTCGGCTCCGCCTTGGAGCGACTTCGCACCCCGCCACTCCCATCCTGACCGCGCCTGACCCCGCACGCCAGACTAACCACCAGCTGGGCTGTCCTGCGCCAGGCTGAGTCCAGAATGCCTCCTGCCGCCATTGGCCCCTTGATCTCGTTGGTCACCGGGGCTGCTGACCTTCAAATATCCCCTTTGTGTCGCCGACACAACCAGCATCCGTCCCAATCCGTCGGAGCCACCGCCCTGGAGGTCTTTTCCTCACACTTCATGCCGCGCCTGGCTAACTCCACCCCATTCCTTTGGTGGATTCGGGATTAACGAAATGTCCTCTCTTGCATCGCAGCCAACTTGATAGGATGAAATCACCCAAGATAGAATCCCATGCCTTGGCTGCCCTGACGACGAAATCTGTTCAGGGGAGTCACGCACAACTCGACTACCAAGATGAGGGATCCTATCGTGAATGTTAAACGAGTGTTCATCAGCTTTGACTACGACCACGACAACGACCTCCGGGGCAATCTGGTTGCTCAAGCCAAGAACCCAGAATCTCCTTTCAGCATCGAGGATTGGTCAGTACAGCATCAGATCGACGAAAACTGGAGATGGGAAGTTCGGGAGCGTATTCGTCGATCCGACCTGACAATCGTAATATGCGGTGAGCACACGCACGACGCGCCCGGAGTGGCTGCTGAAGTCACAATCGCCCGTGAGGAGCGTAAGCCGCACTTTCTGCTCAAGGGGCGGAGACGAAAAACTTGCACAAAACCAGCCATGACCCTCAGCGCCGACGAAATGCACAAGTGGACCTGGAAAAACCTGACCCGGCTGATTGCGGAGGCAAGGTAGGCTATGTTTGGGGAAAAGGACAACGGACTGATCCGATCCACCAACGAGACCTACGGGGGATCATTCCATGCAGACCTGCTGGAGCAATACAAACTCTATGTTCAATCGGCGGAGAATGTCAGCACCAGGCGGGTGGCTTCAAGCCGCTACCTCCTCACTCTCAACGCCGCGCTGGTTGCAATGTACGGCTTTCAGTACGCCGTACCGGCACAAAGTTACTGGACGGTGCTGATCCCCGTAATTGGGCTTCCTGTCTCCCTGCTCTGGTATTTGATCATCAAGTCCCACGCCGACTTGAACCGGGTAAAGTTTGGCGTCATCCACGAGTTTGAGCAGCATTTGCCTGCGGCAATGTACAAGTATGAATGGCAATTGGCCGACCATGGCCAAGGAAAGTCCTATCGCGCAATCACGACAATCGAAAGATGGATTCCCATCCTGTTTGCCGTCCTCCATATGGGTTTGGGCATAGTCGTCACGCTCTCTCTGGTTGGGATTTCGAGCTAAACACGTGATGTATACACCACCGAACTCACCGGTGGATCTACCCTGTGCCCCGGCTTGTCTGCCGTCAAGGCCAACCGCGTGAGTTTCCTACAAGTGAAGAGACGACACGCCACTTCATCGCAGTGCCGGCCGCAGGCCGTGCGCGCTGCTTGAGACTACAGCCTCAAACGGCACTCTAACTGAAAAGTCTCATGGACCAGCGTGACATCCCACAACAGGGTTGATTCGCCTGCTGGCGACAGTGCTGCAGACCGGCGGAAATCCGCGCACAGAACCGCGGAGAAGCTTTCGGAGTCCAGTGAGACACACGTCACCCGCAGCACGCCGGAGGGCCACACAGGGTTCCGGGACAAGAATTTGAGGACGCCGCGAACGTCACGGCCTGCCGCGAGATTCCGAGGCAGCGGCGACCATAGGCGCCCGCGTCATGGCGGCAGATGCCCCAAATATCGGCGCCTCGCGGCCCCAGGCACCCCTACAGTCCACGGACTCGAAAATGTGTCCACCAGAAAGCCACGAGGCCGTCTCCGTGGCCCCAGCGCGAGGATTTCGCACCTTCCACGGCGTTTGCCAGCCACTTTCCACCGGCTGCGCCCAGAGCAGGCCGAATGGCCATCACCGTCGCCCACGCGACAAGGACAACCCCGAACCTCGGACTGCGGAAACCACCGCCGCGTCCGAGGTGGCGCGAGTCGTGCTAACCGAACCGAGGCCCATGTCGGCCCGGCAGTCGGAACGGCGACAAGCGCGCGAAGCCCCGAACTCTACCCCAAGGACAACTGCCCGTAGCAGCGGCGTACTGGTGAAACCGTGACGGCCTCAGTTCTCATGAGGAGCATTCAGCGGAGCAACCAATTGGCGGCGTGTGCTGTCCGTCCGGGGCGCACCTCTTCACGAAGCGTCTCTCCTGTTAACCTCCGAAGAGTTCCTGCTTGGGAGTTTCCATGATTAAGAACGAGTCGCCGGCCGAAAACGGCGTCAGCAGCCAGACCAGAAAAGCCGCCAGTTCGGCGGGCGTGCAAACGCTCGGGATATGCTTAGCAACGGTCGACTGGTATCACCGGACGGCGCTCCGCGTAAAAGAAGGAGAACGAGCCGTTGCACCCACCAAGCGGATCGCATTCTCGGAAGAGCTGCGACGCAGGGTCAGTACCAATCAGGGAAATCGGTGCGTATACTGTGGTCTCAGGTTAGCCGCGGACAAGAGACACATTGACCACAAGATTTCAGTCGAGCATGGCGGGTCCAACGACGAGAGCAACCTGCAAGCGACATGCAATAGGTGCAATCCAAGGAAGGGTGTTCAGACCGACGAAGAATGCAGGGAGCGATACCACGAATTACTTGGTGGCACGCGACCGGGGGAGCCACCTGCTCGACGCATACCTCAGCAGCACTTTAGCGCGGTCTCTAGGCGAACCCGTCAACTGGATTCCACTGTGGCCAGAAGGAAGGCAGTATTCAGGACTCCGACCCAGAAGATAACTGCAGCAAGCACGGCCGTAAGAGCGGTCTTGGCCGGGGTATGGTTTTTCGCCATCGCCCTTGTGTTTTCTGCAAGCCAAGCGGCTGGAACAGTGGCATTCGTCGGTGCGCCGATGGTCTTCGCTGGCACATGGTTGAGTTCAATGTGGCAGGCCAGATCCACAGGGATAATTCACGTAGACTGACCCAGCTCCTGACGCCTCAAAAGAGCCTATCTACGGCACGCTAAATGGATTCCCGCTGTTTCCGGAAGAGCCACAACAGCTAAGAATTATCCACACGCTCTAAATCTCAAGAGCCCACACCACGGCTCGAGCGGGCATTCCGCGGCCGATCACCAAAAGATGATGGCCACCTACTGCAACTCAGCCCTGCGTCGCCGACGGAGGTGAGGACCAAAACGGCCACCGCCATAGCGACTCACCAGACCACAACGCACAGCCAAGATCTTTTGCAAGGCGGCATTGGCCGATAATAGGATCGCCACCTGCGCAGTGCCCATCAGCGACCCACCATGACTCGCTCAAACTGCCAAGCCAGTCGAGACGAGACCAGACAACCCGGCTGGAGAACGTAGATGCCGTTACGAAACCGTATCCTTGACAATCAAGCCGCCACTGTTGCCGACCATCTGCGCCGCAATCTGTGCGGCGCCGACGCTTTCAACCTGGCGTCGGCCTACTTCACCATCTACGGCTACGAACTGCTGGCCGAAGAGCTGTACCAAGTTGGTCACACCCGGTTCCTCTTCGGCGACCCGACGTCGGTGGAGGACCTGGATCCCAGCGCCGACGAACCCAAGTCGTTCGAATTGACCGAGCGCGGGCTCGAACCCAACCATACCCTGCAGCAGAAAGCGCTGGCGCAACAGTGCGCCGACTGGGTGAGTCAAGACCACGTAGCCGTCCGCTCGATCAGCCGAGCCAATTTTCTGCACGGCAAAATGTACCTCACTGTGTTGCCGGACAGCGCGGCAGGGGTAGTGGGCAGCTCCAACTTCACCAAACGCGGGCTGGGCGGCAGCGACCAGCCCAACCTGGAAATCAACATCGCCACCGACGACGCTGACACGCTCGCTGAATTGCAGGACTGGTTCGACCGGCTGTGGCGCGACGAACGGCTCACCAAGGACGTGAAGCAGGAGGTGCTGAACGCCCTGAAACGCCTGGGAGGCGACTACGCGCCGGAAGCGGTCTACTACAAGACGCTGTACGAACTGTTCCGCAAGGACATTGAGGCTCGCTTGGCCGGTGACGCGGTGGTCACTGCAAGCGGCTTCACGGAAAGCCAAATTTGGAACGCCCTTTACGAGTTCCAGAAGGACGGCGCGAAAAGCGCCATCTCCAAGCTTTTGAGCCACAACGGCTGCATCCTGGCCGACAGCGTGGGTCTGGGCAAAACCTACACAGCGCTGGCGGTCATCAAGTACTTCGAGCTGCGCAACGAGCGCGTGCTGGTGCTGTGCCCGCGCAAGCTGTTTGAGAACTGGTCGCTCTATCCGTCCATCTATGGCCACCGACAGAACCCGTTTACGGATGACCGATTCGCCTTCACGGTGTTGGCCCACACCGACCTGTCCCGGACTTCCGGGTCATCGGGCGGGATAAATTTGGCGAACTTCAACTGGCAGAACTACGATCTGGTAGTGATTGACGAGTCGCACAACTTCCGCAACGACGGAGGGCAACGCTACCGTCGCCTGCTGGACGAAGTGGTCAAGGCAGGAGCCAGGACCAAGGTGCTGATGCTGTCGGCGACGCCGGTGAACACATCACTGATTGACCTGCGGAACCAGATTTACCTGATGACGGAAGGGCGAGAAGGCGCTTTCCGCGAAAGCCTGGGCGTGGGCAGCATCCGCAACGTGATGGCGGCAGCACAAAGGGTGTTCAAGCAGTGGGAAACCGAACAGGCCAACCGGAGCCGCCGCGACAAGGCACAACTGCTGGAAAAGCTCGGCGCCGACTTCCTGCGTCTGCTGGACGGCGTGTCGATCTCACGTTCTCGGCGGCAGATTGAGCAATTCTACGCCGCTGAAATGGAGCGCATCGGGCAGTTTCCCCATCGGGAAAATCCAACAAACCACTACCCGCAGACGGACCTGCAGGGTGAACTCTCCTACCGGGAACTGGCCGAGCGCATCGGCGAGTTCAAGCTGTCCGTGTACCAGCCCAGCGAGTACGTCACCGATCCGACGCGGTTGCAGGAACTGGCTGAAACCCGCCAGCGCCAGAACTTCAACCAGCAGGACAGCGAGCGTTTCCTGGTCGGGATGATGCGAACCAATTTCCTCAAACGGCTGGAAAGCTCCCCCAAGTCCCTGACGCTTACCCTGGGGCGCACCATCGGCAAGATTGACAGCCTGCTGGACAAGATTGACCGCTACGAACAAAGCGGACAGTCCACTATGGAAGCGACAGAAGCGGACACCCAACCTGAAGAAGATGAGGAAGACGAAGAATTCTCCGTAGGCGGACGCCGCCAGTCATACCGTCTCGCGGAGCTGGACGTGGCTCGCTGGCAGGCCGACTTGCGGGCGGACAAGGCCACCCTGGAGACCGTGAAGGGACAAGTCGACGCCATCACCTCGGAACGCGACGGCAAGCTGCTCGAATTCAAGCGGGCCATCCGCGACAAGGCGCGAAAACCCACCGTGGACCGGGACGGCAACGCCAACCGCAAGTTGCTGGTGTTCACGACCTTCAAGGACACGGCACTGTACCTGTACGACAACCTGATCGACCTAGCCGCCGAGTTGGGCATCAGCATGGCGATGGTGTCCGGCGACGAAACCCGTACCACCGCCGGCGACAACAAATTCAACGCCATCCTGAGCAACTTCGCCCCCAGGGCGCGCAACCGCGGCGGCGCGGAAGCCGGCGCCGACGTCGACTTAGTGATTGCCACCGACTGCATCTCCGAGGGCCAGAACCTGCAAGACTGCGACACCGTCCTGAACTACGACATTCACTGGAATCCAGTGCGGATCATCCAGCGTTTCGGGCGCGTTGACCGCATCGGGAGCCGCAACCAGTCAGTGCAGATGATCAACTACTGGCCCACATCGGACATGGACGTGTACCTCAAGCTGGAAAGTCGCGTACAGGCGCGGATGGCGCTGGCCGACATCGCCGCCAGCGGCGACGAGGACCCGTTCACTGAGAAAGACGCCCAGTTGGAACTGAACTTCCGAGATGATCAACTACTCCGACTGCGCGAAGAAGTTCTCGACCTGGACGACCTCAGCGACGGGCCCACCATGGGCGACTTCACCTTGGATCACTTTCTGACCCAGTTGCTGCGTTATCTGGAAGCCAACAAGGACGCATTGGAAGCGATGCCGCCCGGCGTGTACGCCGTCTCCGGCGACGGCGCAGGCGCCGAAGTGCAACCGGGCGTGATCTTCTGTCTGAGCCAGCGTAACGCCAGCGACGTCGGTTCACGGCAAAGGGCCGCCAGCCCAGTGCATCCCTTCTACTTCGTGTATCTGCACGACAACGGCAACATCCGCTACGGTTGCGCCAACGCGCGGCGGGCGCTGGCCGTGTTCGACGCCGCAACCGCCGGCGAAACCGCGCCTATTACCGAACTGTGCGACCGTTTTGACCACGAAACCGATCAGGGCCGCGATATGTCGCGCTACAATAAACTGCTCACCGGCGCCATCGCCCACATCAGGCAGGCTCACGGCACAACGCAAACGCGAGGGCTGGGCAGCGGGCGCGAATTCGTGCTACCCAAGGCATCAGAAAGCCCCAGCGAAAACACGGACTTTGAGCTGATAACCTGGCTGGTCATCAAGGATACGAAATGAGCACTTCAAGCATCAGAAACGCCATCAGCGCCGCTCTGAGGACAATGGTTGACAGCGACCTCACGGCGGCGGCCTCTAACCTGCTGTCCGCCTGCGGCTACCGTAGCGAGCGGACGCTGCCTGACCAATCCGGAGATGCCGATGACTTCATCCAGCAATTTCCAGCCGTCAACGCCGGCACGCAGTCGGAGCAGGCGTTCGTGGACAACGCGGAGTCGGTTCAGCTCCTGTTCCAGTTCACCGGCGGAGAAATCCAGGCGGAAACCCAGCGCGCGCTGTTTGACGCCGCCGGCTTTGACACTGGAAACGCTCGCAGCTTCCTGTTCGCCGCTGTGCAACTGCGCGGTGACGCCTACCCGCGCGGCCAGTACGCGACCTTCACCCGCGAGCTGAACAAGCGATTCCCGATGCCGATGGTCGTCCTGTTCCGCACTGCCGCCAACCTCATCTCCCTGGCCTTCGTCCACCGCCGACCCAACAAGCGGGACCCGGAGCGGGACGTGCTGGGCAGCGTCTCCCTGATCCGCGAAATCGATCCCGCCAAGCAGCATCGCGCCCACCTGGACATCCTGGCCGAGCTGTCCCTGCCGGAGCGCCTGAAGTGGATGAACGACCGCGGCAAGCCCCACAATTTCGACGGCCTGCTGGACGCCTGGCTGGCCGCACTGGACACCGAGGAGCTGAACCGACGCTTCTACCAAGACCTGTTCCAGTGGTTTGAGCGCGCGGTATCCACCGCCAGTTTTCCTACCGGCAAGGACGGAACCCTGCCCGCCGAGGAGCACGTCATCCGCCTCATCACGCGCCTGATGTTCGTCTGGTTCATCCAAGAGAAGGGCTTAGCCGAAGAAGACCTGTTCATCGAGGAGCAGGTCCGCAATCTGCTTAAAGACTACGACCGGGAGGGCGGCGATTCCTACTACCGCGCCGTGCTCCAAAACCTGTTCTTCGCCACCCTGAACACCGAAATCGGACAGCGCCGCTTCAGCCGAGAAAACCGCGACGACCACCGCGACTTTTCCGTGTATCGCTACCGCAGTGAAATCGCCGACCCAGATCGGCTGTTGGATCTGTTCGGCAAAACGCCCTTCATCAACGGCGGGCTGTTTGACTGCCTAGACAGCTTTGACGCCACCGGCGCCGGCGGCGTCCGCGTGGATTGCTTCACCGACAACCCTGGTCACCGGGCAGGCTACTCCATTCCGAACCGCCTGTTCTTCGGCGACAACGCGAGTCCCGGCCTGATTGACCTGTTCAACCGCTACAAGTTCACCGTGGAAGAGAACACTCCAACGGAGCAGGAAGTAGCCCTAGACCCCGAACTGCTGGGCAAAGTCTTCGAGAACCTGCTGGCCGCCGTCAACCCGGAGACACAACAGACCGCCCGCAAGGAAACCGGCTCGTACTACACGCCCCGCGCCGTGGTGGACTACATGGTGGACGAAGCTCTGGTGGCCACGCTGGCGCACAAGGCATCACCCGAGGACGGCGACGCCGATTACTGGCAGGCCCGTCTGCGCTATCTGCTGGACTACGGCGACGCCTTCGCGGACGCTGAGACCCTGTTCACCCCGGCGGAGCGCAAGGCTGTCGTCGGTGCCATCGCCGGCATCAAAGCGCTGGACCCCGCCGTCGGCTCCGGCGCCTTCCCCATGGGCATCCTGCACAAGCTGACGCTGGCCCTGCGCCGGCTGGATGACCGCAACCAACTCTGGGAATCCTTGCAGAAAGGACTGGCTGGCCAGCGTGCCACTGCTACCTTTGACACCCAAGATCCCGAGGAACGGGAAAGCGAACTGTCGGAAATCAGCCGCACCTTTGAGAAGTACCGGGATTCCGACTTTGGGCGCAAGCTGTACCTCATCCAGAACAGCATCTACGGGGTGGACATCCAGCCCATCGCCACGCAGATTGCCAAGCTGCGCTTCTTCATCTCCCTGGCCATCGAACAGCAGCCCAACAAAGACAAGGCGGACAACTACGGCATCCGGCCCCTGCCAAACCTGGAAACCCGCTTCGTGGCGGCGGATACGCTACTTGCCCTGGACAGTTCGCAGGGCGTGTTAACCTCACCCCGCGCGCGGGAATTGCAGAGCGAACTGCGGCAGAACCGGGAACGCTACTTTCACGCCAATAACCGGTCCTTGAAACTGCGCTATCGAGACGAGGACCAACGACTGCGCGGGGAACTGGCCGCCGAACTTCGGCAAATCGGAATGGCCCCCGGCGACGCCGGCAAAATCGCCGCCTGCGACCTGTTTGACCAGAACACCGCTGCAGCCAACTGGTTCGACGCCGAGTATATGTTTGGCGTGACCGACGGATTTGACGTGGTTATGGGCAACCCACCTTACGTCGAGTCCAGAAATAGCCTGTTATCGGACGAAATGAAGGACGCATACATCGGGCAAGTGCTCAGCGATTGGGGAGAGAGGTTGCCGCGGGGTAGTGATCTGCTCATGTACTTTCTTGCCCGGTCGCCCAAACTGCTGAATGACAGGGGCCACGGTTACCTGATCACGCAGAACGCTTGGCTCAGCACCGACTACGGAAAAAGGTTTCAAGATTTTTCGCTGGGCAAGTTTTCGGTCTATAAGATCGTTGATACCTCAGCAAAGTTCTTCTCCGACAGTAACGGCCCTCAAATCAACGCCGTTGTCGTCGTTTTTGGCAACCGACTGCTGGAGGAAATCGAGTACGACATCGTCGACGAAAGCATGGAAAAGACGACGACCAAAACCTTTGCGGCGCGGCAGACAAACAAGTGGGGGCATTTAGCCGCTATGCCTGAATTTTTCATTGACATGATTGCCGAGATGGCAGAACGTGCTGGACCAAAAGGCAATGTGTCGTTCGGGCAAGGGCTGAACTTCCCCCTGAAAGAACTGGATCAGGCTCGTAGTACCGAGCCAGTCATCGTCAAGAGCGTCAATTTTGTCGCCACCGCCGCAGATGGAAGGGTCCGGTCGAATCACATCAGCTCTACTCGCCGAGGCAAAATCCCGGCCCTTATCATGCCGCGCGGGGTTGGTGACCGATACTACTGCACGTTCAACGCATGCAAGGCATTTTCGTACAGCGGCGTCGAGTTGTATCTCCCTGATTCACTGTGGGAATCTGACTTGCACTATTGCCTTTGGGTCTACCTCAACTCGTCATTGGCGTGGCTATTTCGTGAGATCACAGGAAGGCGTAACCTCGGTGGCGGCCTGTTGAAGGCCGAAGCAACCGACTTGAAGACTTTGCCTGTCTCTTTCGACTTTGACTTCGCAGACGAAGCCAAGGAGGTCTTCAGTGTATTGAGAGGGAGAAGCCCGCTGCCTGTTGCCCAAGAAGTTCACACCGACGAGCACTTGGCGATTGACCAGATGGTATTCGATTTCTTGGGGTATTCCGAGCAGCAGGACGACATCCGAGAGCAGCTACTTGAATTAGTAGCGTTCCGCACAAGTCGGTCAAGCCGATACCCGACGTCTGCAACCCAGCGGCGGGCGATGAGCGTGAGTGGAGGAGCAAGCTCCGCAGGCGCGACGCGAGAGAGTACAAAACCCCAGTTTCAGGTGGTACCCAATCACAGCGGGCTTGCCCCCGGCGTCACCGCTGACAACCTCAAGGACATCATCCACGAGCTGGAAGAAGAGGAATTTCTGGAGAACATGGGTCTATGATCGTGCCTGACCTGGACCTTCTGATATTCGCTTACAACGACATGAGTGAATTCCATCAAGAAGCGAGAGCATGGTGGGAAGAACTGGTCAACGGTACAGGAACCATCGGAATACCCTGGCAGGTATCCAACGGGTTTGTCAGACAGATGGCAAACTCCCGAGTGGTGGAGAAGCCCTGGACGCCAGCTCAAGCAACCAGAACGGTCGCAGAATGGTTCGGCAGTGACCACATCGTCACTCTCGATCCCGGCCCGCGCTACCTGGAAATTCTCGAACACATCCTTGCCACAACCGGAGCCACCACGAGACTTGTCCCCGACGCCACCATCGCCGCGCTGGCGCTGGAAAACGGCGCCGAGGTGCACACGCACAACGCACGGGATTTTCAAAGGTTTCCAAGTCTACTCTGCCAAAACCCGCTACTGCAACGTTAATCATCTCCGCAGGCACTGAGGCGTCAGGCATCGTGCCACGATAGCAACAAAGCGGTAAGGGCACCACAAGAATCGACCTCGCTAGAGCTATACGACCGGCATTGGGACGAAGTATGTAGTGGCGGGAAAGAACTGGTCAGCCACCGCTGGCAGCAGTCGCGAGAAGCTGGACAACCGAGCCTACTGTGAGCAGACTAAGCTTGCGTACCCCACATGAAACGGAACAAACAGCCGAGAGGCAGTCATGACGTATTTTTACAGGTTCAGAAGTGTGGAGCAGCTGTTGGGGGAATACTCGGAACTCGAAAACCAAACGATTTTCTTCGCTTCTCTGGAAGACCTCAACGACCCGATGGAAGGGTTTCGAGACATCGTTTGGAGTGGGGACCGTATCGTATGGCTCAACTTGTTCAAAGATTACATCAACTGCCTGTTCTGGGGACATCATTACGTTGTCGTAGCAGGCCCCAAATTCCCCTACGAATTGCCGGTTCGTCAGGCTTGGACTTGGAATTGTGCTCCTTCACCACAGGCATCAGATAGGCTCATAGCCATTTGGGAACGTGCACAAGATGAATTGCAATTGAGGCAATTTGCGACCTCGCTAGAGGAGCTTGGACGCAAGGTCAGGAAGGATGAGTTGGTGCACTTTCTCAAGACGATCAACCTATCGGTTTCAATGATGATTTTGGAGAGCTTCTTTGATAACAATATGCTGCAGCGTCCTGATGGCTACGACCATGCGTTTGAAACGCAGCCGCTCACAGTACCGTCTCTTCCCGAAGGTACAGATGATGCGCCTCTTGATGCCGTGTACGAAGTGATACACGCCAGTTTGTCCGTCTACAGTGCATCCAATGTCTTGCTACTCGATCACGTCAACGATTTTGATGAGAACGATGTTCTACAGCGAAACTGGGATCGTTTACGTTTCGACTTCCCGGAAATCTATGTAGGGGAATTGAGCCATTTGATTCAACCAAACTGGTACGTAGCCTGCTTTACTAAAACTCCGCACAGTTCCTCAATGTGGAGTCACTACGGAGATGGGCACCGTGGGGTCTGCTTGATCTTCGAAGCCGAAGACGGAAATCCCGGAGATGCCGACAAATCTGAAACGCCTACCATATCGTTACACCAAATCACTGGTTGGGGATGGAACGAGCGCGACGGCTCTCGCGATAGTTGGGGGTTTGCCCCGGTGCCGTTCTGCGAAGTGCAGTACGCAGACAGGCCCGCTGAGGTGAACTTCTTCACCGAAATGGGGAACATCACAGGGCAAGATTTGCTGGACTTGTGGTACACCGACGAGGTAGGCAATGTGTCCGGCCTCGCCGGCCATGTCACAGATGAACACAACCGGGAGGTTTGGCGTCAGCGACATTGGGATGCTTTTCGACGTGACCTCGCATTCAAAACCCGTGAGTGGGCATATGAGCAAGAACATCGACTGGTTTGGTACGATCTGTTTAAGCAGACTCGCGACGAGGAAGACAGGACCTTGACTTACGATTTCAGGGCTCTGGCAGGAGTGATATTCGGAACGAGAATGTTGGCCATTGACAAGCGGAGGATTATGGCAATCATTGCCGACAAATGCCAAGAGCATAATCGTGACAGTTTTCCGTTCTACCAAGCATATTATTCACCTCACCGTGGCGAAATCTGCTACCAAACGATATTCAACTACTCTGCCGACGGCTCACACGAGTAAAAACTATGACCATCCTCCACGCGAGTACCGACCCCGACCTGCTCACCCGCCTACAGCAGATGCTGGGCAGCGCAGCCCGCGCCGACATCGCCGTGGGTTACTTCTTCATGTCCGGCTTCGGCCAAGTGCCCGACGGTCTCGCCAGGCTCCGCAAGACACGCATTCTCATCGGACGCGCCGACCAGCCCACGCTGGAAGCCCTGGCTGTCGGCCTGCGTCAAGCAGACGCCCTGCGCGCCCAACTGGACGCTGACCAAACCGTCCCGCGCAGCCAGCGACAAGCCATCGCCGACGATGCGGCATCACGCGTGGCCCAGGGTGTGGCGGCGATGCCGCAAACCGACGCCAGCCAAGAGGCCGTGGAGAAGCTCCGTCAGCTGGTCGCCTCCGGTTTACTGGAGGTCCGGGCATACCCGAAAGGGTTCCTGCACGCCAAGGCGTACCTCTGCTGGTACGACAACCACACCGAACCGGGTGCTGCCATCGTCGGCTAATCCAACTTCACTATAGCTGGATTCACCGGCAACACGGAGCTGAACGTCCGCGTCACCGGTGACGATGGCATGGCCGTCTTGAAGGACTGGTTCGAGAACCTGTGGGCTGACTCAGTGGACATCAGCGCACAGGTGGAGCAGCGCCTCACCGAAAGCTGGGCCGTCACGCAGTACACACCCTACGCCATCTACGTGAAGGCCCTCTACGAACTCTACGGACAAGACCTGGGCAGCGACGAGCCGCTGCCGCTGGAGCCGTCGGGCCAAGTCGAACTCGCCAACTTCCAACTGGACGCCGTGCGCCGTGGGCTTGACATGATCTGGAACCACGGCGGTTGCTACGTCGCTGATGTGGTGGGCTTGGGCAAGACCTACATCGGCGCCGAACTGCTACGCCAATTACGGCAGAGTTACCCCAACGACGGACCTCCTCTGGTTATCTGTCCGGCTGGACTCATACCCGCATGGGAACGGGTCAATGAACTCTACGGCCTGGGAGCGGCGGTGCTCTCCCAAGACATGATCGCCCTGCCGCCGGCCCTGGTGTTCGACGAGGAAACCGAGCAGTACGAGGAGGTCGACAGCAGTGCGAGGGGCGTCCAACTGGTGGACGAATATCCGCACCGAGGGACGGTTCTGGTTGACGAGGCCCACAATTTTCGCAACGACAACGGTCGTTCGAGGGGTCTGCGCGACTATCTCGAGAGAGGCGACCACAAGATCATTCTCCTGAGCGCCACTCCTCAGAACCTGGGACCGCGGGACATCTACCGTCAGGTGCGGCTGTTTCTGGACGAAACGGACCATGGCTTGCCGCTGGAACCGCAGGGGTTGGAGGATTTCTTCGCCAGCGTGGTCCGGTGGCAGGAGTATGACCGCGAGGTGGACGCCTACTCGGTGGTGCTGGCCCTATATCCGAAGGGAGGCGAACAAGGGACGCCTCCAGTGCGTCCATCAAGACCGGACCAGCCCAGGGCGGACATCTCCCAGGTTCTGACGCCCATTTTCATCAGACGCCGGCGTCGGGACATCGTCGAGTTGTACGGCGAGACGGCGACCATCAACGGCGAGCCAGTGTCATTTCCGACGCCGCGACTGTCTAACCTCGAATACCGGCTGGACCGGGTGTACGCCAAGTCCGGTAACTTCAAGGACCTTCTGGACACGCTGGGACAGCACCAGGCGGTGCGCTACAACCCGACGGAATACCTGAACCCGGGGCGGCACGACGACCAGCAGTGCGCCGGACTGTTCCGCGCCCGAGGCCGCATCTCCGGAATGATCCGTTATCTGCTGTTCAAGCGTCTGGAGTCCAGCATTGAGGCCTTTCGGTCCACTCTGGAGTCCGTTGCCCACAGCAACCGCAGTTTCAAAGCGGCATTGCAACGTGGCTACGTGCCAGTGGGCAGTGTTGCAACCAATCTGCTGGCTGGGCAGAACTTCAACGCCGAGGAAGCCCTGAGCATCCTGCAACGGGAGGAGGTCAGGCGCAACGGAAGGTACGTTTTCCCCGCCGTCCATTTCGACGGCAAACGCTGGAGCCGTGACCTGGATGCCGATCATGCGGTGTTGCAAGGCCTGAGGAGACGCATATCGAAGATTGGCCCTGCGAACGACGACAAGCTGGCTCATCTCAAGGAATTCCTCAAAAGCGCCGAAGACGAAAAGGTACTGATATTCAGCGAGGCCGAGACCACGGTCGACTACTTATTCGAGCAGTTGAACCCTGGGGGCGAGAATGAAGCCATAGCCAAACTCAGTGGCAGCAACCGTGACCAGTGTACTGGCGTCGTGGGCCGATTTGCGCCACGGGCGAACCTTCGGGATCCTGAGCATCTGCAAGGCGGTGAGATCCGCCTGTTGGTGACCACCGACGTGGTGTCGGAAGGCCAGAATCTCCAAGACTGCGCCCGGGTGCTCAACTACGACCTGCACTGGAACCCGGTGCGCCTCATCCAACGCTTCGGAAGGGTTGACCGCATCGGTTCTCCCTATGACGAAATCCACCTGCACAGCATGCTGCCCGACGCGGACCTTGACGAAGAACTGGGTCTGACCGATAAACTCAGCGACCGAATCCAAGCGTTCCACGATCTCATCGGTCTGGACAACAAGGTGCTGTCGGAAGAGGAGCAACTGAATGCCAAGGGCGTTGTCGTGATATACGACGACCTGGCCATACCGGAATTGGACGATGCACTGGATGAAGTCTCCGCCAACCAGCGGGCTATTACCCTGTTGCAGAACATCCGCAACAACGAACCGGACCTGTGGCGGAAGATCACCGAAATGCCAGATGGTATTCGCTGTGCCTTGACCTCTGAGAGTGGAGGGGGCGTTGAGGAAGCTCCGGAGGCCGGCGAAACGGTCGTAATGATGGCGGCTTCCGGTGCGGTGCGATGCTACGCCATTTCAGACGACCTAGCGCCCCGACCCATCCGAACAGCGCAGTTCGTGGCAGTCGCAGAATGTGACGCTGACACTCCATCCCAGCCGTTACCGGACAGCACCAACGCACGGGTGAATGCCGCAGCCGAGGCTTTTCGCGGAGACCTGAACAGGATATTGGGGACGTTGAGACGACGCACTCCCGGTAACGCCCGCAACCGTAGTTTTGTCAGACGTCAACTGAGTGGCGTTGGCAAAGACATCGCCACGCCCCGCCGGCTGGAAGTGTTGCGACAAGCCTTTGCCGGTGACCTGCCCACGGTGGTTGAAAACGAACTCACCGAACTGCGTCGTCTGAACCTCGGTGGTCGGGAACTGGTGATGCGACTGGAGCTGTTGCAGGAGCGGTACCGTCTGAGTACAGTTGTCCAAACCGCGTCGCCGATGACAGTGGAACAGACCAGGATCGTTTGCTCCGACGGCCTAACGTAACAAGTGCAAAAGTTTGAGCCGTTCAAAGATGGTCCGCACGCTAAAGTTCGGCCTGCGGGAGAACCCCTAATTTGGAACACCGCCGATTACGGATTTCGTAATGGCGCCGCCTACTTGAACGATCCTACAATTTAAGCCGCGAGGAGTTCAGACAGCAACCTCAAGGAATTCTGCTCCACCGAAACGGCGTCGGAGTCACTCAACCTCCAGTTCTGCTCCGCCGTAGTCAACTACGACATTCCGTGGAACCCCATGACGCTGGAACAGCGGTGCCGGCCGTCAACGACCGACGAATCGGTGGGATTCTCCGGCAAACCCAGCGAGCTCCCGGTAACCTCCCGATCCAAGTGCCAGCGACAACTACGATTCTACCGCCCTACGTCGAGTAGGAAACCCTAGCGCGCGAGATTATATCCGACCCCAACCGAACGATTCTTGAATTTCGCACAAGTCAACGCACGTGGGTAAAGTCGGCCTACATTCCCAAAACAATAGTATTGTCAAAAGAAGCCATCCGACCGAATGATGTAGGACACATCCAAAAGGTCCACAATTTTGTTCGGCAGTCCGACATCCTTCAATTCGCCGACAAAGCGATCACGGTCCCACAATTCGCACTCGTGCCAGCCAGGATCAAAACCCTGCAGGCTTGCCAGCGAAATAAACAACCCAGCAACGTCGCTGATGGCAGAGTCACATCCTAACGCCCGTTGCAACGCCGGCAAGGCTCCTCGCAGATGCCGCACCTTACCATCGAGCCTGACAATCTGGTCGCGCAAGTCCCCGTCCACAACGCTCCCGCTTTTCACCTCGATTACCAGGCATCGCCCGTCTTTCACCCCCACGGCGTCGTACTCGCGTTTTCCCAAAGATGCGGGCTCGAGACAGACCTTGACGCAGTGGTAGCTATGACCATTCAACCAAAACCCGGCGAGCAGCTCAGAATAGCGAGCCCGCAAGTCAGCGTTGGCCACTATAGCCTTGCGGTTCAATGCCTTCATGCTGTCAAAGGCCTGCGAGTTACAGTAGGACAAAAGGTCAGCGTCTGAAACGCCGGCAACGTGTTCAACCTCCTCCAAATCGTCAGCGAAACGCGACAGCAGTGCCTCCACCTCCTGAATAGCGCGAGCCACATCACTGTCGCCGATATGACCTTCGTGGTACATCTTGTAAAACAAGTACCACTTAGACAGGTTAGACCAAAGCCCGTAAATCGGAGAACGAATGGCAAATGACACCCAATCTCGAGAGTCGTCCTCCACAGAGTGAGTCACCTTGAGAACCTGCACCGGGCCTCCAGCGTGCATAGCAATCATCCCGGTGAGCAGGAGCTCAAAATCGAAAAAATCTGCGGACGCTGCGGATGTTTGCA
The DNA here is from genome assembly GCA_026710825.1 of Chloroflexota bacterium. Taxonomy (GTDB): domain Bacteria; phylum Chloroflexota; class Dehalococcoidia; order Lucifugimonadales; family UBA3495; genus Bin87. The sequence continues at coordinate 10,518 of JAPOQH010000003.1, read as the reverse complement.
GGTGTACGCTGTCCGGTCCCAGAATTGCGGCCAATCGGTCTTGTGGAGATACAGCAACCACGTCACCCTCCAATTGTGTTAGAGCGCGGTCCACAGCCGACTGGTCAAACTCGGATGCGCCATAATGCAAGCTTGGCCAAGTACCAGCTGGGAAATGCCGTTGTGTCATTTGGTGAAACAAATCGAACCACTTGGCAACTGCAAATTCTCCGGGATTGGGATTAGGAACCAAAGAAATACCGGCGGAGCGAAGAATCGTATCAAACCCGAATCCGAGCCCCTTCGCCCACTTCCGTGGCACGAAACCGCCCGTCGGCAAGGAGAAAACCCAATCCAATGGGGTTTCGGCACTCATCACAGATTCGTCATCTACCGGTCGTCGGTCTTCCCCGTGCCGCCAGAACAATCGGTACGCCGACGAATAATGAGGGGTCCCATCCATGTAATCAGACACCCGTTCAGCGATGCACAGCTTGAATAAAGGGTCGATTTGCGATTGATGTTCCCCTGTATCCAACGACACAATGGCGGACTCTGCGGCAGCATTGCACATCAATGATGCGAAGGTGCCCACTGTCCCAACGGCGGACACAGTTTCTGCCAAGCCGTAGTCCCGACTGCGACGGTCAGAAACGCGCAGCGTAGCCGACAGGCGGTCAAAAGCGGAACACAAGCGCCCAACGCCGGACAATGGATCTGAAACCGCTGACATGATAGGCGAGCTTCCGTTGCGGTTTCCATAGTTCCACCAGATCCAAAGCCGGCTGTCATGCACAAGTCCTAGCAAGTCCGCATCGGCCACAACAAAGTTGGCGAGCCCCAACAATGGCGTGGCTACCGCCAAGCGGTAACCGTCCAAGAAATTGCGACGGTCACGACGTTGCATCAACACAGCCTCTGCCTCCAGAGCTGCAACGGCAGTCGGATTGCACAAGGCATCCAGAGCATTGACATCAGTGACAAAACACAAGCGTGCTCTCTTTGCGTACCGCTCTGACATCATGAGAAAACCTCAATGCAATTTATGGTAACAGGCTAAATACCCCAAAACGTAAACGAGCAATGCACGAGATTCTGACAAAACTGGCCGGGCGATTTTCTCAAGCACCCGCAAGGCTGCGAGGGTAGTCTTCTACTTTACGAGAAAAATCACACCACCAAATCATTGACCTCCGCCCGTAGCGCAGACATTCCCCCCCGATGGCCCAATGTGGATGCCGGAGACAAACGCCGTCCGCCATCGATGACGGGGCGGACGGCGGTATTTCCGGCGATTGATGACACCAGTGTGTAGCGCAGGCGCATCCGCCGCTGGCATAATGAACTTGCCGCTGACGAACAGCAGTACCGGTCGTCAGCGACCAACGGGACGACCGGTTTCCCTTTCAGCAGCTGCGAGCCGCCAGCAATCTCCGACTGCGGCAACCTCAGAAGGTATCACCTTGCCGGTCTATGCCCAACAAGCAACCCAAATCGGGCGCAATCTGATCCGAGTCAACAAACCGGTTTCTGAATTTTGCACTCTGCCACGCGCACGGGTAAAGTTGACCTGCATTCCAAAAAGAAACGCCCCCTTGCGGGAGCGTCGGCCCAGCAGCACTACCCGCTGGGGGGGTTGTAACTAAGCTACGCGAAATCCAGCCATATGTCAACGTCCACCGCCGACATTGCCGACGAAGTCCAGCCGCCGCCCCACCGGGTGGCGGTGTACGTTGACGGGCTGAACCTCTACCACGGCCTCAAATCACGAGGCTGGCGCCGCTACTACTGGCTGAACCTACGCCAGCTGGCGGAACATCTGCTGCGTCCCGGCCAGAGCCTGGCTATGGTCAGATACTTCACCGCCCGGTTCCTGCCCCGTTCCGACGACCCGGACCAACCCCTGCGCCAGGATACCTATCTGAAGGCGTTGGAAAACCTGCCCGACTTGACGATCCAGCACGGGTACCACCTGCCCAAGACCGGAACCTGCCGGCGGTGTGGAGCAACATGGGCCACCTTCGAAGAAAAAATGACCGACGTGAACATCGCCGTCGCGTTGCTCCATGACGCCACGCGGGGCGCCTTTGACACTGCCATTGTGATCTCCGCAGACAGCGATTTGATTGGACCGATAGACACCGTACTACACAGCTACCCTGGAAAGCGGGTAGTAGTCGCCTTCCCGCCGAACCGCCATTCCGAGCAATTGCGTCATCAGGCGACTGCCGCCTTTAGGCTGGGGCGCAGGATCATTGCCGACAGCCAGTTTCCCACGCAAGTCATCGACGCCAACGGCTTCAGCTTGCGCAAGCCGGCGCGTTGGAATTGAAAAGGAAGTCGCAACGGAATCGTCGCCTTGGGGTGCATGCCAGGTCACGGTGACAATTGTTCAGTTTGGATTATCACCGGAGAGGCGATGTAAGCAACGTTGCAGTAATAGAACGATTGGGACGCCTCCCCCGGACGCAAATCAACGATGCGTAGCCATCACCGTGGGGACGAACAAATCTACTCCGAGGCATGCCGCCACCGACGACGGGACGGCCGGTTTTTGCCGGCGCCAGACGCCCCGAGTTTCCACGCCACAACGAACCCTACCACCGCCGACGAAGCAGCCAATTTCGTTACCGGCCCACCGCCTGCACCCCAACGGCACCCTGTGGCGCCGCTACCTCGTCAGTAGAGCATTTCCGCCTCAGGGCCACTAAAAAAACACGCCCGGGGCCGCTTACGGTCGAAACTGGCACACGGTCGCAAAGCAACGACAGCTGCCAACCTGACGGCGAAAATGGCCGACGATGACGGGGCGACCGGTTTCACGTCCCGCGCTAGATGCTCGAATCTCCCCCTGAGTCACCTTCGCCGTCGGCTACTGGCAAAAGCCTCCAGGGTGCCTAGACCCGAGTAGAGACAGCGACCACACACGGTGCCTCGTGCCCCATGGCACGGTTGACGTCTTTGAACGGGTAAACTCCCAAAGAACTTCCAAAGGCTCTCTCCGTGCCCCAAAACGGATTTCCTCAAATATGAAAGAGGCTTCATGAAATATCATTTAGACCTATTCACTCCCGAGACGTGGGAGGCTTTCACCGGCGTCGGAGCGACGTGTACGGGCTTCCGAGTACGACATCGACGCTTGGCCCACGAACGGGTCAAACCAGGAGACCTCTTCCTCTGTTACATGACCCGCCTGTCCCGATGGTGCGGTGTGCTGCAAGTTGAATCCGGACCATTCGAAGACGACACGCCAAGGTTCGGCACCGACGATCCATTCCCCATCCGGTTCAACGTCAAACCAATCGTCATTCTGGACCCGGAATCGGCGGTGCCGATACGCCAGCCACAAGTCTGGCAAGCCTTGAGCATCACAAACCAATGCGAACCGGGAGATGCCCGATGGACGGGATTTTTCAGGCAGTCCCTCAACACCCTGGAAGATGGAGCCGGACAATTCCTTGTGGAACTCCTCAAGAATGAGCAGTCGAGCCCTGGAACATATCCGCTCACCGACCAGGACAGGCGCAGACTCAACCAGAGGCAAAGGATCCGCACGCTGACAGGAGAAGTTGAAGTCGACATCCCTGAACCTGGGGACGACGAATTCGCACCCGACGAGGAACTGACGGAGCCCGACCAGCAGCGAAACCTCCAAGAGTCCATCCAGTACCAGGCGAAGGTGGCGCAGGTCGGCATCCAGATGGGATTCCATGTCTGGGTGCCGAGAAACGACAAGGCTAGCGTGTTGACACTCATCCCAGCCGACGACCACAAGAAGATTCTGAACGTGCTTCCACTCAACTTCGACGAAGTGACTCTGGGAACCATAGAAAACATCGACGTGCTGTGGCTAAAAGGCAGGTCAATGGCCCGTGCGTTCGGGATCGAGCACACGACGACCGTCTACTCCGGCCTGCTGCGAATAGCAGACCTTTTGGCTCTGCAACCCAACATGAACATCAGGCTCCACATAGTGGCGCCTGTTAGAAGACGCGAAAAGGTTCTCCGTGAGATCAAGCGGCCCGTATTCTCACTGCTCGAACGGGGACCGCTCTACGAGCAGTGCTCATTCCTTTCGTACGACTCAATAGACACGCTGGCCGAGATCCCGTACCTGTCTCACATGAGCGACTCCATCGTCGAAGAACACGAAGAATTCGCAGAAGTCTGACGCCGACCAGCATCGCCGTCAACGGCCAGACAATCGAGACCGACGGCCCACTAACCATCAGGGTCGGCAACGTCGACGTCGTCATGGCGGCGTAGTCGAGATCAGCCTGCGCTGGCGCACCTCAGTCGGCGGACCGCGTGAAATGCGACTGACAGGGGAATTCGGCTGCCGCTGACCGTCACGAATTGACCGCAAACGCCGCGGAACTCCATACTGCGCTGGTCTCCGGACATCGCCCACCGCACCGAGGAACCCCACGAACCATGCTCATACTTCACGCCGCGCCAGTTGCCGACAGCCTCGCCATCTGGGGAGAGGCTCAACCTCAGGAGTCGAAACCGGAACCGCCCCACCACCCCTACGCTGCCACACTCGGGGCCCTCGCCGAAGCCATCGGCATGGCGCCGGACCATTCGAACCACGGCGCGCACGCTACCGCCTGGCTGCCCAGCAGGGGCAGCAACCCAATGCCGTCGAGCCCCATGGTGGATGTAAAACCCGCCCTCCGCGGTAAGCCGAGGATCAGACCATGGCTCGTCTCAGCCCTGAGGCTCGACCACACACAGGCCGCCATGCTGCTGGAACGATGCCACGGGCGGCACGTGCTGAAGCCCGGCATTGTCATCAGCCCCAGCCTGGCCTACTGGTGCCACGCCCTCCAGTTCGCCGTTTCCCTCACCGCCCGACAACGGTTTCTGCCCAGCCTCGACCAGCAGGGTTCCACCACACTGGCCCGATGGACGACAATATTGGTCGGCGACGACGGCGAACGGCTGGCCAACCTGGCCAAGTTGATGCCCCCAGCGGCACGCGCGCTCACCGACGATGACTCGAACCCGCCGTCCCGCGCCGCGCAAACCGTGCTGCGCGACTTCCTGAACCAACAGGTGGACGCGCTGGTACGCGGCAGCGTGGAGCCGGCGGAAGAACCCCACGGAGGCTTTGACTCCGTTCACGACGCCTGGCTCCACGCCCTGCTGGCCCGAGACCGCCAGGTGCCGATCAGCCAGGGTGCGCAGCTTCAGCAACTGCGCCACCAGGTATCAGAATGGCAACGTCCCATCGCGGTCGCCGCCAGCTCCCCCTACCGGCTCTGTTTCAGGCTCGAAGAACCGCCCGAACCCAAACCCGACGACGGAGACACGCCAGCGCTGGTGCAGGACGACTGGCATCTTCGCTACCTGCTCCAGCCCCACGACGATCACAGCCTGCTGCTCCCCGTCAACAAGGTGTGGGCCAATTCCCCGGACGACATCCATCCCGACTTCAACGCCGCCGAGTTCCTGCTGGGCTCCCTGGCACAGGCCAGCACCATCTGCCAACCGGTCGCTGAAAGCCTGAAGCGAAAGCACCCCACCGGACGCAAGCTCAACACCGTGGAGGCCCATCACTTCCTCGGACAACAGGCCGAAGCCCTCCAGCAGGCCGGCTTCGGCGTCATGCTTCCCGCCTGGTGGTCGCGGCGCGGCACCAAGATGCGGCCCGGCATACGGGCCGCTGCCAAGACACCGGCCATGCAGGGCGGCTCCGGCCTGAGCGCAGCATCCCTGATCGAACTGAACGTCGACATCGCGTTGGGCGACGAGACCATCTCCCTGGAAGAACTCGACGCCCTCGCCGACCTCAAAGCGCCGCTGGTACGCTTCCGCGGCCAGTGGGTCGAGATTGACGCCGACGACATCCGCGCCGCCGCCGACTATTGGCGCAACCGCGGGCCGCTCACGCTGCGGGAAGCCGTCAACATCGGCCTGGGCGCCGACGAACGCGCCGACGCGGACCGCCTCTCGTTGGTGGCCGACGGCTGGCTGCAGGAACTGCTCGACAACCTGCAACAGAAGGGCGGCATCCAGCAAATGGACGCTCCTGACGGCTTTGCCGGCCAGCTGCGGCCCTACCAGCAGCTGGGATACTCGTGGCTCGCCTTCCTGCGACAGTGGGGACTGGGCGCCTGCCTTGCTGACGACATGGGACTGGGCAAAACCCCCACCACCCTGGCTGCCCTCCAGCTGGACCGCCAGCAAGGCAACGACCGGCCCAACCTCATCGTGTGCCCAACCTCCGTGATCAACAACTGGCAGCGGGAAGCCGCCCGCTTCACGCCCGACCTGACGGTGCTGCTGCACCATGGCCCAAACCGCCACCAGGGAGAGCAACTCCGCCAACAGGCGGCCGACCACCAGGCGGTGATCACCAGCTACGGCACCTTGAACCGTGACCAGGACGACCTGGCCGCTATCGAGTGGCGCGGCGTCATCCTCGATGAGGCACAGAACATCAAGAACCATCTCTCCCAGCAGGCCAGAGCTGCCCGCAGCCTGGAGGCCGACTACCGCGTCGCCCTCACGGGCACGCCCGTCGAGAACCACGTCGGCGACCTCTGGGCCATCATGCAGTTCCTGAACCCTGGACTGCTGGGCACCCAGACCCAGTTCAAGCGCAGCTACTTTCAGCCCATCCAGGGCAACCGCGACGAGGACGCCGCGGCGCGGCTCAAAAGGGCCACCGGCCCGTTCATCCTGCGCCGTCTCAAGACCGACCGTTCGATCATCGACGACCTGCCCGACAAGCGGGAGACCAAGCAGTACTGCAACCTCACCCGCGAACAGGTCACCCTCTATGAGGCCGTGCTCCGCGAGGCGGAAACCAGGCTGGAAGACGCCGAGGGCATGAAGCGGCGGGGTTCAATCCTCGACACGCTCACCAAGCTCAAGCAGGTCTGCAACCACCCCCGCCAACTGCTGGGCGACAACTCTGCCATCGCCGGCCGTTCCGGAAAACTCTCCCGCCTGGACGAGCTGCTGGACGAGATCCTGCCCGCCAGCGACCGCGTGCTGATCTTCAGCCAGTTCGCGGAGATGGGCGCCATCCTGCAACAGCACGTGCAGGAGACCTACGGAGTCGAAACGCCCTTCCTCCACGGCGGCGTGCCGAGAAAACGACGGGATCAGATGGTCGAACGCTTCCAGAACGACCCCCACGGGCCGCAGGCTTTCGTTCTGTCCTTGAAGGCCGGCGGCTCGGGCCTCAACCTGCCCCGCGCCAATCACGTCATCCACTACGACCGGTGGTGGAACCCGGCCGTCGAGAACCAGGCCACCGACCGTGCCTTCCGCATCGGCCAAACAAAGGACGTCCACGTCCACAAGTTCATCTGCGCTGGCACACTCGAAGACCGCATCGACCTGATGATCGACATCAAGCAGGAGACCGCCGAGCAGGTGGTGGGCGCAACCTCGGAGCGGTGGCTCACCGAACTCTCGAACGCCGAACTGCGGGACGTGCTGGCCCTCAGCGCCACGCCGGACGAACAGGAGCAACCATGAGCTACTTCGAATACAGCGCTCCCATCGAGTTGCGGGGCGGCATCAGGGCCAGCTCGAAGCGCGGCGCCTTCGGCTCAACGTGGTGGGCCCAGCGCTGGAGCCAGACCCTCGAGGACTTCGGCATCGGAGCACGCCTCTCTCGTGGCCGCTCCTACGCCCGACGCGGCCAGGTCCTGTCCATAGAGATCGAACCCGGCAGGGTTGTCGCCCAGGTGCAGGGATCCCGCAAACGGCCCTACGACGTGGCCATCACGGTGGACACCATCAGCCCCGAGGACTGGGAAAAACTCAAGGTCGTGATGGCGGAACAGCCCATCATCGCTGCCAGCCTGCTGTCCGGCCGGATGCCGGAGAACATCGAGGAAACCTTCACAGTGACCGGCCTCTCGATGTTCCCGAGCAGAGGCCAGGACCTCGGCACCGACTGCTCCTGCCCCGACTGGTCCAACCCCTGCAAGCACATCGCGGCCGTTTACCTGCTGCTGGGCGAGGAGTTTGACCGAGACCCGTTTCTCATCTTCCGCCTGCGGGGCATGGAGCGGGATAACCTGCTGGGCCCCGAGTTACGCCGGTCAGCCCAGACTTTGGAAGCGCCGATACTGCCCGCCGAGCCACTGCCGGCGGAGCCGGAGGATTTCTGGACCAACCCACTGCCTACGCTACGCGACGGCGACTTCGCTGGGCCTGCCATCAAACCTGGCGCCGATGCCGCCCTGCCGCTGCAACTGGGGAAATTCCCGCTGTGGCGTAGCAACCAGCCGTTCGAGGACGCCATGAAGTACATTTACGGCGCTGCATCCGAACACGCCGCTGCATCCTACGGCAGCGACGATGAGACCTCGGCAGCAGAAGTCGAGCGCGCGGTCTGGACCCTTCCCGGGGAAGCTCCAGGTAAACTACCGCGCCTATACGGTTGAACAGCCTTACCGGCACCTCGAACTCGTGAGCCCTTTCCCGGAATGAACACCGACCGCCACCAACGACAGAGCGGACGGATTCGCCTCTGGGACACCGCGTTTACACAAACGGCACCCAGTGGCAACCATTTCGCATCAAGGCCACGAAAGCGCGCCCGGGAGCCGTTTCCGGCGGTAACTGAGGCACGCTGGCAACATTCTACAAAGCGCAGACCTACAGCGACGCCGGCCACCACCAACCACTGGGCGGCCGGTTTCGTTGCCGGCACTAGATGCCGCGAATTCCGCGCGGAGAGCCACCCGGACGCCGTTCAACGCCGTTAATCGCACACTTCACGACTGCAGCGTTTCCAGGTGCCCTACGAGCCAGACGACGTCGCGAGATCCACCATCCAGAAAAGGTCAGCATAGGAAATAATCTACCCACAGTTCCTTGATTTACATGCCAGAAAAGAATGCGTCTGCTGGCGGGCGACACGAACACCAAACAACCGGCGATGCCAAGGAACCTAGGGTTTCTGTCCGACGCCGACGGTTCCGCCCTCACGTACATCGAACGTTGTCGAACATACCCAATCTTACCTGCCCAGACAATACATGATATGGAAGCTGTACTGCTTGGACTTGGCACTGTTGACCAAACCATTTGACGACCACCCCAGACCGAAACCAGAAACCGTTCCCGCCCGATCCATAGATCGGCACGATGTTGGGGTCCCATCGGACAACAAGCCCTGAGAGAGGCCGTATTCGTCGATCAGGCCTTGCTTAATGCCGACCTGTCCTTGGTAACCGGTATCGATCAGAAAATCCGGATGTTCAATTTCGCCGTCCCGCCTCAACACCTCAACCTGTCCGACAGGAACCAAGTTTGTGCAGAATCGACCGATAACCGTTGGATTGTTTCAAGCTTGTCCAAATGGCGTCGTGTCTAATCCTAACCGCCCCGCCGCTGCGGGTACCAACGCGGGCCTCCCCAATTCTTCCTGAACCTTACCGAGCCATTGTCAGGATTCACCGTCCGCCTTTTCGAGTATGCTCCGTGTATCCAAGCAGCGACGTCGGTTGCCGATTCGCTCCAATCATACAGGTCGGCGAAGCCGCATTCGACGTTGTAGTGGAGTCGCGGCGGTATCGTGTAAGGATCGTAGTCGTCATCTCCGTAGCTGGGGTGAGTGGGCAGAAAAATGCCCACCAATCCGGACCTCCGATTGGCAGTCGTATCCCGAACCGTTGCGGCGACCTCCCAGTCGATGTGCTTCCGGCGCCACGTGTCGGTCCCTATCAGGACGACCGTCACGGTGGAATCGCTCAGGTAGTCGTCGCGGATAAGCCGGCTGATTTCATCAATGCGCAGTCCGTCGGGGATGCTTCCTATGCGGACGGACCTTGAGTCCATGATGTCGTATACGTCGGAGAAAAGCCTCTCGAACCTGTTGCGGTAACCCTGGTCGTTCTGGTGGTGGTAACTGACGAACACTTTATGACGAGGAATCGAGGACATTCCAATCTCCTGCCAGTTCGGGGACCTCCGCAACCTCAGCGAACAGGCTGGCGTAAAGGCCCAATTGCACTCTTACCTGGCTGAGCGACTGCAAAAACTCCCGGCGGTCCGGCCAGTCGTATTCCCCCATACCTGTACCCTGACGTTCCCATACCACCAGCCGCGGATGCCATTTCGTGAGGAAAGGCCGAAGGACTAAATTGAGCATGGATACCGTGAGGTAACCCAAAGACAATCTCTCCTTTCCCTTCGGTCTGGCTACCGACGGACCTGATACTTTCAGGATGCCCCTCCCGGTCTCGAACAGCGAGTGCATGGAAGTCATCGCTTCCCGTGCGGATCCTTCCCCAAGCGAGAACGTGCCGAGCGGAGCCCGAGTCACCAGTTCCACGTACAATTCCCATGCCGCTTTGACCTCAGTCTCGTCCGGTTCCCATGTACCTTGGATTCCTCCGACCCCCGGCACCTTGAGGTCGAGGCTTACGTTCACCAGCTGTCCCGCGTCAACCATTCTTGCCGATTTATCGTCGATTAGTTTTGCCGGTTCACCTCCTCGGCCGCGGCAGTCTCGCCGCGTTGCTGGGCTGCGTCAGTCCGGTAGCTGGGGACGTCAAACTCCAGGAT
>JAPOQH010000004.1 GCA_026710825.1 Chloroflexota bacterium | reverse complement strand
TCGGCGCACCCTGGAAAGTGTCGATGATCACCCCGTCGGTGGAGAAGCCGAGCCCGGCAACGTAGGAGCGCATGTCCGACAACCGCATCGGTGCGGGCAGGTCGCGCAGCACCTCGAATATGTTCATGCTGTCCGTCCACGCCATGACCTGCCGCTCCTCCTCGGGCGAGAAGCCGGAGATGACGGCATCTTCCAATTGCCCGGTGGCGTCGACGGTGGTGATGACGGCGTAGCGGGCGCCGGTCAGCGCGCGGGCGGACTCGGCGATCTCGCGCAGGACGGTGTCGACGTCGAGGCTGGCGTTGACGCGCAGGATGGCGGTGGAGAGGGCGGCGATGCGCTCCCGCAGCGCCAGGATCTCCCCCTCCGGTTGGCTGTTGCTGCTCAATGGTTTCTCCTTCTGGATCGGGCAGTGTCCCGACTGGCTCGTCCTATCCGCCGCGAGTCGGGCATTTAGGATATGAAAAGAATACCATAATAAGCAATAAGAATACTCCATTGTGATGATAAACGTGGTACATTTTCGCGCGCTCGTAATTACGAGTCGCCGAACCGGGTGACGCCCTCTTCGTCCTCCGATGCTTTCCGCGAACCGCTGCAGGACGTTCGAAGCCCAAGACCCAAAGGCCTACCATCCACAGCACGGAAAAAACACGGGCAGAGTGAGAAAGATCGTGGCGAACCGAGTCCCGCATTCAGCATGCGCCCTTCCCGAGTTTGGGTGGGAGAAACATGATGCTGAGCGCCAGGTTATCGGCGGGGCCGTTACTGTCGGCCGCGCCTCTGGCGCTGCTGGTGGCCCTGGCCTGGGGCGGAACCATACCGACGGCGAGTCAGAGGTTCCCGCCGGGCCCACCGGCTTGAGCCGAGATTTTGAGCCGAGCTCGCTGATTGTTTCAGCAGATTCGGACGGCGTTGAGGGAGTCGCGGCCAATCGGCGTGGGGACCTCGCCGCCCGGCGATTCAGTCAATTCGCACAAATTGGGGCGAATAAGCAAAACGAGGATAGCCATGGCGCTCCGCAGTACCGGCGAGGGAATTCTGTGGAGCCACCCGGCAAACCCGTCGGCTCGAACCGAATTGTCCCTAATCACCGGTCCCAGGCCGGCAATCAGACACATGTGACACATGGCAAGGAAAAGTAGTCAACCATGAGGAAATTTCTGGTATTCACCGCAATAGTCGCAACGGTCCTGGTCGCGGTGCTAAGCATTCGTGCCGCAGCGCCGGGAACGCCGGTCTCAGCGGCCGACTCAAAGCTACCTGCCAGCGGCGATTTCACCACCCGTTCAAGCGCAGTTCCTAGCTTTGAACCGGAGTCCGACCACGCGGACCCGGCTGGCGAGAACCAAAATACCGCAAACAAACCTCCCGTAATTGATGAGGGTCGCACGCTCTTAAGAAATACAACCTTGGAGAACTATGGACCAAGGATCAGCGCGGGCTCTTTCCACGTACGCGACCCTGAAGGGGACAAGGTCACCTACTCCCTGACGGGACCTGATGCCGCGACTTTCGCCATAAGTTCGGGCGAGAAGGGTGGCCAATTGTGGCTGTCTGTCGATTTGTACGCCACGCCGAACTACGAGTCGCCGGATGACGCCAATGGTGATGGAGTATATGTGGTAACCGTTCAAGCAACCGACGCCGATGGGAGCGGGGAGACCACGGAGGTGGAGATCAGGATGGTCGTCCTGGACGTGGACGAAGCGCCGGTGATCACCGGACCGGCCACGATCAGTTTCCCGGAGCATTCCGGGACCGACGTGGGGCAATACACGGCAGCGGATGAGGAGGGCGAATTGCTCACACCGATTCTGGGCGGAACTGACGCGGCGAGCTTTACTTTGGGCAGCGGCACGCTCAGGTTCAAGACCGTGCCGGACTACGAGAGTAAAAATTCTTACTCGGTGACCCTCACCGCGTCGGATGGAACGCAAACGGGGAGGCTGGACGCGACGATATCCATCACCGACGTTGACGAGACGACGGCGATCACGTTGACCGGATCGGAGACGCCGAGTATAGCGGAGAACAGCAGCGACCTGTCGCTGGAGACCTACACGGCGACGGACCCGGACGGCGGGCAGATAATCTGGTCACTGGAAGGCGTGGACCGAGACGACTTCAGCATCAGCGGCGGAGTATTGAGCCTCAACTCGTCGCCGGATTATGAGACGAAGGGTTCGTATTCGGTGACAGTGAAGGCGACGGCGGGCACCAAGAGCACCGCCCGCGTCGTAGCGGTGACCGTGACCGATGTGGACGAGGCCCCGGTGATCGCCGGGCCGGCCGCGGTGAGTTTCGCGGAGAACTCCACGGCCGTCGTGGGCCGATACGCGGCGGCAGACCCGGAGGGTGGGACGGCCACTCTGACCCTGGGCGGGGCGGACGCCGCGAGTTTCACCGTCGCCAACGGCACGCTCAAGTTCAACTCCGCGCCGGAGTACGGGACCAAGAATTCCTACTCGGTGACCTTCACTGCGTCGGACGGCACGAACACCGCGACGCTCGACGTTACGATAACGATCTTTGACATGGGTGAGGTGAAGAGACTACGGGTAACCTCCCAATCTCCTTCACTGGAGGTGTCGGTGGACTGGGACGACGATGCCAGAGCCGACGACTACTCGGTGAGCTGGCGGTTGGCCGGCCCGGGCCACGAACTGAACCCAGGGGTGAGACCTACTTCGTCGAACGCGACGATCAGGGTGGGCGGCTCCGGCGACTATGTGGTGCGTGTGGAGGCCTGCAACGAGGCCGGCTGCGGGCCACGCGTCATTGGGCGAGTCACAGTGGACGCAGGACCGTTGTGCGACCGCACACCGGCGGTGAGAGCCGCCATCATGGACAAGGGCCCGTATGTCGCCGACTGCACCGGATTTACGACAGCACACCTGGCCGGCATCACCGGAGATCTTGATTTGGCGGACCATGGACTCAAGGCGTTAAAAGCCGGGGACTTCGACGGTCTCACCAGTCTCGATGGCCGTCTGGCCTTGGCACGCAACGGACTGGCCGAGCTGCCCGAGGATTTGTTCGACGATCTCACCAGCCTCACCTGGCTGCAGCTGAAAAACAACCAGCTGACGGAATTGCGTGAGGACGAATTCTCCGAACTGACCAAGCTCGAGATCCTTGGTCTCGGCGTGAACCGCCTGACTGCGCTGCCGGGCGGCCTGATTGACGATAACTCAGAACTGCAGCACCTGAATCTGCAACAAAACGAACTCACCAGCATTCCCACCGAACTGCTGGACGACCGGTCCACATTGACAACGCTGCGCATCCGAGGGAACCCGTTGACCCCGCTGCCGGCGGGACTGTTCGCGGATTTGACTAGCATAACAACGCTGGAGAGGGACGACCTGGTGAACCCTCGCCTCTGTGACCGCCCCGAGGCGGAACGGAACGACATATTGGAAGAGCTATCGAACATCAGCGACTGTAAGTTGGTGACCCATGCCGACGTCACGCAGGCCCTGGCTGCCCGGTCGGCCCCGACGGTATGTAATCGCACGCCTGCGGTCCGGGATGCCATAGTGAGCATGGTTGATGGTGTTACCGAATGCGCAAATATTACGTCGGCCCATTTGGGCGAGATCACCGGCACCCTCAATCTGGGAAGCAAGGAAATCTCGACGTTGAAATTCGGCGACCTTGACGGGCTCAGTAGCCTGACCGAGGTGGATTTACAGAACAACTCGCTGCAGAAGCTCCCCATCGGCCTTTTCAAGGATCTCAGCGCGGCGACCAGCGTGAAATTGAACAAAAACAAGCTGACCACTCTGAGCAAATTGACGTTCTACGGCATGGACGACCTGAACTCGGTAACTCTAACCAGCAACAAATTGGGGACTGTACCGGCCGGGTTGTTCCACGGGCACACGAAACTGCGGGAGATCTATTTGGGCAGCAACAATCTGACCGGCATCCGCGCCGACACCTTTGACGGCCTGTCTGCATTGGAGACACTGCATCTGAATGGGAACCAGTTCCGGGCGTTGCCGCAAGGTATTTTTGAGGACTTAACCAGCATAACGGCGTTGCGGTTGGACGATAGGGTAAATCTGGGCCTCTGCGATCAGCCTCTGGAGGAAAAGCTTTCAATCTTGGATTCGTTGCCCGACAATTGGAAATGCGAAATGGTGACGTATGCCGATCTCGCGCCGTTTGCCCGCGAACATGTTGAAAACAACCACATCATCCCTTACCAGATGGCACATCCGTGGCTGCACGAGGCCTGGTTCGACGTTCCCATCGATATCGTTATCTGGCCTCCCAGGGCCTATTACCCGGGTGCATACTTCGGACCCTATCTAGCGATAGAGTATCCCCTTTATATTGGCAGACCGCTTTTTTACCACGAGTTGACCCATCACTACACGTATAACATCGACATCCACGCGGACAACCCTACCGCCAGGCTTTCGATGCTGTCGGCGTATCTGTACTTCGCCGACCTGAAGTACAGATTCGGGCATCCAAATAATATCGGCGAAGAGATCGCGGGAACGCTGTGGGCCTGGGTAGAACTGGGAGAAGACGCAAATTATTATCAACGGGAAACCTACCCGTTTCTGGCCAGTGTCAGCGCACAGCAGATTCCCCAGTGGTTCTACGACACCTACACGGCCGACAATTCATTGGCGACCGTGGACCTCGACCGGCTGTGGACCGATTTCAGGTCGGTCGCGGCTTTCAAGCATCAGCTCAGCACGCTCTTCGGTGGCTACTGCTCGATCGGGGAGGGTTACGCGGCAGTGACCGACAACAACTTGCGCAACGCCTGGGTGGACGGAGGCTGCGTGAACCGGCGACCCCAGGAGTTGTCGGTAACCGCCGCCGGCGCCGGTGAACTGTCCGTGTCGTGGAGCGCGCCCCTGTGGAGCGACGGACCGGTCATCGACGCCTATGTGGTGCAGTGGAAGTCTGGCGACCAGGATTACGATACCACCCGGCAGGCCGCCGTCACAACGCTCGAAAATCTGTCGCACACGATCACGGGACTGACCACCGGCGCCGAGTACACGGTGCGGGTTGCTGCGGTCAACAAGCTTGGTACCACCGATTTCGTAGACAACCACGGCCACGTTCGGACTACGGAGGCAACCGCCAACGCCGGTTGACAGGCCGGCCTGTTACCTCCCGCGTCGCCCAATTGTCATGGCCGATGTTGGGTCATCCTGCGGGTGAGACCCGCAGGATGACCGGGCGGAAATGGCAAATTTACTCGGGTCGGAGAAGTACATTCCGGACGGGTTCAAACATATATCAATACCCCAAACGCTTTAGTTGTCACATTGTCCAAATGAGTCGACTTGTAAATGGTCTGAGCATTTTCTCCAGTGCGGCCCGGCCCCGATCGTGCCGGATCCAAGCGAGTATGAATACGTGAAAAGCAACTTCTCCGCCGGTCCATGAACTCTGGGTAACAGCCGCAGCGCAAGTTTCAAACAGGCACACCCGACAGTCCACATCGCCAATGGAACACGGAGTGAGGAAGACCATGGCAAATCTGAGTACCCCCGCTAACAGGGATAGGCATCGGTTGAAGCTTGTATGAAACCTCGGAATTCACAAGAGTTGAGCATAGACAGGGCCTGCTCTTGAGATGGTGGGTAAGCCGAGATTTCGCGTTTGTAAACCATTGATTGGATCATCGACCAAAATGGGGATGAATAGCATGGCGCAAAAATACGTACCCCCCCCCCCCCCCCCTTTGGGGGGGGGGAAAAGCGGGGTGGGGGGGGGGGGGTGTGGCCGGGGGGGGCGCGGGGGGGGGGCGGGGCCCTCG
>JAPOQH010000005.1 GCA_026710825.1 Chloroflexota bacterium | reverse complement strand
CAAGTTGCGATATTACCTTTGATGTGAGCGTCCCTACGCCTTTTATCCTGATGCTCCGCCCCCGTAGCGGGGCACAACAGTGGGTGGCGCATGAAGACTGCACGTCGACGCCAAGCGTACCGGTCACAGAGCATGCGGACAGTTACGGCAACCTGTGCGAGCGGTTGATCGCACCCCCGGGTGAGTTTTCTATCCGTAGATCTGCGGACGTTTCAACCGCCGACGGCATTGATGTGTCGCCTGGCGCGCCATTTCAGGAGGTGCACAATCTACCGTACGAGGTTCTAACCTATCTTCTTCCCAGCCGTTATTGCGAGTCCGACCGGTTTATGGACCTCGGTAGGGAAATCGTAGGCGGCGTCGAGCCCGGCTACGATCAAGTGGCTAGAATTGTCGGGTGGATCCGCACCTCCGTGCGTTTCAATCCAGATTCCAGCAATTTTCAGATGTCGGCAGTCGAGGTCAACCAGCAACGCGAGGGCGTATGCCGAGAGCTCACTCATTTGGGCATCGCGTTATCCCGCAGTCTGTGTATCCCAGCGCGTATGGTCGTCGGCTACCTGCACGAACTCGAGCCCATGGATTTTCATGCCTGGTTCGAGGCGTACGTGGGTGGCCGTTGGTACACCTTCGATGCAACCCAGGCCGTTCCACGCGGAGGGCGAGTTGCCGTCGCTTATGGGCGCGATGCGGCGGACGTGGCGATGTTCAACCAGTTTGGCCCGGCGCTGTATCCCAGAGCAATGCAGGTACGGGTCGAGATGCTCGACGCTCACCCCAGTAGCAATTGAGAATACCCTGTACGGGTCGATTCCGGTATGGGGCGGGATCGTACGCAAGGGAATGGCGTCGGTTGAGTGTGCGATAGACGGCTGGTCTTGAGACGGAGAATAGCTCGGCGAGATCGCTGGTGGAATCCTCGCCAGTGGCGCGCATGCGGCAGAGTTCCCGCTGCTGTCGGTCGGACAGTTTGAGCGGTTTGCCGCACAATTTCCCCCTGGCGCAGGCGATGGCCATGCCCTCGCGGGTGCGCATGCGGATGAGATCGGCCTCGAACTCGGCGAAGGTGGCGAGGAGATTGAAGAACATCTTGCCCATGGGATCGTCCGGGCCGTAGAGCGCCGGGCCGAGGGCCAGTTTCACGCCGCGTTCTTGAAGCTGGTCGGCGATGGCGCGGGCATCCGGGACGGACCTGGCGAGGCAGTCGAGTTTCGGCACGACCAGGGTGTCGCCGATGCAGTTCGATGGACCTTCTCCGACGTTTCAACTGCCCACGCTGACCCTGCACCGGGAGTGGTTGGTCCGGGAAACCGATGTCGATGAAAAACCCTCACGGCCGATCTGTACATGTATGCCGCGGTAGAAGTACGCGTCGCGTTGGAGCGCAGGTAACCCGACTTGGTGAACCGGATCGGCGGGATCCTCCGGCACGTATTCCGCGACGTTCCTGCCGGAAGCCGTGAGGTCGTGGCAACGCAAGCACGCCACCCTGATGAATCGTTGGCGACCCCGACCGATCGGTGTTGCGGCGTCTAGCGGTCCGGCTCAGCGATGCAGGTCAATTGGGCCAAGGGGCGGGCGAGGTAGACTTGGGCGTCGCCTTTGAACAGATGGAGTCGT
>JAPOQH010000007.1 GCA_026710825.1 Chloroflexota bacterium | reverse complement strand
GGACGATTTGCAGGATGGGCTGCTCGACGGGGTCGGCGTAGGTGAGTTCGTCGAATTGGACGCGCATGATGTGTCGGGGCGGTACTCCTTCGTCGAGGAGGTCGGAGATGATCTGTAGCTGCATGGTGGACTTGCCGACCTGGCGTGGCCCACGGATTGCGACGATGGGCGCGATGTCGGCGTCGATGCGGTGGCTGATGCGCTGCACGAGGTGGCGCCGGGTTGGGGGGATGCGCGGGAACTCTCGGTCGTTCCACCATGGGTTGTTGATGTTGAGGTTGTTGACCAGGGTCTGGGGAAGCACGGGAGGCACGTAGCCGGTATTGCCGGTGGTCATGCGGGGCCTCCTGCCAGTGTGATCGGTGGATTGGTGGACGGGGTCATTATGCCCGTCGAGGTGTGGTGGAGAAAGGCGCGGATCAGCGTTCTTCACTACAAAGGCTTCCCGTTACACCGGTCCGCCTTGATCAACCGCTTCCTCGGGTTCTTCAGCACAACCCCCAACCTGTGCGAGTAATTCAGACAGCTGATCCGGCGCAGCGTAGAGCCAGGATATTGCTGCACATATTGGCGCACGGTGTTCCCGTTGGACGGACTGATGCCCGCTGGTGACGGCAAACCCTTTCGCCTGCCACCCACCTCAATGGCGTCTAATTCTGCCCGTCCTTGATGCGGGTTTCACCTTGGCTTCGGTTTAGCCATCCGAGAATTCATCATTGGTGGGTCTCTTCATGGTTTCGAACAGTGTGGCGACGGTTAGGCCGGTGTTGTTGAATTTCCAGACTACGTTCACCTTGTCAGACCGTCGTTAGAGGGGATCGCCGAGGCCACCGTGGCCCATGGTGCTGTGTCTTACGGGCATGGTTCTATGCCGGCTGTCGCGTTTGGCTATGAATGCCCGGCGCAGCCACAGTTTTTTGGCAACTGGCGGAGCGCAGAGTGCCGACAGGGATACTCTTCCAGGATCCCCGGCCGTCTCATCCAAGCACAAATTTTGTGCAATTTCGGTGCCGATCCCCGCGGTCTAGCCGGCGCCAGCGTAATGGTCGCGCACGGCGTAACGACGCCGTGTCCGCTCCGGCTTTACTGGGCGACTTGACCGTCCGACCGAAAATCACCTGGCCCGCCACGGCCGGGACCTGACGCGCATTTGTAGAACTCTATAACCAGCGGGCAGGGGTGACCTATCGTCGGTCTAATCGGGACGGGTCCCGGATTTCAACTGGACCGCGAATGGATTGCTCCATCAGCAAACCGTCAAGACGTGCCGGGTTTGGTTTGGTACCCGTTTCAACTTCCGCAAGGGGTTTGGGGGCGATGACCCAGCGCTTCACCATCGGTTACCGCGACGCCGGTGATGAGTACTGGCACCGGCGTCCCCGTTCGAGTGGGACGGGGTTATCGATAAATCCAACGGGCACGCTGGCTTTATCATGGCGACAGCGTGATGCGGCAATGGCTTTGGGAGGAGACTCCAAGCAACATCGACGGAGCCAGGCGCGCATCGAAATCGCTCAATTCTTGGCCACGATGGATACGAAAGAAAAATCCCCGGACTACCCGCTAGAGGTGAGGATGTTCCTGGCCGAACTCGGTGAAGCTGTGCAGGAGTACCTGGAGCAGAAGCGGGGTGATGGCACGGGCGATTGCCGCAGCGAAGTCACGAAAGAGCGAGTAGTTGCTGGAGTTAGAGATGAGAGTGGTGGGATATTTTCGGGTGAGTGATGAGGAGCAGGTGGAGGGTTTCTCGTTGGACGCCCAGCGTCGCGCTTTCCACGATTTCTGCGGCCAGAAGGGTTGGGAGGTGGTGGGCATCTACGACG
>JAPOQH010000029.1 GCA_026710825.1 Chloroflexota bacterium | reverse complement strand
TGGCGGAGCGGGGTTGGGATGGTTCGTGGTTGTCAGAATCGGGATTACCGAGGTTGGAGGATTTTCAGGATTGCGGATGCCGCATTTGGGTTGGGCGGGGGATTGAGTTGGGCGGTTGGTAGTTAGATGGTACGGATGGGTAGATGGTGGGGCAAGGGGGAAGTGTCACAGGGTATTTTTATTGTCGGCAGCCAGGAAAATGTGTGGAGCCCAGCGCGGTTCTGAAGACATCGTCCGCTCGTGGTTCGATCCGCCAGAGGAGGACCGGCGGCTGCTCCCGCCACCGGCGGACGTTCCGAACCATGAGCGGACTGGAGTCGGCCGCGAGCGGACTGGGTCGGCAGTATGTGAATAGTCGAAAGGCCAGGGCGGTGGTCGCCCCCGACATCGGGTTGCCTTGACATACCGTTACCCCTGTAACAGAATATCGCCATTCCAACCCCGCACAGGAACGAGAGTATGACAACAGTTCAGAACGGTTCCCGCACTACCGTAAATGTCAACGGTACTGCCGTCGAAATGTATTCGGGGGGCAACGGCCCGCCACTGGTCTTTTTCCACGGCGCCGGCGGCTCCAACGGCTGGCAGCCTTACCACGATGACCTGGCTGAGGAATACACGGTATTCGTTCCCAGCCAGCCCGGTTTCAACGGCACCGAGGCTCCCAATTGGGTCAAGACCATCAGCGACGTGGCCCATTTCAACCACATGTTCATTGATGCGCTGGGCCTGCAGGACATCGTTCTGATGGGGTCGTCGATGGGCGGCTGGGTGTCCGCCGAAATGGCAGCAATGGATGACCACAATATCGACGCCCTGATATTGGTGGACGCGGCTGGCATCAGGCCCCGCGAGGGTCAGATAGCGGAGATTTTCATGGTCTCCGCCGACACCAGGCTCAAGCAGCGATTCCACGACCCCAGCCAGGTGCCGAACTACGAGAACTACACCCGCGAACTGAGCCCTGAGGAGCAGTTGGTGGTGCACTCCAACGCCATCACGGCGTCGCAACTTTGTTGGAAGCCATACCTGCACAACCCCAGCCTGCCGCACACGCTGTCCCGCGTGGAAACGCCCACCTTGATCGTTTGGGGCAATGAGGAC
This sequence comes from Chloroflexota bacterium, assembly GCA_026710825.1. GTDB lineage: Bacteria > Chloroflexota > Dehalococcoidia > Lucifugimonadales > UBA3495 > Bin87. The sequence goes on along the minus strand of JAPOQH010000029.1, from coordinate 31,543 downwards.
GCCATCATTCCGGTGGAATGCGGGCACCTGTTCCAGCAGGCGATCCAGGGCAGCCAACTGCGCATCATTGACAACTGCGGACACTCACCGGCCGTGGAAAAGCGTGGGGAATTCGTCGCCGCCGTGACGGGGTTCCTGAACAGTCTTTAGCGCAATCGCCGCACCGCCCAATCAACAAGGAGCAAACATCATGGCGCATGACCTCGAAGTTTTCTGGTTCTCGGAACAGCCGTATGGCCACGTTACCGAAGACGACCTGGCGCCCTACGAATCGGGGCGGATGCACTTCCCCAACACCTATTTCGATCCAGAGAAGGCCCACGTCCTATACTCCAACTACCACGACCAGTATCAGTTGGCGGACGAGGCCGGCTTTGACGGCATCATGTCCAACGAGCACCACAGTTCCTACTGGTGCATGAAGCCGTCGGTTAACGTTGACGCCGCCGTGATCACCCAGCGCACCAAGCGCGCCAAGATCGCGATGCTGGGCAACGTGATCGCGGTCAACGACCCGGTCAAGATGGCCGAAGAGATCGCCATGCTGGACTGCATCAGCGGCGGCCGCATCATCTCCGGTTTCGTGCGCGGCACGGCCGTGGAGACGCTCCACGCGGGCTACCCGCCTACCGAGAACCGCCCGCGTTTCGAGGAAGCCCATGACCTGATCGTGAAGTGCTGGACCGAACCCGGCCCGTTCCGCTGGGAAGGCGAATACTGGCCTCACCGCATGGTGAACCCCTGGGTCGTCCCGATTCAGAAGCCGCACCCCCCGGTGTGGTTCCCCGGCACGGGAAGCCCCGAGTCAGTGATCTGGGCGGCGCAGCACCGCTACCCGTACATGAACCTGGGCTCCCTGCTCGACCTGACCAAGCAGCTCAAGGGCATCTACCACGAGACCGCCGCTGCGGAAGGCTACGAGGCTGGACCGGAGCACTTCGGGTACCTCATTCGCTGCCTGGTCGCCGACACGGACGAGCGCGCCCAGGAAATCGGCCGCACGTTCCTGTGGACCGAGAACCATCGCAACCGTGGACCGATGGAATTCAACGACCCTCCTGGATACCAGTCCCGCGAGGCGTTGCGCATCAAGATGTCGCGGCCTTTGATCGGCACGGGCACGATGGGGCGCCGGATGTCCTATGAGGACCTGCAAGATGCTTACAACATCGTCGTCGGCAGTCCCGAAACCGTAACCGAGAAGCTGCGGCACATCCGCCGAGACCTCGAGCCCGGCTACATCCTGATCTACGGCAACGAGGGCCACATGCCCCACGAGGACGTGATGCGCTCTGTCGAGCTCCTCGGCACCAAGGTCATCCCGGCGCTGAAGGAAGGCTAGGTTTTTTTACAGCAGCCTTCAAGCAGGACACAGAACACCCCCGGCTAGCAAACCAGCCGGGGGTGTTCAATTTGTCAGTGGCCGGCGTGACAGGGTCATTCAACCTCGACCAATAGCTGGCGAGCCAATCGGACATGCTTCTGTTGGTGGGTATTCGGATTCACCGGAGGACGTAACGATATTGTCTCAGGTCTCGTAGGGGCGAATGATGATTCGCCCCTCTACCCAAGCGGAAACGGTGGCTCGGCATACCAGACTTGTGAAACGCCACATTACGTAACCCCCGCGAGAGAGGGTTCATTGGGGCGATATCCGCTACGCCGCGATGTTCAGCGCCCGCCGCGCATTCTCCAGCAATACCTTGGGCACCACATGGTCCCGCATCTGGATGTTCTGGAAGTCGGCCAGCCAGTTGTCCGGCTGTATGAACGGGTAGTCCGACCCGAACATCACCTTGTCTTGCAGCCGGGTGTTGGTCTCCCGGATCAGCGTCTCCGGTATGAACCGCGGCATCCAGCCCGACAGGTCCAGGAACACGTTGGACTTGTGCAGCGCGACGGCAATCTGCTCGTCGATCCACGGCCACGCCGGGTGCGCCATGATGATGGTCATGTTCGGAAAATCGGCAGCCACGTCGTCAAAGCAGGGTACGGGCTTGCTGTACTTGAGCTTGAGCCCGCTGCCGCCCGGCGTGCCCGAACCCGCGCCCGCAAATCCCGAGTGAAACAGCACCGGGATTCCCAGCCCGTCGGCAACCTCGTACAACGGGTAGAACTTCGTGTCGTTGGGAAAGAACGCCTGGTGAATCGGGTGCAGCTTGAGCCCCTTGAGACCCAGTTCCTTCACCGACCGCTCCAGCTCGTAGCATGCCGCCTTGCCCATCCACGGGTCCACCGACGCGAATCCCATGAACTGGTCCGGATGGTCGTTCACTATGCTCGCCACCCAGTCGTTGCTGTCCGGCTTCTCCCCAGTGTTGGTTGTCGTATCCACCGAAAAGATCACACCGAACAGGTCCAGCTCGCGGAACTTGTCGGCCATCTCCGCCGGGTCGCTCGGCGGCGGCGGCGCGCGAAAATATCGCAGCAGCTCTGCTTCAATCTCGATCTCCGGCAAACCCGGCTCGCGCGGAACATGAATGTGCATATCAATGGCTTGCATGGAATACTCTCCGTGGACGTGAGGATTAGTTTGTCCATTTTATATGGACAGTGATAAGATAGGCCTGCGAAATGTGATGATAAAGATTGGGCCAATCGCCCAGCAACGAATTGCAAGATGACACCAAACGCTGAATTCATCCAGCTGACCGGTATCGGCGTCGGGGCAATCGTCGCCCTGATGACGATGATGGTTGGTGTGTTCATTTGGACCACCAATTATCGCGATAAATCCAACTACCGTCAGCACCAGGAAACGCGAATCAGGGTTGACGAGCGCCACAAGGAAACGTTCGATCTGGTGGAGCGCCGCCACCGAGAAACACTGGAATTGGTGGATCAACGGCACTTTCAGACACTGGAATTGGTGGACCGTCGTTATTATCAAACGCTGGAATCCGTGGAGCGGTTGCGTCAGGAAACCTTGCAAATGTTCGAGCGGTTCGGTGAACAGAGCGATCGGCGTCATCAGGAATTGCTGGCAGCCATCAGGCCGCTCTACCACCATGTCCATAGCGACGATGGCCAGGTCATCATACCCGCCGAAGAGGTCGCACCTGCGCCCGCCGACTAATACAGACCACACTACTTCGGCGGCAGCGTCGCCGCGAAATCCGCGCCCTGCGCCGCCCACTGCGCTAACGAGGCATCGGACGCCAGGCCCTCAAGTTCCACCAGCACCCAGCCTCGCATCGGCCGGCCGGTCATGTCCATTACCCCCGCGTGCGGTTGCGCCAGGGCGTCCTCATACGCATCGGGCCCAACCCTCACCATCAGCCCGTGCTCGGTCACGCAGCAGCACATGTTGCCGTCCAGCATGAAGGCAAGCCCGCCGAACATCCTGCGCTCGTCGATGCCGGAACGCCCAGCAAGACTGCCGCGAACGCGCCCGACCAGCGTTTCGTCGTAGGCCATTGCGGAAGTCCCAATCCCTGAAGCCGGCTACGGTTGCCGACCCATGTGGGCGACCAGCTTGTCCTGCACGTTGGCGCCGTCCGGCACGGCGATGGCTGGGCCAACGAATCCCATTTGACGGCCCATATCCACGAACATTGATCCTTCGGCCGAAGTCATCATCGCGTATGCGGCCTCAACCACTTCGGCATCCAGAGCTTCATCCTGCCCGGTGGCTCGCGCCAGGTCCCAACCGTGGACGATGTGGTCCGCCGCCATGGCGATCAGGAACTGGGGAACGGTCATCATGCCGCCCGGCGTCGTCGCGCTCATCGCCCCAGGCTGCCTGGCGCCGGCAAGAGAGCGCGCCGTTTCGTCTGCGTACGCTTGCGCCAGCCTGGCAACGTCCATCTCGCCCGAGTAAGAACTGACGGGAGAAACACCTCCCACACCCTCCGGCATGTTGCCTTCCAGGCTCCCGGCCAGCACCTCCGCGCCGCCGATCACATGGTTCATGACATCCCGCACGTTCCACTCGGCGCACGGCGTCGCAGCGTCGCTCTGATCCTGCCGGATGCAGGCCATGATCTCATGCACCGCTACGGCGGCTTTTTCGAAGATCGCGATGGGATCAGGCGCTGAGGATTCGGTGCTCATGTGCTGCTCCAAAAAATGTCACCCCGCATCAAGTACGGGGTGACCCTGTTACCGGTGAGACTGCTTGCCGGTTCAGAAAACCTGCGGGCAATCGCGCGTGAACACGTTCCACTCGCCCTTATCGGCGTCGTACCGTGAGTTGACGAACACCTTCCAGTTGGCCTCGTCCATCTCGGGGTAGTCGCTCCGGTAGTAGAACCCCGGCCACCGCGTCTCTTTCCGATGCAGCATGTGCCGCAGATGGGCTTCGGCGACCCAGGAGCGGTGAATCAACTCGTGGCAACGCAGCAGCTCGTGCCGGCTGCGCGCCCCCAGCTTCTCCAGGTCTTCGCGGAACATGCCCATCAGTTCCAGCCCGCGCAGCATCGTGGACTCGTTGGTGGTGAATCCCGCCGACACTCCGGCCACGTACTCGTCCATCAGTTTCTGCAGCCGGTAGAGTCCCTGCCGCGGCAGAAGGTAGTTGGGGTTCACATCGGGGTTGCTGGATGCGTACTGGTTCTCCTCGAAGGTAACCATCGGCGCCCACGCCTGCCGCTTCAGTTCGTCAATCTTGCGGTCATCCACCTTGGGCGGCGTGGTGTTGTCCAGCGCGTACGCCACCGCGGACTTGCCGGCCAGTCGGCCTTCGGTGAAGGAACCCGACGAGAACTTGTGCGGGCACGCGCCCACGCCGTCCCCGGCCGCGAACAGTCCGTTGACCGTCGTCATCTTGCTGTAGCCCCAGTGGTAGCCATCGGGCGCAACGTCTTCCGGCCCGCTCACCCAGGCGCCGGCTTCTCCGCTGTGACTGCCCATGATGTACGGCTCTGCCAGCACGACTTCCGACGGGCGCTCCTCCGGCGCGATGTTGTGCGCCGCCCACAGGATGGCCTGCGAGATCGTCATGTCCAGGAAGTCTTCCCACGCCTCGGCGATGATGTCGCGCTTGCGGTTCTCGTCGCCGGCGGCCAGCGCGTCGATGGCCTCGGGTGTCTTGAGCATGATCGGCCCGTTACCGGCCTGGATCTCGGTCCACAGCAGGTGGTTGCGCAGCGGTGTCGGAGTCGGGAAGGCCGATCCGTACGGGTCATACTTCTTGAGTTCGGGCAGGCGGTTGATGAAGTAGTTCTCGCCGGCCGCGTTGGTCAGGTCGGCGCGGAACAACTGCGACCACGCGCCCACCGGGCCGTACGAGTCCTTGAACCGGCTGGGCACGAAGCGGTGCTCCATCTGCGTCATTTCCGCGCCCACCGGGATGATCAGGCCATACACCGAGCCGGTATCGAAGATGGAGTACCAGGTGCGGCCCATGCCTTCGCCCACGCTGCGGGGCCGGAAGATCGCCGTGGCCCCGCCGGCAGCGCTGATTACGGTGCGTGCCTTGAAGATGTAGATCACATCCTCGCGTACGCCGAACCCCACGGCGCCGGCGATCCGGTTGGGATCATCGGAATCGGTGAACAGGTGCGAAATGAAAACCCGCTCGAAGTGGTTGTCCGGGCCGATGGCTTTCTTGGTGGCCTCCGACACGATCGGCTTGTAGGCCTCGCCGTGAATCATCACCTGCCAGCGACCCTCACGCACGTACAGACCCTCGTCGTCGTACCAGAACGGCAACCCCCACTCCTCAAACATGTGGACGCTGCTGTCCACGTGGCGCGCCACGTCGTACACCAAGTCCTCGCGGGAGACGCCCATCATGTCGTTGCGGACGTACTCAACATAGTCCTCGGGCTGGTTCCACCCGTGACGCATGCCCATGTACATATTGATGGCGGAAAGCCCCTCGCCGACGGCGCCGCTGCGGTCGGTGGCGGCCTTGTCCACCATGACGATGCGCAGGTCGTCGCCGCCCCAGTAACGGGCCTCGATGGCCGCGCCGCAGCCGGACATTCCGCCGCCGATGATCAGCACGTCGGATTCAACTATTCGAGTGGTGGGTTCAGGCATTTTGAGGATACTCCTTGGATTTCTCTTGCCGGCGCCCGAAAGTGGTGCGCGGCAATTCGTTGGATTGGGCGTGGGCCGGTCAGGTCTCGCAGGGGATTGTTGCGGCTGACTGGAACGCGGAGGTCAACCCAGGGGTCGGTGCGGGTGTACTCCCCGGGCGTGGTTTATATTTGGTGGTCTGCCGAGCCCGGGCAATTCCATGCCAGTCACCCGCAGAGAAGCGCGAGATCTTGGCCATGCTCGGTATATTGCTCCCCGCAAGGTTGCTCCCTGGCTGTCGGCCAAAAGCAACGGCCAGCGAATACTGGCCGTTAAACTGGAATGATCCCCCGAGTTCACACCGCATTTGACAACCAGCAGGCTCACCGCTGGCCAGTCGATCGATGGCATCGCCGAGGTTGCCACGCACGAGTTCGGCGTTCACAAACGCCAGTGAGCGTGGGAACTCCTCGCGGCGGAGGTCGAGAGCGCCGATGGCAGCCATCTCGCTATGCCGACTCGGGCAGCATGAGGTATTCGGGTTCGCCGAAGAGCGCCGTCGCGCGCAGCGCGTCGCGGTCGGCAGGGTCGATGCCGGCGTATGGATCGATGCTGCCCCACGGTGTCGAGCGGGAGGCAAAGCGGAAATGCTCGGTGCGTCCGTCGCGGAACGTCACGTTCCAGACGATATCCTGGCCCTCGTAGTGCGGTTGCACTTCGGCCCCTAACGGAACAAAGTCCGCGTAACCGCGGACATGAACAGCATTCTCAGGACACAGTTTGACGCAGGCGTAACATTCCGAACACATATCGGGTTCCTGGTTGCTGCCCTTGTTGACAATTTCGTCCAGGACCATCAGGTCGTTGGGACAGATGTAAACGCACTGCGGGCCGCCGTGGACGCCGGCGCAGGCGTTGCAGGCGGAGGGATCGACGTAGGTAGGCACGAATAGCTCCTCTGGGTGGACGGTTGGATACGCCCGGCGGCAAAAAAGTCTGCCGAGCATTGTAACACCAAATCCCAGCGACGGGATTCAGGCGAAGCTGGCTGCGGATTCAATCCTCAATGCCAACGCATCGAAATCCTCGGGGCATTTCTGCCGGATGGCCGATATGTTTCGCGAGGCTTCCTCACCCAATTGTTTGCGCCCCCCGCCGGGCGCGTTGGACAAGTTCCGTTGCGCGGCCAGCGGCTCAAAGTACCGCTCCTTGACGTGAATCTCGGCCCGTACTTCCTGCCAACGCCATCCCGATGGCAGAGCCAACCCGGCCAGCACCCACGTCTCCAACTCCTCCCAGGCATTTTCCGCCAGAAAGGCGGAGCCAAATTCGCGCTCGATATCGTCAAGCCTCTGCCGCCGGCCGATCATGCCATCCCGGTCAACGCAAAGGATGAACAGGTCATACATTCCCGCGTTAGCTTCCAGGATCTCCGAAATGCGCTCCAACTTGAGGGCTTCCCCGACGCCGCCCAGCAAAGGATCACGACAAATTCTGACTCTGGGTGAAGTGTCGCCAATATTGCGCAATAATCGAGTGAAGATTGGTGTGAGTATATGCTGATCTTTTCGAAAGTCCTCAGGGATTATGAGCGCCTTCACGCTTCAGCCTCCCTTCCTCCGTCAACCATTTGGGTCAAAGCCAGCGCATCTTCCATCCAGCCCGACGTCAGCAGTCGACCTAATCCCTGAGATGAGCGCAGTTCCCTTATGTTGGGCAGTTCGGACACGGGACGAATGATGCCGTCAGCGGAATCCTCGTCGCGGTACACGATTGAAGTGTGCTCGAAGGTCGTGTCATTCATCCAGCCCAACAATGCGGGCGAGTGGGTGGTGGCGATGACTTGGATGTTTCCCTTGGCGGTCTGCTTTTCGATCAGTTCCAGCAGCAGCCAGAGACGGTTGGGATGAATGCCTGCGTCAATATCCTCGAAGAAGTAGGTGCCGCTCGGGTCTTCGTTGAGCAGCAACGCCAGCAGCGCCAGGAACTTCAGCGTCCCGTCCGACGCGCTATAAGCGGACACCTGCCGCCCGTTGTGCTCTACAATTCTGAGATGCACCCGCCCACTCGGGTCCCTGGGAAACTCGAAATCTTGCACATCCATGGGCGTAAGCTCTTGCAGCCACGACGCAAGGACGTACTTGCGGTCGGCATCTGCGCAGATGGACTCCAGCACGGAGGGAAGGTTCTGGCCGTAGTCGCCCAGGGTGGCAGCGCCGGGGATGGAGGGCTCGCGCATTTGTGCCGGCGACAGGTCGAGAAAATGCATACTTGCGATCATTGAGCATATACGTAATCTCAAATCCTCATCTTGTGAATTATCTGGCAGGGGCAGAGCTAATGAGGGGCGGGCTTCAAGCATAAAACGGAGATACTGGTTCGAAGTGAAGGCCCGATCCCCTAAAACTGGTTTTATGCCGAGCATAGTCCGCTCGTCCAACAATCTGAATCCGCTTGGCGCGTCAGAAGTAAACCCAACGTCCACGGTGTAGGACACTGTCTCTCCACCCGAGTTCATCCCTATGCTGGCGGTGAATTTTCCCTGTCGTACGTCCTTACGCCCTTCCTGTCGTAATATCTCATTCGGTGCGCCGCGAATCGGCTCCCATTCCATCTGGCCCCCAGCGCCCACCTTGCCGCCAAAAATCTCCGGCAGCGCATACCCCCGTCCGATGCCGTGCACAAACCGAAAAGCGTCCCGAATGTTGCTCTTGCCGCTGGCGTTGGCACCAACTATCACCGTGAAGGGGCCAAGCTTCAGAGTCTCGTCGGCGAAGTTCTTGAAGTTGATCAGGCGGAGGGATGTAAGCACGATGACCCCGCAAACGGTGCGCGCGCAGGACGCAAGTAAGGTCACTATAGCAGAGGGGTTTTCTGCGCCATTAGGGGAGTCGCCCCATTGCATGTAGGGGCGGGTTTGAAACCCGCCCCTACCGATGAAGATATGCCCGTATCGCTCAGTCGGAAGAGGCTGCTTCCGGTTCCAGTGGCGCGTCTCCGCCGCCAGTTGGCGATCCCTCGCCCCGTCGCCACACCAGCCCCCGCACCCGGTGGTACAGGTTGGGGATCGATTCCTCGAACAGCAGGTACACCACCGGCACCGCCACCAGCGTCAGGAACGTTGAACTGAGCAACCCCCCAATCACCACCGTGGCCAGCTCCGCGCCCACCAGCCCTGCGGACTCGCTCAACGACAACGGGATCAGCGCCAGGATGGTGGTGAAGGCCGTCATCAGGATGGGACGCAGGCGGATGCGGCTGGCTGACATCACCGCCTCGTATGGCGCCGCCCCTCTCTGTCTCAACTGCTGCACGAAGGTGAGCAGCACGATGGCATTGGTCACCACGATGCCCACCAGCAGCAGGAACCCCATCAGCGCCGGCAGGCTCAGTGAACGGTCCGTGATCACCAGCGCGATCAACGCGCCCACCACCGCCAGAGGCATGCTCAGCACGATTATGACCGGAATTTTCAGCGAGCCCAGCGTTGCCACCATCACCAGGTACACCAGGGAAAGTCCGATGGCCATGGCCACATAGACGTTGTTGAATTCCTCCCGTATGTCGCTGAAGGTTCCGCCGGACCGCACGCTCACCCCCGGCGGCAGGGGCGTGGAGGCGACGATGGCATCCACGCGCTCGCCGATGGCGCCGGCGTCGCGCCCGGACAGGCTGCCGGACACGGTGGCGGAGCGGTTGCCGTCGTAGTGGGTCACCACGCTGGGCCCCACGGTGTAGCCGGAACCCGATATCGTCCCCAGCGCAATGGCTCCGGCGTTGCTGGAGATCGGCAACAGCGGTATATCCTCGGGATCGTCCACCGCTTCAGGGTCCCCGCGCACCACGATGTCCAGCGTCTCGTCGCCCAGGTTTATGTCTGTGACCTCGCTCCCCTGCAGCCAGGTGCGAATCTGCCCGGCCACGTTGTTCGACGACAACCCGTAGCGGCCGGCTTCATCCGGGTCAATCGTGATTGTAAATTCCTCCGCCCCGTCCACGATGTTGGTGCTCGCGTTGCGCACGCCCGGGTCGCTCTCAATCGCCGTCTCCAGGATGCCTGCGGCCGTCCGAACGTCCTCGTAGTTCGCCCCGGTCAGCGTGAGCCGCACTCCGCCGCCGCGTCCCGGGCCGCCGGAGTCTGCGAACACCCGCGACGTCACTCCCGGGCTCTCGGGCAGCGCATTTCGTATCTGCTCGTCCACGTCCGATGGTGCGCCCTCCGGCAGCACCACGGTGAATCCGGCCCGGTCAAAAGACGCGTCCGTGCTGCCGGGTCCGAAGTTCCGGCTGCCGGATCCCAGCGTGACCTGGTAGCTCTCAACAGTACCGTTGGCCACGAAGTCGTCCAGCGTTTGTTCGACCAGCCGTACCTCCTGGAACAGCTGCCCTGTGGATGGATTGCTGCTCAGGGTCAGGTCGATGCGGACTCCTTCGGTGCGCCCCTGTGAAAACAACTCGATGGGCAGCAATCGGATCAACATCAAACTGGCCAGCACCACCGCCACGCTCAGGATCGCCGTTGGCAATCGGAACCGCAGCGCCAGCCGCAGCACCGGCGTGTACACCCGCTGCAGTATCGTGTCCTCCTGTTCCGTTTCCGGATCGACCGTCAGATCGCCCTGCCTCAGGAACCACGACGCCAGCACCGGAACGGCCGTCAGCGCCACCAGCGTCGACGCCACCAGCGAAACGCATACGGTCTGCGCAAACGGCAGGAAGAACTGCCCAACCACGCCCGGCAGGAACCCCAACGGAATGAACACCGCTACCGTCGTCAGCGTGGACGCAACGATGGCCGGGCCAACCTCCTGGGTGGCTTCGATCACGGCGACCGACCGCGCGCTCCCGTTCTGGATGTGCCGGTAGATGTTCTCCAGCACCACGATGCTGTCGTCCACGATGCGCCCTACCGCGATCGCCAGGCCGGCCAGGCTCATGAAGTTCATGTTCCAGTCGAACGCGGCCATGACCAGGAAGGTCACCATCACGCTCAGGGGAATCGACGTGGCGATGATGGCGGTGGGCCGAAGCGTATTGATCGTGCCCGACAACACCGCCGGGCGGATCTGCATCAGGAACACGAAGACGGCTATCACTGCGAACACGAACCCCTGGACGCCCTGGCTGATTACCTTGCTCAGTTCCTCCTCCAGGCGCGGCGCCTGGCTGTCGACCACCGCAATATCCAGGTCCGGCGGCAGGGCGTCCTCCAACTCCACCAGCAGCTCATCTATCTCGTGGGTGATGTCGATGGTGTTGCCGTCCGGCGTTTTCAGCACGTTCAGGCTGACGCTCGGTTGCCCATTGGTGCGGGAAACGGTCCTGGCTTCCGGCGTCGCCACGCGCACGTCGGCCACGTCTCCCATCCTGATGGGTGTCGCATTGGCGTCCGACGCGCGGTTCACTCCCTGCGCTGCCTCCGATCTGGCAAACCCCACCGGCAGGTTCCGGATCGTTTCCAGGTTGGTGTACCCGTGGAATGCCCGCACCGTCACGGTGCCGTCCTGCGACGACACGCTGCCCGCGGTCAGATCCACCGAGTTGCTCTGCAACGCCCCGATAACGTTCTGGATCGTCAGCCCGTAGGTCTTCAGAAGCGCCGGATCGACCGTGACGAAAACCTGCTCAGATACGCCGCCCTCGATGTCCACCTCGAACACGCCGGGAATCGCCTGCAGCGGAGGAACGATCTGACGCTCCACGATCCGCAGCAGCTCGGGGATGTCCCGCTGCCCCGATATGCTCATTTCCATCACCGGCCGCTGGTTCGGCGACAGCGCAAATACCCGCGGGTCGCCGGCTGCGTCGGGCAGTCGCAGGGCCGCGACCCGACTGACTATCTCCGCCTCCGCCTCCTCCAGGTCCGCGTTGGTCTCGAAGCTGGCCCGTACCGTCGAGCGATTGCCCCGCGATGTGGAAGTAACCTCTTTGAGGCCCTCCATCCCGATGATCACGTCCTCAATCGGCTTGGTCACCTCCTGGGATACCTGGTACGGCGCGCCCTGTTGGAACGAGGTTGAGATGTTTATTACCCCGAGGCTGATTTCAGGGAAAAGCTCCTGCTGCAACTGTTGGTAGGCATACACCCCTCCGACCAGTATCAATACCAGCGCCATGATGGTCACAACGCGGTTGCGGAGCGCCAGCCTCGTCAGAATGATCATCTCGTGCTCCCTCTGGGCACCATCCGCCCACAGAATCTGATCCCTTATCGCGGCTCGGGGAAGTTTTGGGCCGCGGCAACAGCATACAACGTGTCGCAACGTTTTATGCGCGTCCCGCCGGGGCAAATCCTACCCAGCCCATGTGAAGATTTAGTAAAGAACGGCGTGGCCGCCAGTTGTCGCGCGCCGTCTGCCAGCCGGCGTACTCGGAACGGCCGTAACGCATCGGCAGGCGCGTCCGTATCCGGCGATACCCTGGTGTTCACCTACAGCGTCGTAGCGGCGAATAATCATTCGCCCCACCCTCACCGGCGACGGCGTTCGCCTGATCAGACCACCTGAAACGTAACGCTACCAGGCAGGCCCAGTCCATTGGCGCGGCCAAAGTGCCCGTGCTACCATGATGTACGTTGAAGGATGGCATTATGAATCAGCAGAGTATCCGCAATTTCTGCATTATCGCCCACATCGATCATGGTAAATCCACGCTGGCGGACCGCCTGCTGGAGATCACCGGAACGGTGCGGCCCCAGGACATGAAAGCCCAGTTCCTCGACCAGATGGAACTGGAGCGCGAGCGCGGCATCACCATCAAGGGCAAGGCCGTCACCATGTCCCACCGCGTCGCCGTTGGCGACCACGCCGGTGAGTACCAGCTAAACCTGATAGACACCCCCGGCCACGTCGATTTCTCCTACGAGGTCTCCCGTGCCCTGGCCGCCTGCGAGGGCGCCCTGCTGATTGTTGATGCCACCCAGGGCGTCGAGGCCCAGACCATCGCCAACACCCTCCTCGCCATGGAATACGACCTCGAGATGATCCCCGTCATCAACAAGGTCGACCTGCCCTCCGCCGAACCCGAGCGCGTGGCCGCCGAGATGGAGCAGATCTTCGGCTTCCGGCGCGACGAGATGCTGTTCGTCTCCGCCAAGTCCGGCCTCGGATGCAACGAACTCCTCGACGCCATAGTCGAGCGCGTGCCCTCGCCGGACGGCGGCGCAGACGACCCCTTCCGCGCCCTCGTCTTCGACTCCACCTACGACACCTACAAGGGCATCATCGCCTACGTTCGCGTCGCCGATGGGACCATTTCCACCAGCGACCGCCTGCGCGTGATGTCCTCCGGCAGAACCGTCGAGATCATGGAGGTCGGCGTGTTCGCGCCCGAACCCACCGCCACCGGCATACTTCAGGCCGGCCAGGTGGGCTACGTCGCCACCGGATTCAAGGACGTGCAGGAGTGCGCCGTCGGCGACACCCTCACCAACAACGTCCTGCCCGCCGAGGAACCCCTGCCCGGCTACGTCGAGCTGAAGTCCATGGTGTTCGCCGGCCTCTACCCCGCCGACGGCGAGGACTACACCCGGCTCCACGCCGCCCTCGAAAAGCTCAAGCTCAACGACGCATCCCTCACCATCGAACCCGAAAACAGCGGCGCCCTCGGCTTCGGATTCCGCTGCGGATTCCTCGGCCTCGTGCACCTCGAAATCGTCCAGGAGCGCCTCGAGCGCGAGTACGACCTCGACCTCATCGTCACCGCTCCCAGCGTCGCCTACGAGGTGCTGCTGACCGGCGGCGAGGTGGTGCGGGTGGATAATCCGTCCCGGCTGCCGGAGCCCAACGCCATCTCCGAGGTGCGCGAGCCCATCCTGGGTGTGACCATCGTCGCCCCCAGTCGGTCCGTCGGCGCGATCATGGAGTTGATGCACGCACGCCGCTCCGAGTTCCGGCGCATGGAGTACATCCAGGGCATCGGCGGAGGCCAGGGCAGCAACGCCGCCCACTCCGGTGGCACGAACTCCGGCTCAGACTCCGGCGGCAATAACGAGCAGACCCGGGTGGTCATGGAATACACCATGCCCCTCGCGGAAATGCTCGCCGATTTCTACAACCAGCTCAAGTCCCGCACCCAGGGCTACGCCTCGCTCGACTACACCTTCGAGGGCTACCGCGCCGCGCCCCTCGTCCGCATCGACATCCTGGTGAATCAGACGCCCGTCGAGGCCCTCAGCCTGATCAGCCACCGGGACAACGCGGTGACCCAGGGCCGCAGCATCGTGGAGAAGCTGCGCACCACCATCCCTCGCCAGATGTTCGAGGTCCCCATCCAGGCCGCCATCGGCAGCCGCATCATCGCCCGCGAAACCGTCCGCGCCATGCGCAAGGACGTCCTCTCCAAGTGCTACGGCGGCGACATCACCCGCAAGCGCAAACTCCTCGAAAAGCAGAAGGAAGGCAAAAAGCGCATGAAGCGCGTCGGCCGCGTCGAAGTCCCCCAGGAAGCCTTCCTCAGCCTCCTGAAGATAGGTGAAGAGGGGTAGTTAACGTATGACCCTGCGTTGGCCGCCGGATTTTCCGGAGGACTGCCCACCAGAAGAGGCATCACCGGCCAACGGAATCTATTACTACATCGTCAAGAACGACCCGCCTCAATGGACAGATTTCACAGCGTTGTATCGCCGAAACCGACGGCTGGCGGAAGCTCGAATCAGACAAGGCATAACCACCGCGTGCCAAACGATGGGCTTATCAGTCTTGGCGGACATCAACGACGCCCTCGACCGCGCCAATCAGTTTAGAAGTATCGGGAACATTGTCGCACGCTTGATGCTGACCCCTGACGCAGGGCGGATACTGTACACGCCGAGAGATAACGATTCGCATCATACGTGGTGGGTCCCGGAAGGATACAATCCGGGTGACACAGCAACAATCGTGCTGGAACTGTAGGGACTAGGGTGAATCCATGCTTGCAGAAATTAAGGGAACCCCCCTCGATGAACTGCCGTGGGGCAGGTTTTCGTATGACACCGTCCTCCACCAACATGAAGAAGCGTGCATTCTTCTGGAGAGAGATTCGGCGGGACGGCTCTATCTCGCTTGGTGGAGCGATGCCGATCAAGATACGGAACGGTTCGTATGCCTTCCACTGACCAAGGCGCGTTTGCAAGCAATTCTATCCGACGAAATCTCTCCTTTGTCGGCAATGGAAAACCCCGAGGACGGCTACCTGCTGGCCGTTGACATTGACTTGGAAACGGACAAACCAGTCCGCATCATCAAAACCACCGCCGCCGCACTGCCGCAGGACGCCATGCCCCATCCCGAAGCCACCCTGAACATCCCGATGCCAGCGACGGTGTGAAGCGAACCCGTATCTCAGCGCAGTTGACATGATGAGACCGACGGAACAAGACGCAATCGTGCGATTGCAAAGGGCGTTGGATGAGATTCCTTCGCTGAAGGGAAAAAGAAGTACGTCACACGATTTTTTGGTGTGGCATCGAAACACAGCGACAGCTATCGAACGCACCTTCGACGACACTACACATGTCGATGATTTCAAACAAATAACGTTCCAACCTGCAACCATATATGGCGACCCTGCAGTTGCTTATTCGAACGGTCTAACTAGGGCGGCAGCGTTGCTCAGTTCGATGATAAATGAAATAGGAGAATACGGTATTGCCAAGGTTGAGATATTAACCGACATGGTGGGAGGAGTTGAGACTCAACCGGCGCCCGTCAAAACTGATCAAGCTTTTGTAGTCCACGGCCGTAATCAAAAAGCCCGCGACGCGATGTTCACATTCCTGCGGACGATCGGTTTGCACCCCTTGGAATGGAATGAGGCGGTACGCGCAACCGGCAAGCCAATGCCTTACATTGGAGAAATCCTCGACGCGGCGTTCGCCCAGGCGGGGGCCGTGGTGGTCTTGATGACACCGGACGATGAAGCGAGATTGAATGAGCCGTTCAGAAGCCCAAATGACCCGCCTCACGAAACCGAACTAACTGGGCAGGCGAGGCCCAACGTACTGTTCGAAGCGGGAATGGCGATGGGCCGCAACGCTGAACGTACCATTTTGGTGGAGCTTGGCACTCTGCGGCCATTCAGCGACGTAGCTGGCCTCCATGTCATACGAATGGACAACAGCAGTCAGCGGCGCCAGGAACTGGCTCAACGATTGGAGAGCGCCGGTTGCCCTGTGAATTTGGAGGGCGTTGATTGGCATACCGCCGGCGATTTTGATACTGCTCTATTGGAAACGTGACGCAGTCATCCGGGATGTTTATCAAAACGTAGGGGCGACGCATGCGTCGCCCCTACACCATTCAGGTCTGACGGCCCGGTTTACTGCACCAGGTTCGGCGTTACCTCTGCCGGAATCCCCTGCGCTTCCATCTCACGGCCGCGCTTCTCAACCTGCGGGATCACGGAAGCCAACAGGTCCTCATCCAGGTCGGCGGCGACGCCCGGGTAGCCGGCACGTTCCAGCATGGCCTTGAGCTTGCCGCTCTTGAACTGGTCCAGGCACCAGCCCAGCGGGTCGGGAACCAATGTCTTGTCCCAGAAGATGCGGTGGTTCTTGTTCCGCGGGCCGTAGTGGTAGTGCGGCTCGTCGCGGAAGCAGTCGAACGCCAGCAGCTCTGTCTCCTCGGTGAAGACGCGCCCGGTGTTGCCGGCCAGTTCGCTCAGCACGTGGATGGCCAGGCCGCCGTCGCCCGAACCCTGGCGCCGCATCTCCAGCCCGAAGCGGATGTTGCCCGCCTCGATGATGTCGGTGCCCCGGTTGTGCTTGACGGTGTTGCGGTCAGCGGCGAACTTGACCCGCGCGGCGCCGTCCACCTCGTCCAGGGCCGCGTTCACTGCGTTCATGTCCAAACCGGCGGCGGCATCTGCGTAGCCGGCGGTTTCCAGCATCGCGCCGAGATTCTTGCGCATGGTGCGGACCGACCAGCCGATGGGGTTGCCGTCGGTGGTGTGGTCCATGCGGTACTGCACGTTCTTGCCGTCGGGAGCGTACACGTAGCTCTTTTCGATGTCGAAGCAGTTGAACCTCAGGGCCGTCTCATCGCCCACCTGCACCAGGATAACGACTCCCTGGTCAGAGTGGTCCTGGATGTTCCCGTCCCACAGTTCGTGCTGCACGATGAAGCCTACGTTGCCGGCATCTACGCTGACTCGCCCTCGTGGTGTTGCCATGTCCTTTTACCTCCAGTTTGGGTGATAGATATTATTGAACGGAATATATGCGCGTCGAGGGTTGAGTGTCAACTTGCGCGGCAGCGCTTTTGGCTCCGTCCGCGTGCCGTGTGTGCAATCTGGTCGCGTCGCTGTGCCCCACCTGCAGGGCCCCACCTGCAAGGAGCACGGCATGCGGCTTTGTCCCAATTGCCCGCCCGCTGACCTCCGGTTACCTTGCCGTATTTCTCGGCAGTGGGCTATACTGGTGGTCAGTTTTTCAGGCGGGCGTGAGCGTAATGGCCGACATTTTCGACAAGTTGCAGCCCATCGTGGAGCGGTATCGTTCCATCGAAGGTGAGATGGCCCAACCTGAGGTCGCCGCCGATTACGCTCGGTTGGGCGAACTGAATCGCGAACGGTCCGGCCTGGAAGATCTGGTCGCCATCGACGTGCGGCACCGGACCCTCATCGAAGAGCAGGCCGACCTCCGCGCCCTCATCACCGAGGGCGGCGATCCCGAACTGGTCGAAATGGCCCAGCTTGAATTGGACGATGTGGAAACCCGCCTGTCCGACTTGGCCCAGCAACTCCGCATCGCTCTCCTGCCCAAGGACCCCAACGATAAACGCGACGTCATCGTCGAGATCCACGCCGCCGCCGGCGGTCAGGAAGCGTCCCTGTTCGCCTCCGACCTCTACCGCATGTACCAGCGCTACGCCCAGGAGCAGGGCTGGAGCGTTGACATCCTGGACTCCAACCCGTCCGACCTGGGCGGATTCAGCCGCATCGCCTTCTCCGTTGACGGACGCAACGCCTTCAGCAAGCTGAAGTTCGAGGCCGGCGTCCACCGGGTTCAGCGCGTCCCCGAAACCGAAGCCCAGGGACGCATCCATACCTCCACGGCTACTGTGGCCGTCCTGCCCCAGGCCGACGAGGTCGAA
The DNA here is from genome assembly GCA_026710825.1 of Chloroflexota bacterium. GTDB lineage: Bacteria > Chloroflexota > Dehalococcoidia > Lucifugimonadales > UBA3495 > Bin87. The sequence goes on along the minus strand of JAPOQH010000029.1, from coordinate 13,505 downwards.
GTCAACATCAAGGAAGACGAACTCCGCATCGACATATTCCACGCCGGCGGACACGGCGGGCAGAACGTCAACAAGGTCGCCACCGCCGTGCGCATCGTCCACGAACCCACCGGCATCACGGTCGTCTGCCAGGATGAACGTTCCCAGTACAAGAACAAGTCCAAGGCCATGACCATCCTCCGCAGCCGCCTCTACTCCGCCGAGCAGGAACGTCATCAGGCGGAGATTTCCAACAACCGCAAGGCCCAGATCGGCAGCGGCGACCGCAGCGAGAAAATACGCACCTACAACTACCCCCAGGATCGCATCACCGACCACCGAATCAGCCTGTCCACCCACGGCATACAGCGGCTAATGGATGGCGGCCTCAATGAGATCATCGACCGCCTCATTTCGGCAGATCAGGAGCGCGGACTGGCCGCAATCTCAGCGTAATCCTGCCATCCCAACTGCACGCACACTCAGGGGCGACCGGCCGGTCGCCCTTACCATTGACCACACATGCCCAGCCTACGCGACGTAATCCAGGCAACCCACCGTACCCTCGAATCCGCCGGCATCCCCGACGCCCGGCTGGAGGCCGAGGTCATGGTGATGGACGTCATGCGGATGCCCCGCCAATCCATCTTCGCCGAGCAGGAGTCCCTGGTCGCCGCCCAGCAGGAAGCCCAACTCGCTGCCATCGTCGAGCGCCGACTCACCCGTGAGCCCCTGGCCTACATCCTCAACTACCGCGAATTCTACGGTGTCAACCTGCTGGTCAACCAGGACGTGCTCATCCCGCGCCCCGAAACCGAGACCCTGGTGGAACACGCCCTGTTCATGGCCCTCATGGGTATGGAAAGCCGTGAACTCGTGATCGCCGATATCGGCACCGGCACCGGCGCAATCGCCGTCAACCTCGCCATCCACCTGCCCGCCGCCCGCATCTACGCCAGCGATGCCTTCGACCCCACGCTGGATGTGGCCGCCTACAACGTCCGCATGCACAACGTCCCCGACCGCGTCACCCTCTTGAAAGGCGACCTGCTGGAGTCCCTTCCCGAACCCGTGGACGTTATCGCGGCCAACCTGCCCTACCTGCCCACCGACCGCATCCCCACGCTCCAGCCGGAGATCCAGTGGGAGCCCGTGGCGGCCCTGGACGGCGGACCGGATGGCCTCGACCACATCCGCCGCCTGATCGCCCAGGCCGCCGAACCCGACCGGTTGAAGCCCCACGGCGTCATCCTGCTGGAAATGGATCCCGAGCAGGTGGACGAAGCCCGCGACTTGGCCTCCCAGACATTCCCCGATGCGGAAATCACCGTGGAACCCGATCTGGCCGGGCGCGATCGCGTCCTGTCCGTCAGCCTCGCCGGCAGCTACGACGGGTACTAGTCGGTAGACAGACCCGGCGTGCGAGAACCCGAAGCGTCCCGCGCCTCGCCGCTAGGCCGCCGCCCGCGTCGCCGCTCGCGTGCGCCTTTCCAGGAACAACGGCATCCCGCCCTTCGGACGCAGGGAAACCAGCGGCATCAGTTCAACCTCGTGCTGCGCGTCGTGACGCACCGTCCAGCGCTGCCCCAGCGTGGCCAGTATCAGTATCGCCTCCATCCGGGCAAAACCCTCTCCGATGCATAGGCGCGGTCCGCCGCCGAAGGGATAGTAGGCGAACGCGGGCAGGTTTTCCCGGAACTGCGGCGTCCAGCGGTCCGGTCGGAACTCCAGCGGTTGGTCAAACCAGCGCGGGTCCCGCTGGATCAGAAGCTGCGGCGCCACCAGGCCCGCTCCGGCGGGAATCTCCCAACCCCCCAGGGTGATGGGCTGGTAGGTCATACGGCCGGTGGACCAGATCGGCGGGTACAACCGCATTGACTCGGTCAGCACTCGTTCCGTGAACGGCAGGTCTGAAATGTCGCCCGGCGTCGGGATTCGCCCGTTCAGGACTTCGTCCAACTCCGCTTGGAACCGGCTCTGGATGTCGGGATGCGTGGCCAGCAAATACCAGGTCCATGTCAGGGCCACCGCGGTCGTTTCATGTCCCGCGGCAAACAGGGTGATGGCCTCGTCGCGGACCTGCTGGTCGGTCATCACCGCATCCGCAGGGTTCTCCGCCTCATCGTCCCTGACGTTCAGCAGCAGGGACAACAGGTCATCGCCGTCCAGACCGCTCTGCCTGCGCTGTTCGATCAGGCTGTAAACGGTCTCGTCCAGGTAGGCCAGCCCCCGTTTGAATCGGTGGGTCAGCGGTACGGGCAGTCGGTGTAGCAGTTTCCTTAATGGCACCGGCTGGTTGCCGCGTATGGTGATGTAGTCGTTGCTGACTTCGAACGCTTCGCCTATGCGCCGCACTGTGTCCGGCGGATCCAGGCCGAACAGCGTTTTCACGACGATATGCAGCGTGAGGTCGCTCATCTCCTGGGCCACATCGATCCGCTGCCCGTCCTGCCATTCCTGCTCATGCCGGTTGGCGAAGTCCGTCATGACCGCGGCGTAACCGGCAATCCGGCTGTGATGAAACTGGGGTTGCATCAGCCGCCGCTGGCGCAGGTGCAGCGGGCCGTCGGCAGTGACGAGTCCGTTCCCCATCAGGTACCGATACGTACCCGTGAGAAAACCTCGCCCCACGCTCTGATGATTGGTTACGAACAGTTCCCTGATCAAGTCCGGGTGGTTGACCAGGTAAATCAGGGTCGGTTTCGTGGACACCGTGGCCAGGTCGCCGTATTTGGCCGCCTCGTGCAGCAGCCCCAACTGGTCCGTGATGTACCGGAAGGACTGGCCTACGATTGGCAACTCCGGCGGGCCAGGCGGCAATGACTCCCGGTGAACTTTGGGCCGCCCCGGGTACGCGACGGAGCCCGTATTCATGGTCGTCTCTCCTTCACACGCGCCACGGCCAACCTGCGCCCCAGCGATATGCCGCCTCCGGTGTCGTCTACTAATAGGTTACGAAGTACGGCTCCATTTGTATTCAGTTCGAGCCTGGGACCGCCGGCAAACGAGACATAATAAGCCGCCGGGCGCTTCCCTCTCGGCCCGCCCCAGCGTCGCTACCGGGCCGCACCATTGTCCGGGCCTACGCGGTTCGAGAGATACTTATCCCGGCCCAACTGAGCATTATTTCCGAAAGAACCGGCCTGTGAAAAAAAGCCGGTCGAAGAATGGACTTCGAGTTACCCGATGGCCCGGTTGCTCTGGAGCAACCAGTCCGCATCCAACTCGACGTCGGGGTGGCAGATTTTGATGAAATCGCCCACGTCGCCGATGTAGGGAGCCTCGCCTCGGCACCGCCTCAGGTATTCCACCACCACGGCCAGGTTGACCGCGCCGTTGGCGTCAACGAACGGCGATACGCTGGCCTCTGCCACATCCGTCAACTCCCACCTGCCCGGGCCTGTCCCCTGGTTGTTGAACCAGTCCCGTTTCAACACGCCGTCAACGTCCGGTTTCCGTTCGCCCATCGCCAGTTCCACCGCTTGCCACAGTTGGGCGCGCCGAATGGGTTCGCCGCGAGTGACCAGCACGTCGCGAATGATCTTGCTGGCCATCAACGTGATGTTGTCGTCATGCTGGACGGCATAATCGAGGTCGGCGTTGTAGTTGGCGAAAGGCGATGTCATTGGGCTCTCCTGGGGTGGTCGTTTGCTGGAGTGGGCTTCTGATCGTGGGACGCGCAGAGGTAATGCAGTGTCAAGTTCGGTAAATTATGTTGCCCTAAGGGTCGGCCTCCGTCAAGACTAAGGGCGGACCCTCCGAAAAGGTCCGCCCCATGGCTGGCCTGGACGACAATGATCAAATGGCTACAGCCCTTTGATCTCCAAGGTCCGCACCTCGTCCGCATCAAAGTCCGCGATGCGGATGGCATGGTTATTGGTGTCGGCGATGTAGAGCAGCGGCTGGCGGCCATTCTCAAAAACGGCGAAGCTCAACCCGCTGGGCTCGCTGAAGGTTGCCAGCTTGCCCGCGCCGTCGTGCAGACCCATCGCGCCGGAACCCAACACCGTCTGCACCGAGCGCATGATCGGCAGAACTTTCTTGATCTTGTGGTTGTAGGTGTCGGCGATGAACAACTCACCCTGGTGCCACTCGATTCCGATGGGGTGCTGCAGCCGGACGTTGTGCTCCACCCCGTCGCGATCTCCGAACGCGAACAGATCGATGCCCACCAGCGTCGCCACACGTCCCGTAACCGGGTCTATGCCGGCGCTGCGGACACTGCTGGTCTCGGAGTCGGCGAAGTAGAGGATGTCGTCGTTGCCGCGGTCTTTGCCCACCACGATCCCGCTGGGTTGCGCCAGCGTCGCCTGGGCCAGCGGGCCGTTGTCGATATTCTCGCCGCCCGTCCCGGCGTGGGGACACACCGTCCCATCAGCCAGCGACAGCCGCCAAAGCTGGTGCGTGCCGGCCATGGCGATGTACAGCGTTCCTTCGTGGTGCGCCAGATCCCAGGGACTGCTCAGCGCAATCTGGGTTCCTGGACCGGACGCCCGGCGGTCGTGTCCCTGCTCTCCCGTGCCGGCCATGGTGTCCACGGTACCCGCCGCAAGGTTGACGCGCCTGATGGCGTGGTTCTCGGTGTCGGCCACGTACAGCGTATCGCCCACCAACTCCATGCCCTGCGGATGGTTGAACGCCGCGCTGGAGTAGTCGCCGTCCGCGAAATCCTCAGCGCCGTTTCCGACAATCGCCTGCACTTGCCCGTCCAGGTCAGCGATCACGATGCGATTGTGGTTGGTGTCGGCAATGAACAGGCGGTTGCCCGGGCCGTCGGCCAGCACCTTGCCAGGGAAGGCCAGCGCGGATTCCTCCACCGGTTCCGGTTTGAGCCCCAGGTCGCGACGGTCGATCAACCCCTGCTCGTCAAACTCGGCGACCATCCGCCCGATCAGGTCATCAAACGCCTCGTAGGGCAGCTCACCCTCGTGCTTGCCGATCACCTTGCCCTGGGGATCTACGAACATCAGCGTGGGCCAGGCGCGGCAGGCGTATTGCTTCCACACCTCGAACTCGGCATCGTTAACGATGGGATGCTTCAGCTCATATCGCTGGGCGGCCAGCAGCACGTTGTCGGCGTACTTCTCGTTGGGGAACTTAGCGGAATGCACTCCAATGACCACCAACTCGTCCGCGTACTTCTCTTCCATTTTCCGCAACTGCGGAAACACGTGGACGCAGTTGATTCAACAGTAGGTCCAGAAGTCGAGTATGACCACCTTGCCGTGCAGGTCGGCCATGTTCAGCGGCCGGTCGGTGTTGATCCATTCGACGCTGTCGGGAAAGTCCGGCGCGTTGACAGTGCCGGCGAAGGACTGGGTGGCCATGGTTATGCCTCCATTAGGATTGGTTCGGTCACCCCGACCCCTGCCGGAACGACGGTTGAACGGCAATTGTGCGGATGCGTCAGGCCGGCGGCGCAGTCTCGAAAGCCAGGGTGGCGTGGCGCATGAAGATCGCGCCGACGGGTTCACCCAGCGGAGCGTTGGCGACCAGAACGGCAATCACGTGCTCCTGCCCCGGCTGGCCCGGTTCCTCCACCAGCACGCGCTTGGGGGTGTTGTTTCCGGTAACCACGCCGATGTTGCGATCTATCTTGCCGTCGACGAAGACCTCGCCGTAGTTGTCCACGTTGGTCTCGAACCACACGCGGCAGGTGTTGACGTCCTGGCCCTTCACGGTCTCAGGCATGGTGAACCGCAGGCGGTACCAGGCGAATGTGAATCCAACGGAATAACGCTTCTGGAAGTCTGAGCCGCTCTCCCAGCCGGAATCGTCGTAATCGGGCAGGCGGGCATTGCTGCCCAGCTTTTCGGCGACCAGACCCTGGTTGGGCTCGCCCGGTTCCAGGCCCTGCGCCACGCGCCAGCCGTCTGACTTGATGACGGCCAGGTCTGCTTTCTGTTCAAGATCGAGTGCTACTCGGGGCATGGGGATACTCCTTTTGTCAACGATGATGGGGGGTCGCGTAGGGACGAATCATGATTCGCCCTTACTTTGCGAACGGTTACGCCTTCAAATGCTCGGCAAAGAATTCCAGCGTGCGCGGCCACGACCGGTCGGCCGCCTCCTTCTGGTAACGTGGGCCGGTGAAGTCCATAAAGGCGTGGTCGGCGTCGCGGTACACGTAGAACTGGTGCTGCTTGCCCAGCCGGTTCAGTTCCTCGTCGAATCTGCGCATGTCGTCCTGCGAAGGGTTCTCGTCAACCTCGCCGAAGTGGAACAGCATGGGGCAGTTGATGTTGGAGGCCAACTCGAAAGGCGGCGTTTCGCCTGCTCCCCAGGTCACCAGCAGGTTGCCGCCGTAGTAGGGGGCGACGGCGTTGATGTGAGGGTTGGATGCCGCGCCCAGCCAGGCCACCCGACCGCCCATGCAGAACCCGGTGATGCCGATGCGATCGGCAACGGCGTCGTGGTTGCGCAGCCACTCCACCGTGGCGCCGATGTCGGCGACGATGTCGGGGTCGCTGAGCACATCCCACGGCCTCGGGCGAGGGTCGGCGTTCATTACCTCGTCGGAGTTGCGGTGATACAGGTTGGGCGCGACGGCGGCGTAGCCCTCAGCGGCCAGCCGGTCGCAGATGGTTTGGATGAACTCATCCACGCCGCCGCCGTGTTGGGAAACGATTACGGCCGGATAGGGCGCAGTGAAGCCGGCGCTGCTGCTGGGCACGCTGGCGTACATATCCATTTCGCTGCCGTCAACGGTGAGCTTTTCCCAGAAACTGGCCATGACGATACCTCCTGTGTTCGGTGCAGACGATACAGACGTAGGGGCGGATTTGAAGCCCGCCCCTACAATACCACCAATGCCACTATGCTTTCAGGTGTTGCGCGAAGAACTCTAGCGTGCGCGGCCACGAGGTCACGGCAGCGTCTTCGTTGTAGCGTCCCCCGGCGGGATTCATGAAGGCGTGATCCGCCCCCGGGTATGTGTAAAACGTGTGCGCCTTACCCAACCGGGTCAACTCCGCATCCAGCTTTTTCAGGTCTTCCTGCGAAGGATTCGCGTCGATTTCGCCGAAGTGAAAGAGCATGGGACAGTTGATTTTGTCGGCGATGTCAAACGGTGGGGTCTGACCGGCGCCCCAGGTCGTCATCAGGTTGCCGCCATAGTAGGGCGCCACAGCCTTGAAATTGGAATTGGTCGCGGCGGCCAGCCAGGCCACGCGCCCGCCCATGCAGAAGCCGGTGACGCCGATCCGGTCGCTCTGAACAGCATCATGGTTGCGGAGCCAGTCCATTGCCGCGTTCATGTCGGCGACGATGTCGGGGTCGCTGAGCAACGCGCCCGGGGCCGGACGCGGCCCGCCGTTGGCCGAGGCGGCGATTGCCTCCTCGCTGTGGCGGTGGTACAGGTTGGGTGCGACGGCGGCGTAACCCTCAGCCGCGAGACGGTCGCAGATTTCCTGGATGAATTCGTCAACTCCGGTGGCATGCTGCGCCACCACAACGGCCGGATAGGGCGCGGAGAAGCCGGCGCTGCTCGAAGGCACGCTGGCGTACATATCCATCTCTACGCCGTCAACGGTAATCTTTTCCCAAAAACTAGCCATGATTTACCTCTCAGTTGTCCGACGGGTTTGACTTTGCCGGGCCTTCTCCACTGTTTAAAAAAGCAGCTTTGCTTTCAGTGCGCTCTTCCCATGCCTCTTTGAACACCCAGCTCAACATCGACGTTAAGGCGAGCAGAAACAGCGCTGCTCCGATTGTCGAGAATACGGGAACTCCGTTTATTTCCAGCAAGGTTTGGTAGACCATGTCAACGAATATTAGCCATAGCCCGCCGAACAGGAGAAACAGCCAGGCGATCAGAAGATTCTTCATTCCTTCAATCCGCAAATATCCGCAACAGCCAAAATGTGGTGCCGAATCCGAGCACAGCGCCAAAGCTCGACACCAACAGAGCTCGGTCTACCCCGTCTTCCCAGACTGCGCCGAAAGTCGCCCCAAAAACGGCGAGCGCCACGAAGATGGCGGCTATCAATGTCAAGGGTTTCATGACTGGCCTCCCGTTTGGGTTGCGGACGATTTTCGCGCTACACCAGTCCCTCCGCTCGCACCTCCGCCAGCGTTGTCTCGAAGGCGGCCAGCGTGGCGTCAATGTCGGTCTCGTTGTGCGTCGCCGATACCAGGAAGGCGTCGCGACCCATGATGTCGATGCCGTGGTTCTGCAGGGCGCGCTTGATGCCGGTTACAGCGGCGGAACCGGCCGCTGCCTTGATGCGGCGGTTCACGTCGGGTCCGAATTCGTTGTCAAAGTCGCCGTCGGCCAGCGTGAAGTGGATCATGGACGCGACCCCGTAAGCGTGGCCGTTGACCTCCATGCGGGTGAACGCCTCGTTCAGGCCGGCCTTGAGCCGGGCGGCCATGGCGTCGGCCTGCTGGTTGATGGGTTCGGCGGCGATCATCTCCAGGCAGGTCGCTCCTGCAACTGCGGACAGCGGGTTGCCGTTGAAGGTGCCGGGGTGGTAGACGCGTTCGGTGTTGTCCCACTCGGGGTCGCCCCGCTGCGCGATCATGTCCACGATGTCGGCCTTGCCGCCCACCGCTCCGCCGGGCAACGCGCCGGCCACGATCTTGGCCATGGTGGTCAGGTCGGGCGTGATGCCGTAGCGCACCTGCGCGCCTCCGGACGAGGCGCGGAATCCGGTCACCACTTCGTCGAAGATCAGCACCACGCCATGCTGGTCGCACAACGCCCTCAGACCGGCCAGGTAAGTCGGCACGTCGAAGGGAAGCTGGCCGTAGTGCGCGCCGGTCGGCTCCAGGATGATGGCGGCGATGTCGGAATCGCGCTCCATCGCCTGCTCCACCGCGTTCAGGTCGCCGGCGGGCACGATGACCATGCTGCCCCACGATTCCGGCGGGATGCCGGGGGCGGGGCGGTCCGAACCGGCCATGGCGTAGTCGTGCCAGCCGTGGAAGTGGTCTTGTAGCTTGATTACCTTGTTCCGCCCGGTGTAGGCGCGGGCCAGGCGCATCGCCATCAGGGTGGCCTCGGTGCCGCTGCTGTGGAAGCGGACGCGCTCGACGGCGGGCATCAGGTTCATGATGGCCCGAGCCCAGCGCACTTCCTCATCCGTGCACGCCCCCAGGTGGGTGCCGCGCCGAATCTGCTCGGCCACGGCATCGGCAATGGCGGGATGCGAGTGCCCCAGGATCAGCGCGCCGTGTCCCGAGACGTAGTCGATGTACTCGTGGCCGTCCACGTCCCACTTGCGGGGACCCTGGCCGTGCGTGATGTACAACGGGAACGGCTCTGCGTAGCGGTTGTCGTGAGTCACGCCGCCGGGAAAGATGCCCACGGCTTCCCGGTAGCGTTCGGCAGACCCGGGGTGGCTGGCGATGTACTGTTCGAGGATGGTGGACATGTTTAGACTCTCCTGAAAGCTTTGATATACGGCGTGTGCTGGATAACGCGATGCCGGAAGCATCGGCTGATTTGGCGCTGGTTCGGCCGGAAATTGTCGCTGCCGGATCCCGCCGCTACAAGGGAATTTTTGTGGGCCGACGGTTGGCCCAATTGTAGCACGCACCCTTTCGGCGCACTCTAATCGCCCTCGGGAACAGGCGTCTCGGCCAGCAACTCCGGCGGGGTTTTGATGAAGAGGAAGCACGCTCCCGCTGCGAAGCAGCACAGAGCGCCGGGGATGATGGCGTAGTCATAATCCCCAAACTTGTCGGCGACCCACCCGGCATACACCGGCGACGCCACCAGCGCCCACGCGTAGGCAAAGGTGATATACCCCCGCAGCGTGGCGAACCGGTCCCGTCCGAAGTACTCGCCCAGCGCCGCCCACACGATCACTCCGGCCCCGTCCATCATGCCCTCGCACACGACGAACGCCAGAACCAGGGTGATGCCCCCCGCCGTCTGCCAGTCTCCCTGCCACAGGAAGAGGTACCCGATTCCCTCCACGATGAGGCTGAAGAACATGATAGCTTTCTTGGAAATGCGATCGCCCAGGTAACCCAGGGCCAGGCGGGATACGAAGTTGATGAAGGACATCACGCCGATCAGGTTCGCCGCCATCTGAGTGCTCATGCTCTTGTCCTCGACCAGGATGGGGAACAGGCTGACCAGGATGCCCAGCGTGGCCGTCTGGCGCAGGCCGGCACCCACCAGCAGCATCCAGTAGGCTTGTGTCCGTAATGCCTCGCGGACGGTGTAGTCGCGGGTCTCGCGGCGGGCGGCGGCAGCGCCCCGTCCGACCCGTGTCGTCGGCGGTCGGGTGGCGCCGTCGGGCAGTAGGCCCATGTCCTCAGGCTTGTTCCGGAACCAAATGCACAGGGGCAGCAGGATAATCGCGTAGAACCCTCCCGACGCGATGAGGCCCCACCGCAAGCTCGACTTATCGATCAGCAGGTTCATGGTGGGAATCAAGGCCAACCCACCCAGGGACGAAACCGCCGCCAGGATCGAGATCGCCAGGGAACGTCGTCGCTGGAACCACTGGTTGAGTCCGGCGAAGCAGGCGTGCTGGAACGCCATGCTGTTGCCCAGCGACACCAGGCCCAGGTAGATGAGGGCGAAGCCCCAGAAGCCCGGCAGCCAGAACGCCATGATCGCGTACCCAACCACGGCGATGAGCAGCGAGGGCACCAATACGGCGCGGTTGCCCCACTTGTCAATCAGCCAGCCGGCCGCCGGTCCTTCCAGCCCTCCCTCGGCGCGGGCGATGGAGAAGATCAGGTTGGTCTGCGCCTGGGTTATGCCCAACTGGTCGCGAATGGGGATGACCAGGACGCCGAACCCTCGAAAGAAAATCCCGCTGGCGAAGAAGGACATCACCGACGTGATGGCTACCATCCACCAGCCGTAGTAAATCCCCCCGCCGGGCGACTGTTGCCGCGACCCGGCGACTGGACTGTCTGATACTGCCACTGGCTGTTCCGAAAAAGCGCAATAATTCAACCCGGCCAGTCAATCCGCCAAGGGCAGACCGGCCGGGTCCACGCACATCGGTTGGCAGTGTAACCGTTGGCCCGATTCCGGGCAAACGCGCCCACGGGCACGCTGAACCACCGGAGATGGCGTTCCACAGGTGCGCTGGCAACGCATCCGGGTTTACAATCGGGACCACACCACAGAACAATACGGCGCACCCGTGTGACTCAAATGGTCCGCCACATAATCCACGCCGACCTGGACGCTTTCTACGCCGCCGTGGAGCAACTTGATAACCCCGAGTTGCGCGGCAAGGCAGTGTTGGTCGGTGGCCGGCCCGAAGGTCGCGGGGTCGTGGCGACCGCATCCTACGAAGCTCGCAGGTTCGGCGTGCACTCGGCGATGCCCATGGCCACCGCGGCGCGCCAGTGTCCCGAGGGCATCATCGTACGCCCTCGATTCGACCGCTACCGCGAAATGTCCGCTCAGGTAATGGATATCTTTCGCGCCATCACGGAGATCATCCAGCCCGTGTCCCTGGACGAAGCCTACCTGGACATCACCGATGCGTCTGCGGAAACCTCTCCCATCGCCATCGCGATTGACATCAAGAACCGAGTCCGCCAGGAAGTCGGGCTGACGATTTCCGTGGGGTTGGGAACCGGCAAGTGTGTCGCCAAAATCGCATCCGACTTCCAAAAGCCGGACGGCCTGGTTGTGGTACCGCAGGGACAGGAAGCGGAGTTCCTTGCGCCGCTGCCGGTGGGAACGCTATTGGGAGTGGGCCCGAAATCGGCTGCCCGTCTGAACGACGAAGACATCCACACCATCGGGGATTTGGCCGCCATGCCCGATAGCTGGTTCGCCCGTCGTTTCGGGAAGCGCGGCTCGAGTATCCGCGACCGTGCCCGGGGAATCGACGACGAACCGGTGCAAACCTCGCGGGAGGCAAAGTCCGTCAGCAGCGAAACCACGTTCCCGCAGGATTTGAGCGCCGTCGAGGAAATCAGACCCGTGGTGGAGCGATTGTCGAGCAGCGTGGCCTCGGCGCTCGGCCGTAAAGGTATTTCAGGTCGGACCGTAACGGTAAAAATGCGCCTGTCAGACTTTACTACCTTTACGCGTCAGACCACCTTGTCGCATGCAACCCACGACGATGACACCATTGTTGCCACCGCGTGGACGTTGATGGAGCGTGAAATGACCCCCGGCCGCGCGTTTCGGCTGCTGGGTGTCGGCGTCTCCGGGTTCGCTCAAGACACGGAACCCGAAGCAGATGCGGAACCGTCGCCTGAGTTGCAACAGCCTTTGCGGCTGTGAGCCTGACCCTTTCGGCGAGCCTACCGAAATAGGTCTTTATCAGGGTCGCGGACGATGGCGCGGCTGTCCGCGTCCTCCATGCGCTCGTAGGGATAACCCTTGATCAGGGCCACCGGCACTCCCAGCAGCTTGCCGGTCACCAACTCTGCCGTTGCTGCCAGTTCGTCGGCGACCGCAATCGTCGTGGTGTGCAACTCGTTGCCGTGGGGGTCAAACTCGCCCACGTAGCTGATCACCGGGTTGAAACCCGCCACGCCGATGGACACGTTGATTGCGCCGTTTCGCCACGGACGCCCGAAGGTATCGGACACCAGCACGGCGGCGTCCACGCCCAGGCGTTCTCGGATGCTGCTGCGAATTCGGCGGGCCGATGCGTCAGGGTCGACGGGCAGCAGACAGATGGAATCGTTCCCTGGAATGTTGGACGCGTCAATCCCGGCGTTGGCGCAGATGTAGCCGTGGTAGGTTTCGCTGATGATAACGCCTCGGTCCATACGGACTACCCGCCGGCTTTCCCGCAGGATCATCTCCGTGTGGCGGGGATCACGTCGATGGCCCTCGGTGATGGCGACGGCCAGCGGGGACGCTTCCACCTCGTCAATGGTCATCACCCTGCCCTCGGCTTTGGAGACGATTTTCTGCGTTACCACCACCACGTCGCCATCCTCAATGGGCGTACCTTGGGCCGCGGCGGCGTCTATAATTTGGATGGCCAGATCATCCCCCGCCTGAACTTCCGGTAGTCCTTCAATTCCAACAGCGCGAATTTCGGGCGGCATGGCTCACCTCTGCAATACGACGGGATGTATGGGGGACGATATCGTAGCGTGCTGACACCAGTTTATCACCCGGAGCGACGCAGCCAGAATATTTCGTGATGACAGCAATATCCCCGCAGCGAACCGCCGGGTTTCTCGACGTTCCGGTCGCCGCAACCATCGAATGATCGCCGACCCCGTAAACGAAAACTATTGACAATATTCCAGGCGTTCCGTAACCTGTTTAACCGACTGACGAAAACCGGATGGCCCCGGACCTGTCGGGGCCATTTTTAGGTTGTGGCGGGAAGCGATTCCAACCATGGTCGCCGTTGAAATTCGCGCCCCGGTGGCGCAATTGGCAGCGCAGCCGATTTGTAATCGGCAGGTTAGGGGTTCGAGTCCCCTCTGGGGCTCTTTCAACGGGTCTCTGAAACACACTGGAGAACTAGATACTGTATCGACTTGGAGGGGTGGGTGAGTGGTTAAAGCCACCAGACTGTAAATCTGGCGCCCTGACGGGCTTCGCAGGTTCGAATCCTGCCCCCTCCACCACT
>JAPOQH010000125.1 GCA_026710825.1 Chloroflexota bacterium | reverse complement strand
TGGCGGTGAGGCTTTGGCGCAGACGTTGGGAGAGGAGGGGAACGGGGTTTACGTCACCCAGGTGGTGCCCTACCCGACCGACGCTGGCACCCCGGTGGTCGCCCGATATCACGCGGCCCTGTCGAGTTACGATGCCGAAGCGGAACCCGGGTTCGTTTCTCTGGAGGGATACCTTGCCGGCCGCCTCGCCATCTCCGGCCTCGAGGCCTGCGGCCGAGAGCTCAGCCGCGAATGCTTTATGGAGGCACTACGTGTTTCGGGGGTCATCGACATTGACGGGTTTCAGCTCAGATACGGACCCGACGACAACCAGGGATCGGACGCAGTTTTCCTGACCATGATCAGCCTGGACGGAGAGTACGAGCCGGTTGACGCACTCCGCGCCGGGTCCTGACGGACATTTCCCACCCTGGCAGCAAGGTGCTGGCCTACCACCTATCGGACGCATCGAGACAGCCCGGCCGGGAAGTTGGCGCCGTCGCCAGCAACACCAGCGAGGTCTGGGAGGTCTGGTTCGACGGGGAACCGCTGTGGGTGGTGGATGACCAGAGCAAGCGTCTATACGCGTACGGCGTGCCGGGGTTGGACCGTGAGCGCAGCGGCAGGATAAGGTTTGATGGCCGGAAAACGCCGGCCATCGTGGACTGCAAAGAACGGAGGCAAGTCGGATCGCCCACTACTGACGCGGGAACGGAATCGCGCGTAGGAGTTTCTGCATGATGACCTTGTTTTCCCAAATAATACCCAAATTCACTCCTCGCTTGGAGGAGGTTACGGTCGATTCATTGGGGCACATTAAGTTGTATCGGCTGACCGTGTCCGCAGCGGTCGGTACCGTGGCGCTGAGCGCTGCAGCGGTGGAGGAGAGGTTGAACGTTCAACTGGAGCGAGGGGAGGTCGCTATTGCGGAAATCAGGACCGACTACGCCCGCTATTGTGAATAGGTACGGACGCTGGTTCGACGGAGGGCGGTGAAAATCGGCACGGTGCTGCAGACGCCAATCCCGTACGAGGTCATTTACGTAACGACCCTATTATGCGAATCAGATTGGGTATCAGTAAGACGGAATCATCTACCGGAGGAGTAGTCACTCAGGCAACGGGATAGCCAGATCTGTGGAAGGGTCGGGCTTCGCTCCGAGCGATGAGGAACCGGGCACGCATGAGGGTCTGGTTTAGCTTGTTTACCCTCCGCAACAACCCGCCCCGGCGTCCCCTCCCAAGGTGGACAAATGGAACACCCACAATCGGCAAGGGAGGGCGCTTGTGAAAGTGTCGACAAGGATTATGACAACATTGAGAGCGAACCGTTGGGAGTGCGTTTTGCCTGTATATCTTCCACAACAATTGGCAGGATTACTTGCCCGCCGGACCCACAGCCCCGGCAAGCACCGACCGTTGGAGGCGCGCCGGGACTGCTTTGGCAATGGACCGATGCGCTGGGCGACGCATTCTGCCAAATGCGGGCTGGAATATGTGAAGTGACAATGTAGTGGGCGGTCTGTTCCACAATCCACGCAGTTCCATGAGGACGACTATGAGCCCTTTACAAGCGAATACTGCAATTGCCGAAGCGGAAGTGCTCAGGCAAGAAATTGACGCCCTCAAGGATCGGCTCGTCAGACTGAGCAAAGCAAGTGTCGGTATTTCCGACAACCTCGACACCGAGGATGTCCTCCAGGAAATTGTCAACAGCGCCTGCAAGCTCATCGGCACCCGGTACGGTGCGCTCCTGACTTACGATAACTTGGGTGGAATGCGCGACTTCTACGTCTTGGGAGTAACAGACGAAGAGCGCGAACGCTGGTCGCAGTGGCTCCAGGAACCCAGCCCGCTGGACTACCTGAACAATGCAAAGGGTCCGGTCAGGCTGAGGGACATGGTGGCTCAACCTGATCCCTTAGGTATTCCTGCAGATCACCCGCCGGTGCAGACTTTTTTGGGGGTGCCGATCTATTTTCGCGACGAGCGTGTCGGAAGCATATATCTTGCAGAGAAGGAAGGCGCACCAGAGTTCACCGAGGAAGACGAGATTATAGCGGCGATGTTTGCCGCCCACGCCGCATCGATAATCTCCAACGCCCGAAGGTATGAAGCCGAACACCGGGCCAAGGCGGATCTCGAGACTCTGCTGGATATCTCCCCAGTTGGGGTCGTCGTCTTCAACGCGCACAACGGCGAGCTGGCCTATCTTAACCAGGAAACGTTGCGCATGATGGGCAGCCTGGAGATCCCGGAAGAAGGGTTTGATAACCTTTTCGAAGCCTTGTCCTTTCGTCGAGCCGACGGGAGCGAAATGTCGTATCTGGAGCTGCCGGCCCCAAGAGTGCTTCAAAACGCCGAACCCGTTAGAGCGGAAGAAATTGTCATTCAGTCCCCAAGCGGAAAATCTATTGCCACCGTGATCAGCGCTGCTCCCATCTTCTCTGAATCCGGAGAGATAGTGTCGGTAGCGCACGTTGTACAGGACATGACCCCCTTTGAAGATCTGGAACGACAGCGGGCTGCATTCCTGGGCAGGGTAAGCGAAGGACTGAGAACCCCTTTGATAAGCATTAAGGGTTCTGCCGCCACCCTCAGGGGCCTGGTTGAGTCGGTGGCCACGACTGAGCCGATGCAGCTTTTGCGTATCATAGACCAGCAGACGGACCTGATACGCGACCAGATCAACAGCCTGATTGAACTGACGCAAATCGAGACTGGAACGCTATCCGTGGATGCCGAGCCTACGGACCTGTCGCTATTGATACCCAAGTACTGCGGAGAGTTTCTGAGGGACCACGGCGCCAGTTCCATAGAGACCAATATCCTAGGAGGGTTGCCCCGGGTTATGGCCGACGGTCACCGTATTGGCCAGGTATTGCAAAACCTACTTCGCCAAGTGGCGAGGCACTCCGACGATTCGTCGCCCATCAGGGTGTCCGCTTCGCTGGTAGATATCTACGTCGCGATCTCAGTATCTGTAGAAGGCCCGTTTACTCCTTCCGTAGAGCCTCCTCAAATGAGCCAGTATCAGGACATTCCGCAGTTATTCAAGGACGTAGCAGTATCGCACGCCAAGGCGGTTGACATGGCGTCACAGGGCGAAGGCTTGGCGATTGCGTTCTGCCGTGGCGTTGTCGAGGCTCACGGAGGGCGAATCAGAACGGACATCGATGCGGAAACAGGTAGCCTGACGCTGACCTTCACTCTCCTGTCGGTGGAGGACGAGGAAGACATTCGGGCACCCGACTTACCGCAGATTTCCGGTGACCCAACGCCAGCGCTGGCGGAGAGGACTCGGATCCTCGTTTCTATCGAAGACCCAAGATTGCTGCGCACGGTTCGTCAAGTCCTGCTCAACGCGGGCTACGGGGCCGTGGCAGCCTCGGGTTTGCACGAGGTTGAGGAACTTGCGTCGTCGGAAAGGCCGAAACTGATTATCCTGGACATTGCTGGCAGAGAGGAGGAATCCTTCCGCACTCTGCGGAGATCTGGGGATTCGCTGAATCTGCCGGCTATTGTGCTCTGTGATCGGGACGATGAGGAGTATGTTGTGCGCGCCTTCGACATGGGTGCGGACGGCTATATGATTAAACCCTTCTCGCCTGCCAAAATGATAGCGCGGATAAAGGCGACCCTTCGAAGGTTGAACGTCGGCCGGGAAATTATGGGCAGCCGCACGTTCCAATCGGGTGAGGTGCAAATCAATTTCGAAGAGCGGACCGTCAAGGTATCAGGTCAGCTGGTACAACTGACAGCTACGGAGTACAGGCTGCTCACCGAGCTCGCCAACTCCGCCGGCGGGGTTCTCACGCAGGACGCGTTGCTGCAACGGGTTTGGGGACCGGAGTATTCGCGGGAGCCCCAGCTTCTGCGTTCCTACATAAAATCCCTTCGCCAGAAGCTTGGGGACAATGCGAGGAAGCCCGCGTACATCTTCACGGAGCACGGTGTTGGATACCGTATGGGAAAGTCTTAGCCCATGACCAATCGGCCCGAACCAGTGAGTTGGAACCCCAAGGCACCGCGGTAGCCGTCCAAGGGAGCGAGCATAACGGAGTGATCGGCATGGCGAGGATGAACTTGGAGATCGAGGGCAGCGTCGACGAGGTGATCGGCGTCCTGCAGCAGCTCGGTATCGTAGGGCGTCACGCAACGGCAGGTGATGCTGACCGGTCAACGGAGCAACCTGCTGCTGGCGTCAGGGAGACCACGCCAGCAGCCGCGGCGCAGGAGATGGCGGTAGCCCACGAGGTATCTTCCGGAGAATGGACGGAGACGCTCGCCCGAGATTTCCTGTCCGGTCTGCAGCCGGCTGCCCGTCGGATGGCGCTGCACGTGTGGCGGGCCGGTGCGGCGGGCATTCACCGGAGCGCCCTGTGCCAGCGCGCGCAGCTGACGCCGGTGGAGCTGCGCGCGCTGGCGATGCGGATGGGCCGCGCGCTGGCAAGGTTCCAGCGGGAGTGGGGGATGATCTTGTCCCGGCCAGTGGCGGCCAACAGCCCGCTGCAGACCTATTTCGTCGACCCCGATTTCGCCGCGGTGGCGGATTCCCTGATGTTCGGCGATGGAATGTCGGACGGGCTGGTCGATAGCGGAGGTCGCCTCTGACGGGTTTCCGTCGTTGGGCGCCCGGGAGAGCCAGCCGTGCACGGTCTGCGCAATGCTCTGGCGATGATGGTCCTACTGTTGATGGCGCTGGCCTGCGGAGTGGACGGCGACGAACGGATGGTGCGCAGGCACGCCGAGTGCATGGTGGACTCCAACACCACGCTGCATCGGCTGACCCTGTCCGAGGCGATCGGGACCGTGGCGTTGAGCGCCGAGACGGTGGAGGAACGGTTGCGTGGTCAACTGAAGCGAGAGGAGATCACGATGGATGAGATCCGGGACGACTTCGCACGCTACTGCGAATAGGTGCGGACGATGGTTCGGCGAAGGGCGGTGAAAATCGGCGAGGTGTTGGAGACACCAATCCCCACAGGGTAGTTCACGTAATGACCCTTGTACGAAGCGCCCCCAGTATCATTACACCCGCTACACCCCATCGTCCGCCGCCGGCCTCATCCTGATATTGGGGATGGACCGGTCGACCTCCGCGATGATCGCCTCATGACCCGGGGGGACCAGCTGGTTGATCCTCTCAGCGGCGTCCAGCGCCGCCGAGTCCGTCATCCGGCCCAGTCGGTTGGTCGGCTCGATCAGCGGATCCGGCGACCCGGTCGCCTCCGTGAGTATCACCCGCGGTGGGCGCGTGGGACAGGCTGTACACACTCCCGTCGTCAGCGTTCCGGTGTACCACCCGTCTCG
>JAPOQH010000034.1 GCA_026710825.1 Chloroflexota bacterium | reverse complement strand
GAGAGCGACACTAGTGGCTACTTCGAGATGAACGGGACGGTGAGTGTACACGGCGACAGCTACCTCACTATTCAGGTGAGAGGCCGGTGGGTCGCAAACTGGGGCGAGTGGTCGCCCAAGTCCAGTCTGATCTGCACTGAAAGGAGGAATTAAGAACCGCTATGCTGAACGTATGAGAACGATGGGGAAGGAGATGCGATCATGCAATTTGCGCTGATCGCCGCAACCAGCGTGCGCGCTTGCAACCAGGAACTCACCGCGTCGGATATCACCATGCGGGGCTTCTTGGAGCGCGAGGGCGTGATCGCTTCCCTGCACAGCCTGTCGTCGCTCTCCACGTTGGTAATGACGCCGGGATGTTCGGATGCGACACGAGAGGCGGTGTTGTCCTGGGAATGGGAGATGCCAATCCGGTCCCGGTGGGACAGGCAAAGCCTGGATCCAACTGGTGCCGGTCTTCCGCAGACCACGCACTTCGGCCATGGGTTAACACTCCGCAGAAAATTGAGCATCCGAAATCGGTACCCCGACCGGTTTTCCGGCGAGTGGCGCCATCATCTCGCAATGATCCTGGTCCCTTCGACTTCAATGCCGCGCACCTCACCCGACAAATGGAAGCAGCCCAGGCACCGATGCATATTTTTGGCTATCAGCATCTCTGCGCGGCCGATGCCTGTCCTGCTCGTTATCGGACCGGCAGTCCGTGCGAGCGAAAGCCTGCCACACTAAACTCGAAACCCGGATAAAGGACGGCAGCCCTCAGGCTGCCGTCCCGGCTCATGGAGCGAGTCACACGGGTCGCACTGGTAGACCTTGATGCCGTCGACCGGACCACCGCAGTCGGGACGAGTCTGGTCGGCGACCTTGCTAATGGATCGGGACACAGGTTGGACTCGTAGAGCGAGTGGTTCAACTCGCTGCCACAGGAACCGCACTCTTAGAGCGCGTCGTCCGCTTGCTTCTCGACCAGCACGCCGCAGTCGGGGCAACGTTATGCGTCGATCAATTTTACGGAGGTGATGGGATCAGGGTTCAGGGCAGTCCCTCTCGCTCACCAGGAGTCCAATGGTCGCCGTGTGCCCGCGAAAGGTGAGCACGTAGCGCATCTCCTCATCGAACTCCACCAGCTCCCGCGCCAGCAATTCGTCCATCCCGCTTCTGATGGTCTGGGCCTTGTCTCCCTCGTGCATGAGGTTAACCGTCTGGCTGTTGACGATCAACTCCCCATGCGTACCGTCCACCGTGGCAATTCGCGCACGGAATACGGTGAGCAACACCAGCCGCGCCTCGTCGGACAGATCGTGATTCAACATTCGACCTCCTGTTCTTCTGAGCTCGGGAAAACCGCCCAGCGATTGTCACCCGACGATCAGGTTCACTATCGGCAGGTTCACTATCGGCAGGCTCACTATCGGCAGGCTCACTATCGGCAGGACGATGAATGCGCCAACCACCGCCACGTTCCCCGCCCTCATTGCCGACCGCGCAATACTCCTGATGCCAAACACATAAACCCACGTCGCGTGCTTGCCTTTACTTACCGCGCATAGGATTCAAGGTCCCGTGGCGAGTAGCCTGCGTCCTTCAGTGAATCCCAACAGCTGTCGAAGATATGTAGCGGCACGTCGTACTGCTCCGACACCTGCATCACCGCCGCGTGCAAGGATTCGTCGAGCGCAGGACGCTCCGCCTCCAATCGACTCTCCACCCAGAAAGTGTGCTGCCAGAGCCTCCGGCAGTCGTCAACGCCCATGCCCGCATCGGAGACTTGCGGCGTGTCCTGCGCACATCCCACTGCGCCTGCCGCCAGCAGGATACTGATGACCGCGCAACGCGGGATCATGGCGGCTATTGCACACTGCACGTGGAATCCCCTCGGTCTTTCAACAACCGTTGGTCAACCGCCTGTAGTTCGCATTCGAAATCCATTAACGTCAAACTCAATAACGCGCAACGTTACCCATCTTTGTCGAGTACCAAGTTATAGATCCGACCCGCCCGAATCACTCCTGACCTTTCAACTGCATACCTTTATCGAACGCCCCCATGGAAAGTGTCTTTGCCAATATCAGGCAGGAATATTCCAGTGTGCGTCAACGCCAACTAGACGACATTTGCGGAGCACCGATGCCAGCTTTGCTGATGGATCATTCCGAAATCCGACCGTTCCGCAACGCAGCCAAGCAAGAAGGCATCAACTGGTCCTGAACCTAACGACGGAGCTCACTCTCAATTCCCAATCTGCCGCAGCCAGACGGGCTCCATCTACCCGATCGTCCCCCGCTGTCAATCGCTCTCCAGCACTTGCAAGGTGGCCGCATCGGAGCAGTTGTTGGCCATGGTCGATTCATGTGCAACCGCATCCACGCATGCCCCGTAGTAATGGGTCCCGGCAGATTCAGGGGCGGTGAACCGGTAGGAATACCCCTTACGGATTTCCAAGGGCAGGAACGACACCTCGTACGACACCAGTTCCATGTCTGACGACGAGATCACCGCGTTGACAGAGCGATAAAATCTCAAGGTGGTGGCGGGCGCCGGCTCATTGCCATCGTAATGGACCAGAACAATCGCCTCCACGCGACTGCCAGGCGCGGATGAGCCTGGCCCCACTCGCGGACTCATCACAGACAGATCGGGAGTTTGCCTAGCTGGCTCACTGCTCGTGTGCTTCGACAGAGGTGTTTTCTCGACTCCAATGTCATCGTGCTCCACGCCCGGGACGGACGCTGGAAGATGCGAAGCCTGAGAGGATGTGCCCGCCAGCCAGAGCATGAACAGAACCGCGGCGCATACCGTCAGCACGGCGACGATGATGGACGCTTGACGGGTGGTTTTGCCGGACATGGGTCACCCCAAATGACTGCGTTTTGCCCCGACCGGTCGCACAAAATGCGCTTGTCGCGTTCCTTCGCTCGTAGGGCGGCCGTCCCAAAGTGGGACGGACTCCGACCCGACACGATGCGCTAGGCGTCGGCCTGAACCGTCGTTTGCCGCGAGGGAGACTGTATCTTTTGTTTCTATGAATGGTGCATCAATGCGCATGTGCTATGTATGGATGTATGAATGATTTACTACGATCGCGGATGCCTGACGCCCGAAGCGCGGGGTATTACAGACGACCATTCGAAGATTCAGGATCATCCGCTGAAGGTGGCGACTTCGCCGACTCAACGACGGACGCTGGCCCGGCCACAAACGATGGCATAACTCAAGACGATAGGGTGGACCGTTGCCTGGACCATCTGGCGAACATCGGCTCTGAGGCATATTCGAAAGAGAAGAAATGGCGATCGCATCAATCAAACGCTGGTCGAATGCCGGTAGATCGGACTCGCTGGTGGCTTTTCCCTCTGGCGTGTCCGTGGACGTCAACAGGACAGTGCTCCGCCGGCGCAACTCCCATTTGCTCTCCACCCAAATTATGGCGAACTCACGACATGTCCGTAGCGCCCAACCCGACTGCCTCACTGTGTAGGATTGACGATGATCACGACACCGCGTACAGATAAGCAATCAGGGCGCGGAAAAGAATGGCGCCTTGTGGTTCCTTTTCGCAGTTGATTCGCGGTTCCGACAGAACGCTGCCAACCGACGTCGGCTGTCGCCACTCCTCTGGGCTATGATCCTAGTGATGATTATTCGCGCCGGCTGCGACGCAACGTGCTGAAAGGAAAACGCAGAGCCGCCGACTGCACGACGTTTGATATGGCCTGATCCACCAGGTCTGGGATCCGCAGCGGCTCGGAGATTCTGCCCAGGTGCTCGAAAAGCTGCCACCTCTCAGGGATCATCCACACCTGTTCCGCTTCCTCGCCGGTCATCCGCGACGACAGGAAGTCCTGCACCTGGCCCTCGTCATCTATTAGGGTCATCGCGCCGTATCGCGCACGCGTGAGGGAACGGGCCGAGTCCAGAACTCCCTGCATCGCCGCGTCGAAGTCCAGGCTCTCATTGATGCTCAGGTTCGCTTGTCTCAGCCGCGACAGGCATTCTCCAGCGCTTCGATTTCACGATCCCGTCGATCTGGCTGGACTATGCTCGTCCCCTTGATCCCACCGCTATCTGTGGATGGACACCACTGTGCTGTCCGCGCGCCGGATTGTACAAATTTTCATATGACAAAACGATACGAAAATATCTCGGTCATATGCGATGTGTTGTACCATCTCGCTTATATTACATGGGTTCGGGCTCAGTTGTTCCGGCGGGCGAAGACGATGTGGCATTTCGAAGATGGGCGGTCATCGGCTTCCGTTGGGTCTGGATGCTGCGAGACGTCTGTCGATGCGACGGCGGTATGAGCACGCCGCTGCCAGGCGCGGCGAACCTGCTGCCAAGGGGAATGCGCAGATTCCGACACATGGCCCTCGGGGGTCCGCAACGCAGGATGAGGACTCCCAAAAGGGAGAGCGGCGCATGACTGATCTACCCGTTCCCGTGTGGCGTTTTCCATGTCCTCATTGCGGCAATCCGGTGGATACTGCGGAATGGGAACCTGGCGACCCATGTTTAGGTTGTCGTACGTCGGTGCCTGCAGAACCCAAAGCGCATGGTTGGCAGCGGGATACTGTCCGTCCGCTGATCCTCGCTCGCGTAAGACACCTGCCTGATGGGTATTCTCGTTGGGAAGGTCGGTGTCCCCACTGCCACGAGGCGACTGTCGGCTGGTTTTTCGCCACTGACGGTGAAGCTTTCCGCTGCCCGTCCTGCGGCGGCACGGGTTATACATCGTTAATACCGTTCTTTAGGACTCCTCCGGGTTCACCCCGACCAGGCGTGTACTGACGCATGATGACACCGCAGCATCGTGTTGGCGAATTGAACAGGAGAGCGGGCTATTGCGTTGGTTGCTGCTGCTCCAATGGAGCTGGTCAACGCTTGATTCCAGGCTTTTGGCTCCATTACCCACCGCAACCGCAGGGCGTGCCCCAACGCCGGACGGGTTGCCAACTGTTCACTAATTCGATGGATTTAGTATGGGCCAATAGTTATTGGCAACACGGTACCCCGTCGGCTGGTGTTGCTTGGGGGACTACGCAAGTCGAGGGCATCCCGCTCGCACGTTTTGGCATTAGGAATCACCGAAGGATTGCCTCGATGATCGCAAAAGTTCGGACACCAGCTCCCTCAGCGTTCGGAGTTGCGAAGGTTCCCGCTCGGTGGTACGGTATGCCGCCGTTCGATCTGACGTAATTGTGGAGGTGTAGAGACCGTGGACGTGCGGGCGATGTGGCTGCTCAAGA
The DNA here is from genome assembly GCA_026710825.1 of Chloroflexota bacterium. Lineage (GTDB taxonomy): Bacteria > Chloroflexota > Dehalococcoidia > Lucifugimonadales > UBA3495 > Bin87. Next base: position 27,382 of record JAPOQH010000034.1, on the reverse strand, counting down.
AGGCGATGGAACCTGGCTGTGACCGACGCGGCGTGATCGTCAACCGCGATGACCAACGGGTCCTGGAAGTTGGCGCGCTGAGGGTGACTTATCAATGGTACGAACAGCAGGCCGTCGCCAGGGAACTCCAATATATGGAACGGGACGGGTGGATTGTGGGTGAGGGTGGTACTTTCCGGATCACGCCGTTGGGCGAGACGCTGCTCAGTGAATCAGTACTGGCAGCGTCGACAAAGGGCGGCTAGTAGCGTTCCTGACGGATGGTATAGCTCCTGATGGTCTCAGGTCCAGCCTATCAGACCGACGAGTTTCTCCCTCGTTGGGATTGTCATCCGTGTAATTCCCAGAAATAACCACGTCTATCTAAGCGCTACGGCTAGTCTTGCCGTAGCGCCTCTTCTTTTGGGTTGCCCGGCCCGCGCCGCTTGGTGGACCCGCGTCGACAACTGCATATGCCGGCAAGGAGGAGACGATGAACCGGAAACTGTCTTGGATGACGATTGCCATGGTGATAACCATATTGTCGCTGGTCTCGTGCAGCGGCAACGTGGCCCCGGATGTGTCGCATCTTGAAGCGGACGTGGCGGCTCTGCGGGCGGAAGTCGCAGCCCTGCAGGCGGATATTTCGGCAGCATCTGGGGCCACTCCCGCGCCCGCGGGGCCTGCGGAAGCTCCGGGACGCCACATTGACCAACTTGGCCCGGACATTGACCGACTTTCTGACGGGGTGGACGACCGGCTGTCAGGCATCGAGGCTCGCCTGGAAATGATGAGCCCGATAGAATCGCCCGATGCAGCTGATCCGGCCTTTACTCTCCAGATCCTTCACGCCGCTGATATGGACAGCGCGGTGGGCGCCCTGCAGAACGTCGAGAACTTCTCCGCGATCCTTCGCGGTTTTCGCTCCCAGTACCCGAACAACACCATCATCCTCAGCTCCGGCGACAACTACATCCCCGGCCCGCGCTATTTCGCTGCCGGAGATGACGCCGCCGCATCAGCCCTTGGGGTCCCCGGAAACGGGCGCGGGGACATCGCTTTCATGAACGCCATGGGGTTTCAGGCTTCGGCTGTAGGCAACCACGAGCTCGACCATGGCGCCGGAACCTTCGCGTCCATCATTGGCGCTGAGGCGAGAGAAGGCGAGCTATACCCGGGCGCCCGCTTTCCCTACCTTTCCGCCAACTTGGTGTTCACCCCCGACGCGAATCTTGAACCGCTGGTGGTCAGGGGCGGACAGGAGGCCATGCTGATCGGCGGCAGCGTAGCCGCCAGCGCCGTGGTGACCGTCGATGGCGAGCGCATCGGCGTCGTGGGCGCGACCACTCCCCGGCTGGCCACCATCACCAACACGGGCGGTATCAAAGTCGAGCCGGGCGACCCCAATGATCTGGATGCCTTGGTGGACATCATACAAGGTGAGGTGGACACGTTGATTGACCAGCGCATCAACAAGGTCGTCTTGCTCAGTCATATGCAGCGCTTTGACATCGAGCAGGCATTGGCGTCCCGGCTGGAGAACGTGGATGTCATCATCGGGGGCGGCTCCAATACCCTGTTAGCCGACGAAACCGACCGACTCCGGCCCGGCCATACGGCCGCTGACACCTATCCTCTCATCTACCAAAGTCCTGGTGGCGTCCCCGTGCTGCTGGTGAATACCGACGGCGACTACAAGTACCTGGGTAGGCTGGTGGTGGACTTCGACGCCTCCGGTCGCATCATCCCCGCATCGGTTGACCCCTACTTCAGTGGAGCCTACGCCACCGATGCGCAGGGCGCCCAGGCATTCTCCGGCGTCCCCATAGCGGAGGTGACACGCGTCGCCCATGCTCTTCGAGACGTGATCTCCGTCCGGGACGGCAATATCCTGGGGCGCGCTGCCGTGTACCTCGACGGACGCCGCAACACCGTGCGAACCCAGGAGAGCAACCTCGGCAACCTCATCACCGATGCCAACCTGTGGTTGGCCCGGCAGGTCGACCCGGAGGTCCAGGTATCGCTCAAGAACGGCGGAGGCATACGTGGTGACATAGGCCTGGTGGTGCAGCCCCCGGGTTCCACGGATCCCTCGCGGGTGCAATATCTCCCTTCAGCGGCCAACCCTTCAACTGGCAAGGCCGCGGGTGATATCTCCCAGTTCGATATAGAGGGATCTCTGCGCTTCAACAACGGGCTGGTCATCGTTCCGCTAACTGCGACACAGCTGGACTCTGTCATGGAGCACGGCGTTGGATTCGAGGGAGTGGGCGAGGTACAGGACGGGCGCTTTCCGCAGGTTGGCGGAGTCCGTTTCAGCTTCAATCCCGAAGCGCCAATCGGCCAGCGCATCCGCTCGCTGGCGGTGATCGGGGAGGACGGTACAGTCGTCGACCGAGTGGTGGTCGATGGTGTCCTGATGGGAGACTCCGACCGTGTAATCAAAATGGTGACTCTGAATTTCCTGGCCAACGGCGGCGACGGCTACCCGTTCCCTGTGCCGCAGCCCGGGCGCGTGGACCTGGTGGGAGAACGGGGACAGTTCAATGCTCCCAACTCTGATTTCCCGGACACCAACGGTAACGGGATCATAGACGGCCCGCAGGCGGTGGATCCCGGAGCCGCCGATTTTGCATACCCGGGCTCGGAACAGGACGCTTTCGCTGAGTATCTGGTCCGCTTCAGCGCCGAACGTCCATTCAGCGGTCCTGAGACCTCCCGTTTTGAGGATCGCCGCATCCAGAACCTGGGCGTCCCGGGCAGGGCGGACACCGTGTTCGAGTGATTTCCGAAGCCGGAAGTCTGTCAGGACCGCGGAAAGGTCGTGAGGCAACGTCGCCGCCGGCCAGACCCGTCTCGTTTAGACTCCCTACCGCGATGCGTTGCTTGCCCACAAAAGAGGCAGGTTCATTGCGTTACAACCTTGCTGCGCAGGTGATGTCGCCGGGCGCTACGAGTCTAGGATCGGCGATATCTGGGCCGTCATTTGCGAAGGAAGCACGCCGATTCATATCCTCAGCACCACAAGGACGAATCTCCTGCTCACTGTGGCACCTGCTGGGTTTCCGTGCAGTGAGACGGGCCTGCTAACGACATAATTCTGCGACATTTCGCCTCTAACTTGGCTGGTATCAAGAGTGGGTTACCCACACGAGGAGGCGAAAAGATGAAGATCAAGAAGTTGATGACGCGGACGTTCCTGCTCGGCTCGGTCCTGGCCGTCATGCTCTCTGCGGCGGTCCTGGTCGGATGCGGCAACGACACCGGGATAGGTGAAGGCCGCGACTCCGGCGGGGCCAACGCGACTCAGGAGATCTCGCAAGGTGAAAGTCCCGGCGAACACGGCGCCGGCGGAGAAAGCGCCGGAGAAAGCGGCGGCTCCGGCAGCGAAGAGGGCAGCGGCGCCACCCTGGCTCCCGATGCGACCTTTGACGCAGTGCGGGGCGGAGCCCGGTTGGTTCTGAACTACGACGCGGCCAGCAACGCGTTCCAGGGCACGGTGGAGAACACCACCAGCAACGCCCTGGGGCAGGTCAGGATCGAGGTTCACCTGTCCAACGGCACTGAGCTTGGGCCGACCACGCCGATAAACCTCGCCCCGGGCGAGCTGGCGTCGGTGAACCTGCCGTCGACGGCGGCGTCCTTCACCGGTTGGATCGCCCACGCCGAGGTGGGCAGCGGAGCCGAGGGCAGCCAGGCGGGCGGCGAGAGTGGCCCGGACGGCCCCGAGGGTCCCGAGAGCGGGGGTGCCGGCAACGAGGCAGCCATGGAAGCCGCCATGTCCAGCCCCATCACTCCCCTCAACCAGACCTGGAACGGCGTCCTCGGTGGACTGGCGATATCCGCCAGCTACGATGCGGCGACCCAGACCGTCCACTCGACGGTGCAGAATACGACGTCCCAGACCCTGTGCTACGTTCAGGCCGAACCCCATCTGAAGTCCGGCACCCAGACGGTCGGCGAGCTCGGACCCGACCGGTTGGGCGACCTGAACCCGGGACAGCAGGCCACGTCCAGCATCTCGGTCTCCAGCGAACCTAACCTGGCTGGCGTCGCCTTCGACGGGTACGTGGTCCACATGGAAGTGTTCGACTGCGGCGGCCCCGGCCCGGTTCCCCACGCTGGCGGACAGGGTTCCGAAGGTGGCGGCAGCGAGGGAGCCGGCGGTGAGGGGCATGGCCCCGGCGGCGAAGGCTCCGGCAATGAGAGCGGCGCATCGGGCGGCGAGGAAGGCAGTGGGGCGCAACTGGCGCTGGGCGAGACCTTTGACGCCGTCCGGAGCGGAGCCCGGTTAGTCATGAACTATGACGCTCGCAGCAACGCGTTCATCGGCACCGTCGAGAACACCACCGGCAACAACTTGAACCGGGTCAGGATCGAGGTGCATCTCTCCAATGGCACCGAGCTCGGGCCCACCACTCCGGTGGACCTGGCTCCGGGAGAGGTAATCAGAATCCAGATGCCCGCCACCCAGGCGTCGTTCACCGGATGGGTGGCTCACGCCGAGGTGGGCGGCGGCGAGGCCGGCGGCGAGCACGGCGGCAACAGCCAGTCCGGTGGCGAGCATGGCTCGGGCGGCGAGCGGCGGGGCGGCGGGTAGAACCAACGGAAACTTCCATGGAAGATTTCGTCTTGCGCCGCACAGTAAGATAAACCACCCAGGATGTAACCAGACCTTTGACGCGGTGTCTCCCAGGAGATGCCGCGTCCCCTGCCAAGCCTCATTCGGAGGATTGCTGATGAATGGCACCGTACTGATAGTCGAGGACGACACCCGGATCGCCAACTGGGTCAAGGTGTACTTCGAGCGCGCCGGGTTTTCGGCCGAGGTCGCCCACGACGGCGAAACCGGCCTCAACCTGGCTCGGGAGTTGGAACCTGACCTGATGATCCTGGACCTGATGCTGCCCCGCCTCGACGGCGTGGAGCTGTGCCGGATCCTGCGGCGGGAGTCGGATGTTCCCATCATCATGCTGACGGCCCGGGAAGCCCACACCGAGCGCATCAGCGGGCTGGACAGCGGAGCCGACGATTACATCGTCAAGCCCTTCGACCCGGACGAGGTCATCGCTCGCGCCCACGCCGTGCTGCGCCGCGTCAAGGGCAAGGTCCAGCAGGTCCTGACCTGCGGCAACATCACCCTGGACGAGACCACCCGTACGGTGACGGTCGATGAAGAACCCGTGCCCCTGAGCCAGGCGCAGATTGCCCTGCTGGCAACCTTCATGCGCCACCCCAACCAGGTGCTCACCCGCGACCAGCTGATCTCTCTCACCTTCAACGACGAGTTCGAAGGTTTCGACCGCGCCATCGACAACCAGGTGGCCCGCCTGCGTCGCCAGATCAACCGGGGTGGCAGACAGCCCATCCAGACCGTGTACGGCGCTGGCTACAGGCTCGTGGTGGAGGATGTGTGATGTCGCTGCGCTGGCGGATCATGGCGGCGATCGTATTCGTCGTCCTGCTGACGGTATTGACCAGCGTGGGCGTGGGCTACTACGCGACGCAGGCCCGCCTGGGAGTGTTCGTGGAAGAGGTGGGCGGAGACCGGGCGACCCAGCTGGCCCGCAACCTGAGCAGAGAATACACTGATGTTGGCGGCTGGACGACCGTGGACCTGGCGCTGTCGGAGGCGGGATACGCCTTCAGCAGCATTCCACGAGGAGAGCGTTCGGAGGAAGCAGAAGGAGAACACTCCGAGGGCGGTCAACACGACCAGGTGCGGGTGGTCGTCATTGGGGCCGACGGCCTGGTGGTGAAGGACAATCTGTCCCAGCTGTCGCCCGGATCCGATCCGCCGCCTCTGGGCGGGCACCGCGAAGATGTGCTCCATCTGGCATCCAATCGGGTAGTGGGCCACGTTTACGTGGACGTGAACCGCGAGTTCCTGTCCACCGAGTCCCACGGGTTCCTGAACGCGCTCCTGTTCATCACCCTGACCGGTGGCGCGCTGACGGTCGGCGTCGCCATTGTGCTGGGTGTCTGGCTGTCCAAACGCATCACCGCGCCCGTGACGGCCCTGACGGAAGCCTCCCAGGCAATTGCCCAGGGGGAATCCGCCACCCTTCCGGTTATGTCCTCGGACGAGTTGGGCACGATGAGCCAGGCCTTCAACCGGATGACCGCCGCACTGGAGACCCAACGCGAACTCCGCCGCCGATTGATCAACGACGTCGCCCACGAGCTGAACACGCCCCTGAGCGTGATACAGCTGGAGGCAAGGGGACTGCGTGACGGCCTGCAGACGCCGGACGACGCCTCCGGCCACATCATCCAGGAGGTGGACCGGCTGCGGGGTCTCGTTACCGACCTGAACTGGCTTGCCGAGACTGACCACGGTGAGTTGAGGCTCGCCCTCGAAACCACTTCTGTCCACGAGTTGCTCACCGAAGAAGTGGCGCGCTGGCAGCCGCAATCGCTGGCCGGGCAGATTGAACTATCACTCCAGGTAACCGGTGAACTCCCTCGCCTTGCCATGGACCGTATGCGGATGAACCAGGCGCTTGGCAACATCATCAGCAACGCCCTTCGTTGCACCGAGGCCGGGGGGAAGGTTGCGATGCACGCGGAGCGGGACGGCGACGAAGCCCTGGTCATCTCGGTCGTCGATGACGGGATCGGCATCGACTCCGCCGATCTGCCTCACGTTTTCGAGCGTTTTTATCGCACAGACCAGTCGCGCAGTCGCGGGATAAACGGAAGCGGCCTGGGACTCGCCATCACCAGAACCATAGTGGAAGCCCATGGGGGTACAATCACCGTGGACAGCGACGGGCTTGGTCAGGGGGCCACCGCAACTATTCGCTTCCCCCTGGATCATTGAGGGACGTCACAGCCTCAACCCCGACGCGCCGGGGTTGTGTCCCTCATTACGTGCGCCGATCTGGGCCGATGCCGAAGTCCAATTCACTGTCCGGCATGGTCTCCCCGTGCTTTTTCATCCCGCGTCTCCCGCGGGCATGCGATAGCCGACCCTGGGCTCGGTTAAGATATACTTCGGGTCGGCGGCGACATCACCCAGCTTGCCTCGCAGCCGCTTCACCACCTCGCGGACCAGCCACGGTTCGCCCATCCTCCCCGGACCCCAGATCCGTTGCAGCAGATGGTCGTGGGTCATCACCCTGCCGGCGTGGATCGAAAGCTCGTAGAGCAACCCGTACTCGGTGGGCGTTAGCGCCACCGGGATCCCGGTCAACCACACTCGGCGTCCGGCGTAATCGATGGACAAGTCCCCCAATTCGTAGGGGCCGGAAGGCTCAGCTACATCGGGCTCGGCTCTCCGGCGCAGGGCCGCCCTGATCCTGGCCGCTAGCTCCGTAGGTGAGAAGGGCTTGACCACGTAATCGGATGCCCCCATGTCAAAAGCCCGGGCCACCACGTCCTCCTGGCCGTACACCGACACGAAGATCACCGGCACGTCCGCAGTCCTGAGGATGCCGGTCATCAACTCGATGCCATCGCTGCCGGGGAGCATGAGGTCCAGGAGTACCAGGTGCGGCTTCTCCTCCTCCATGAGACGCGGCACGTCTTTGGGGTCTCCAGTGACGACGGGGGCGTATCCCGCCTTGGAGATGGCGTCGCGAACGTAGCGGAGCGCCTGGGGGTCGTCGTCTACCGCCAGAACCCGCAGCTTGTCCCGCGATAGCCTACGGGCTCGCACCGGGGCCGCGAGAGCCGTCGCCGCGTTATCCTCTGCGCCCTCCGCTGCCGGAATGGTAAATGTGAACCGCGCTCCGAGTCCCCGACCTTCACTGTCGGCCCGGATGCGGCCCGCATGAGCCTCCACAATCCCTTTGCAGATCGCCAGGCCCAGGCCAGATCCGGTGCCTCCCCCATTCCGGGTTACGCCGTAGACCTGGGAGAACTTGCGAAACAGGAGTGGCAACATATCGGCCGGGATGCCGCGGCCCTGATCGGAGACTGAAACCGCCACGTGGGAAACATCCCGTACGGCGGAAACTCGGACGGGCGAGCCATCCGGCGAGTGCCGCACCGCGTTAGTCAACAGGTTGCCCAGCACTTGCACGATGCGCCGGCGGTCCGCCATCACCAGCGGCAGTTCCGGATCCAACTCTATGCTCAGCCGTTCGCTTCCCCCTGCCCCTAAGAACCTGCTGCGCGCCTCTTCCACTATTTCCGCCAGGTCCACCGGCGCCGGGTCAACTGACAACGCCCCCGCTTCGATGCGGGCCACGTCCAGGAGATCACCGATCAGGTCCTGCATGTGGTCAACCTGTTGGTCCATGATGCGGTGAAACTGGGTCATCACGGCGGGGTCAAGGTCCGGCGCGCCGCTCAGCAATGTAGTGGTGGAACCCTTGATGGTCGCTAGAGGAATACGCAATTCGTGGCTCACTATACCCAGGAAATCCGCTCGCAGCCGCTCCATCTCCTCCAGTGGCGTCATGTCCTGGAGGGTCACCACCTTCGACTCCACCTCCCCGGCCGCTGAGCGGATGGGCGTAGCGCTGATCAGCACCGTAACCCGGCGGCCGTCGGGAACCTGGAGCACGATCTCCTCGGCACGGATCGTCTCACCTACCTTAGGTCGATCCGCAATGGGAAAATCCCTGAGCGAGACCTCCTGACCGTCAGCACGTATCCAGGTCATCACCTCCGCAAGCTCCGCAACTGACTGGTCAGAGCTGCGAAGGCGGTCGATGATTCGGGAGGCTTCCCGGTTCAAGGACACCGGCGCCCCCGTCCTGGCATCCAATACCACCACCCCCACCGGCGCGGTGTCCACCAGTGTCTCCAGGTTGCCCCGCGCCCGCTGCTCGTCCCGGTAGCGCCTGGCGTTGGCGATTACCAGCGACGCCTGGGACGTGAACATCACCAGCCTCTCCTCGTCCTCCCGAGTGAACTCGGGGCATCTCCGCTTTGCGGCCAGGTAGATATTGCCCAGGCGCTGGTCTCGATGCAGCAATGGCGACGCCAGGAAGGAGAAGACTGTCCCCGACGGCAGGGGCAGGCGCATTCCGGGAACACCCATCTCGCTCAGCAGTCCCAGCATGTCGGGATGCCGCACCGGACCCGCGATCCCGCCCACTCGCTCGTAGATCCCGGGCGCCGTCAGAATTTGCCAGACCGCGCTCGCCTCCTCCGCGGTCATCCCCGACGACAGAAAGTTCTGCACCATTGCATCATCGTCGTGGAACGCCATTACCCCGTAACAGGCATCGGTCAACGATCTGGCGGCGTCCAGAACTCCCTGTAGAACGGCGTCGAACTCCAGAGGCTCGTTGATCCGCAGGCTGGCCTCGCTCAAACGCGTCAGACGTTCACGCAGCACCTCGTTCTCTTGTTTCAGCAGGTCGGACTCAGACTGGCTCATGGCTGATAAAGGTGGCTCGGGTGGGGCTATTCTCTGGGAAATATATTTCCGGCATGAATATCAATCATCCAGCGCGATCGCATCGAATTTAACGCCTATGTCGCGGGCGGCGCTAGGTTCCCACAACCACATTGGTCTTTACTTTCTGGTAGCAATCCATACGTGTCCATTAAGTACGAGGTGATGTGTGTTTACGTTCCTCAAGTAGCCAAAAGTGAACCCGCCAAATGCACCATCGAACCTAGCCACTGGCGACTGCCGATGGCCAGGCTATTGTCACCGTAATTATCCGTGCGACGCGCCGAGGTGACAGTTGAGGCCGGGCGTGACCGGCTATCCCCTGATGCTGCCGGGGAACATGAGATACGCGGGCCGAGTCCACGGCTTATGTGCCGGCATGAATAGCTTCGCGGACCCACGCCACCGTGCCGGTCAACTGCGGCTGAGGGATAGGTAAGTGCGTGCTAATTGCCTGCTGCATCCGATGGCATTCTCTCTGCGGGCCACGCTAGACACGCCCACGGTGAAGCAACCGAACCTACTCCATCCCTTCCTGGGGGCAACCCATCGGCGCGCCCGGCCTCTGAACCGCCTCGTCCTTGATCAACATCAGGCTTTCGGCGGTCACTCAAAGCCATGCGGCGAGAACCTCGCGCGCTCGGCTATGCGGTGCGTCAAGCGTATCTGCCTGCTCGTCTGCCGCCTCAGCAGTGACGCGAGGCGGGACTTCGCCACCGGGACCGGAGTTTCCTGACGGCGCCTCAACCAGGCAGGCTGTCAATAGACACGCTATTTGACATCACGAACTGCGCCACCGCAATGACCCGCGTCAGCGCTGAACGCGGCGGTGACAACAGCCGACGCAGGTTCGCCGCCTCCTGCATGCTCACTCATCAATCGTCGATCCGAGCCACCGCCAGCCGTGCCGAAACCGCTACTCCTCCAGCAGACCGTTGCGGACAGCCCACACCACGATCTCCTGCTGGGACTCAACCCCGAGCTTGTTCTGAACCCGGTAGATGGCGTTGCGCACCGTCACCTTGCTGATGCCCATGTCTCCGGCTATCTCCGCATACGCCTTTCCCGTCGCGAACCGGGTCAGCACCTCCCGCTCCCTTGCCGACAGCAAATCCGCAGCGTGTTTCGCCGCGCCCTCGTCCAACAGCCGGAACGCGCGTCTCACCGCGTCTCCCCGGATCATCAGATTGCCCGCCGCCACCTGCCGCACCGCGTCGATCAATTCATCGCTTCCCGTGAACTTCTGAACGAAGCCCGTGGCGCCGGCGGCCACGGCCCGGATCACGTCGTCTTCCGCTGCAGAGGCGGTGAGCATCAGCACCCTGGTGTCGGGCAGCAACTCCGTGATCTTCCGGCAGGCTTCCACTCCGTCCTGGTCGGGCATGAACAGGTCCATGACGACCACGTCGGGTCGCACCTCCTGCGCCACCGTGATGGCCTCAACCCCGTCCGCCGCCTGTCCCGCAACCTCGAAGCCCGTCTCGTCCGCCAGGGTGTCGCGCAATCCCCGCCGGGTGACGGGATGGTCGTCCACCACCAATACCCTGACCACATCAGTCGCTGCCATCATAGTCTCCTGTTCGAACTGTCGCGTAGGGAGCCACGCAGGTGACGGTGGTCCCGCCATCCGGCTCGCCGGTCTCCACGATGAGTTTACCGCCCAGCCGCCGGGCGTCTTTCTCCATCCCGCCAAAACCGCGACCGCGCTCCGCGTAGTCGCTGGGCAGCCCCACCCCGTCGTCGGAAACGGACAGGCGCACGGCGTCGGCCCCGAAGTCGAGCCTGACCTCAACCCTTTTCGCCTCCGCGTGGAGAAACGCGTTGGTCAGGGCGTTGTGTGCGATGGTGAGGAGACCGGCCTGCGCCTCCGCCGCCAGCGGCGGCTCCACCCCCGACTGCATCGTCTCGGTTGGAACCGAGGTGATGGCCCCGAAGGTCGCGGCGTGGGACCGCAGCACCGGTCCGAGTTGCTGCCCCTCGAATAGACGGCCCGCGTCGATGGGTCGCCTCAGCTCCCACATGGCCGACTTCGACAACTCGGACGTAGCGGCCAGTCGCTCCACCAACCTGGGGTTCGAATCGCCGGCCAGCCTGATGGCGCCGTCAATCCCCAGGCCGATCATGTAGGCGGTCTGGGCCACAGTGTCGTGGATGGACTGCGAAAGGTCGATGCGTTCCTGCTGCATCCGCCTCTCCCCCTCCATCGCCGCCTGCCGCCGGGCGCGCTCAAACCGGACGATGAGGCTGACGGCAACGGTCATGAGATACATCGTCGCCAACCGGGCCCCCAACTCCTTCACGTCGCCGGACGCCATGTCCAAGCCGGGCCCCACGAACAGGCATACCAGGGAATAGGCGACCGCGACGGTCGTGGTCCACGCCAGGACGAGGGGGAACGAGGAAAAGATGACCACGAAAGCGCCCAGGGCGGGATAAAAGTAGAGGAAGGTGTAGTTATCAAATCCGCCCTGGTGGATCAGGATATGGGACGTGACGAAGGCGAAGTCCATGACGCTGGACGCCAGCGCCCAGCCCCAGTTGACCGTCCGGTTGGTGAGCAACCGGTAGTGGACCAGGCCGTTCAGCGCGGCTACCGGAACATGCAGAACCGCGTGCTCCAAGTCATGGGGGTAGGAAAACTCAAGAGGGTACGCGAGGTGAGCAACGCCAATGAGCAGCAGGAACCAGCGACCCCAGACCGTGACCCGCACCGCCGGGCGCACCACGTCGGGCTCGACCCAGACGAACCGTTGCAATCGCTGGCAGTGGCTCAATTTGGAACGCCGCAAAATTCGATGATCAGGGCTGAGGATTCGTACACGCAGGGCAGGACCAAGCGCCAACTCGTCGGGGGGACCGCCAATCTTCCAGCGTCACCGCATCAAATGTAACGCCGATGGCGTGGGGGCGCTAGGTTCTCCAAGACACACCGGCCTGTAATTTCCAGTAGCACGTCGTACCTGTCAGTCATATCAGTAGTGATGGGTATGTACATGCAACAAATACTCCGGTAGTCAACCCGCAAATACACCATCGAACCTGGCCACCGGCAGCCGTCGGTGGCTAGGTTAGTATAACCATGTCCAGCTCGGCATCGAACCTGGTGGAAGCGGCGAGAGACCTGCTGCTGATCTGCCGCGCGCTCAATGAGCCATCTCCGGCGGAGCAGGTCCTGCAGTCCCAGGACCAGACCAAGGCCACCCTGATCGCCTCGGCCTACTCCGCAGTCGCGGAGGCCCTGGAGCTGGCCGCCAACGTGCAGCGCGCACCCAACCGCTACGGACTGGACGCTGTCGTGGGGGCGCTCGTGGCGCTGATGCTGCGGCGGGTCGCCCGCGAGCTCGAAGTGGAGGCCGACCGGTGGGACCAAACCTGACCGCCGCCGGTCCCTGGACCCCTCTGCCGCTGCAGGCCTTGGTCGCTTCCAGCGCCAGCGGGACCACGGGGAGACCGAGCCACCGCTTGACGAGAGGCATCGGCTGCCCGGGGCAGTCAGCGACCCGACAACCATGACGGTACGCCGCCAGCAGCGGCAACCAAACCAACTACAGTAACCCTGAAGTTGACCGGCTCCTGGACGAGGCTAGGGTAGAGCGGGACCGCGAGCGCCGTTTTCGGATTTACAACCGGGTCGAGCAGATGGTTCTGGATGACGCTCCCTGGGTCTGGACCTGGTTCAGCGGCGAGGGTTATGCGCTTAGCAAACCCGAAGTGTCAGGCTATTTCTTGACGCAGATGCCGGTTCCCAAGTACCGCTACGTCTATTTCGCTCGATCTACCGAGGCACGCTGAATAGGCACTATTGATACCCAATCTGGTTCGTCCAACCTCCATTCCGTTGGGCAACACGTTCGCTAACCTGCGTTCACTGCGGCGCCGAACTTGATACGCTCATCCGCGCTCCCCATACGGTCTACATGAAGAGTCTGTACCGTGATGCCGGCCAGGACTACTCCCAGCACCACATTATCAGGGCCGCGATTGCCGCCGGCGTCGTAGCCGATATCAAGACCGGCACCGGACTGGTGGTGGATGTCCGGTAACGAGCTCCTTCGGCCGATGCGGATGCGGTCAGGGTGGTTCCGTGATAGCATGCCTTGGGTGCCCTTGTCTGGGCCCGGTTTGTTGTACTAGACCTTTAGCTCAGATGCACAGAAGCATCTTCCTACTGTTTCAGCGCGCCGATAAAACGCCCATCTTCGGCGGATTCGGGCTAAAACATGCGGAGGCAAGCTATGACTGGTTCCATTGATCCTCGCAGCGCCATAGGCGACATCTTGGATCAGCAGGCCCAACGCTTCGGTGAACGAGACGCCTTAGTGCACGTCGAAACCGGGGTTCGATACACTTACTCGCAGTTCCGTGCCGAGGTAGATCGCGTCGCCAGGGGGTTCATGTCCCTGGACATCCAGCCAGGCCAACACGTGGGCATTTGGGCCACCAACTACACCGAGTGGGTCCTTTCCCAGTTTGCCGCCGCCAAGATCGGCGCGGTGCTGGTGAATGTCAACCCCGCCTACCGCACCGGCGAGCTGGCCTACTTGCTGGAGCAGTCAGAGGCCAGCGCCCTGGTCATGATCGGCCGATTCCGCGCCCCGGTGCTAACCGGCCGCTCCTCCGATTACGTGGCAATGGTCAACGAGGTGGTTCCTGAGTTGAAGGACTCTCGCCCGGGCGAGTTGTCGTCTCCCCAGTTTCCCAATCTGAGGAACGTAATCTATATTCCTCCCCCCTCAGAACCGGCAGCCGAGCCGCCTGCCGGAATGTGGGCCTGGCGTGAGTTCGTAGAGCGGGGCCAGAAAACCAGTGCGGCCGAATTGCAGCGACGGCAGGCCGGCTGCAACCCCGACGATGTGGTCAATATCCAATACACATCCGGCACGACGGGCAACCCCAAGGGGGCCATGCTCACCCACCATAACCTGCTTGCCAACGCACTATACGTTGGCGACGGAATGAAAATGTCCGAGGACGACCGGCTCTGCATCCCGGTGCCCTTTTACCATTGTTTCGGCTGTGTCTTGGGCAACTTGGGCTGCGTAACCCACGGGTCCACGATGGTAGTGCCGGCCGAGAACTTCGATCCCGTCAAGACGCTGACCGCAGTTGCCCAGGAAAAGTGCACCGCCCTCTACGGCGTTCCCACCATGTTTATCGCTCAACTGGGACATCCGGAGTTCGCCAAATTCGACCTTTCGTCATTGCGCACCGGCATCATAGGCGGGTCGCCTTGCCCCATAGAAGTCATACGCCAGATCATAGACCGGATGGGCGCAAACGAGTTGACCGTCGCCTACGGATTGACCGAAGCCTCACCGATAATTACCCAGACCCGTATCGGCGATCCCATTGAGCGCCAGGTGTCCACCGTTGGGGTGACGCTGCCGGAAGTGGAGGTGAAGCTGGTGGACCCCGAGACAGACCGAGAGGTGGCGGTGGGGGAACAGGGCGAGTTGTGCACCCGCAGCGTTATGGTAATGAAGGGCTATTACAATATGCCAGGCGCCACCGCTGCCGCCATCGCGCCAGATGGCTGGCTGCACTCCGGAGACCTCGCGACGGTCGATGTGGATGGCTACTACAAGATAACCGGCCGATTGAAGGACATGATCATCCGCGGGGGCGAGAACATCTACCCGACGGAAATCGAGGAATTTCTCCACACCCACCCCAAAGTGCTGGATGTGCAGGTCATCGGCGTTCCGGACGAACGGTTCGGCGAAGAAGTCATGGCCTGGGTGATGTTGAAGCCAGGCGAGACCGCCACGGAAGCAGAGATTCGGGGGTTCTGCCGTGGCAAAATGGCAGACCACAAGGTCCCGCGCTACGTCAAGATGACGGCCGAGTTCCCCATGACCGTCACCGGCAAGATCCAGAAGTTCCGGATGCGCGAGATCGCGATAGAAGAGCTGGGGCTGCAAGCGGCCAGCCTCATAGAAACGGCGTGAGGCAGTTGGCCCGGCCCGTTACCCCCTAAACCAGTCCGCGCTTTTGAAGGAATCCCACAGTCAGCGCGGCGCACTGGTCGGGTTCTTCCATTTGTAGGAAATGGGTGGTCCCGGGCAGGAAATCGTAGTCAAGATTATCCAACACTGAGAGGTTCATGCTGGGCATGAAGGAGAACCTTCGGGTGGGGTCGGCGCCGATGGCCTTCACCGGGCAGCTGATCCGCTCCAAGTCAATTTGTATCGCCCAACCGAAGAAGTAAGCAAAGGCCTGTGCCTCGTATTCTTTCGGACAACGAAGTTCGAAGCCCCCGCCCTCAACCGGGCGGGTTATGGCAGCCACCAGGAGGTCAACCACACCTGGTTTGAACCCCCGGTAAGCCGGTATATCCCGCATGAGATCAGCTAATTCGGCCCGAGATTCGAAGCGCGGCCTCCGGCGGCTGGCTTGCGTTGCCAACCGGGTGCTCACGCCTTCCATATCGGCGGGCAACCCACCCGGAGGGCATATTGGTGGGTCAAAAAGGACCAGAGCCTCGAAACCACCCCGTTCCTGTGATAGCAGCAGGGCTACCACGGCCGAAAGGGAATGGAAGATCCCAATGGGGGGTTTGTATCCGAATTGTTCCGCAACCGCCTGGAGTATGTTGTCCAGGTCCACTAGGAAAGTGGGTACATTGTGCAATCGGCGGTCCCCCGCGGAACTCAGGCCATGGCTGCGGTAGTCGTAGATGAACAGATCAAACTGTCGGACCAACTGCGACCAGTAGGGATAGTAGGCGTCGGAGGCCAGTCCGTTCCCATGGCTCAGGATGATCCTCGGTCCCTCAGTATTCCCGTACCGCCGCACACTGAGGACCGCACCGTCATTCATCGACACATCAAGCGCGCACGACGGTGCGGGCACTTCCCAATCGCTGGTCATTTCAGGCGTGGTCTACCCACTGCGGGCATCCAGATAACTTACCAATTGCCCAACGTTTTCGATGGCATAGGCTTCCTCGTCCTCCCTGATCGAGCACTGGAACTCCGTCTCCACTGCTGCGGCAAATTCGGCTATCCCGAAAGAGTCAGTCAGGTCCAGGAACGACGTTTCAGGATTGACCTCGCCCTCACTGATGTTGAATTGTCGTACCAGCAGCTGAGTAACTCGTTCCTGTGTATCAGCCATTTCGTTGCCTCCTGTTCAAGATATGCGGACGTTACACTAGCCCAATATGCATTGCAAGCAGTGATTATCCTCACGCGTACCCATGTTGAGGCACTGTGTTGCAAGAGGCCGGTCACGCCGGGTAGGGACTTGATCAGATCATCCGCCCCTGGTGGAAACACCCTCCAAGTGGGCCTGCTGAACGACGCTCAGCAGCGCCTTCTCGCTGCGCCGGCGCGGTTCGAGCAGGCCGGGGAAATAGCTGCCCTCCCGGATCCTGGGGATGCGTAATTCCATCGTCCCCACCCGGGTGTCGCAGTCCCGGTTGCGGCGGGTAACCCGCTCCGGGGTGCGCTCACCGCGCTGGGCGCCGATCTGCGCCGACACCTCAGCGTCCCCCGTGTCTCGGCACGGGGCAGGCTATGATGCTCTCCACCAGCATCTGCAGGGCTTCCAGCAGGAAGTCCACGTCGCCCTCCATGCCGCGCTTGCGCAGTACTAATGGGAAAGTGTACCTCTGGGTTGGCGGCCACTTGGATCGTGGCTGGTCGTCATCGGATACGGGCATGTTTTTCCGAAATCACAGGTGATAATTAAAGCGAAAACGGCGTCGTCAAGACGCCGTTCAAATGCTTAACGTGGGTAAAGTGGTGGAGCTGGCGGGAATCGAACCCGCTACCTCTTCAATGCCATTGAAGCGCTCTCCCAAATGAGCTACAGCCCCACAATCGGCGCGCCGCCGATTATCACCAGCGGCGCCCGATCATTCTAGCAAACCTGCGGCGAAATCCGCAATGGGGTTAGCCCTTGCGCGTGTACTTCACCACCGTCCGGCCCGTGCTGCCCTCGTAGGGCTCCACCACGTACAGGTCCCTTTGGCTGTCCACCCAAACGCCGTGGCAGCTGCGGTGGGTCAGATCGCCCCACTGCGCCAGGCGGTTCCCCTCGGCGTCCAGGACGCTCAGCATCCCGCCGTTGTGCTCGGCCACGTAGGCCACGCCCTCGTCGTCGATGCAGATCACCGCCGGCCCGATCAGCTTGCTGGGCCAGTCGGTAATGTGCGTGCCGTCCTGGTTGAACACCTGCACCCGGTCGTTTTCACGGTCGGCGATCAACAGGCTGCCGTCGCTGTTGATCCACGCGCCATGCGGCAGGTTGAACTGGCCAGGGCCGCTGCCCGGCTCGCCCCAGGAGAAGATATGCTCGCCGTTCGCCGTGAACTTATGCACCCGCGAGTTGGCGTACCCGTCGGCGATGTAAATCTCTCCGTCGTCGTTCAGCGCGATGCCCGCTGGCATGTTGAACGGTTCGGCGCCACGCACCACCGCATGCCACGAGTTGGAGTCAAACGACGTGTTATCGGCGCCGGTGTCCGAACGGTAACCCCGCTCGCCGATGGTCATCACGATCTCGCCGTCCTTGGTCATCTTGAAAATCTGGCCTCGGTTCCGGTCCACCAGCCATACGTATCCCCATTGGTCGATGATGATGGCGTGCGGGAACTCGAAAATGCCGGCGCCCCAGGACTTGATGAACTTGCCCTCCCGGTCCAGGACAACGATGGGATGCTCGGGGTTGCGGTTGAAGCAGTAAATCCGGTCCTCGTCATCGCCGAACACCGCCGCGGCCGGCATCGGGATCCCGTCGGGCAGTTGCGCCCAGTTGCGGTCAAACTCATAGGTGTGCGCGCCGTTGCCGACGACGTTGGTGGCAGTAGTCATCAGAGCCTCCTCGTAGTTCGCGTTGCGGTTCTCAGATACCGTCATTCCCCCGATAGCGGGAATCCGGTGGCGCAAAACCGGTCAATTGTTGACGTACCCTAGTTTTACCACAAATCGCCGCCGCTTACCGGCGCGCCACTGATTTCGCCAGGAATATGTCCGGCTTCCCCAACCCGTTGGCGTCCGGCAGCACCCCCGCAATTGAGAACCCCATCTTCCGGTAGAACTCAAACGGATGCCCCTTCCGGTCTTTGATGCGCGCCAGGTGCTCCAGCGGATCAGGGAACAAATCCACGCCCGCCAGCGACGTCATGTCATCCTCATCATCCGAACCCAGCCAGATGGTCAACCCGCCGCGTTCCCGTACCCGCTCCTCCATATCCGTCACCAGCGCCCGCCCGATGCCCTGCCTCTGCAACGTCGGCCGCACCACCAGCACCGTCAACTCCCACACGTTCCCGTTGTACAGCGGTTCCGCGGCTGACCACCCCAGGACATTGCCGTCGTCACCCACCGCTGCCCGGCATATCCGCCCACCGGACAACGCTTCATCAACGCTCCGCCTCGCTGCATCCAGGTCTGGCCACGCCTCCGGCCAATGCTCGGCGAACCCCTCCACCAGCAGCGCGGCGGCTTCCCGGATGGCAATGTCCCCCGCGTCTGCGAGGTTGACTACCCGCACCACCAACCTGTACCCACGGCCCGGCGCTACAACTCGCGGAAGTCAATCACGCCGGCCGACCCCAGCGCGTCCGGCTTGTCGTCGTCCGGCCCCGTGGGGTTCTCGCGCCTGGCCTTGGCGCTCCACTCTGCAATCCGCACTTCCACCAGTGCGGTGGCCCCCAGGTCGCCGGAGACCGGCGGGTTATAGTCTGTCCCCACCGTGCGGTCAGGGAAGCACCGCTGCACCATCTTGTCGAAGAGGTCGAACTTCTCGGTCTCGTCTGTGATTTCGCGCGCGACGCCGAACACCGTCGCGCACCGATAGTTCATGGAGTGGTTCATCGCCTTGCGGGAATACACCAGACCGTCGGTCAGCGTAACCGTGATGCAAACCGGCGCGCCCGAGGCCATGTGCTTCAGGGCCCGGCTGCGAACCGAACCGTGCAGGTAAATCAGGTCGGGCGTTTTGGCATTGTAGTGGTAGCTGAACGGAATGACGAACGGGACGCCGTCCTGTATGAAGCTCAGGTGAGCGACCATCCCTTGGGACAGGATCTCTTTCGTCTCTTCGGGGACTGCCCGCTCGGGATGATTTCTGATGCGAGTGCGTTCGGTGATTTTCACTCGTTATGCTCTAATCCCCGGTGTCGTAACCCGTATGCTGTACAGCGATGCGCCGGACGTTAGAAACAGCGTCCGCATGTCGTCGCCGCCGAAGCAGATGTTCCGCGTGACCTCGGGTGTCTCCAGCACGCCCAACTGCTCTCCGGCCGGTGACACGATCCATACGCCGCCCGACCCGGTGCACCATACGTTGCCGGCTGTATCAACTTTCATGCCGTCCGGCACTCCTGGCGCCGTCGAGCCCATCTCGATCAGGATGCGGTTGCCGCTGAGCGTCCCGTCTGCCGCCACGTCGAACGCGCGGATACGCCGGTTCGGGCAGAACTCGCCGCTCTCCTCCCGGTCAAAGTCCGCCATCTCAGCCCGGCTGATCGCCACGTACATCACCGATTCGTCCGGCGATAGCGCCAGCCCGTTGGCGTATTCGCACTCATCCGTGGCCAGGTGCACGTTCCCCGCCGTGTCGAGCCGGTAAATGCCCGCAAACGGAATCTCCCGCCGCTCCTCCGGGAATCGGAGATGCGGGTCGGTGAAATAGATGGTCCCGTCCGTTCGGCAGATCACGTCGTTCGGTTTGTTGAACCGCTTGCCGTCCCAACGGTCCGCAATCGTCGTGATGTTGCCATCGGCGTCCATCCGTGTGACGCAGCGGTGGTCGGCTCCCTCGCACATCAGCAGGTTCCCCTGTCGGTCGAACGTGCAGCCATTGCCCTCGCCCGTGTTTTCCCGCACCACCGTGGTCTCGCCAGTGTTCGGGTCCCACTTCAAAAGCTGCTCCCGCGCCAGGTCAACAAACGTCAGGTACCCGCCCGGGTGCCACAGCGGCCCCTCGGTACGATCCAACCCCCCATCCAACAACGTCAACTCCGTCTCTGCCAGCAGTCCGCCCAAGTCGTCAGCCATCTCGCCGCCTCCTCTTTTCCAAGTTCGTCTGATCGCCCCCGATTATATCAACCCTTACACGCCTGCACCGGAACGACCGCGGTCTCCGTCTCCGGTTCTTGGTCCGAATCAACCCCGCCAACACTGCCACTGCCAAAAATGTCACAACTGCTGTCCCGCGCCAATGTGATTCTTGCTGCGTAGTGATAAGGCAAATGGTCAGGGCAGATCACCTCACGGTTTTCGATTATTTGCATGCTGCCGCCCCAGTCCGCTCATGGTGGGCCTGTCCAACCACGAGCGGACGGTGTCTTCAGAACCGCGTCGAGATCCACACACGTTCTCGGTCTGGCGACAATCGAAATGCCCTGAGATCACCCAAAAGGCAATTGTATGCCACATTCAACACTGGTAATATCGCCCCAGATCGAATAGCACTGTTCTCACACTCCGCCCGAGCGTATCTGGACGAGGATGACCTCTGTCACGCCTGCCCCAACGGAGAGCCGGTTGTCCGCATGCATCCACTGGGCGATGAAATCGGACAAAGTCCAGGGATTGTGTCTCGCGTCGTCGGCATCCGGCGCGAGTTCGTCGGTCGCCGACTCGAGTTCGGCATGCTCCAGGGCGCTCCTCCTCCCACTATGCCGGCATGCCACTCACCGTTCCTTGCCAGGACGGGCGACCCATCCGCGAACCGGCCTCGGGTAACGTGGTCAATGCAGGTGCGCCATATCGCAAGGAACCCGATCCGATGATCCCTCGCCAATTTGATGGCGTCGCCAATGGTTCCGTGAATGCACAACCCGTTATACACTGGAGATCATAACTAACAATCTCATAGTCCCAATAAGAATCCATGCGCATAACAACACATGTGAGGCGGCAATTCCCGACCTCGATCAGTTATCGATTGCCGGACCTCCGGGGCGACATCACGGGCGGTCTTGTGGCCAGTGCCTTGGCGATCCCGGCTTCCCTGAGTCTGGGGGAGTTGTCCGGATTGGGGCCGGTTGCGGCGCTGTACGGTGTCCTGGCCATCGGAATTCTCGGGGCCATCGTTGGCAACACCCGGGGCTTGATCTCGGGCGTCAACACCAATTTGTCCATCATCATGGCTGTGGTGGTCGCCGAATACGCCAACAGCATAGCTGAAGCCCTCGCCATCGGAATGCTCGCCGGCGTGATCCAAATGGCTTTCGGCGCATTGCGTCTGGGTCGGTACATCTCTTATTTGCCAATATCATTGCTCAACGGGTATTTCACCGGCGTTGGCCTGTTGCTGATAACTACCCAAATCGCGCCGGCAATGGGAGGCGCCAAGGTGGGTGGGGGCCTCCCCGGAGCGTTGCAGGCCCTGCCCTTCACAATTGCCCACGCGAATCTGGACGCAGTGATCATATCGGTGATCAGCCTGTCGGTCCTGTTCCTGTGGCGCGGCCCGCTGACACGTCTCGCCCCGTCCCAGCTCATGCTGCTGGTTGCCGGCACGTTGGCAGGAGTGTTCTGGGTGACCGGCTCGCCAGCGGTTGGCCCGATCTCAGCGGGCATACCCACGCCGCAGTGGCCCGAATTTTCCGTGGACTTTCTGCTGCGCGCGGTACAGCCTGCCTTCATGATCGCGACACTGAGTTCTCTCGGCAACATGACCGCATCGATGCTGGTCGAGTCCATTTCCGGCCGTCAGCAGCAGGCCAATCGGATCATCTTCGCCCATGGGATGGGCAATGTCGCGGCCGGACTGATTGGCGGCATGCCCGGCGGCACCGGGCAGGGAACGTTGGCCAATTCGTACGCCGGAGGCAGGACCTTAGTTTCCAATCTCACCGTCACCGTGGCGGTGGCCCTCACGCTGCTCAGTGGATTGAGTTCGTTGATCTCGCTGATACCCAAGGCGGTCCTGGCCTGCATTCTCATCTCCAACGGCCTCAGGATCATCGACTGGCGTCTCCTTTCCCGCCTGCACCGCGCCCCGACCGGTTTCTGGTTCGTCATGGTCCTGACCGTATTCATGATCATCTTCGTGGACGTCGTCACCGGTTTGCTGATCGGCTTTGTGGTCAGCATGTTCGTGAACTCCCGCGACCTCGAGGCGTTCGAGGTGCCCAGGATGGTCTCCGTCCCGTTGCTCGACGCGCAAATTCTCGGGCCTGACGCGGACCTTGACGATCCCTTTGAGGCCAGGACCGGCCTGGTGAAATTCCCAGACCGTGTATCCGTTGCCTCGGCCCGTGAGATTGGTCGCATAGTGGGAAGAGACGTCGGCGGTTATCAGGCGTTGATATTCGACCTCACCCAGACGGAATACGTAGACGACACGGCGGCGGTCACCATGGGCAGACTTATCAACGCGGCTGCCGGCCGGGGAAGGCAGCATTTCGTTATCGCAGGGATGCGAGATCAAATCGGTGAAAAAATGAGATCACTGGGCTTCCTGGATCGTGTGGCGCCGGAGCACCTGGTGCCGGACCTGGAAGCGGCCAAACTTGCTGTCAAACCCATGTTGGAAGCGGCTATCGCGGATGAACGAGCGGCCGCCTAGCCTCGGCAGCGACCACTTTACCAACCTCGCCTGCCGCGGATCATCCGGCAGGTACACGCCCAGGCTGTCCCCACTGAAACGGCTCTCGCAACTCCGCCTTCCGGGCCGCCGTCCCATCCATCCCCTTACTACCCCTCGGCCCAAACACCCGCTCGAGGATCATCGTCCCGCCCGCGCGGCGCAGCGCAAAAATAACCTCGAATCGACCAAGACCGAGGGGCGACGCATGTGTCGCCCCTCGAAAAACATCCGGTGTGGTCTCCGGACTACCGCCCCATGGCGTAACCGTCCCGCCGCAGGTCCGCTCCGCCGTACATCGTCCCCCGTTCCCGGTCGATCTCAATGGCGCAAAGGGAACCCATGCGTGGCGTCCACTCGTTCCAAACGTCCACGTCGTGGCCCCGCTTGCGCAGGTCGTCCACCACCGACGGGTCGATGCGCGACTCCACGCCCACCAGCCCCGGCCGGTACGCGTGGGGCCAGAACGAGTTGGGGAAGCTCCAGGTCGATGCCCGCGGCGCCTCGATGGCCTGCTGAACATCCATGCCGAACTCAGCCACGTTCAGGAACATCTGCACCATGGACTGAGGCTGCACGTCGCCGCCCGGCGTGCCGAACGGCAGCCACGGCTTGCCATCCTTGAACGCCATCGCCGGATTGGGCGTCAGCCGAGGCCGCTTGCCCGGTTCCAGGCTGCAGGGATGGTCCTCGTCCAGCCAGTTCTGCGCGCCGCGCGCCGACACCATGAATCCCAGCCCGGGCACGATGGGCGCGCCGCCGAAACCGTCGCTCGGGGTAGCCGAGAACGCGTTGCCCCAGCGGTCCACCGCGCAGATGTACGACGTATCCGCAGACAACGGTCCTGCCACCGCCTCGGGCTGCTTCGCTCCGTACCGGACGCCTCCCTGCTGGTGAGCCCACGGGTCGCCGGCCAGCGGCATCTCCGGATTCGCACGGTTGCGATCGATCTCCCGGCGACGCACGTCCGCGTACTCGCGGGACAGCAGCCCCGCCATCGGGACGTCCACAAAGTCGGGGTCACCGTAGTAGGCGTGCCGGTCGGAGAACGCCAGCTTCAGGGCTTCCAGCACGGTGTGGATATAATCGGCCGAATTATGCCCCATGCCCTGCAGATCGCACCCTTCCAGGATTCGCAGTGCGTGCAGGTTCATCGGGCCTTGGCACCACGGCCCGCAGGCGTAAACGTCGATGCCCTTGTAGTCGATCATCGGCGGCGCGTCCACGCCCACCGAGAAATCCGCCAGGTCTTGCATCGAGAGCCAACCGCCCTGGCCGCGGATGAACGACACCATCTCCTCTGCGATGTCGCCCTTGTAGAACAGTTCGCGAGCGGCGCGGAGACCGGCCTCCCTGCCCTGCCCGTTCACCGATTGCTCGGCGTGGATCAGCCGACGGAATGTCCGCGCCAGGTCCTTCTGCACCAGCAGGTCACCGATGCCCAGCGCCTTTCCGCCGGGATAGAAGATCTCCATCGTGCTGGTCCACTGGCTCGTGTCCCCCTCGTCCAGGATGATGTTGTCGCCACTGCTCACCAGCGCGCGGTGCAACGTCGCCGGAATGGGGAAGCCGCCCTCTGCGATCTCCAACGCTGGAGTGACCACCTGCTCGAACGTCATCGTCCCATACCGGATCAGGGATGTGATCCATGCGTCCGGCGCCGCCGGCGTCACGGTGCGCATCACGCCGTGCGGCATGTCGCCGCCGTGCTCCCGCCGGAAATAGTCGATCGATGATTCGGCCGGCCACCGGCCCAGGCCGCTGATTTCGCGGGTCTCGCCCGATTCGGCGTGGTGAATGATGATGGGCGCAACGCCCGCGAAGCTGGTGTACTGCGGCAGCGTCACGTTGATCACGATGCCCGCGGCCACGCCGGCGTCAATCGCGTTGCCGCCCTGCTCCAGTATGCGATACCCCGCGGCGGTCGCCAGGTAATGCCCCGTGCTCACCATGTGGGTGACGCCGCCCACCACCGGGCGATAACTCCTGAGTCCAATGGCCATGTCAACCTCCGCGGATTCGCTGCGATACAGATCGCGCATTCGTCATCGTCGGCAGTATAGGGCATCCCTGGGCTGGTTGCCAGTTGAGGCCGGCGTGCGTTGCCCGGTTCCCATGGTCCCCGCTCGCCGGTGCTTGTGCATCACATCCTCGGCTCCCCAATGCCCCTTGTCCGTGGGCGCAGAAAATCCGTTGGCTCAACATGCGCGTATCGAGTGACGGTAGCTCGCGCGGCGGTATCTCATGTGCGCGCTTCACGAGCCACTCATTTGTCTACGTCGGTGATTCTCTGACTCAAACGCAATGACGTATCAGCATCTAAAAATTCAGGCGCACAAATTGGGCTAGTAAACCGACGCAGGTCAAACATTTTTGATCTCTTCCAGGCAACCCGGTACAAAAACGCGCCTTGTTTTTGCCGCCGACCGCTCTGAAATAGTATTCAAATCCATAATATTGAATGGCTCACTTTTGCAAATACCGTTGACTTTGTGACGAAAAAATGTAAGTCTGAGCATCTGTATTACATATTCTATTGGTTTTGTTGCGGAATCTGGCGGACGCCCCGCACTGAACATGGTTGTCAGATCAACCCAATGAATAGATAATGCGCACATCTGAATTTGAAAGTAATGTGAAAAATATCTCACCTCTGGATCTCACCTCGACATGCGAGGGACTAGGATGTTGGAACGCGACGCTCAACGCTTCAAGGCCATGCAGGTCGGCATGTTGATGCGGGCCTATCGGGAATCTTTCCTTTCTGTGGATGGTGCCCGTGGATTGACACAGGATGAACTTCTGCGGCGAATGGCCTCTGTTGACAGCAACTACGCTCAGCGTTACAGCCATACCACAGTGTCCCGCTGGGAGTCGGGAGCAACGCGTCCCAGCAGGGAGCGGCTCGAGGGGGTCGGCAGGGCCCTGAATCTCTCTCCTGCCGAAGTGCAGGGGTTGATGTTGCTCGCTGGTTTCGATGACGATCCGCCGCGCCAACCCGACGACACTGATTTGGAATATGTTGACGGAGATGGCGAACGGGCCACGGCTTCGGTTTCCGAGTCATCTTGGGAACCCGAAATTGATCTCGCCCAACCTGTCACCGCGGGTGTAAACCGCCGGTCCTCCCCAACTGTCTTTCAAGGCATTGTCAGCTGCCTTCTGCCCGCGTTCGCCACCATCGGCGGCGCCTACTTGCTGGCGTCCCTGGGTTGGAACGAAATGTGGATGCCCATCGCCTACATCGGCGCCGTGGTCGGGGTCAGGTTGGGAGCGACCTTCCTCAGGATGTCGAGCCCGTTTGATCTCTGCGAATTCTTCACCATATCTTTGTTTGTCCTTCTGACCACGCCGCTCCTGCAAAGCGCCGCCCTCAACACCGACCACTATGGCTTTTGTTCCATTGCGCAATTCATGGGCACCCCCGTGCCCTACGCCCTGGCGCTCCTGGTCAACTTGGCCCTTTCCATGGTCGGTGGAGGAGCGTTCTTGGCCCTTTGGAATTGGCAGTATCGCCGGCAACGCAACACCGTAAACCCCATACGTCGGGCGGCAGTGGTCGTGCTGCTGCCCATAGGGTTGATCTACTCGACGATCGCAGTGATCACTAACACAGCCATAGTGCTCCAACTGGGCGTCGCCTTCGCATTCCTCGCCGCCGCTTTCATCATCCTTCTTGTGATGCGTGATTCCACTGTTGCCCCTCAGGACCGGGATCGGCGATTCGTGCTCTGGGCTATCTTGATCGTTGGCACGGTTGGGGCCACCGTCGGCGCGGTGACCATGCTGGCCGTGTATTTGACCCCCAACGTGCCCTATATGCTCCCAAGTGAAAATTTGCTGCTCTCCTGGACCGCTGATGCCGATAACCTCGGTTTGTCTCCGGAAGAGGTCATGGAACGTTTGAATGTGGGGTATCTCTGGCACGCCGTATCGGTTTTCGTTTACATGGTATTTGTCGTTGGCGGAAATCTGATGGTGGCGACATATCGCTGGGGCAGTCAACCTCCACACATCCCCGGTGGTGAGAGTTTCGAATCAAGCGCGCCGCCCGCGAAACGAACTGTTTGGAGCAGAATCGTCAATTTCCTCAGCATCGGGTGTTACTCCATCTGGCGTCCGCGATGAATATCTGAGGAGACCACGCGGAATGCCCGTCTCGACTCAGTCGGCTGGCTCCTGCATATCGGCCGGTCGGGATTGTTGGCGGGACCTCGGCGCTTTTCCGTTGTTCCGACTCTCCAAGGCAGGCTGGTTGCCTGCCGTGCCCCACAGTCGCGCCTCTCCCGGATGCGAACTTGTCCCGCCAACCTCGGCAGCGCACTCCCCGCCAACCTGACCCCTCAGGGCGTTTACATGCTGCCGACCCAGTCCGCTCATGGTGCGAAACGTCCGCCCGTGGCGGGAGCCTGTCGCATATCGTCCTGTCGCAACGCAGTCCGCTCATGGTGCGGAACGTCCGCCCGTGGCGGAAGCCTGTCGCATATCGTCCTGTCGCAACGCAGT
>JAPOQH010000118.1 GCA_026710825.1 Chloroflexota bacterium | reverse complement strand
TCGCCAATTTTGGTAGTTTGGTGGCTTGCCGCTGCATGCGATGCGGCCGACCCCGTCCGGTTCTCGAGTACCGAGCGGGGAACCTGACACAGTTAGGATAGAACGTGGGTACGCATCGGGGCAACGGGCGGGTGTCACTGGGTCGGGGGAATTTGTTACATCGATTTACATCTTTTACATCGATGCACAGGATGGACGGGATATTGGCTTCCGGCAGCGGCGAGCTAATGTTCGCCCTTACGTTGTGCAGGCTTGGCTGCCGCTTCGGTGGTTCAGGCTGAGAGGGAGGAGGCGATTCCGAGGAGGATTTGGGCGAGTTGGGCCGGTTCGGTGATCATGGGGTCGTGGCCGGTGTCGATGTGGTGGACGCCCCAACCGTTGGCGGCGGCGCGTTCGGCCACGGGTTCGAAGCCTGATTCGCTGCACAGGATAAATTCACGCGGCAGACTGGCGGCTTCCGGTTTGGCGGTCCGGACGGGCTGGGCGAAGGTGAGGGTTGGCTGGGGTGAGAGGCGAGGCAGCACGAATGCCTGGTCGTCGGGATCGGTGATGGCCCAGCGCGCGGCAATTTCGGACGCGGTGGTCGGTTGGGCCATATAGGGTTCGCCGTCGGCGATATATTGCTGGATACGGGCGACGAACTCGGGTCCGCGGACGGCGGAGAGCTGGTCGATCATTGCCTCGCCATTATCCGGAGCGACGCCATTGACATAAACGAGCGCGCCGACGCGTTCGGGTCGGAGTTCCGCCACGCCGGTGATGACCATTCCAGCGTAGGCATGGCCGACGAGGACGACGTTTGAGAGGTCGTCGGAGTCCAGGAGTTGGACGATGTCGCGGATGTGGAGGTCGAGGTTCAGGACGGCGGGCGGAATCAGGCGGGCCAGATGTTCACGATCGCCGAGGCCGGTCAGGCTGGGCGCGTGCACGAGGTGTCCGGCATCACGCAATAGTGGAGCGGTTTTCCACCAACACCAACCGCCGTGCCAGGCTCCGTGGACGAGGACGAAAGTGGTCATGGGTGGTACTCCGATTGGGTGTCAGGGCAATGGATCGCACGATGGGGGAAAAAGCGAGCGGTGGTTGGAGCCGGCGGGTCGCCGATAAGGGACGATCGGGGCGAGCACGGGGTATGTCGCGGAGGTTCACCCTCACCCCAGCCCTCTCCCATCGAGGGAGAGGCGAATCGTTGGGTCGGATTGTTACATAACGACAACGGAGCGGAGGACTTCGCCGCGGCCCATGCTGGCGAAGGCTTCCTCGACGTCGCCGATGCCGATGCGCTCGCTGACGAAGGCGTCTAAGTCGAGGCGGCCCTGGAGGTAGAGGTCGATGAGCATGGGGAAATCGCGGGTGGGCAGGCAGTCGCCGTACCACGAGGACTTGAGGGAGCCGCCGCGTCCGAATACTTCGATGAGGGGCAGTTCGATTTTCATGGTAGGGTCGGGGACGCCGACGAGGACGACGGTGCCGGCGAGGTCGCGGGCGTAGAAGGCCTGCTCGTAGGTGGCTGGGTTGCCGACCGCCTCGATGGCGACATTGACGCCGTTGCCGTCGGTGAGGGCGCGGATGGCCTCGACGGCGTCGGTTTGGGTGGAGTTAATGGTGTGGGTCGCGCCCAAACCCCTGGCCCACTCGAGTTTGCGGTCGTCGATGTCGACGGCGATGATGGTGTTTGCGCCAGCGAGGCGGGAACCGGCGATGGCGGCGTTGCCGACGCCACCGCAGCCGATGACGGCTACGGAATCGCCGCGGCTGACGCCGCCGGTGTTGATGGCGGAGCCGAGTCCGGCCATGACGCCGCAGCCGATGAGTCCGGCGGCCATGGGGCTGGCGGCCGGGTCGACCTTGACGGCCTGGAGGGCGTCGACGAGGGTGAGTTCGCAGAATGCGCCGATGCCGAGGGCTGGCGACAAGGGCGAGCCTTCGGGCAGGGTCATTTTCTGCTGGGCGTTGCGGCTGGCGAAGCAGTACCAAGGGCGTCCGCGCAGGCAGGAGCGGCAGTTGCCGCAAGGGGCGCGCCACGCGAGGATGACGAAATCGCCGGGCTGGACGTTGGTGACGCCGTCGCCAATTTTTTCGACGATTCCCGCCGCTTCGTGTCCGAGGAGGAAGGGGAATTCGTCGTTGATGGCTCCCTCGCGGTAGTGGAGGTCGGTGTGGCAGACGCCGCACGCCTGCACGCGCACCAGGGCCTCGCCCTCGCCGGGGTCGGGCACGTGGATGGTGACCAGTTCGACGCCCGCCCCTTTGGAGCGGGAGATTACACCTTGAACTTCGTTGACCGCCATTGATATTCCCTCCGAATCGCCCGCCTGAGAGGGCGAAATGCAGCGGCTATAATGCCTCAACCCGTCGCCATCGTCAAAAGGCAGGTGAGCATGGTCAAACGCGTGATAATCGACACAGACCCGGGGGTTGACGACACGGCAGCGATCCTGCTGGCGTTGGCGAGCCCGGAGCTACAAGTGGATGCGCTGACGATCAGCTATGGCAATGGATCGATGGAGCAGTGCGAGGCCAACGCGCGGCGCATCCTGGCGGTGGCGGGACGTGCGGATATTCCGGTGTACCCGGGAGCGCGGGGACCTCTTTTGCGCACGCCTAACGAAGGGTGGGCCGGGCACATCCACGGAGGCGACGCGCTGGGGGGCGAGGCGTCGGGCACCGCGGTTGGAACAGACGAGGGAGGAGGGCCCGCGCAGCACGCGGCGGTGGAGATCGCGCGACGGGTGGTCGAAGCTCCGGGCGAAATCACGGTGCTGGCGTTGGGGCGGATGACCAACGCGGCGTTGGCGCTGCGGCTGGAGCCGGGGATTGCTGAGGCGCTGGCCCAAGTCGTCGTGATGGGCGGCGCGGTCCGGGTGCCGGGCAATGTGTCGCCGGTGGCGACGGCGAACATCCACGAGGACCCGGAGTCGGCGGCGATTCTGTACGATTCGGGCGTGGAGATTGCGCAGGTTGGGCTGGACGTTTGCGATCACTGCGGGCTGTCGGACGAGCAATTCCGGCGACTGGAGGAGTGCGAGGCAGCGGCGGTGCAGTTGCTGGTGTCGGCGTCGGGGTACACGAGGGCGGCGTACCGGCGGCTGGGTCGGCTGGCTGAGGGTGAGGCGGTAAGGTACAACGACGTGCCGGCAGTGGCGTATGCGATTGACCCGACGTTGATGGATGTGGAACGGTTGCCGGTTGCGGTGGATATCGGGAGTGAACTGACGCGGGGGCAGACGGTGGTGGACTGGTACGGGATGACAGGACGGGCGGCGACGGTGGACGTGTGCCTGGACGTGGATGCCGAGCGGCTGACGGAGATGGTGGTGGAGCGGTTGGTGGGGTACGCGTGGCCGCCGTCGGCTGGGGGTTCGAAAGGCTCGGTGTGAGCGGATGGTGTCATGCTAGGGGGTGGACCGCAGGGTCGTACGACGATGCCGGCGTAGGGCAACGAATGGCTGCCGAGTGGTTCGCGTCGCGGCGTTCGGTGGGGGCTCGACAGGCTCGGCATCAGGGAGATGTGGATATCTGGGGGGACTCAATCATCGGTGTGAGCGGTCTGCAGGGTCGAGCGACGATGCCGGCGCGAGGCAACGAATGGCTCCGGGCGGTTCGCGTTGCGCCGTGCTGCGGTGGTTCTACAGGCCCAGCATGAGGGAGATGTGGATATCTGGGGGGACTCAATCATCGGTGTGAGTGGATGGTGTCATGCAAGGGGGTGGTTTGTAGGGTCGTGCGACGATGCGGGCGGAGGGCGACCAATGGTTGCCGAGCGGTTCGCGTTGCGGCGTGCGGTGGTGGTTCGGCGGGCTCGCTTTGAACGGACCGGGTCCGACATCGGCAGGAACCGATTTAGCCCGGGTTGTGCTCAGGATTCGGGATCAGTGGTGATTCGATAGAACGAATACTTGATCAGGAATCCCAAACCGCAGGCCGCAGCGCCTACAACGGCGCAGATGAGCAGGAGCGTTGCGGTGCGATCCTGGGCCCACTCTGGCAGGAACGGAAGGATTCCGCCGACGCCGGTACCTTGCCATAGGGCCCGAGCCTGAGCGCCGACGATGGGGTCGAGTTGGGAATCGGTGAACTCGACGCCGATCCACGCGCCGCCGAACAAAGCGACCAAAAGCCCGACGACCAAGGCGGAATAGGCAATGCCGGCGGAGCCGAGGGAGAAACCGGCGGATGCCACGAATATGAGGACGAAGCCGGTAAGTTCGGACGCGGTGAGCAACGCGGCCAGATTGTTGGCGAAGAATTCCCCGGATTGAGATCCGACCACGTAGCCCACGAACAGGCACATGCCGGCCATGATGAGGAATATGAAGGGGAGCATACTCTGATATGGTTGGGGTCTGACTGTGATCGCGGGAACGGGGCTTACTAACGATAAACCCCTCTCGGAGTGAGAGGGGTTTTCCGCGCTGGTCGTGTGTGCAGGTTGCTTAGTTCAGCGCTGCCACTGCGGCGCGCACTTCGGCATAGTCCGGCTCGTTGCCGGGTGAGTCGGATACCCAGTGGTAGCGGACGATGCCCTCGCCGTCGACGATGGTGACGGCGCGCTTGGCGGCGACGTAGCCCTGCAGGCCAGCGAGGCCGGGGAGGGCGACATCGTAGGCGTTGACGACCTCGCGGTTGTAGTCGCTGAGGAAGGTGTAGTCGACGTTGTTAGCGGCTTTCCAGGCGGCCAGGGAGAAGGGCGGGTCCACCGTGATACCGAGGACGACGGCGTTCAGGCTGTTGTAGTCTTCGATGCTGTCGCGGAGGGTGCACATTTCGGTGGTGCAGACGCCGGTGAACGCGCCGGGGAAGAACGCCAGGACGACGTTCTTGCCGCGATAATCGCTGAGGCTATGCTGCGTTGCCGGGTTTTCGTGGAGGGTGAAATCGGGAGCGGGCTGTCCTACGGTGATGGCCATGTTGAAACCTCAAAGTTCGTGCGGAGTGAGGAGGATGAGCGCGGTAGTATGCGCTTGAGAAAGACGGTCGATATGTTACCACACGAGTGTGCTTGGGCAGGCCGGCAGGTCACCAGCGCAAAGGTCGGGGGTTGAGGTGTTCAGGTCGCACGTGATCGGCTACGCCGAGGCCGGTGTGCGAGAATCGCATCGGTCCCGTATTCGGCTGTGCTGGTGCGTGGATTTGCTGGATTGCTGCACGGCAGAGGAGCATCTGCGTCTCTCGTGGGGATTTTGGGTGGCCGGGCCCCGTACGATTACGCAAATGGAACGGGGAGGCTGGGCGTTGCCCCTGACTCAACCCTCTCTCACAAGGGGCGACGGATATGTTCATAGAGATGACGTGTAGGCGGCGACGGAACGGGCGAACGTTCGACAGTGGGTCGGGGCGTCTGCGGCAGGCCGGGCGCATGGGGCGCTGAGAAGTTGGGGTATCCGTTCAGTTGCGCGTGAACCACGAACGCCGATTGGTTGGGGCGGGAATGGGACGATGTGATACATTGCGGCGCGGACACCCGGACACAACGTTGGCGACGGGGCAGAATGACAGAACCAGGACAGCAAACGGCGCGGCTGCCGCTGGTCAATAAGCTTTTTTTCACGGCCGACCATGTTGGTCTGCAGGCGCTGTCTTACTTCCGGCAGCAGTGGGTGCTTTTTTTCCTGGCTCCGCCGGCGATAGAGGGAGCGACGCGGGTTCCGGACGTGATGGTGTTCGGGTTCCCGATCGACGCGGTGGTGGTGGCGGGTTCGCTGATATTCCTGGGGCGGTTCGTGGATGCGTTCACCGACCCACTGATCGGGTGGTGGAGTGACCGCACGCACAGCCGATGGGGACGGCGGATTCCGTTCATCCTGTTCGCGACGCCGTTTTACGCGTTGTTCGGGGCGTTGGTCTGGTTCCTGCCGATGGACGGGGGCAGTTGGTGGAACGCGATCTACTTCGTGCTGATGCTGGAGTTGTTTTTCATTTCGGCGACGATGTCGAGCGGGGCGTTGGAAGCGTTGGTGCCGGAGGTTACGCCGACGGCCGGCGACCGGATGAACCTGATCAGCCTGATCTTCCTGTTTGCCGTGTTTGGCGCCGGTCTGGGACTGGTGGCCGGTGGATTCATCAAGGACGCGTACGGGTTCAAAATCACCGGGGTTATCTTTGCGGTGGTCGCGCTGGTATTTCGATCCGGGTCGCTGGCCGCGGTTTGGAGGCATGCCCGGAGGGACGTGCCGCCGGCCCGAGTGCCGTTCTGGCGGGGCTTTCGGGAAACGCTCCGGAATACGCAGTTCCTTTCGTTCGTGCCGACGTTCGTGATGTTCACGACGGGGGCGGGAGTGATGCAGGGCTGGATCCCGTTCTTCGCGGTGGCGGTGCTGCTGCAGGACAAGGAAGGGGCGACGTCTAGTTTCCTGTCCACCAGCGTGATCGGAGGTGTGGTGCTGGCCGGCATCATCATCTGGTTGATATTCCTGACGGGCAAGGTGACCAAACGGCGCGTGTACGGCGTGTGCCTGATCGCAAGCGGGCTGGTGTTCCCGCTGTTCAGCCTGGCGGGCGTCGTGTCGTCCGAGCACCTGGTGACGCAGGGGTTGATCTTCGCGTTCATCGCGGGGATGCCGATGGCGGCCGTGTTCCTGCTGCCCAAGGGGTTGACGGCGGACATCGCAGACTATGACGCCGTGATACGGAACGAACGGAGGGAGGCGCTGTTCTACTCGACGCACACTTCTTTGAGAAGGTCACGTACGCGCTGCCGCCGTTGTTGCTGAGCCTCATTCGGCTGCTGGGTGATTCGCCGGAGAATCCGCTGGGGATACGGCTGGCACCGGTGATGGCGGGGGCGTTGGTGCTGATTGGCGCCGTGATGTGGCACAAATACAGGTTGCCGGATACGGTGAACCGGGAGACGGTTACTGCGGCGGGGTTGATTCCGGCGCGGTAGGGATTTGCGGGGGTTATCACCCTCACCCTAGCTCTCTCCCATCGAGGGAGGGGGAGATCAAGACGCGGACACGCCGGGCCATGAGAGGCAGGCAGGGGGCGCGTGCACCATCACCATATCCCTTGACGGGAGAGGGAATTTTATTGGCGGTCGAGTTGGGCGGCGAGGGCGGATGGGTCGGTTACGGGGAGTTGACGGCAGGGTTATATACCCGCATCCGCAATTGACGTTGTTTTAACCTGGTTCCGAACTAATATCCCAACATTCGCGGTAACGTGGCCAACCCAAGTTATCCGGGTCACGAATCCGTTCGAATCTGATCTTGTAGTCGAACATCAACCTTCTTCTTGGCTCGGTAATCCCGGATCCTTTTTGCAATCGCGACAATATTTCATCGCTGAGTTGTCCCATGCTTGCCTCGTCCATTACCTTGCCGGCAACTTCCAGAACGTGCTCGGATTTCGGGTGGAATTGATCCCAAGCCTCCTTGTTGCCCGGTATCTCGACACCCGCCCTTGCAACGGCCCGGCCGGAGTAGTGCATGATAGTGCCAGAATGCCCATGCACGCATTTCCCAGTAAGGAACTTGGACACGTCTGTGCCTACCGAAATAATTTTTGCCACGGGGGTGGCTACCAACCCCAATTCCATCTGTAGCAACTCATACCAGTCCTCATACCGATCGAATGGGCTTTGAGAGGCGGCATTCACTGTCATAGCGCCTTTGGCCAAGTCCGTCAGATAGTAGGATTCCTGGCGCTGGCACAGAAATTCTCTGATGCAGAAATGCAGCATGAAATCCTCAAAAGACCAAGCAAAGTTTTTTAGCCCCCGGATCCGTTTTTCATGAACTTCACTACTCGGGTTTCCCTTGGATCCATCGACGAATCCCAATGATGGTTCTTTCGCGATGAGGACGAAATCCACTGGTCTTTCCGGGGGAATCAAGGGGATATATTCGCTCCCTTCCTCTTCAACCTTTTTGCGAAACTTGCCATCAAGGACAGCATAGGCATCATGGAAATTCATGGTCGGTTCTCCTCCGCGCGAGGACGGCGATGAGGGGTTGTTAGCGGTCGAGTTGGGCGGCTAGCGCGGCGGCGTCGGTTACCGGGAGTTGGCAGGCGTAGTTTTCGCAGACGTAGGCGGTGGGTTGGCCGTCCTGCATGGTGCGCTGCTCCAGCAGTGGGGAGTCTTTCAGCGGAGGGTTGGCGGGATCGTTCATGCCGACGGCGACCTTGTTGGGCATGAATCGGAAGTTGACTTCGCGGAGCATTGATTGGGTCGCGTCCGAATCGACGGGGCCGACGATGACGATTTCACGGGGCAGTGACACGTAGAAATCGAGAGCGCCCAGCCAGTGGCCCGTTGCGCTGGGAGCACGGCCAAATAGCTGCTGCATGGAACGGAGGGGAGTGGCGCCCCGGGACGAAAAGTCGTCGTTGCCAGTGATCACGCCTAGCCGCAGGAGAACGTCGGACGCGACGGACCCACCGCAGGGCTGGGCGTTGTCGAATACGTCGCGGGGGCGGATGACCAACTGTTCGTGATCGGAGCCGGTGTCGTAGAAACCGCCGACCGGGTCGTCCCAGAACAGGGAAACCATCCCGTCGGCGACCGTCACCGCCTCCTGGATCCACCGAGGTTCCAAAGTGGCTTCGTGGAGGGAAACAAGCCCATCGGCGAGGCAAGCGTAGTCTTCCAGATAGCCGAGGAGCTTGGCCTCTCCACCGCGCCAAGTGCGCAGGATGCGGCCGTTGGAGTCGCGCATGGTGTCCAGCAGGAACGCGGCGTTGTGGCGAGCGGCGTCGAGGTAGTCGGAGCGATCGAGAGCCGCGCCGGCTTCTGCGAAGGCCCGGAGCATCAGGCCGTTCCACGCGGTGAGAACCTTGTCGTCGAGGAGGGGATGGATGCGCCGTTCGCGGACTTCGAGCAAGGTGGAGCGGGCGCGGGCGATGGCGTCGAAAAGGGAGTCCTCGGAGATGCCTCGCTGGTCAGCAAATTCGTCCGGCGGGCGCGGGATGTTCAGGATGTTGGAACCCTCGAAATTGCCGCGGTCGGTTACGCCGTAGTAGCCCATGATGAGGTCGGCGTCGTCGCCCAAGAGCGGGCGCAACTCGTCGGGGGTCCAAACGAAGAACTTGCCCTCGACGCCCTCGCTGTCCGCGTCCTGGGCGGAATAGAACCCACCGGCGGGATCGGTCATCTCGCGGAGGGCGTAATCGAGGGTTTCCTCCGGGATGGGCCGGTACAGGGCGTTGCCCTTGATCTGCCAGGGGTGGAGATAGAGGCGGGCAAGAAGGGCGTTTTCAAAAAGCTTTTTCTCGAAAGGGGGCACGAGCCAATAGGCGTCGGTGGAGTAGCGGTGGAACCCGCCGCCGACCTGGTCGTAAATGCCACCGTAGGCCATTTTTTGCAGGGTGTGCTCGACCATTTCGAGAGCGCGGACG
>JAPOQH010000008.1 GCA_026710825.1 Chloroflexota bacterium | reverse complement strand
TGCAGGGCCGCGGAAATGGCGGACAGGCCCATGTCGACACCACCGCCGTCGCCGCAGAACGCGATGACGTTGATGGGTTCTTCCTGCATCTTTCCCTTGCGCATCAGGGAGGCGAGGCCAGCCGCGGTACCGGTGGCGGCAGAACCGCTGGATCCCAACTGCGTGTGCATCCACGGCACGACCCAAGGGGTGCTGTAGTAGGTGGTGTTGGCGACGTACATGCAGCCAGTGCTGCCGACCACGATGGTACGCGGTCCGGCGGCCTTGATCATGAGCCGCATTACGAGGGCGGACTCGCAACCCTGACAGGTACGGTGCCCGGAGGTGAAGCCCTCGAACACCGGGATCTGTTTGACGCCCCTAACCTGAGGGAGGTCCTGGGTGATCATAGTAGTCATAGCGGCTCTCCTATTCGCGGACACCTATCCAGGTGTTTATTTGCTTGACCTTTCCGGCGTCGATGGAATCCTGGGCCATCTGAGCCATTTCTTCAACGTCCCGCACCAGAACCTCTCGGCCCCCAAGGCCGGCGATGAAGCTCTGCGCCAGCGGGCGCTGATCCAATTCGTACAATGCGGAGCGAATTTCGTTGAACAGCACGCCGCCGTACGAGGGTGAACCGTAGGAATAGTCGCGGTCGACCACCGCCACAGCCTTGCAACCGCTGAGAGCCTCGCGGATCTCGTCGGTAGCGAACGGCCGGAAGAACTTGACGCGGACGAACCCGACCTTTTTGCCCTGCTCGCGCATGCGTCGGACCGCCACGCGCACAGGCATCGCCAGAGTTCCCATTCCCACGAAGATAATGTCGGCGTCTTCAGTCATATATTCTTCGATGAACGGGCTGGAGTCGCCGCGGCCGAAAAGCTGCTTGAACTCTTCGTAGGCTTCCTTGATCACGTCGCTGCAACGGCGCATGGCGTCGTCGGTTTGGCGGCGGATCTCCATGAGCCAGTCTTCATTGACCTGGGGCGCGACGGTGATCGGGTTATCGGGGTGCAACTGGAGGCGTCCACGATCATACTGGGGCAAGAACTGATCCACCTGTTCCTGGGTGGGAACATTTACGATGGCCTGCGAGTGGGTGAGGAACGACCCGTCGCAGGAGATGGCGGCTGGAAGGAATACCCTAGGATCTTCGGCGACACGCCAAGCCAGGAGGGCGGTGTCCAGCGCTTCCTGCGCGGTGCCGACCCAATAGAGCATCCAGCCCAGGTCGCGTACGGCCATGGCATCGTTGTGCTCGACGCCGAAGGCGCCGGGATCGTCCAAGGCGCGGTTACCCACCATGGCAACCACCGGAAGGCGGAGGCCCGCAGTGACCGTGATCGCCTCAAAGGCATAGAACCAGCCCACGCCGCTGGATCCGCAGAAGGTCCGCGCGCCAACGGCAGAGGCATGTTTGACGATTTCGAACTGGGAGTGCTCGCTCTCGGCGACGATGAAGTCGCAGTCGAACGCTCCATCGGCCTTCAGCTTGGATACATACTGCATCACGGTATCGTAGGGCCGAATGGGGTATGCGGTGATCACGTCGACGTCGGCCATCGCACAGGCTATGGCGATCGCTTCGCTGCCGCTGATGAGCTCCTCACGCTCGGTCTGGTAGAGAGTTTCGGTAGCCATTAGTCATCGTCTCCGGTCAGAGCAACTTCCGATTCGGACTCGTAAACGCCGGGGCTATGGTAGCCGTGGCTGCGGGTTGAGTCCTTATCCTTCTGTATCTGGATCAATTCGGCCATCCAGTTATGGTAGCCGTCCTTGTCCCGGGTCCAATGCTCGTATTGGCTGTTGTTGTCGTTGAACTCGGCTTCGTTGACCATGGTGATGCAGTCCGGCACCGGGCAAACGGCTTCGCACACTGCGCAACCACAACAGGCTTCCATGTTGGCGTCGTAAAGCCCATCGGGCGTCACGTCGAAGCAGGTGTCGGGGCACTGGAGCCAGCACAACGTGCACTTGATGCAGGTGTCAAAGTTGATCACCGGGCGCATGGCGCGGGTGCTGAACTTCTTGAACACGGAGTTGCGAGTGGGCTCGTAGCCCTGGGGCAAGATGGAAGGCGTATTGATTGGATCGTAGCTGTCTCCCAGCGACCCACCGCGGAATCCGCCGCCCTCTTCGATTCCCCTAATCACCAAACCTTCTTCCATCGACTTCCAACCGGGGAGGTCGAAGCTGAAAGGTTCGTCATCGCTGCCTTCGCCGGGTTCCACGGGGCGCGAGGTCAAGCGATCGTAGGTGTTGCGGGCGGACGTTGCTTTCAGGCCACCCCAACCCTGATCCTCCAAAGCAGCGACCATGGAATCCAGGCTGACCAATTCGGGGCAAACCTTGGCCAACGCGCCGAGGATTCGCACATCGGTATGGTCGTCCTTGTACACCCACAAGCCAGAGTAGCTGGTGGAAGCGGGGATGATCGCGAGGTTATAAGCAGAATCTTTTTGATG
This sequence comes from Chloroflexota bacterium, assembly GCA_026710825.1. Taxonomy (GTDB): domain Bacteria; phylum Chloroflexota; class Dehalococcoidia; order Lucifugimonadales; family UBA3495; genus Bin87. The sequence goes on along the minus strand of JAPOQH010000008.1, from coordinate 4,554 downwards.
AATGTCCTCGATGAGGGCGTCGGCGGCTTGCCGCGACGTCACGATCAAGGTTCCGCCCGGCTTGGTCAGGGCGTTGATCGGCTGAAGGCCGTACCAGGCCCAGGACTCAATCCCTTTGCACATGGTGTCGTCAACGTTGATGGTGACGTCCACTTCACGGGCTTCATATACGGCCAGATTTTCTTCAAGTTCTTCTGGGCTGTCGGATACGATGGCGAACTGTTTGGCGGGAATGCCGTTGCGTTCCGGCGAGTCGCCATAGCGGCCAAACGCGGTGCCTATTTTGCCTTCCTTGCGGGCGGCAAAAACGATGCTGCGGACGATGTTCCGGGCCAGGGTTTTCTGAAAAATCCCCCGGTACACCACCTCCACTGCCACTGTGCTCATTTCTGGGAGGCCTCCTCGGTGATTGATGCGGCATTATAGCACGGTACAGTGCGCGATCACCGTTGCTCTTTTTGACCACGCTCACACGCGCAAATTGGTCAATTTGGGACGGCGGGAGGCACCGTTCCGGGGTCGGTACGCGCGAACGGCGTATGGTACACTGCCCAGCGATTTCCCCGAACGAGGAGCGTTGCCCATGCCCCAGAGGATGAAAGCCGGCGAAGCGGTTATCGAACTGCTGCAGCAGGAAGGTGTCAGCAAGATATTCGGGATCGTCGGATCGTCGTTCCTTGACGTTCTTGACCCGTTGTACGACCGCGACGACATGGAATTCGTCGGGGTGCGCCACGAGCAGGGAGCAGCGTTGATGGCCGACGGGTACAGCCGCATCTCAGGGGCGCCGTCGGTATGCCTAGTCACCAATGGGCCGGGCGTGTTGAATCTTACCTATGGCATCGGGTCTGCATACGTGGCGCATTCTCCGGTGGTAGTTCTGGCGCCGTCCGCGTCGCGGGACCATCAGCATCTCGATTCCACGCAGGAATTCGACCAGGTCGCGTTGTTTGAGCCCATCACCAAGGCGAGCTTTTCCATAAATAAGGTAGAGCGCCTCCCCGACGCGTTGCGTCAGGCGTTCCGAATCGCCACCTCGGGAAAGATGGGGCCGGTACTGGTGGATATTCCCCGCGACCTCCTGCCGGGCGCCGAGGTCGACCTGGACCTGCTGGCTCCCAGCGCCTATCGCACAGGGCAGGGACGCTCTCGCGGGGACCGCACGCAGGTGGAAGCGGCAGCCCGGGAGATCCTGTCGGCCAAACGACCGGTGATTATCGCCGGCGGCGGAGTCGAATGGAGCCTGGCTGACCAGCCGGTAACACGGCTTGCGGAACTCACCGGCGCGCCCATCGTCACGTCCTATGGGCGGGCGGACGCGGTGCCCAACGACCATCCCAACTATTTGGGCCACCTGGGTCGGCTTGGGGCGCAGGAAGCCATCGAAGCGGTACAGAACGCCGACGTTATCGTTGCAGCCGGTACCCGTCTCGGCCAGTCGACAACCTTCTACGACCATCGTTTCATACCTGCAGATGCGCGCATCGTGCACATCGAGATTGATCCAAAAGAGATCGGACGCATCTATCCCATCACGGTGGGCGTTGAAGGAGACGTAGGCGCGGTTGTGGAAGAGATCAATACCATCGTCGCGGAGGCTGAATTGCGGCCCGACGCAGAGTGGTCCGGTCGCGTGGCCGCCTGGAACGCAGCGCGCGCCGCTCGTCTTGGCGCTGAGGCAACACTGACCGGCGACTACATCAAGCCTCAAAGGGTGTACGCGGAACTGCGCAAAGTGATGCCGCGGGATGCGATCGTGGCCCTGGATGCGGGCCTGGCGCCCAACTTTGGCCAGGACCGCCTGAACTACTACCAACCGCGCAGCCTGATCATGGCGTTGGACCTGGGCGGATTGGGATTCAGCTTCCCAGCATCGATCGGGGCGAACTTCGCAGCACCGGACCGACCGGTGGTGAATTTCAATGGTGACGGCGGTTTCCTGTTCAACGCGCAGGAATTTGAGACTGCGGTGCGTTACGGCCTGAAAAATATCTCGGTGGTGATGAACAACGACTGTTGGGGGTCCGAGAAGGCCTATCAGAAATACGCTTTCAACGAGCGGTACGTGGGAGCGGACACTGTCAACCCCAGGTTCGACCGGTACGCGGAGTTGTTTGGCGGCGCGGGTTTCTACGTCGACCGACCCGAGGATATCGCGAACGCGTTTGCGGAGGCGCTGGCGGTCGACGGCCCCAGCATCATCGAGATTCCGACCGACCCGGACGAGATGCCTCGACCGGCCCGTCTGGCCGAGCTTCAGTCCCACACGTCAGGTTGATGCGCCAAATGATGACCTACGACAACATCAAAGCCGTTGACGTCGATATTTCCGGGACGTCCGTTATCATCAACTGGGATGACGGGCATCGGGGAATCTATCCCCATAGGATGCTTCGCCTACGCTGCCCCTGCGCCTCCTGTGTGGAGGAGATGACAGGGCGAGAACTCCTGGATCCCGACAGCGTGCCGCAGGATGTGCGGGCCCTGGACCAAATGGCTGTTGGGCAGTATGCCGTGCAGTTCCTGTGGAGCGACGCCCACTACACGGGCATCTACACCTACCGGGTTTTGCGGGCGGCCTGCACCTGCATCGCGTGCGCAGAGGCGCGAGCCAGCCGGGCCTAGCCGGCGGAAACGCCCGCGTCCTGTGGATCCGCTCCCGCCTGATCGTCCGAGTTGTCCCCTCTGAACGTGGTGGGCCGGTTACGCAATTTGGGAGCCGTGAAGGTATCGGACTTGAAAGAGAAGTTGGAAATCTGACGACTCGCCGGCGCGCCGCAGGTTTTGCAATCAATCGGATCATCCGCCCTCGACACCGGTCGGATGGACTCAAAATTCGCTCCGCAAGAGGAGCAACGGTACTCGTAAATCGGCATAGACACCTCCGGGCCGGAATTATATCCTAGCCAGCAACACGCCCAAAACACAGGACTGGAAAGCATGACGAACAGAGCAACCGACGTGGTAATCATCGGTGGAGGCGCGGCGGGCGCCGGCGCCGCCTATTACCTGGGTCAACGTGGCATCAAGGTCACCATCCTTGAACGCGAGAGCATTGGCAGCAAGGCGTCCGGATTCAATGCCGGCGGGTTGAATCCGTTGGAGGGGCACGGCTGGCCGGAACCACTGCAGCCGATGGCGCTGCAATCATTCAACCTGCACCAGGACCTGTGGGGGTCGCTGCCGGGCAAGACTGGCATAGATTATCACGGCAGGCTCTCTTCGATTATCAAAGTGGCGTTGGACGAGAACGAGTTGCCGGAGTTGCGTGAGACTCTACAAATCTTCAACAACGCGCCGGAACCGGGCTTCTCGGCGGAATGGCTGGAGCGCGAAGACGTGCTGGCGCTGGAGCCGCGGGTAACTCCACATGCGCTGGCGGGCGTTCGAGCCGTGGGCAACGGGGCGCTGGACGGGCTGGAATTCACCGAAGCCCTAGGGGTCGCCGCCCAGCAGGTCGGAGCAGAGGTGGTTACAGGAACGGCGGTGGGACTCCGGCTTGGCAACGGTCGAGTCGAAGCCGTGGTAACCGACGACGGTGAAATCCCGTGCGGAGCGCTGCTGATCGCCGCAGGACCCTGGTGCCGCAACGCCGAACCATGGTTGGATATCGCGATTCCGGTCGATCCCCTCAAGGGTCAGATCATCAGGATGAAACCGGACGGACCCGGACTTGACCATGAACTGACCGGCGGCGGCAGTTCGATGTACAACAAACCGGACGGACTGATCTGGTGCGGCGCAACCGAGGAAGAGGCCGGTTTCGACCTGTCGCTGACTGACGAGGCCAGGGAGAGCGTCACGGCAAAGGCGATGCGCCTGATGCCGTCGCTGACCAACGCAGAGGTCGCGCTGCACACCGCTTGCCTGCGTCCGGTCACACCGGACTGGCTGCCCATTGTGGGCCAGGCACCCGGCTGGGAGAACGTCTACATATGCACGGGCGGCCAGAAGAAAGGCATCCTCCTAGGGCCCGCTATGTCGAAAGGAATAGCGGAAATCATCGCCGACGGTGAAACCGGCATCAGCCTGGATGGATGCGACCCGGCACGGTTCAACTCGTAGCCTGGGCGCTTCCGGGACCAAAACATTAAGCTGAGCTTAGAGGCTCGCGAAACCTGATTGGATTAGGAGATTGATTCCATGACGACCAACGGAACCTCCGGCGCGCTGCGGGACATTCACGTTTTGGAGTTCGGCCAGTACGTACCCGGCCCGATGCTCGGCATGCTGATGTCCGATCAGGGCGCGCACGTGATTAAAGTGGAGCGACCCGGCGGCGACCCCGCGAGATCGGAGCCAGCCTTCGCCACGTGGAATCGAGGCAAGAAATCGGTAGTGCTGGACCTGAAAACCGATGCTGGCAAAGCGGCAGCCCAAAAGCTAGCAGCCAACGCGGACGTGGTCATAGAGAACTTCCGGCCGGGAGTGGCGGAGCGTCTGGGCATTGGATACGACGACCTTTCGTCCGGAAATCCAGGGCTCATTTACTGCTCACTGCCCGGCTATGGCGAGGAGCATCCCAGCCGCAATGAGCCGGGTTGGGACCCGGTA
>JAPOQH010000119.1 GCA_026710825.1 Chloroflexota bacterium | reverse complement strand
GCTGTAACGCTTGACGGTGGTGGCCCGTTGCCTCACCAGAGAATGTTACCGAAACTTTAGCACCTGGGATCCGCTCCAGCCAGCGCCAATTCCGGCAGTCCATCCAGTTCTGTGCAGGCTTCTTCAGTCCCGGCGTAAACCAGCTCTTTGGCCATCATGCGGCGCCACTCTTTCAGTCGGCGTTGCATGGTTCGCAGTTGCGCCTCGCTGTAGCGGTCCGGGTGTTCCGCTTGCAACCTGGCCATCAGCGCCTTGCCGGTGGCGTCCGGTTCGGCCTGCAACCAGACCAGCACGTTGCCCCAAACGCCCTCGAAGGGATCCTTGCGGGTCCGCCAGTGCCGGGGACCTCGGACCTGGGCCGCGTGCGTAGGCCGGACCTCGCCCTGTCGCCACAGCCTTGGCAACTTGGCGAGAAACTTGCTCAGGCTTTCTCCCTGCGGGGTTTCCCGCACTTCCGGTGCAGCCGCCGCCACCAGGGCCGACTGGGCTTCCCTGATGGTATGCAGCAACAGCACCGGGTCCAGCCTGGTCCGGTACTGGATGAGCGCGGCCCTCATCTCATCGCCGGTTGCGTCGTGCTGGATCAGCCGGTCGCAGGGAGTGGTCGGCGGACTGTAACGCTTGACGGTGGTGGCTCCGTCCCGGGTCTTGTCGATCAGCTTGAAGGAGGGTTGGAAGAAGTTCACGTACAGACGCAACGCCCCGTACAAGTGTGCCATGGTCTGACCGGCAACTTGACCCGAGTAACGATCATGGCCGACGAACCGCCGCACCACGGAACCGTCCTTCTGCTCGATCCAGGCCTGGTCGTTGCTACGGTACGCTCGCGACCGGGTGAACTCGATACCGCGGTCGACACAGTACTTGATCAGCGTCTCGTTGATGAACGCGCTGTCGTTGTCCGAGTCGATGCCACGGATACGGAAAGGCAACCGCTGCCCGATGGCTTCCAATCCCTCCACAATCAAGGACTGCTCCTTGGCCAGGAGGGGAACGGCTTCGGTCCAGCCGGTGCAGATGTCGGTGGCCACCAGGCTGTGGATGAATGATCCGGACAGCGGTCCACCGCAGTGCAGCACCAGATCAATCTCCAGAAAGCCCGGCGGCGGTCCGTTCCAATCATTGTAGGTGCGTACCGGGATGCGTTTGCCCATCGATTGCCGACGCCGGCGTCTGCGCCGACTGCCTGCGGTGGGACGGATCGGTTTCAGGAGACGGTCGAGGGTAGCTGCGCTGGCCGCCAGCAACCGATCTCGTACCTCGGGGTCGAGAGCGAGATGGCCATGGCGTTCCATGGAGTCCACCAGGTGGGGCAACGCCGCCTTCAGGCGTTTTCCGCAAATACGGTCGGCAGCTTCCCAGATCACGATCACCGCTTCCCTGACGGCCTCATCATAGATGCGCCGGCCTGGCACGGAATGCGTTGTGTCTTTGCGGTCGTCAAGCTTTCCGAGCAGCCTGATGCCGTGCTTGCGATGGTGTCCGGTGACCGCGATGAACTCGTCGAGGATCCGGGTCTTGTCCTTCTTGGTAGAGCACCGGTAACGGTCCCGTATTGTATCCAGCAACTCTTGCTTTGCCATCTTGCTGATGCCTCCACTCACGTGGCTGCCTCCGAGTTTTCGGTAACATTTTAGGTGAGGCAACCATCTTCGTTGGGTAACGTTTTGAGTGAGGCAATGCGCCTGCTGGAACCAAGGCGGCACAGTCAGAAGGCGTTGCTGGCGGTGATCCAGCACGCCCAAGTGGAACGGATATCCACCCGGAGGATGGACGACCTGGTCAAGTCCCTATGTTGAGATGGCCTCTCCCAAAGCCAGGTCTCACGCATCTGCCGGGACCGGGACCACGCGGTCGAAAACTTCCTGGGACGACCGCCGGACGGCGCGCCCGATCACTACGCGTGGCTGGACGCGTTGACTTCAGTTGGTCCGTGAGGGTGGTCGTCCGCCTGAGGCGGATGAACGTCGGCGTAGTGGTGGCCGCCGGCGTCAGTGGCATCGCGGGGCGCGACAGTATCCGTCGTGTAACGTATTCTGCCATTTGTGGGCTGCTCCGGGTTTTGGAGCGAAGTTGAACAGAAATGAGCCCACCACCAATGATCTCTTGCGACTAATCTGTTCATCGGCGTAATTTCGACGCTCGCTCGATAAGCTCGCCATGTTCCCCGGGCGCTGCCGTTGCCACTGGAGTTTCAACGCTTTTGAGGTTTAGTTTGGCCCGCGCCCGCCGCATCCTTATCACTGCCGCCGCCTGCGGCTGCATCTACCCCAGGGGGCCTAACGCGGACGCGTAGTCGGAAGGCATGGATTTGCATTTGCGCACGATTTTGCATTTTTGCTACTCAATCCGATCGATCAGGGCGTCGTCTTCTGCCCTGGAGGTGTCAAGATGGGCGCTGCAAATTTCTTGCCTCAGAGCCAACCACCCTCCGACCCAGTGTGTTTGGGCTGATTCGGTGAAAAATCTGTCCCGGAGTCTCCGGCATTGGAACTCGAGCTTTGGCCGCACAACCACTCCGAGATGATTTTGCATTTGGCGCGATTTTCGGGCAGTGCGTCCGTTCGGTGGGAGGGTGTTCTCACCCATGGATTGATGTCGCGGCGGTTGGTCCCTTCGGCCTTTTCGCTGCCAGGGAAACCACTGAAGACATGAACGGAGGTTACGGCATGGCTTCCTGACCGGCAACGATGCGCCCCCTCATGTGGGTATTGTCTCGACCACCTCGGCGGTGTTGGTGGTCGGGCGACTCTGTCATTGAGCCGAGTGGTTGACATCGGAGGCGATTTACCTGCCCTCAAGCTACAGACGCGAGGTTGAGATCACCAAGGTTGGTGATGTCCTGTGTGCGGAATTCTGCTGATCAACGGCTTCAACCTGTACGGAGGGAGCGATGACCGGACTCGGCCTTGGTCACACTAGCGCAGTGCGATCACGCTCGGGACGCATGAGATGAACCCGAGAAAGAGAACGTCGAGTCTCTCAAAGCGGGAGAATATGCGCCGCAATCCCTGCGGCCCCCGGAACAACCAGTCGACCTCGTTGCGCCTTTTGTACATTTCTCGGTCATATTCCTACGAGTGGGTTGGCGCCACAGTGCAGGCGGGCGAGCGCCGGGGCTCGACGGAAGTCTGGGCCGGTGATGAGCGGATTGCCGTACATCCTCGGGCGCAACAGCCCAAGCAACGTTTCACTCTTCCAGGTCAGCGGTCGGGTTTGCGCAGGGGAGACAACCGACCTCGCCAGGAGGCGGTGGCAGTGCGGGTTCTGGTCGGCGAGGTGGAGCGATGCTCGTTAAATGTGTACGAGTTGGTAGCGGGCGGTGTGGGATTATCGCCCTGGAACAGGCCCGCCAACATTTGGAAACACTGGGCCTCAAGCAGGCGGTCGACGTCCTGGACAACACCCTGTACGCCGCCGCCAACACGCAGTTGCCCTATCCCGTGATGCTGGCCGAACTGCTGGGCGTCAATGTCGCAGCCCGTAGGGAAAGCTACCTCACCACTCGGACCAGGCTGGCTCATCTGCACTTCCAGCGCACCGTGGAGCAATTCGACTTTGGCTTCCAGCCCTCCAACGACGAGCGACTGGTCAACGAACTGGCAAACCCGGTCTTCGTCGCCGAAAGCCACCAACGTACTCCTCCTGGGCCCGCCCGGCGTGGGCAAGACCCACCTGGCCATCGGCTCTGGACCTCAAGGCCATCGAGAACGGACACGGCGCTTATTTCGTCCGCGCCTACCACCTGATGGAGATATGCGCAAGGCCAAGGCCAAACACAACCGGAAACGGCGGATGAAGGTGTATCTGGCTGCCAAGGTCCTCGTCGCGGACGAATTCGGCATCTGGCCCTACGACCGGGAGTCGGCCACCGGTTTCTGCACCCTGGTCTCGGAACGGTACGAACGCGGCAACATCATCCTCACGTCCAACAAGGGCTTCGGCGGGTGGGGCGAGCTGCTGGGCGACAGCGTGATTGCTTCGGCGTTGCTGGACCGGCTGCCGCACCACAGCCACGTGGTGAACATCCGCGGCGAGAGCTACCGGCTCAGGGAGAAGCGCCAGGCCGGGCTGTTGGCAGCTGGGCGCGACGACGGAAAACGCCGGCGACAACTACCGCAACTGACAAAGTCGCTGAGCAACAGACCAGGAGGTGGGTCAATTTAATCGTGCAAAAAAGCGACGGGATCGTGCCAGCGTGGCAATTCTAGACCGCCGATCTTGTGCGCATTCGAAAGGGGCGGGTCAATCCCAGATCGGTGAACCCCGGTCAACAGTTGGCGTTGAACTCTCTGTAATCCTCGTGAATCTGGCGAAACCCTTGTTGAACAACGCGCCGCATTTGGCCAGTCAGTCTGTCGCGTTCGTCTCGGTCTTTTGGGCCTGCTCCCCACATAGCCAAGGCCTGTTTGTAGTCCTCGTAGGCGCGCCAATAATTGCCAATCGTCTCGAAAGCAAATCCCCGATACTCATAACTAAACCGCAGTTCGACGCCGGCCTTGATGGCGTGGCTGATATAGATAATCGCGTCCCGGGGTCTTCCGAGTCTCATCGTCAGTATCCCTAGTCGCAGGTACGATACCGGGTCGTCAGGGTCCAACGCGACCACGACCCTCAGGTCAGCGATCGCCGCCTCGGTTTCTCCCATGTTTACCCAGGCCGCCTCACGGATGCGGAAAGCAGTCGGATCTTTTCTGTCAAGTCTGATGGCCACCGTGCAGTCTGAAATAGCCCCGTTGAAGTCGTCCAACCCCATCCTGGCCACCGCTCTGCGGAGATAGGCTGTTCGTTCGTCGGCACCAAGCAAGATGGCACTTCCCCAAAGTATTACGGCCCTGCCGTAGTCTCGGTTGTCCGTCCTGGCCTCGGCCAGGTCACAAAGAACGGACACGTTGCCTGGGTCAATCCTCAGAGCGTGTTCCAAGTCCGTGATTTCGCCCGCCCGGTCGCCGAGCACACGCTTGACGGAGGCGCGCAGCCACAGGGCAGACACGTGATCGGGATCAACATTGATGGCGCGATTGCAGTACCGATGAGCCCGATATGTTTCGCCATGCAGGGCGTGGTGAAGGGCGCTACTGACAATAGGCGTGACTCCTCCCGGATCCTGCTTCGCCGCAATCTTGAAATCCCGGTCGGCGCCCGAGCAGTCGCGAAGGCGGCATTTGGCGACTCCCCGACAGAGGAAGGATTCTCTCAGCCGCGGGTTCAGGGCGATCGCCCGATCGAAATCCCGCCGAGCTTCCACGTTCTGACTGGCGGCCAGATTGGCTGTCCCCCGGTAGTGGTGGGCTTCGGCGTCTTGCGGATTGATCGCACAGGCAACATCAAAATCGGCCACGGCACCCTCGCGGTCGAGTGAATCCAGCTTGGCTAGACCTCGGAGGAGCCAAGCATCTCCGTCGTTTCGGTCGGAGGCGATGACATGATCGTAGTCCTCGATGGCCCCATAGTAGTCGCCCATGTGGTGTCTGGCGATCCCCCGCACTGCGTAAGCTGGCAGGCATTCCTTCCTGAGGCCTATGGCCTTGTCGCAATGGGTAAGCGCCTTGTGGGGTTCGCCGGCTCGTGTCTTCACGAGCGCGAGCAGCACGATCGGTTCAGGATTTCGGGGGTCTAACTGGACGGCTTTTTCCAAAGCCGCCTCGGACTGCTTCAGTTGCCCAGAACTGAACAGCGCCTTGCCCAAACCGATGTATGCGTCGCCGCATCCAGGGCTGCTGTTTACCGCCTTTCGGTAAAGGTTGATGGCCTTTTTGGTATTCCCCCGCAGATGTTCACGGCGCGCCCGGTCGGAGAGGTCTGATGATCCATCATCTCCGCTATCAGCCCGAGCCGGACCTGGGACCTTGGCACCCTCGAGAAATTTTTCGAGCAATTTCATCACGGCAATCCTTGTCGTTCGCAATCTATGCCTCGCCGGACTCCTCCGGCGTCAGACCGACCATTGAACACCTCTCCGGTACAACCCGGCAGCGCCCAACAACGGCCGATTTCTTTCGCTGCGCCTGCCCACGATCACAGCATCGATGTCTGGGATTCCCTGACCCATCGACATTGTCCGAGCCCGTAGAACCCAAAGCTCCCGAGGATTCCGTGCGGCTCGCCAGCCGTCCAAGCCAGACACCTCAGCCCGTGGTGGGCGTCCAGCATCTGTCGTCCAGGACTTCTATGTCCCTTCCATCCGCTGTTGTCTTCTTCACCCATTCGGTCTCCGGGGCGCACCATCGGCCCGTATGTCATGTCCGCATGGTTCTACTTGACGGCTGCCGTCAACGCATGTGGCTCGACGACCACGACACACCGGTCACTCCGTCATCGTAGCGTCGAAATGCCTGCCGCCGCATCGCCGCGGCTACTACCCCGATGGCGCTAACGCAAACTCCGGTGCGCGATGCCCGATTCGCGTTGTTCTCACGTTTTTGCATTTTTCCTACTCACCACGCTCGATAGGTTGGAAGTCGGGGAACCCGCCGGGCGCCAAATGCTCCATGCAAAGATCTTTCAAGGCCTAAACTTCGATCGAACCAACTGCCAGAAAACCGATTTAGCGAAAAAACTGTCCCGGCGATCCCTTGCCCCTGCGCCTCAAAGTTGTGGGATACCATCCTTGTGAAGTTTTTGCATTTGTATTGGTCGTGGGCATGACGATGCCCGGCTGAGGCGACTGTCGCGACCATATGCACCGTCTGCGAGCTGCGCCCCCGGCCATCGGGCCAATGTATAGCCCGGGCATGACGTGACCTGCGGTCCCGAATCCCGACGGTGATGATTTGACGGGCTTCATCAACGAACTAAACCGAAGGGGTTGGACGATAACCGACCGACCAACCCAGGATGCACAACCTCTTCCCACCAATCGTCGCTGGTTTCCTCGGGTGGACGTCTCCAAATCGTTGGTGAACCGGCCGGTTCACCTTTCAGGAGCTCCGACTCGGTTGTCGTGTACATTCGGAGGCGCCCAGGGTTGCGCCAGCACCTCTGCTCTATGCGCCGGGTCTTGGCGACCACGCCCAGTGGTTGCTCTCCGAGGGCCTGCGCTTCACGGAGCCACGGTAGGAGGACTTCATGGATGCTGCGGTCATCATCGGCATCAACGTAGATGAGTGGATTAGGCCTGTAGCTTGCATCGCGATCCAGAAGCCAGGCGTCGGGGATCCCGAACCCGGGCGCATTTTGCATCGCATAATCACCCCGGTAACTCCCTGGCAACGCGATGACCGATCCCTGTACCTGTGTGCATATCGCCGTCAGCACCCTTGACACCGCGCCGGCACGGTCCAGTGTTCGCATGTCGGGCTGACCCAACCCAACTCCGCGCGAACGAAAATATTCGCGAACTTCTTCCTCCGGCAGCCAGTACCGGCGGCTGATCAGTCCTATCCCTGCATTGGTGAATACGCACCACGAACCGCGCATCTCTACCAAACCGTAGCCGATCCAACTCTGCAGTGCGCGCCTCAAGTAGGTGCCGTCGCTGCCTCCACACCATTTCATCAGGCTGTCCAAATTGACGACCAGGAGCTTGGTCAAGGCTTCGAGGACCAGAACTGCTTGGGGTCCGGTTCGCTGCTGACCCAACGGGTGATTCTTCCACCATTCGACCATCGTTTCGGGCAGGCCCAGCACCTCCTCCTCTGCCGGCGGAAGAAATCTGGAGAATTGATGGCAAGACCTCATGATTCTGAATCGTTTTCCCTTCCGGTCTGCCACGATATACCGCGTATCCATCGGCCCTTTGCGCTTAATCGAACAGTATCCGATGGCGTCGTCCACCACCAAAACTGTAGTGGCAAGCCTGGCGGCCACCCTCTCCATGTGTTTGGCTTCGCCTTGGTTGTTCATGTCTCGATACACGCCCTTCACTGATGCGTCGAGCGCCTCGTCCCGATCGAGCACCCCCACCCGGCACATCGGCACTTGGAGGCCTCCTTCGTAGAGAGCATAACCGGCCACCCGGCCGTCCCGGAGCCAGCGGAAACCGGTGAGCCGACTGCCCTCCCAGCCCTCGGACGGCCATGCCATTGCATTGATTAGGATCTCATCTGCTTGGTCGCTACATTCACGTATGTCGATTCGGAACAGGGTGGCAACCAGCGCGTACACGGTCTCCACCATGTCCAGGCACTCCAGTAGACGCAGCAGACCCGCCTCAGTGACCTGCCAGACCGGTTGCGTGCCACAGTTCCTGCAAACCTGTTCGACGCCATACCGGGTCAGAGCGTATCGCCGCACCCGTCGGGCCAAAAACCCACCGCTTATATGGGTAACCGAACCGTTGCGCTGCGCCGCCCTCAGGCGGTCGCGGAGGTTTCTAACTCCCCAGGTGCGCGCCACGCTCTCCAGCTCATGCGCGGAGCCCAGAGGCATGATCCACAATAGCACCAGCACGAATAGTTCATCATGGTCGAGATATTCTTCGAGATTCAACATCCTTATCCTTATTGACGATGTCCCAGCCGCATAGGCCTACCGTACCGCCCAGCCGAGGTCGCCCGTGGTGCTGGTAGCCTTGGCGATTGCCACGCCATTGCGCTCGGCTCCATCCCTACACTTGGGAACGACCATCAAAATAACCACGTCATGGGTTGCATGACTCCAGTGATTCAGAAGCGCACCACCGTCGGTTGTCCGCCGCCGCGAAGCCACAGATCAGGTTCGCCGGCGGGCATTCCTTTCTTCAGCTCGTCCAGGACGGCAACGGCCATAGGCATCCCATCGCCACGCTCTGCAAAATTTTTGCGGGCCTGGTATTCCAGCACCACCACCAAGAGACGGACATCATGACCGGCGGCCATCAGTTTCCGGTACGGGCGCAGCTTCGGCTCCACCTTAGAAGGGTATTTCGCAGATCGCTCGACCTCTACCATGTACAGCCCGTGCCCGGCCGGCCCTTCACTCAGGTAAACGAGGACGTCCGGTTTGACCTGGGTCACGCCCGGGATATTCACCTCCCCACGCCATCCGGACATCGGACGGCTACCAGCCCTGGCGCACAGGGTCGCAAATTCGTTGACTGCGCGATTGTGCATGCGCTCCTTGTCCCGACCTTCCTTCCTCAAGAACCGCCCCGTGGGACCCATCACCTGCGCAACGGTGGTCCGGCTCAGCTTCGCCAGAATGGAAATCCCCGGTTTCATCAGATAATGCTCACCTTCTTCTACCAAGATTGCGTTGCCGGCAATAAGATCGTTCAACGCCACTGCCGCGGTCTCGCGGGAGATTCGCAACGTGTCAGCGATGTGCGACAACAACATACCGGGGAAATCGGCCACCGCGACCAGCACCGAGTGTCCTGCTTTGTTACCGATGGCCCTCATGCCACGGCGGCGGCGCAACCAGCCCTCGAAAGTTTCAACCCGGCCACCGGACCGCGCTGGGAATTGCATATTCTTCAAGGGATCAGCCACCAGGGCCTGAGACGGATGCGCCCGTGCCCCGTGGGCCAGCAGTTCGGTGAGTGAGCAGACGTCGCCCGGGAGGTGTTCACGCAGAACGTCCACCGCCATCTCCTCCGCCAATCTGTCCAGACCCACCACCACGTGCAGAGACGGGATGGGCTCAACGTCTTCACCCGCAACATCCAGAAAGGTGGGTGGCCAACGGTGCGGTGGAGCATCAACATAACGGTCCAGGTCAGTAAAGCGAAAATTGATCTTTTCACGTAGCGCGCTGGCGGTGATGTGATCCCCGATATAGGTGACCCCTACCCAGACATCGTCGCCGTAGGTGGCGGTCAGGTGATACAGTCGGCCGCGACGCGACCACTGCACCTTGGCGAGCCTGCGTTCCCGACGCTGTCCCGCTATGGGCTCGATCACCTCCACCATGCCCTCGGTGAATAGTTTCGGCAGCACAGGATAGGCAAGTTCCGCCAATGGGAGCCGCGTGTAGACTGTGCGCAGCCCTTCCGACTCGGCTGTCCACGGCGCATGAGCATGGCCGTCCGTCGGATCGTCCCACCAGGGACTGTGCGTGTCCACCGTGCTGAAATGCCGGCCAAACTCGGCGACAAATTCCGTTCTGTCGCCGTGAGCTAGCGCATGACGCAATCGGTTTATATCGGCAATCGACGGGTGTTCGTGGCTCTGGTCGTAGTCTCCTGCCGGTCCGGCCGCTCCTGACCAAAACCTCATCACCGGGCGCTGGAGCATCCCCAATCTGGCTACAGAGATGAGATCGCGCTTTACCAGCCTCGCGCACAGGCGCCGGAGCACCGTGGGGTCCTGATCCAACCTGGCCGACAAGTCCCGCAGCGACATGAATGGCTGTTCGGCCAGGCTCCTGTACAGCCTGCGCATTTCGTGGATTGGGTACTGCATGGTCATCTCGATCCTGATCATCCTTGATTATTGTCTGGACGCCTCAGTTTGACGGGTCGCACCGAGCTCTGGTAATCGGTATCGGTGCTGTAGACACAGTTTATTGCCTTGGCGTTCCCCGGTTATCCGATAACCCGGGGGAACGCCCTCCGGGGCACTCACCGCCGGCGCGCTCGCCGTCATCCGGCTCACCGCCGTCCAGGCCCCGCCGGCGCGGCCGCGGCATCGAGACGGCCGAGCAGGCGGCCGAGAGAGTTAATTTTGACCTGGCCCTGATAGCTGTCTTGTCGGATGGGGAATCGCGGCGCTCCGAGGTTTCGTCTCTGATATGGGGCGACGTGCAGCACTGGGACGACGGCTCCGGCCGCGTCACGGTCATTCGTTCGAAGACCAAATCCGCAGCCCAGAGGGCGCGGTGGTGGCCATCGCCCCCGCCGGCCGTATCGCCACGAGCGCCTCCATGGCGGCGGGGATCGGGAGCGGCTACAAGGTGTTCGGGCTGTCGGAGTCCCAGATCGCCCGGCGGGTCCAGGCCATCGCCCGGGCCGCTGGGTTGGAGAACTGGGAGTTCTTCGGCGGCCACAGCGGGCGCGTTGGCATGGCGCGGCGCATGGCCCAGAACGGCACCCTCACCCGCGAGATCGAACGCTACGGCCGCTGGAAACAGGGCGGCGGCATGGTCGGCCGCTATACCCGAGGCGAGACCGCTGGGTCGGCGATCAGGTATCTGTGCTTCCTTGTGTTTGAAGACGTCCGGATAGACCGTTCCCGCGCGTGCGGGTGGGATCCCATCGATCCAACTGGGGGCGCCGCATCCGCAAGGTCTATCCCCGCGTGTGCGGGGGAACCGAAGACGACCCACGATACGCCGGTGCATCCGGAGTCTATTCCGGCGATGCGTCGCACACGCATCACTCCTTGCGCCAGCGCGACCAACACCCCTGATTTGGTACAGAACCCATTCGCCACCCATGACGCAAAAACGGGTTGGATCGCGGCGGTTTGTCCCCCTCACGTGTTGTCTGGAGAATCGGAGCCGCCGAGGACCCATCAGAACCGGGACGTATGCACTCCGTGGCGACTTCCAGGATTCTGGCGTCGCCTGGTTTCCCGAACTGGAGAAACCGCGACCTCGATTGATCGACGTGCATGGGACCGGACGCGCGCCGGCGACAAACCGGGCAGACTCATCACGCGGTCGTGAGACCGGATCGGATGATCTCCGCGCGTGCGACACCTGGGCGGCCGCGTTCAAATCAGCGAGCGACGGCGCCCCGCTGCGTTTCATTCCGCGCATGTCCGCCATTCCAAAATAGTCAGGTCGATCCGAATGTTCACTGGGTTGCTCACGATCACCGGGTGGATAGCGCCGCGCGCGCCCGTATTGTCTCGGTCATTTTTTTCAGGCCTCAAGGCTCGTTCCCCCAAGGGACGGCGCAGATGCGCATCCTGATGCCAAACCCGTTTGGCAAGCTGTGCATCTGATACACCTCCGTCCAGCGCTCGGGTTTCGGCCATTCACATCAGCGCCAACTTACCACCGAGCTGACCCCCGAATTTGCGGTTAACCCGGATGCGGCCGGGGGCTCGGGTGTTGTCGTTCGCGACGAGAACGCCACATCCGAGGCTTGCAACCCTTCTGCGAAGACTCACCCATGCCGATCGTAATCAGTCTTGCTGGGGAAACTCGCTCAGTCGCGGATTTGCCGACGTCCGGCGCCTCGCGCCCGCCCGAAAGACCATAAAGGTCGTTCCAACCGCGACTATCCCAGTCACTTCCCTGGAGGTTGAGTACCGGTTTTCGCAGAGAATTCACGGTGCGGTGGGCCGACACCCGAACCGATGGCCAGCCATGTGGCCGCGGCGCTGGGCCAGCAGCGACGAGCAGAACAACCACGGTTGAGTCCACGGGGGTTCCGTCCAAGGACGGCGCGACATTGCAAAAGATGGTGAGGACGACACGGCCCCTGTGGGGAGTGGATGGAGGGCAACCCGACCACAGAATCGGCCCATCCTCGCTCACGATAGCGCGCCTCCAGGAGCAGACCATGCCGTTGGACCAACCTTCGCAACCCTTGGACGAACCCATGAATAACTCGAACACCACCGCCGACACCATCACCGAGGCCGTGCTGGCCGCCATGGACGGCGGCGACGGTTTCCGGCGTAAGGCATCTCCGCTGGGGACGGCGTCGGACGAGGCGATGCTCACCGACCGCGACATCCACCGGTCGCAGAGGCGGCGAGTGATGGTCGCGCCCGCGGTGACGTTCCCGGCCACGCTGACCGACGCCGTCGTTGTGCGTGCCGCCGGCAGGAGCGCGGTGGCGGCGTTCTGGGGCAGTGATGGCCGCACCAGCCGGTTGGCCAGCGCGGCGGCGGCCGACCCGCAGCTCAACCCGCCCACCTCAGAGGCCACACTGGCCGAGATGTGCGCTCTCTACAACGCCGCAGCGCCTTCCACCGGTCCGCCCGGCTAACACGCGTAGATCAACCAGCCGCCCAAAATCCATGCCATCCGCAATCGAACCACATCACCCGATCATCAAGGAGCGCATCAACATGCCAATCAACGTCCATCCCGATCCCCTGCCCGAAGGGCGACGCAACGACCCCAGGCGCCGCGCCGAGATGAGCGTCCTGCGCCACCTCGCCACCAGCCACCTCGACGGCACCGCCCGCTACGAGTGGAAGGCCGACGCCGACTCCCAGGAGGTGGACTTCGCCGTCTGGGTGGAAAACCTGGGCCGGTTCGCCATCCAGGTCAAGGGCGGACAGTACGCCATCAGCAACCACGACTGGCACCTGGTCGTGCCCGGCGCGCCCATGGAGCGGAAACCCTCGCCCTTGGTCCAGACCTGGGACGGGGCCCTATCCATGCATGAAGTCCTCGAGGAGGTGCTGGGCTTCTACATCTTCATCATACCGGTGCTGGTCCTGCCCGACATGGACCACGACCCGCACATGGCCGCCCTGTCGGCCGAGAAGAGCGTCCACCTGGTCTGGCGGGGCCAGGACCTCAGCGCCAGGCTCATGGAGATCGCGGAATCGGCGGGCGTCCGCCGGCCTCCGATCAAAGCCCACATCGAGAACGAGCTCTACGCCATCATGTACCGGGAGCGGCTGTGGCCCGCCGCGCCGGCGCACCAGGGAGTGCGGACGCCGGAGGCCGTGGGCACCCCCACGGACGCGGGCGCGGTCAACCTGGTGATCAACAACTACGGCCCGCTGATCGTACTCTGTGGAACGCCCGACCAACTGGCGGGGGTCATGGCGTCGATCATGCCCGGGGTCCCGCCAAGCGGCGAAGCCTCGCAGCCGGCCGCACCGGACGCGCCGCCCGTGTCCGTGACCGTTTCCGGAACCGACGGAGGCGGCGCGTCCCCCGATCCCGGCCGATAGACCAAGGCCCCATGACCATCGGCGCGCGCTCTCACTCGCCTACGCCGTCTTACTCGGCGGCGTGGGTTCGGCGCCGCCGCGAGCAACATGATCACAAAATCAGCGCCAGCAACAACGCCATCATGAATTCGTCAATGATCAACCCCGTCATCAGCCGTCTCCATCCCGAGCTCGACCCACAGCAGCTGGAGGTCATCGCCCACGGCGATGAGCCCCTGCAGGTGGTGGCCGGTCCGGGCTCGGGCAAGACCGCCTGCATCGCGCTCCGGGCTGCCAACCTGCTTCTCAACCGTGCGGTCGAGCCGCGTGAGCTGGCGTTATGCACCTTCACCAGGGAGGCCGCCAGCCAGATGAACCGCAGGTTCACCGCGACCCTCCACGCTGCCGGATACGCTGGGGACCTCTCCGGCGCAACCATCTGCACCATACACAGCCTGTGCCGCCGGCTGCTCGTCCAGCATGGACACGCCATCGGGCTCGTGCCCGGGTTCCGGCTGCTCAACACGGACGAGCAGCTGGATATCATGGAGACCAACCACCGGAGCATCTTCGGCCCTGACCTGCCCGCACTGTCCCGCGGGGACGATCGCTGGGTCCGGCCGGAGGATGCCGCCCAGGCAGGGCGCACCTACTTCGACCGCATCGCCGATGACCTGATCCACCCCAGATCGCTGATCGCCTCGGGGCTGCCCTTCCACGCCGCCCTGGGTCGGTCCTGCCTCCGCTACGGGCAGATCCTCTGGGAGAGCCGCGCCGCAGACTTCGCCCACCTGCAGAGCTGGACGCTGGCGTTGCTGGCAGATCCCCGGGTGCACAGCATCGTCAGCGCCAGCGTGGGCCACCTCCTGGTGGACGAGTACCAGGACATCAGCTTCGCCCAGGAGCGTCTGCTGCTGTCTCTCGCGTCCGCCCGCCGCAACATCTGCGTTGTGGGCGACGACGACCAGGCCATATACCGGTTTCGGGGCGCCCGGGTGGACAACCTGCTCCGGTTTCCGGAACGCTTCCCCGACGCCAGGGTCGTGTGCCTGACCAACAACTACCGCTCGCACCGGCATATCGTTGACACGTTCAACCGCTGGATGGCATCAATGGACTGGAGCAGGGACAGCGGCCACCGGCGCTTTGCGAAGACCATCATTCCACGGGCAGCCCACGCCGACGCCGACCATGCCGCCGTGGTTTCCATCACGGGCCGGGACCGCAGGGAGGAGGCACGCCGCCTGGCGGAGTTTGTGCTCACGCTGCGGGCCCGCGGGTTCATCAGCGACTACCGAGACGTGGCCATACTGCTGGCCAGCGTCAAGCGCCGCCACTCCCGACCCTACCGGGACGCCTTGCGCGACGCCGGCATTCCGGTTCGCCTGTCGCCGGGCCACGGTCGCGACGCGGATGACGATGCCGATACCGGTGCCGATGACGCGGTTGACCGGGACCAGCCGCGCGACGAGGTGCTGCTCACCACCATCCACCAGGCCAAGGGCCGAGAGTGGCCCGTGGTGGCCGTGGGGCTGCCGCGCCGGTTCCACCAGCGGCCCGGACGCCTGGATCAGGATCTCGGGATATTCTGCACCCGGGCGGACGACGAACCCCCAGAGCGGGACGACCAGTTCGACCTCCGGAGGCAGTACTACGTGGCCTTCTCCCGGGCGAAGAGATTGCTGGCCCTGACGGGCACGAACCCCGATCCGGTCTTTGCCCCGGCGCTGTCGGGCACGCCGTCATGGCCCGATGTGGACCTGGGCAGCCCCGGCCACGCTGCCTCCGGCTTCGGTTTGCTACGGGACGCTGCCGGCCCCGCCGGCAGCATCGAGCACGTGGGTCCGTTGGGGCTTGCGGTTTCTGCCCGCGCCCCGGCCCGCATCTACCTGGGCGGCAGGGTATTGCCGTCCGCCGGGCAGATGGAGCGCTGATCCGGTCACGGAACGGGACGGCGGGTTTGCGCCCGGGGGTTTGACAGCCGCACCACCCGTGCGTCGGTCAGGCGGTTTTCGCTCCGCAGTTCCCGATTGTCCCGCTTCAGGCGGCGGTTTTCCCCCGTCAGCATCATCACCATGCCGACCCATGACGAGGCGGTGATTTCGCTGGCGTCTTCACCAACCGAACTACCATGGGGCGCGTCAGGTGGCTGATCATCTCTCGTCGGCCAGGTTGTCGACTGCTCGCCATCGACATCGACACCGATCGTGGCAACACCCTCCCTGCGACCGACGCCGGACAGCATGATGTCTGCTGCTCTCAGTGAGAGTTCCCCGAGAACCACCTCCCGGATCGCGCCTTCTCCACCTTTCCGATAGACCCGCTTGGCCATGCGGATGTAGGTCTCGGAAACCCCGGCCTCCTCCGCCATCGACCTGGTGGTCATCGCAGGAAATTGGTAACAGACTAAGCCAGCATCTTGTGCCGGCTTTTTCGGGCGCCCGGTGGGGTGCCACCAGCGCAGCGTCACCTCGATGGCCGCGCATTGGCCCCGATCCAGCGCGCGTACACTCAGCAGACGACTGATCAGGTAACCCGGTGGGTCAGGGCTGTCCAACTGGTTGTGGACTACCAGTTTCCCCAGTTGCAGCGCGACCTGGTAGCGGTGCCAGTCATAGACCACCTGGCCGTCGAGCAGGTCGACCTCGACCGGTACTCCGCTGCGACACAACTCATTTGCTATGTAGTCTCTCTCGGACTCTGTAATCTCTCCCGACAACCTGCTCAGCGGGTGCCGGGACAACATGCCGTCGTGGCCTACCGAGAAATTCTGGGCGTCCACCTGCGCTGCGGTGTTTATGTCTGACGGGTACACAGCCAAAGCGCCTTCCTCAAATTATGAGCCCACGTGACCGCAACCGAACCGTCCATCCAGCCGCAACCAAAGGCGGTCGCACCGCTGAGCATGGCCGCTCCTCTACAGGGGAGCAGCTAACTCGGATGACCCGGTATTCGACGCCGCCGTGACGTAACCGCCCGGTCCGGATCTCCTCGTGCACTGTGGGGCATACACCTCGATTCGGCCGGCAACGTTCTCGGCGATCAAGCCGCGCTGGTGGGCGGCGGCTTCCTACTTACCGTCGTTTCGCCGACGTTGGATCCATTCACTTAGCCCGAATCCACCGAAGGGATGCGGTGAGGCTGGTCAGACGAGGTATGAAAGGTGAAGGGAAGGGCCGGCAGGGCGTTAGTCCCGAGGGATTGGGACGTGTGCTGAGTTTGTCAGCGAGGCGAAGGGGATATTT
>JAPOQH010000009.1 GCA_026710825.1 Chloroflexota bacterium | reverse complement strand
GCCCGTCAATATCCCCTCGGCGTGGCTACCACACCCAGTGCCCAGCTGGATTGGAGCGGGTCCAGCACGCGTCATCTCTATCCGGCTCCTCTCGTCCCTGGCTTCCTCCGGCTGGCCAGATCCTTTCGGTGGATTTGGGCTTAGCTTCGACGCATGAGATGATCTCCGATAACGGTGCTCTACGGCGCGCCGGCAAAACAGACCGCCCAGTTTCCGGGCGGGCCAGCGGCAAGATACCCTGACCGGCGACGATTCTGCCGCTGGTTGAACCGTCCAGGATTAGGGAATGCAAGCCGGCGACGGTGGCTCCGGAATGTCTCGCGCAACGCCATCAGTCGCTAACGGCCGCGATCGCCTCCTCAAGAGACGGGCGGATGTCTATTCGGGAGGAGAATCCGCTGGTTTCGAAGACCTCTCGAACGTCCTCACTGAGGGAGCAAAAGGCGATCCGAATATCCTGATTCTCCATCTCCTTCACGACCTGCAGGATCATACGTAGGCCCATGCTGCTGATGTAGATGAGATCTGTCATGTCAATGACCACGGCTCGCTCCGCTGATCTTGCGGCAGCCTCGAGCTGATCGTGAAAAGCTTGGGCGTTAGTGCTGTCCAGTCGATCCATGGCGGAAACGATCGGAACGCCGTCTTTATGCCGGGGTTCTGTGGCCATAGGTCTATCCGCTGGTAAGACTACGCTCCAGGTCAGTAGGGTACATGGTGCCGCGATCTTGCATGGTCAGCGATTCATTATGCACCTAATAATCCGCTGATGCGCCGTCCACATTGGGTGGACGCATTTTGAAAACAACCAAAATTGGCGGTCTTTCCGTAATACTTGGGTAATGCTTTGGAATGTAGAATCAAACTGAAAAACTGGGAATCTATCCTGCCGTCACCCACGGCCGTCCATACGCCGGCCCCAAAGACGGCCTCACCGCAAGGAGGTGCGAACAGCTGAGGATATATCTAAAGTCGCCCCTGCCCGCCCGCGGGCAACACAACTGACTGGCCCCGGAACTAACGGGCCGAGGGCGCGCGAAAGTAACACCCAACACGCAACTGACGGTCTCATAAGGAGATTTTGTCAAATGAGCAGAAAAACGAGAAAACTGATGTGGTCAGTGCCCTTAATCGCGGCGGTAGCCGTGATCGGCGCGCTGGCCCTTTACATGACGCTGACGCCCAACTCGGCGCTGGCGCAAGCAGAAGAAATCCCGGGGATGCCGATGAAACCGACGGCGAAAGCCCTCGGCCCGTCCAGTATCGAGTTGATGTGGGAGGCCCCCACCACCGGCGGGACCCCCGACGGCTACCGCATAGATTACTCGGACGACGGCAAGGTCTGGTACTCGCTGGAGCCCAACCACGACTCCACCGTGTTCACCGACGACAAGGATCTGATGGCCGTGCAAAAGCGGTACTACCGGATCTTTGCGTTCAACTCCGGCGGGTCAAGCTCAGTGCTCAGCGGTATTTCCGCAACCACTGACAAATCCATGGAGGCAGACGCGCCCACGAATATTGTTGTGGCTGCCGGAGACGGTGCGGAAGCTCCCGCGATGACACAGACGCAAATCACCTTGACCTGGACTGCGCCGGAGGATCCCGACGGCGCGCCGGTCAAGAAGTACAAGATCGAAGTGTCGAAGGACGGCAGGTCATTTTCCAAACTGGCTGAGCAGACCCCCATGCAGGCCATGTGTACGGGCACTGGCGATAGTTGCACGTACACCCACAAGAAACTGCTAGAAATGCAAGGACGGTGGTATCGGGTCAGCGCCACCAACTACCCCAACGGCATGGGCGCTTCTGCGGTAGAAAGCGCTGCTTCCGTTGCGAAAAGTGCTGAGACAGAGGCAGGAGCAATTCCTGCCGCGCCGCAAAATCTGAGAGCTGGAGTTAATCCCGCAGGACGTATGTGGCTGTATTGGGACGAGCCAGACACGTCGGCTGGCGGCACTCCTCTGCCCGGCGCTCCCGTTGTCGGTTACTACATCTATGGTGATGGGATTGCGTCTGGCGGCACCGCAGAAAACCCCAGCACTGGAGCGGATGTGGCGAATATGCACTTCGTCGAGGCAAGTACCAGCTTGGCGCTCACTCCCAGCGTCCTCGCCAAATTCGGCCCATTGGATGCGGACGGCGCCGATGATGACGCAGCAACCGCTAATGACAATGAAGTGTACTGGGAATTCAGCGTCATGGCGGTCAACTCGGTCGTCAGGAGGAATCTGGCAGATGGCGAGTGGGATACCGATGATGCCACCTGGTCAGCAGCTCTGGCAGTCGACAACCGTAAAGACGTTGTTGCTGGAGCTCCGGCCAGTGATCCAGATGGTGATGACGTCACAGACAATGACGAAACCGACGACCTGCTGAATCGCCCGACGCTGACGGCGAAGCGCATCAACAACGTCAATGCTGGTCGGACAAGTATCAAGCTGGACTGGAAGATTGAAAAACTCGCGTCTACCGATACAACTAAAGTGTATCGGCTGGAGCGTTCGGAAGACCGGATTGACTGGAGAGATCTCGAGATTACCGTAACTGGTGAAACCCGGACCCATACAGACGAGCTTGGGGATCCCGTCACCGCTACTTCGCACAAGGTGATCGCAGGCACAACGTATTACTACCGTGTCTTTGCGGCCCATAACAAAGCTGACTTGACAAATGTGTACACCGAGGCGTCCCTGACCACACCGGTGACTACGGCGCCTGCCGGCAAGCCGGACGCTCCCCAGACTCCCAGCGCGACCCCTGCCTCAGAGACCCAGATCGACGTGGCATGGACTGCGCCGGGGATTGACGGCACTGAGGAAGTGGGCCACGGCAAAGTCATCAATTACGAAATTGATGTGTCTGACGATGGCAAGACCTGGTCACTTCTGACCACCGTCGCCGGCGACAAGCTGGCGTACGAGCACAAGGGCCTGGTTCAGGGTCAAACGAAGTACTACCGCGTGTCCACCATCAACAACGCGCCGGGCAGCACAAGGCGGAGCGTCCCCACTGACGCCGTGAGCGCTACCACGCTAACGTCATTCGCATCGGACAGCCCTGGCGGGTTGGTGGCGAAGGCGATGGGCCGCACGGCGATCGAGCTGCTTTGGAACGCCCGGGCCTTTGACATCACCGCGGCGCCCATCATCGGCTACAAGATCGAGAGTTCGCCGCTGAACGCCATGGGCGATTGCGCCGAGGACTGGACCGTGCTGGTGGCAGACACCATGATCACCACCACTTCCTACACCCACTCTGGCCTGGCGGCCGAAACCGGGCGCTGTTACCGCGTATTCGGCATCAACATAGTGGCTACCAGCAGCGCGTTCGTCGGGCACGGCGACCAGTATGTGGTCACCAACGACAACGACGCCAAAGCCACCACTGGCCCGGCCGTGGTTCCGGGAATGCCCACAGCGGTTAATGCCTCTGCCACCAGCGCCACGGAGATCACGGTGAGCTGGACTGCTCCGTCCGACACCGGCGGCGCGGACATCACCGGCTACATCATCGAGCGGCGGTACACCGGCGACATGATGGGCGCCATCCCGTCCGACGGATATTCGGGCGAGGACGGAGCCAACCGCAGCTTCGCCTTCTCCAACGCCATGGAATGGTGGGAGACGCTGAACTGCAAGGGAATGCTGGGAGCAGCCGGCAGCAGTGCCGACCCCGACATGGACAGCGACGACAAATCGATGTACTGCGCCCACTTCCTCAACACGGAGCCCAGCAACGTCACCGACACTAGCGTCGAGCTCTCCGACGAAGCCAAGGCGGCGGTGGAAGCGCTCTTCGCCAAGCGTTACGTCGTGCTAACGGGCACGGACACGTCCTACATGGACACCATGCTCATGCCCGAAACCAAGTACACCTACCGCGTAAGCGCAGTCAATGCCAAGGGCCGCAGCGCGTGGTCAACCGCCGACATGGCGACGACCGATCGGACCAACGTGGCTCCCGTGACTGGCGATGCCATCGACCCCCAGACGGTAACGGCTGGAAAGAGCGTGGAGGTTGACGTCTCCGGGAACTTCTCGGATACCGACACGGGCGACATGCTGACCTACACGGCGATGTCCAGTGACATGGCTGTTGCCACCGTCAGTGTTGAGAGCAGCACGGTAACCATCATGGGCCAGATGGCTGGCTCGGCCGACATTACGGTGACCGCCACCGACACCGGCAACATGGCCGGCAAGCTGAGTGTCTCACAGACGTTCACCGTCACGGTGGAATCCGCTAATACGGCTCCCAAGGCGGTCGGCAAGATTGCAGACGTCACCGTCACGGCTGGCGGAACGCGGACATCCACGATGGCCGTTTCGACGTACTTCAGCGACGCCGACGCTGACGACACGCTGACCTACAGCGCGTCGTCCGCCGACGACACGGTCGCCACCGCGACGGTCAATGCCGACGGCATGATTATCGTGGGCGGTTTGAAGGTTGGCTCGACCACCGTCACGGTGACCGCCACCGACCTGGCCGGCGAGACGGCCTCGCAGGAGTTCACGGTAACCGTGGTGGCGGCCAACACCGCTCCCACGACGGTCGGCACGATTGGCGATATAACGCTCACGGCAGGCCACACGGCCGAAGCCATGGACGTGTCCGGCTACTTCAACGACGCGGGCGACACGCTGACCTACAACGCGTCTTCCGATGATGACACCGTAGCCACCGCCGCCGCCAGCGGCAGCATGGTGACGGTAACGGGCGTCTCCGCAGGCTCGGCCACCATCACGGTGACTGCCACCGACTCTGGCAGCCTGTCTGCCACGCAGACGTTCATGGTGACTGTGGAGCCGGTTCCACTGGCTGCGCCGACGAACGTGCGAGTCAACCCAGTGGGCAGCGGCATCGTGCTCGTATCTTGGGATTCCGCTGCTGGCGCCACCGGATACACGCTCATCGCGGTCAGCCTTATCAACTCTGAAGAGTTCGGTACGGCGGTCGTGAACAATCCTGATAGTGAATCCGGTTCGATTGACGGCCTGGTTCTTGGCCGGGAATACCTGATCTTCGTCGGGTCTTTCAACGCCGATCTGGAATACAAGCTCTCAAGCTACGTACGTGTAACGGTCGAGTAATCGACTACATCCGGAAGGTAAAAGTTCTGGGCCGCGCCAATGGACTAGCGCCGGGGGCCGGTCCAGAACTGAGCAGAAAGGCAATCTCAAAGGAGATTACAGCAAATGACTAGCAAAACCAGAAAGCACATCTGGCCAGTGGCCTTGATGTCGCTGGCCGTGTTTGGAGTGCTGGCCGCGGTGGTTGCGCTGTCGGTGATATCGCCTCGGACATCTCTGGCCCACGGCTGCGATGATGCTGGAACTGCGATTGCACAGGCGCAATGCATTGCCGAACACGTGGCTGGGGGTATTGAGGATCCTTCCGAGGATCACAGCCATGGCGACGACGGCACCGGAACACCGCCGGTTATTCCGGAGGCCGCGAGCGACAAGATCGCCAGCAGCAGCACCTCGGGCGGCGCCAGTGTCAAGCTGACGCTTACCCTTGATGATCCTGGCGCTCTGCGGGCCGGCAGCTCCGTGGTGCTGTACTTGGAGGACGACTTCCAGGTCGGCGACATCGATATGAGCAAAGTTTACTTCGTCGGGAGGACCACGGGTCGGGTCTATGTGACCGACGCCGTGGTGGTTGACGACGACGACCACTTTGGCGGCGACGACGACTGGGACATCCAGGTGTTCGTACCCGACCGCAACCCTGGCAACGACACAGGTTTCGACAGTTGGTCTGACGCTCAGGCCAGTGGCATCAAGCTGGTGCTGGACAAGGCCGGCGTGAAGAACCCTACTGAAGCGGGCACCCACAGCGTGGGCTACTCCGTGCTGAGCCCCGACGAAAGCGTGGGTGACCCTGAAGTTAAGCTGGACGATGTGGAGGGCAGCGGCGCGCCGCTGGCAACCTTGGCCAAGATCAGCCTCAGCGATGAGGACGCCGGCCGTGGGACGGAAATCACCGTAACCGGAACCGGATTCAACAATGGAACCGGCGCCGAAGTGTACGTGCTGATCGCCGACACCAAGCCGGAAAGCTGTGAGGCTCTGGTTGGCAACTCCGATGCCGAGTCGCTGGGCGAGGCCTCGGTGGGCAGCGACGACAAGTTCGTGGTGACCTTCACGGTGCATCAGGACGAGTTCGACGCCGGTCCGGTCAACCACATCTGCGCGGTCGACTCTGAAGCGGGCAGCCCGCGCTTCTCCAGCGACGTTGACACCTTCGACCTGGAGCCGTCGGTCACGGTGAGTCCGGACTCGGCGAACTTCGGCGACGAAGTGACGGTCAAGCCCCGGGACTTCACGCAGGCCATTTCGAGCATCACGCTCGGCCCGACCTGCGCCTGGACGTCGGCCAGTGGCAACACTGACTGCTTCACTCCCGAACGGGACGGCAGCGACTTCGTGTTCGACCTGCCCGGCGGCCTGAGCGAGCAGATCCAGATTGCGGTTGCCGACGGCGTTGATACCAAGCGCATCTACATGGGCGTCGTGCCCTCCAGCCTTGATCTGAGCCAGACGGAAGTTGCTCCCAACGCGAGCATCATCATCTCCGGCAGCGGCTTCACCGAAAACTCCACCATCCTGGTCAGCAACATCACTATCGATGACGAACCCCTGGTGGTGTCCGACGCTGGCACCGAAGACAGCGGCGCTGACCGCCACGTCAAGGTGACCAGTTCCGGCGAGTTCTCGGCCACGGTTCGCGTCTGGACTGATTCCAGTTCCAGCAACAACCCGACCCTGGACGACGGTACCTACACCGTTAAGGTCGTTGACCAAGGCGGATTCGAGGGCGAGGTTGACATTACCATCCTGGAGCCCACCGTCACGGTGGCGCCGGAAACGGCCAGTCCCCGGGACTTCATCGTCATCAGCGGCACCAACTGGCCCATCAGTACCGCCGACCAGGACAACTCGGTAACCATCGAGGTGGACGGTCGCACCCGCAACGCCGACATCGGTAGCACGGGCCGCTTCCGCTACGAGTACCAACTCCGCAGCACCATCAAGATCGGCGACGAGCACGACGTCACGGTGACATACGAGGACGGACGGGACGACATTGAAGAGGAAACCAGCTTCAACGTCACGCCGGCCCATCTCACGATCACCCCGGCGGCCGCCGGCCCCGGCCAGACCATCTCCATCGGAATCGAGGGAATGCCTCCCTACACGCTGGTGGACGAGGTCCGGATCGATGGCGCCAACCGCTTGGGCAACCGCAACGTCAACACCGACCTTGAAGGCGACGCCACGGTCACCGACATCCTGGTGCCCTTCCTGGATCCGGGGTTCTACCCGGTGGAAGTGAGGGTTGGCAACGAGACCCGCGTGGCCCAGTTTGAAGTTCTGGCTGAAGCGGGAGTGCCCGGCGTGGCCATGGCGCTGCCTGATGCCGTTGTCGGCTTGGGCGACAACCTGGATGCCATCTTCCACTTCAATAACACCTCCAAGGAATGGACGTTCTACGACCCGCGCCCCGAGTTCGCTGAACTGAACACGTTGAACGAACTCAACACCGGCCAGCCGTACTGGGTCCTGGTCAAGGACAGCCAGGAGGACGTGGACTGGAACGGCCGCCTGGTCAACTTCACCTGCGCCGGCGGCGACTGCTGGAACCTGGAAATCTGGTAAGCGTCAACCAGCGTATATCGGATCGAAAGAAGCAGTCACAGGGAAAAAGTACCCTCGCTCCGGAACCGCAAGGGGACGGGGCGAGGGACAACCCACAAGCAGGAGTGAAGTGATATGAAAAGATTAGGAGCATTGGCGGCCGCTGGGCTCATCGCCCTGCTGCTGGCGTTGCCACTGGGGCTGGTCTCAGCCCAGGGTGGCGCGTCCGGCGCCACCCTGCCGCCAGCATTCCTCTTCGGCACCGCA
Organism: Chloroflexota bacterium; assembly: GCA_026710825.1. Lineage (GTDB taxonomy): Bacteria > Chloroflexota > Dehalococcoidia > Lucifugimonadales > UBA3495 > Bin87. Next base: position 39 of record JAPOQH010000009.1, on the reverse strand, counting down.
ATGGCCGATGGCCTGCCGGTCGGCGAAGGCACTATGATC
>JAPOQH010000010.1 GCA_026710825.1 Chloroflexota bacterium | reverse complement strand
TATGACGACTACGATCGACGGGCATGGACGGACGACGCGGTCAACAGTAACGCCCCGACCGCCATACCGTCTCCTGTGGGGTATGAACGAGGCGGAACTGACTCCGGAGGCCAAAGGAGCGCAGATCGCATGGGTACAGGTCGGACTGAAAGATGGTATTGCCAATCCCGCGGTGGTGTTACCTCCACTGGTCCAGTGCTTCGATGACGCGCTCCGGCGTTTCGGGGCCTTGGAGCTGTCCAGTCTACAGGTGGTAGCATTCGACCTGGAACCAGGACATGGGACGTTGGAAGACGGCGTTGCCGACAGGGGGACCCCTGGCGAGAATTTCTTCAACCTTGCCTCCAAATCGAAAGTGGAGGCGGTGGTCGCTTTTGACCAGGAGATGTTCGGCGGTCATACGGTGGCCGACATGCAGTATGTGGGATACGACTGGCAGCCAGTCCCAGTACCTGATGGAGATCAAATCCACTGGCCGGTAGATATGCGGGGTGCCCTGATGCCCTCGGATCTCGGCCTATCGGTTTCGCTGCCAGAGTGGACATCTGGCAGCGTGGGGCGGGAGCTCGCACTGGTCATACGTGCGACGCACGATTTGGCGCAAGATGCCAGGAACTTCGCAGTTCGAATAACCCGTAAGGGGTAGTTGGCGGAGGCGGAGCATGGTTCCCCGTGCCAGTGCAGTGCAGCGATTGACATTAGAAACCGGCCGGGTAAAATCCGGTGTACGTGGGTTCTGCTGCTTCCTTCAGTATTCCCCAGTCGCTGTGATTGTGATTCCAATCATGGCGACTTTTCGCCGGCAGGGACGCTGAAATCTCTACCGGCGCTCCTGCAAGGGAGCGCCGGTATTACAGTTCCGGGGCACGCCATACGAAATCCCACGCGTCCATCTCCTCATCGGTGGGCGCATCAATCTCAGTGTACGGGTAGCGATCTGGGTCGTCGCTGCCTTCCAGCGTACACCATTTGATGTTCGGCCCCCGCCCCATCGCCAGCATAGGGTTTTGCAGAGGCCAATCGCCCAAGATGAACCGTGGCCGAAACGGGTTAGTCGTGTCCCGATAGATCAACGCTACGCGGTCCTGGTTGGGCATAACGATAGCCTCAACGTTACGCCAGAATGCGGTTCCCAATTCATCTGCGCTCATAGCACCTCCATAGCCATTAGGTCACGGTCTGCCCTTGCTTTCCACCGAAGCAGAGCCGAAGCTATGTAGGATTTAGTTGGTTCAGGAACTGTCCGTCGTACCCTTCTCTTGTCGGCAATTCGACTTGCTCTAAGACGAGTTGAGCGATTGCCATGCCTGCCTCGAGTTTGATGCGGTACGGGCCGCAGTTGTACATCTCCAAGCACAACGTACCGCGATAGCCAGCGATAACTGTGGGTGCGGTTATATGCGCTGAAAGACCAAGCCGAGCCAGAGTACTTTTACCCTCAACCCGTGCGGCAAGGCTGGTTGCAAATTGCAAGTTTTCCCTGGTCCAACCCAACACCAATTCTCGGGGTTTGAGAATATACGGATCCCGCTCTGGTATGGGGCGCAGTTCACCCCGTTCGATCAGTTCAGGCATCACTTTGAAACCCAGTTTAGACGGTTCAATGATGTCGCCTGCGTCCTCGATGTTCGGCATAACCAAAAGGCTCTCGCTGAGAGTCAGGTCAACCGACGAGACACCTATTTGCGAATCATCGAGTGGTTGGATCGAGAGCCTGTGCGCTTCGATTTCAGCCCGAATCGCAACTCGTGAGAGTATCATCAGGTCCTGTCCTTATAGATGGCGATGCGATCTAGGTCTTCTTTCAAGGCAACAAAGCGAGTCTGCCCTAACGTAGTCGGCGGAAACTCCACGATCACCTCGTTGCCCTTGCCGCCGATAATCGCCCCGTACGCCCTGCAATGCTCTTCGTTGACCGCGTATAGAGGCACAAATGCTATTTCGCTTTTGCCATTGACTTGGAAACGCGCCTCTGCTTCTTGCGGTTCGGGTGCCGGTTCCTTAATAATTTCCTCGTAATGAAGCCCGACCATGATGGGTGCTTCAAAAAAAGGCGTTTGTGGCAGCATGGTGTCTCCTTTGGGTGGTTTGGTTGTTGCTAAATACAATTTATCAACGAACGCGATGATAGAGAAAACAGCAACGAGTCCCGCTGGAGGTCAGCGGGACTCGTTGCTGTTTGGATGGACCGACCCATGGCACAAGATGCGGCGCGTTATTCCGTTATTTCACCATTGTTTTCAAGCACCATGTGCGTCAAATAGACGAAAAAAAATCCTGTCAGCATCCGTGGCCATTTAGTCGTTCTACCTGTATAAATGTCGCGATTATACCATGTTTGTCAACCCCATCTGCTCTGAGCAATTTACGCGCAAGATCCAGACTCAGATGTCGCGCCCGTTCCTAATTATAGGACGCGAGGCGAGGACTTGCCGTAATCAGGCATCGCAATAATCGTTCGGTCCACTGACCGGGAACAATAGCTCATCATCCCGACGGAACCGTCAGGCTCCGGTTACGACCAACCTGCGTCCTAAATAATTCCTGCTTCATATCCGGCACGCCAGGCCCATGCGGTCTCGTCGAGTAGCCGTCGGATTTCATCCTACCCCGCCGCGACGGACCGACCGTAGGGTCGGTCCGTCGCGGTTTTCGTTTGACTGGAAGCAACGACGGGACATTACGGCCAGCGGAGCGAGTTGACAGGCTATAGCGCTAGGGCAGCACACCCGCTCAGAAGGCGTCAGTTTCTATGTCCTCCAGGCCATGGTCCCCATCGATGCGTTCCGAGCAATCCAGACCGCTGATGTCGCAGAAGCGACATTCCGACCAACTCGGCGCCCGTCCGGGCGGCGTGTCTGATCCCAACCGGCGAATCAGGTTGACCAGTTCCTGAATGAACTGCTTGGACAGCGATCCCTGGGGTATCTGCACCGTGCGGGTGGGATACACCACCTCGCCATGGAATCGGACATCACGGAACTGCGGAAATACCAGCGGCAGGGCGTACTGGTAGATCATGACCTGCACGCGGTGCCAGGCCTGTTCACGTCCGGCCTTGACGTCAATGACGGTGGCGTCCCGGTCGTCGAGCACAACGAGGTCGGGGCGACCGGCCAGCGTGGCTGCCTTGCCTCGCAGCCGGAAAGCGTTCTGCCCTTCGACGTAGACGCAGCGGTTGTCGCCGGCCCGTTCCGCCTTCTGCTGGTTGAGAAGCGCCGTATGGCGCATGAGCCACTCGGACTGGTCGAAGTCCCCCTCGGACTTCGACCAGTCCCGGTAATGGGCCTTGAACCACACGCTCCACTCACAGCAGGTCTCGCCGGTGAGCAGTTTAGGAAGCCAGGTGGTCCAGATGTAGGGATGTTCTCTTAGCTGCGGCATGGTGCGCTCCTTCAAGTTGCGTAGTCGGCGGGCAACAGCGCCTTCTACGCGGCATTTTGGAGCGCCTCGCATTTCTCAAACTCGGGCGCCAAGTCAAGATCAAAAATTGAGCGGATCAGCACGTACAGGTTGTTGGCCAGTAGCTTGCAGAGCACGTTGTTGGCCTGGCTGGTGGGAGTTTTGCCCCGCACGTGAGCCCCGTACTTGGTCTTGATCATTGAGAATGCCGTCTCGACCTGGGACCTCTGATGATAGTGCCGGACGAACAGGCTCTGATTGAGCAGGAATACCGCGAGATGCCTGTCCCACAGCGAACCATCGTAGTGAAACCTCGCGTTGTTGTGGAACGGGATCCAGGCTTCGATGCCCCGAGCATCCAACCATTCCAGCATTGCCTCGCTGCGGTATGCGCTGTCTGCCACCAATTCATCGATCGTGAAGTGCGCTCCTCTTGTTTCTTCCAGCAACTTGGGGAACGCAGTTATGTCGCCAACCGGCTCCACCGATGCGGCAGCCGCGGTGATGATGTGTGTCTTCACCCCCACCATGATGTGCGTTTTGACGTAGGTTGCGCCCGTCTTGACGGCGCCGTGCTTTTCATCGTGCCATCGACCGTAAGTGCGGGTGCTGAATCCCGAACTGTCGGGCGCAAACGTTCGCTCGATGCCCCGCAGGGGCCTGGCTGACTCAGCGATGAGGGCACGGAGCAAATCGGTGGTTTCCGGATGGTTCAAAAATGTCGTGCCCGCGTTGGGCGAATAGGGTCGGGAGATCCACCCGTCCATAGCGATTTCTTCGATAGTATTATGACACCTCCGGGATGATAGGCCGGAATACTCCCGATACACCTCGCCGAAAAGCAGGTCGCGTACCGGAACCCGTGGGCGACCTGTCGCCGAACTGGCCGGTTCGGGAACCAGCGCACAGAGGGCATGCAGCAGTTGCGGAAACAGCCATCCTTCATTGGTCTGAGTTCGGTGGTAGGCACGCCAATCGATCGGTTGTCTCGGCGTCGGCGCCTGCTCCTCCGGCGCCGGCATTGTGATAACGGGCTCGGATTCCGGGATCTGATGCTCAACGGTTGACGAGGTGGGCGTCCAGGCCAGCGCGGGGATGGCCCTGGTTTGACGGTCTCCATTGAGCTTGATCTGGAGCGCCAGGATGTGTTTGCAGGTCCTGAACGTGTCGGGACAACTGCAGTGTGCGCCGTTCTCATCGACCCAGACGCGGTAATAAATGTCCCGACGTGAGTCGGACGGGACTTGCCAGCCGTCTTTGGTTTGGACGATGGACGTGGATGCCGCGATGCGTTGACCGCGTGCGATGCGACGTGCGTCCACTCCATCCGAGTCCTGCGATGGGGCAGCAATGGGGGTTTCATTCGGAATCGCGCTCATGTCCGTCTCTCCTGAAGCGGGTCCCAGGGTCGTGCGTTCTGCACGATTGGGGTGAGTGCCGGAGAGACGGCGTGAGCGGGGGCCATTCGCCATATTGGGCGGCGATGGACTCTGCCCATTGATAAGACTTTGACCGTAGTCTAAACTGTGGTGGGGCCACTGGGGACACCGTTTCTCCGGTGGGCCAGGCGTTGCGGAGCGTTCATACCGCTCCGTGACGCCGTTTTCATAAGAACGATTGTACCACGTCCCGCGTGGCTGTTCAATTTCCATTCAGGGTCCCTCGTTGCCCTGGTCCTCATGGCGTATGTATCTGAAGAGATTGTCCCCGACCGATTCCCAGTCCTGGGCGTTGTGTCTGATCGATTTCAGCATTGCCCCGCGGAGGGTTCTCTCGCTGCCCCTGAGCACGCCCGCTGCCATCACTACCTCCAGCGCATGAGCCAGGTTCAGGTATCCTCTGTTGGCGATGGCGATCTGTTCCAGCCGTTCCTCCCAGTTCTTGCAGCGGCTCAGGTCAATCGCTGGCGATGTGTCGAAACCCGTTGAGCCATCATTCAACAGGTCCATTTCCCGTTGCAAGGCGTCGATGGCCAGGTGCACAGCCTGGCACTTGTCCTCCAAGTCAACGTATCGCGCTCTGGCTTTTTCTTTTTCCTCCTCAAGGTAGTGTGACGATGCGGATAATGCCATCATTGAAGTTTGGAGATACTCGATCCCCCGGTGAGCCGTCACTCGGCTACCTTATCCCTGCGACTCTGGTTGGGGGAACATTTGTATTGTTATCGCATGCATAATCTTTTCCAGACGGCCTCCTTCCAGGCGTTCACGTGGGTGTGAGAGAACCGTGGGGGTACGGAACCCTCCACTGAACAGGTCCAGGCAGCCGGCGGTCATCGCCGCTCTGACATGGACTGCGGTGAGATAAGGTCGTGGGGGTACCGAACCCTCCACGGAGTGGGCCAGGCGGCCGCCGACTATCGGGGCTCTCGCATGGTCCGCAGCGCGCATCTCTACGGATGCATTCTCACCGCAATGATAATTCTGACAGATTGTCCAGCCGTTGTCAAAACGGCGGGAGCGGACGATTGATCCTGCTTTCTTTCGATGCCGTCCCGCATGGACTGCCCACGTTTCAGGCGGGCGTTGCAGATTTCGGTGACTTCCCGAGCGGGCTTTGGCTTTGACAGCTCGAGGTCGGACGTTATAATCGCGCCGAGGGTCGGGTGTATCGCGGAAACTCCGGTGAGTGCGCGTTGCTTAGCCCTCAGGATTGGATGGCAGCGAAATTGCCAAAAACCTGCTGCGCGAGTTCGTGAATTTCAGTTTGGTACGGGGGTACAATCCCCGGCGATAACTGGACCCATGCCCAATACAGGCAAACAGACTCCCCCGGCTTTCCCTTGCGCCGGGGGAGTTTCTGCTGTTCGGTTGGGACCTTTTATGGAGGGAGGTTTGGCAAGATGAGTATGGTCAGGCTCATTTTGGTGTGGTCGGTGGTGACCGTCACGGTTGTTGCATGTGGCTCGCAGCCCCAGGTGAACCAATCGTCGATGTCAGGGTTGATCGCCGGGGAGAATGACTGCCGGCGGCTGTGGCAGCATACGTATTGGGTTGAGCGTCAGTTGGACCCCGGTGGCGCCCGCAATGCCGCGAGCTTGCGTGCCGCCGTTGACGAGGTTTCCGTCAGGTACGATGTGCCGATCCCTGCGTTCTCCCACTGCTGGGAGGTTTTGAAGGTAGCCGGCTATCAGCCCCCGCAGGCAGGTTGATCCCCACTGCCGAGGATCGTTCATCACAACACATAGCGGAGCACAATCAGCAGTGCCATCAATGACCGACTACTACGGCTACGACTCCACGACCGCCACAAACCTCAAACCCTAAAAACCATCCACACCCTAACACCATGCAAAGGGGTGGGATCCAAACCCGCCCCTCTCTGGGTTAATCAACCCACGGCCGATCCTAGATGCCGTACAAAGCGTCGTACGCCCTCGGCAAAGCCTCCCCGTCAACGCCATGCGCTATCAAAACTCTAACGAGATCAACCCAGGGCGTATTACCTTGATCGTCAAAACCGACAACAATACGGTCCTGTTGACGAATGTAAACAGGACTTGCCGTCGGCAACTGTGACCTCACGTATCCAATCTGCGCCATGATCCCATCAACCTCCATTTTCGAAAGGTCAGATGGCGCAAGCATAGGACACACCCAACATTCCTGAAAAGAAACGGGCACTGGGCTCAGGGCGGGAATCACCACCTTCAACAAGCTCAGGCACATCGCGAATGAGGTACTGAATTCCACGATCCTGCAAATATGCCTCAAACTCACCAGGTTCCTCAAAACTCAACGCTAAGGACTGGAGCATCTCCCGAACCTTGTCCATCGCAGCGTCCTCGGTAGATCCGTACGCAACAAAATCCACCCCATTCGCCCAGACGGCCCATTGCTTTGACCGTCGCTCAACTGATACATCCAACGTGATACCAAACTCTGGCATAGCTGTCCTCCTAAACTAACGCTAAAGGTTTAGACCAACGAAATACGTCAACCTAAACCCTTTACACAGCGGAAGTTGCCTCCTGTATTTAACCCCAGCCTATCCCCACCACCTAGCAGTGTCAATACTTCTGCAAGCGCAAAGTATCAAAAAACCGACCAACAGGAACTACCCAAACAAGGGGCTATCCAACCCACCCCTAGCTGGGGGAAAATCTCCGGGCTGATAGCCGCTATCCTTCAAAACCTCCCAACAATGCGAGAACGCAGAGGTCGGCGTCCCATACCTCGACGAAACCTCGTCAAACGGCCACCACAACGAGGCTGTACAAAATCAGAGATTGTCCGACAGGCAGAGGTTCCTCTTACGTTCCCTGCTCCGCTGCGTATTGGCGATTCAGGCCGCGAGGGACACGCTGCGCAGCGGCATAGCGTGTGATACGATACGTATCGTCACAGTCCCTTGGTATTTCATCATGCCCTTGGAAAGACCATTGGGCGTGCCTCACATCAATTCGCGAAAGCCTCAGGGATGCCTTCTTCCTTGCGGAATTGATGCGACGCATCAGGGTACTGTGGCAAGTGATCCCTGTCTGGCTTTTCGCAAGGAGGGTGCCAGAGATGCTTCGCTTAATTGTCCGGAGTATCCGCAGACGGAACTTCCGGCCATTGTTGGCAACGATCTTAGCGCTGCCTGCGTTCTCTCGGCATGATGTAAGCGCCCCAATCACCTACAGACGAGAGGGCTCTGCATGCTGAACATATTTCCGGCGCTGCTAACAACGCTGAAAAGGATGAGGAGCAGGCGTCGGTTATTCGCATCGGTCACAACGTTGACAGTGGCGATTGTCCTTCTGGTCCTGGTAAGTGGCAGCAGACCTGCTGAACTTATTGAACCTATTGCCACGCCAGCAGCCTCTGAGTCGCTCAGGTGCTTCGGCGGCGTGAACGACGATTGGCTTCCTCCACAAGGAGGTCGTGCAACCCACACCGCCAGAGGCGGAGTGCTTTATCAGGCATCCGTGCCCAACCGCTTTATCACCGGTGGTCAAGTGGAGGTGCGCTATCGGCGGACCGGCGACGCTTCCTGGACGGGAGGTAACTTGGTCATCTCGCAGTGGTCGCCACTGTATTGGGAGATATCCCATCCAGTGGCCGGCGACAGGTACGAGTTTGAGGCCAGGAGATGGCCCACACCGAACATTCGTGGCAGGTGTTCGACATGGGGCGCATTTGCCAACATAGATGTTCCGGAAAGTTAGGGCGTGAGGACAGGGCGGTGGTGTCGTGGAACCATTGTCAGGAAAGAATGAATGATGCAGAGAGAGAATTACACCTGAAGAGGCGTGGAATCCACGACCGATCATATTGGCCATCACGGACTTCGCGCAGCCTCTTCGAGCGAGCATCTTCATTGGGTGGTGGCGAATGGGTCAGTGATTGCAGGAGACGAACATCGATTACCCAGGGCATCGTGCCAATGTAGAGAAACCGACGCCACGTACCGGGCGTCTGCATTCAACCAGTCGATGGTAAATATATTCGCGCCCGGTTGCCCAATGACCCACGAGGTCTTCTCCAAGCGAGGGGCCAGGCCATCAAAGAATCGCAGCATCTGCACCCTCGTTTCAAACGGGTTGATGTTGGGGTTTGTCCAATGGATGCTCAGGGAAGTGTCGGAGACATCGGATACTCGCACATCCTCCGCGCGCCCGTACCGGTTGTTGGTGGAGCATGTCCGGTGATGTTGGCCAACGCCGGTTGAGACTGGAGGTTCTGATTCATGCGAGCACGCGCTCGCGATTAGCAACAACGGTATTAACGTTGCTATGGGCACGATCCTCCTCCGGAGGAAGCAGGCAACGGGCAGTAAGTTAGCTGACATTGATTGGCAGTGGGGCATCATCTTCGGCTCCCAATAGATCCTGAAAGGTGATCGCTGTACGCTGAATACTGGCCCGTCGGTAATCCTGTCTTGTAGAATTGGCAACGAAACAAATACTCCGCACCCGGTTTCAAACTGGAGGCCACAAATTTTGCCGTGGCGTTTGCCGAAACATCCGGGACGCCGTTGATTGCGTGCCACCCAGGACCTGACCGGCTCCTGGATGGCGAGATATCGCATCTCGTTTGCACGCCCACGCCGTTGCCATTGCTTATCTGGAGCGCGAGCGAATCAGGGTCCATTGTGGCCTCGTTGATGGACAGTACCGGTGCGATTAATTCGAGGTCGCCTGCGCCGGACATTCTGCAACCGAACCCTGCCGTCATCAGTACAGTCCCTGCCAAGATGACGGACAATGCCTGGTGTCTGATCATGATGCCTCACGCGATGACGCAAAAGTGTGGTGGCCAGGAGATGTTTACGAGCCAATCGTGATTTTCTGGGTGTCGTTACGCATCACGGCAGGGTATTTGCAGTTGAAGTTCGCCACGTTTGCGCGGACTTCAACCCAGAATTTCTGCTCTCTATCGAACGTTCCGATGGTAGCCGTGTCGCCTGTGAAATAGTTCCATGTCGTCTCCTGGCCTTCGATGAATCGCAGTTGTCTTTTTTGCCATCGGTGTCGGTAGGTGGTTGGGTCGCCAGCAACTGCGATAGTGATTTGTACCTCCTCCCCGATGGCCCACACGTCCTTGCTGGTGATCCTCACGGTGCAGTCGTTCCCCTGTTCCATCCCCAAATCGCGGGTCGGATTGTCGGCGATGGCCTGCCAGCTCCAGACCGACACCACCCCGAATATCGACACCGCGACAATCAGCATGAGCGTGACGGTAAGGGTGAGTCGCTGGGCACACCATCCTGCGCAGTGGCGGATTGTTCTGCGGACGATATCCATGCCTGATTTCGTCAATTCATTAACCTGCGTACAGGGTGAGGTACTGCGACATTCCTGACGTCGGCAAACCTGGAACAGTAGTAGCCAGCCCCCACCGCTGAGCCGTGGGAGCGCGCGGTGTAGTTGTATGAGTGCCCTGGTTTGACTGCGGCGGAGGCCGTGGCCCTGCCGTCCACTACATCAGCGACCATGGACTGAGTGGGCTGAAAACGTCGGGCGTAATCGAACTGAACGGTTTGCACCGATCCGCTGCCCTGTCCGCTGACGGTGGCAGTGAACGTTAGCGTATTGCCGGAATAGCTAGCAGACGTTGATGGTATCGGCAGACCGCTCACTGCTCTGAGGCACATATCGGGAGCGCTTGCTGGTCTTTGGGTGCTGTCCGGCACGGGCGCAGTTTGCGTATGCGCGTAGCCTGCGCCGGAATTTCCGCAACCAAACCCCGACGTCATCCACACAGCCATTACACAAATGATGGACAATGCCTGGTATCTGCTCATAATGGAGTCCGAGAGCACGAAACGCGCGGCCTAATAGTCAGTTGGGCCGACGTCGTAAGAACAAACGGACAGGCCAAGCATATTGCGCCTGACGGTCCTCGCATCAAATTTTACTGTGCCACCTGGATCAACCACGATGTAGTGGGAACCGGAACCGACACCGTCCGATAGTGGAATCTCGGAAATTGAGGCGGGAACCTCAGCCGCAAAGTTGTACAGCAGGATCGAGTCGGCCTGCTGGCTGACCGTGTCGGGAACAGAAGCGGTGAGGGACACCACTCCGTCGGAAACCCATGCCGATATCGTCGGGGTCGGCAAATGGTTCGTCCGCCATGCGCAAGACCCCCACGCTGACCGCACTCGTTCTCCTAGCGGCGGAGGCTCGTTGAAACAGCCGGCGGCGCTCACGCACAGCAACAAGAACAATAGCGGGGCCGTTGTCAAAGATGACCGGCAACTTCGTTGAGCTGCGGGTCTCGACGACCTTGGAGCCACGTGGCACCTCCCTCGCGAACAACAGGTTCCAGGCTACTTGCCACGGTCGCCCAATGCCCTGCGCCAATTCCGCGAGGAAGGCATGTGAATGCCTGCCTGCCGCATGAAATCAGCGCAGAGTACGTCCCGATGGTCCAACCGGGGACGTTCGGCAAGGTATTGAGGACCGTGGCAACGGCGAAACTAACAGTTGAGCCGCTTCGCTGTCAATCGCGTCCATCGTCGCCCGCTGGAATACTGCGAGTGGCTTAGTTCACTGCTTTCAGAGATGATTTCCTCTGTAGGCCGGCAGTGCGTCAACTCAGATTCCTCGTGCGTCGTTCGCGTTGACACCCTGTGGCAGGCATGCTACGTTGCGTCGCGTTGCTGAGGTTGTTGGTAAGACCCATCTCCATGAGGTGGGCCTACCCATGCACAAATCGTGCAATCACATAAGCGGTTTCAAACGAGAGGCCTCATGCCTCCGTTGTTCGCTTATGTGCAGCGACCAGCGACCTCAGCAATCGCCGATCCTCTCGGAGCAACGGAGGTTCCAGTCGTTGACTGGCTTGCATGATCGACCCATTCCATGACCTCTTTGTTGCTCCGCCATCGGGTCCCTCCGATGTACACGGATCGTAGTTCCGAATCGTGGCGGCACCCGGCCATATCGCTGACGGCAACGAGGACATGACATGTTTTCATCAGGAAAGGTACTTTCACTCAACTCAATGGCATTCACCCTGCTCGCGCTGGGTGTGCTGACGTTTGCAGCTTGTTCTGGAAGTTACCCGCCGACGCCAACTGCGGCGCAATCGGTCCAAACCCCATGCACCCTGACGTATGCGGCCGGCACTCCGTCTTACGTGTTCGCTGTGGGGCAGTTTGGTTCGGCTCAGGGGGGAGTGCTTGCCGACGGCGATTGCTACGGAGTTGGCCAATCAATCAATCCGCCGTTGCCCGGTGGGCTGCAGTTTTCGGTAGACCGAGGCGGGCGTCGCTGGCAAATATCAGGTACGCCAACCGAGACTGCCGATACGACCCGATACACGATTCAGGCAAAAGCAACGATAGGAAGCGGGCCAGCGACTCAAGATACTTCGCGCAGCATAGAGCTACGAGTGGAACCGTAACTTCCCGCAAGGCGCCGGAGAGTTGACCCCATGGTATCAGGGGCATGACGTCGACAGAGCGACTACCACAACATTTGAAAGACGATGGTCTAAAATAGACTCAGTGGTCGTGAAAAGATCAGGTTCACCCAATCCCTTTTGCGGAGGATAGCCATGTCCATTCAGGGTGATGCATATGAACGCCGTCGATTTACCGTGGACGAGTATGACACGCTGCTGGAAGTCGGTATCTTGTCCCCCGATGAGGGGGCCATTCTGCTTGATGAGTTCATCATGGTCCCGGCCAATCCGACATATCTGCTTGGCCTCAATCGAGACCCTGGACCTCTCGATGCAACCGATCCCTCGGATTTGGTGCTGATGGAGCCGCCGCCTGCACTCGAAACACTAAGGGAGGTATCAGGAATCATGAATACGTTAGCAGCGGAACCCCAGGAGGATTACATTCAACGGAAGTTCACCGTCGATGAATACTACCGGATGGGCGAAGCAGGAGTCCTGTCCCCGGACGAGAGGACCGAACTATTGGAAGGAGAAATCATCCTCATGGCGCCTATCGGCAGCAGGCACGCATCATGCGTGGATTTTTTCACCAAAGCAACGGCACCTCTCGCACTTGCTGACCGCGTTATCCTGAGAGTTCAAAACCCCGTGTTTCTTGACCAAAGTACGGAAGTTCAGCCGGACATTGCGCTGGTACGTCCTGCATCCTACGCAGACGCCCATCCTCGACCTGAGGACGTTTTGCTGCTGATCGAGGTGGCGGACACAACGATAGGGGCAGACCGTCGTGATAAGTTGCCCGCCTACGCGGAGGCAGGCATACCGGAAGCCTGGTTGGCGGACGTCAACGCTCAGGCTGTTGACATACATACCGACCCTCGCGATGGGGCATACGCCAATGTGCGCACTGTGGAAATGGACGGTGCCCTCACACCTACCGCATTCCCCGACGTTGTGATCTCGGTCCGGGATGTTTTCCGGTGGTGAGGCTCGGTCTCACCGTCAAACGAGGGAGCGGCCAATTGGCCGCTCATTTTAGTCAAAGGGCGCGATTGAGTTTTCGACGCAGTAACTGACCTCCCCGTAGCGCATTGGGAGTTTCGGTCAGCCTCGGGAATAGGACCTGATTTGACATGTCCGTTTTGCCATTGCTGTTATGGCTGTTCGTAGCGGTCGAATTTGCCCTTACGATCATCCGCCCCTGGCAGACTCCCGCCGCGCTTCTGGACCTCGACTACTGGATACTCGCCGCCAAGACGTGGGCGCTCATCATCATCGTCTTGATCCTCGGCGGCTGACATCCTCATCGGTCCCAAACGCCAATCCCGGAGGCCCTGACCAATTTGTCAACAGGCTCGAGGTGTTACAGATTATGGAACTGATGCTTATTGCGCTGATTGGCGTTGTGGCCTTGGCGCCATTGCTCTATGCCGCTACGGTGTTCATCGCTTATCGCTCCGCATCCTACAAGCACCTCCTTTGGGGAGGGGCTGGCATAGCCACCTTGGGAGTGATTGCAGTACCCGTGGGCGCAGCCTTGTCCAGCCTCTATCTTGGTGTCGGGTGGTTCCTTGGTATCGTTTGGTCCTTCTGGGGTATTCTTGGTGGTTGGTGGTTCGTAGCCGGCCTTGCCATGGTGGCCTGGGGAGCCGCGCTTAGACTCGCCTCATTCAGTAGATGACGAATACGGACCTTACTTGGCAGGATGCTAGAATCGTGGAGTTCTTGGGCAACTTGCCGAGTTTTTGTGCAAACGCCTGAGTTTTTGGGCAGAATTTAGTTTTTGTGCAAGGCCTAATATACGTAGGATTTTCCCATCAATATGAAGTGTACTCGTCGGCAACCTATCTGCGATCGTCCGGAGAGTCGTCATCCATGATGTACTCGTCGTCTACGTATTCGTCGTCGTAGTACCAGTCGTACTCCTCATCGTCGCGCCGCCGGAGCCGTCCCCAGATCAGTTTGCCGACCACGACCACCACCGCCAGGAACACCAGGCCGCTGATGATCCAAATATCGATATAGGCGAGCCAGGTAAGGTCGGCAGGCGCGCCACCGGCCTGCAGAAGGAGAGAGAGGGGACCAGGAAGGTGCATCGGGTACTCCCAAGCGCAAAATCCTCGAATCTTGCAGGGTCGCTATTATGTCTTTTTCTAAAGGATGACCAATAATAGCACCGGTCCGCCGCCGGGTTGTGGGCAACCCAGCGCCTCGAAATGGCGATCCAGAGCGGGCCGATGGTGATGAGTTATGAAAGAGACTGTGAACGCATTTCTACAGCACCTCGTCGTTGAACGCGGATTTTCCCAGAATACGCTGGACGCCTACAGCAACGACCTGGACCAGTTCCGGGACTTTGTCGGCCAGTATCTGAACGTCTCCGACGACGATCCGGAAACCTGGCGGACGGTGGACCTGGACCTGCTCAACGCCTACATCAGCGAGTTGCGGGACAAAAAAGGATACCGGGATTCCACGACCGCACGCAAAGTCGCCGCGGTCCGTTCTTTCTTCGGATACCTGAGCGCCAACGAACTCATCAGCGAGGATCCCACGGAGAACCTGGGTTCACCACGGGTCGGCCGATCCGTGCCCAAGTTCATGACCGAAGCGGACGTGAAACTCCTGCTGACCACCGCTGCCGACACCGGCACCCCGGAGGGTCGTCGCGACGCCAGCATCCTGGAACTCCTTTACGCCACCGGCGTGCGGGTGAGCGAACTGGTCGCGCTCAACGTGCAGGACATCGATTTCGAGGAGGGATTCATACGCGCCTGGGGGAAGGGCTCCAAGGAGCGCATCGTGTACCTGTACCCCGAAGCCCTCAGCAACCTGCGCGAATATATCGGCGGGCCGCGGGCCGATCTGGTCAGCAACAAGAAGGGCGAAACCGCCCTCTACATCAATAACCGTGGTGAGCGGCTGACGCGGCAATGGGTGTGGAACATCCTGAAGACCGCCGCGAAAAAGTCGGGAATTGATCCCAAGATCACGCCCCACACCCTGCGGCACAGTTTTGCAACGCACCTGTTGCAGAACGGAGCTTCCCTGCGGCACGTGCAGGAGTTGCTGGGGCATTCCAGCATCTCAACCACGCAGGTTTACACGCACCTCACCGACTCCCACGTCCGCGACGAGTACCAGCGCAGCCATCCCCGGGCGTAGCGGGGCGCGGTAGCCTCCTGGCGCGGGATGCACGATCGCGCCTTTACTGCGCAGACCGGCAACCGCGGTTCGCGCATCCACTTTTCGGTCAATCCCGGCAGCGATTCGCAGCGCGTTGTTCCGTGCGCCGCCGGCCCGGTCGCGCGGCAGTGACATAAACCCGCGAGGCGTGCGCTGCCTATTCCCCGGCGTTTGCTGGTATTATTGAATTGTGCCAACGGCAGTTGCCAACAACCGCCGTTTCCATGAATACTCTGACTGCAAACTGCGCTGACGGCCACCACCCGGACGTCGCGGCGCGTGGAGGGTCACAATGCCAAGCAAGGGCAAACGAGTAGCGTCGCGCCAGAACAACCTCCGCCGGCGTCGCAGCACCGCGAACCGCAACAATGCAACCGGCAGCGCGAGGCCAACAGCCGTAGCAGAGGCCGTTTCGGCGCCGGCAGAGACAGTTGCGCCATCGACCACGGCGGCGGCGGCCGCTCCAGTAGGTGAGGGTCGGCCCGTCGGCCGGTCGCAGACGCAACCTCGTGGCCGGCGCTTTGACCGGCCGGCGGCCTACAACCACGTGGGGTCGGAACTCAAGCGCATTGGCATTTTCTCGAGTGTGCTGGTGGTGGCGCTGATCGCCGTATCATTCGTGTTATAGGGCTCGACGTGACACAGGGTCCGGTGTTGCATGGGATCCGGGGCGGCGTCAGGCACGGGGCCGCGTTGAAATGATTCGCGACGAAATTGATCATCGCCTGCTGGTGACCCCGGAACGCCCGGGCGTCTACCTGATGAAGAACGCCAAGGGCGCGGTGATCTACGTGGGCAAGGCGGCGGTGCTACGGAACCGGCTGCGTTCGTATTTTGGGTCGCCGGCAGGGCTGGAGCGCAAGACGCGCCGGATGGTCAGCGAACTGGCCGACTTCGAGTACATCGTCACCGACACCGAGGCCGAGGCGCTGATCCTCGAAAACACGTTGATCAAGCGGCACCGGCCCTATTTCAACGTCCGCCTCAAGGACGACAAGACCTACCCGTTCCTGAAAGTTGACCTGTCCGAGGAGTTTCCGCGGGTGTATATCACCCGTGGCGCGCACACCGACGGGGCGCGTTACTTCGGGCCGTTCGCCAGCGCAGGCAGCGTGCGGCAATCCATGGATTTGGTGAAAAAGCTCTTTCCGTACCGCTCCTGCACCAAGCGGATCACGGGAACCGACCCGCGCCCCTGCCTGGAATACTACATCCATCGGTGCGTGGGGCCATGCGCCGGGCTGGCGACCCGGGAGGAGTATGACGAGGTCATCGAGCAGGTCATCCTTTTCCTGGAAGGCAACACGGAGAAGGTAACCGGGCAGATCCGGCAAAAGATGGAACAGGCCGCCGAATCGCTGGAATTCGAGCGCGCAGCGGTGCTCCGGGACCAGATGGGGGCGATCCAGAAATTTGAGGAGGAGCGCACGGTCAAGGTGGACTCGGGTCGCCCAATGGACCTGGACGCCATAGCCGTCGCGGTGGCCGATCCCGACTCTCGCATACGGGAAGCGTGGGTTGAGGCGTTCTTCGTTCGTCGGGGCAAGCTGATCGGACGGGACCACTTCTTCATGGAAGGCCCCGATGAGGACGAACCCGGCGCCATCATCGCCCAGTTCGTGCAGCAGTTTTACGCCAACGCGCTGGAGATACCGCCCACCATATTGGTCCAGCACGATCCCCCGGAGGAGGACCAGCAACTGCTGCAGGATTTCCTGCGCGACCGGCGCGACGGCGCGGTGCGGATTTACCGGCCTCAGCGGGGCGAGTACCGCAAGTTGGTCCAGGTGGTGGCCGAAAACGCGGCCGAAGGGCTGGCGCAGCACCGGGTGAAATGGCTCAATCGCTCCGACGCGATCCAGGGCGCCCTCACCGAGCTGGAGGAAGAACTCAGCCTGCCGGCCGCTCCCGTGCGCATGGAATGTTACGACATATCGCACATCCAGGGCAGCAACCTGGTGGGCAGCATGGTGGTGTTTGACGACGGCAAGCCGCGCACGCGGGACTACCGGCGGTTCAAGATCAAGGCCGTGGACGGGGTCGACGACTACGCCAGCATGAAGGAGATGCTCAGTCGGCGGTTCAAGCGGCTGAGCCAGGCCATCGACAATCCCGACCCGGACGGCAAGGTGGACACCTGGGGCGTGATGCCCGACCTGGTGATCATCGACGGCGGCAAGGGACACCTTTCGGCGGCGCGAGAGGTGATGCTGCACCTGGGGCTGGAGCAGATACCGCTGTGCTCGCTGGCCAAGGAGAACGAGGAGATATTTGTGCCGCACACGCCGGAGCCCATCGTGCTGCCCCGGGACTCTCAGGCCCTGTACCTCATGCAGCGGATACGGGACGAGGCGCACCGTTTCGCGATCACGTTCCACCGGAACCTGCGCTCCAAGGGCAGCCTCAAGTCGCCCATCGACATGGTCACGGGCATCGGGCCAAAGCGCAAACGCATGCTGTTACGCCGCTTCGGTTCCCTGCAGGGAATCAAGGAAGCGACGGTCGAGGACATTGCCGCCGTGCCCGGCCTGACCCGCTCGCTGGCGGTGAGGCTGAAACAGACAATTTAGGCCGACGCTCACATGGGTCGGTCGCCCAGGAACTGCCATGAATCGCCAGACCGACCCACAATCCACTATAGCGTTGGAATCCCAGGCCCCGCCGACCGGGATGGGCATTGCTCCCGTTGACCCCCACGTGCACGGTGCCGCGGCGCTGGCCGCCCTGGAACGAGGTCAGGCGGGAGTGGCGGCCAGAATCCTGCGTGAGATGCTGTCCGCCGACCAGGGCATCCTCCTGAGGCGAGCCCCCCGGAACGAGCGTCGGCTCCTGATCTCGCTGCTGACGCCGGATGAACTCGCCGACATACTGGACGAGGCCCCCACGCCGGCGGCCGCCGCGGTCACCCGCGAACTGGCGCCCGATCAGGCCGCCGGCATCCTGGACGACGTTGATACCCACACCGTCGCGGACATTCTCCAGGAGCTGCCCGACGAGCATGCCGCCGCCATAGTGGCCGAACTCGACCATCCCGAAGAGGTCGTTCCGCTGCTCCAGTTCCGGCCCGACACGGCCGGCGGCATGATGACGCCGGATTTCCCCCGTGTGCGCAATGACGTAACGGCCGGTAATGCGCTGGACGCGCTCAGGCTGTTCGGCGAGGACGCCGAGGGTTTCGGGTGGGTCTGTGTCGTCGACCGGGGACAGCGTTTGACCGGCTACGTCAGCATCGCGCACCTGGCGTTGTCCAGTCCGACCCGCACGGTGCAGGATCTGGCGGACCAGTACGACCATCACCTGGTGTCGGTGCCGCCGGAAATGGACCAGGAAGAGGTCCACCGCATCATGTCGCGTTACTCTTTCAGCATCGTGCCGGTGGTCGACTCGGAACAACGCGTGCTGGGGGTCATCCGCGCCGAGGAGGCCATGCGGGTGGCGGAGGACGAGGCCACCGAGGACATGCTGCGCATCGCGTCGGCGCCGGGTGAGCGAGTGTTCGGCCCGCTGCACCTGTCGGTTCGGCATCGCCTGCCCTGGCTGGTGCTGAACCTGGGAACCGTGCTGGTAGCCGCCGCGGTGGTGAACATGTTTGAGTCCACCATCGCGGCCATCGCCATGCTGGCGGTGTTTCTCCCGGTGGTCGCCGGGCAGGGCGGCATCGCCGGGACGCAGACGGTGACGCTGGTGGTGCGCGGCATGGCCATTGGGGAGGTGCCGTCAGCGGCGGGTTTGCGCCTGCTGGGTCGCGAGCTTTTGCTGGGTTTGATGCATGGGATGGCCCTGGCTGCGCTGGCCGGAGCGCTGGGTTGGGTGTGGAAAGGCAGCCCCGGTCTGGGTATCGCGCTGGCCGCTGCGATGGTGGGGAACCTGCTGGTGGCCGCGCTCACCGGCGCCGGGGTACCGCTGCTGTTGCGCCGATTGGGCATCGACCCGGCAGTGTCGTCGGCGGTGTTCGTGACAACGTTCACCGATGTGCTGGGATTCCTGATTTTCCTGGCAGCCGGAGCGTTTTTCGTGACGTGGCTGGGGTGACGCAATTCACCTCGACTGACGGGAAACCTGCCGTTTTTATGCCTGAACCCGGCGAGGCACAGGGTGGTCGGAGACCCGATCGGTACGGTCCTGAAAGCGGATTCGTCATGGCAAGAATTCCACAAAAGTGTCATCCGTTCGCCTTGCCACAACCCCCGGAAGTACATTAACATTGGGCTATTATTGCGCGCCGCAACCACGGGTCCGGGTTAGGATCCGGGTGGCGGCAGCCTTATTGTGATCGGGTGGCAGGGAATGATCAAACTCAACATCACGTTGCCTTCGGGCGCCCAGGTATCGATCGAAGCTGATGACAAAGACCTGGTGCGCGAGGTCCTCTACTCGGCGATGCCGCACCTGAACGGTGTTGTGGAGCAGTCGAAAGGGGAGATATATGGGAACGCGCCCGAACCGCCTGTGCATCACAACGGAACGCCAACCAACGGGCATGGGTCTGAGCCGGCCCAGCCCATTCCGGTGGCCAATGGAGCGGGTCTTTCGCACGACACCGCCAACGGGGCTACCAACGGCAACCACGCCCCCGCGCCCGCGACGAACGCAACCGCAGCGCCAATTGTCGAGCGGCAACCTGCCCCGGCTCAGCAGACTCCGGTTGCGATTTCGGCCATTACTCCGGCGCCGGCTTTCGCGCCATCCACTCCAGACGAGCACGAGTACATCGCGTTCTGCCAGAGAGTCAACCCGCTGGGAGACATGCGGCGGGTAGTGGTCGCCGCCGAAGCTGCCCATCGTCATCTGACCGTGCTGAGCGTTGATCCCGACGAATTGGAGCGCCTGTTCACCCTGGCCGGCTGGCCCATTCCGCACAGCTTCGTTCAGACCCTGCGGAACGCGGCCCGCACCAAGTTCCGGTGGCTGGAGCGCATCCCCGGCAAGCCGGGGCACTACCGCGTTACCGATACGGGCCGCAGGATCGTGCTGGGCGAGAGCAGTCCGGCCCGCAGGGGTTCCACGGTCGACGCTGAGGCTGAATCCGACTCACAGGGCTGATTCGGTCCGTTCAGCCGGATATCGTTGGCGTACCTGCACAACTTCGCAGGTCGCCGGCCTGGTTCCCGTCCGGATTAGACCGCTCGGGTTCGCCTTTTTTTCCTCCTTACCGCAATCCGGGAATCCTGCCGTCCAAGCGGTCTGGCGATTCGCTGGGCGCGTTCGGTCAGACGGCGCTCTGTTAGAATTACGCTTGCCGGCCCGAACTATTGGCCGGTGCAGCAGGACTCTGACAGGAGATTACCAACCATGGCTAAAGTAGGATTTATCGGCCTGGGCACCATGGGCGCCAGCATGGCCTATAACTGCCTCAGCGGCGGAAACGACATGGTCGTGCATGACATACGGCGAGAGGCGGCCACCCAGCACCTGGAGGCGGGAGCAACGTGGGCGGACACGCCGCGGGAAGTCGCCGAGTCCACCGACGTGGTGTTCACCTCGTTGCCGGGGCCAGTGGAGGTCGAGGCGGTGTCGCTGGGTGAGGACGGCATCATGTCCGGCATGGCCGCCGGCAAGACCTATTTCGACCTGAGCACCAGTTCGCCGACGCTGATCCGGCAGATCCACGACCGGGTCGCGCCCCAGGGCATCAACGTGCTGGATGCTCCGGTGAGCGGCGGGCCGGCCGGCGCGGCCAGTGGTCGCCTGGCAATCTGGGTCGGCGGCGACAAGGACGTGTTCGATCAGCACAAGGCCGTGCTGGACTCCATCCGCCACGCCGCCTACTACGTGGGGCCCATCGGGAGCGGCTCAGTCGCCAAGCTGGTCCACAACTGCGCCGGCTACATCGTGCAGACCGCCCTGGCCGAGGTGTTCACCATGGGCATCAAGGCCGGCGTTGATCCGCTGGCCCTGTGGCTGGCCGTCCGCAAGGGGGCGGGCGGACGCAGGGGCATGTTCGAAGGGCTGGCCCAGCACTTCCTGATCAACGACTACGATCCGCCGGACTTCGCGCTGCGCCTGGCCCGCAAGGACGTTGACCTGGCCGTCGCCGTGGGCCGTGAGTTCGACGTGCCGATGAAGCTGGCTAACACGACGTTGGCTGAGATGACCGAGGCACTGAACCGGGGCTGGGCCGGCCGGGACTCCCGCGTAGCCATGCTGCTCCAGTCGGAACGCGCCGGCATCGACGTGGAGGTCGATCCCGCGGACCTGCAGCGCGCCCTGGAGGAACAGGGCGGGTAGGGCGATCGAAATCTTGTACCCGAAAGAAGGGCCGCTCGATCGAGCGGCCCTGTATTTTGCCTAATCCGCAGCCTCAGCCGGTTCCCAGCGGAGGACGGGGCGGCGCGCTGCCGTCGCCTCGTCGAGACGCGACACGGGTGTCGTATGCGGCGCGTGCTGCACCATTTCGGGCTCGTTGGTTGCCTCGGCGTCGATGGCGCGGAGGGCGTCAATGAACGCATCGAGGGTTTCCTTGGTCTCGGATTCCGTGGGCTCGATCATCAATGCCTCATGCACGATGAGCGGGAAGTACATGGTCGGAGCGTGGAAGCCGTAGTCCAGCAGGCGCTTGGCGACCTCCAGACCGCTGACGCCGCGCTCCCGCTGCAGGTCCGCGGAGAACACCACCTCGTGCATGCAGGTGCGGTCGTAGGGCAGGGCGTAGATGTCCTTCAGTTCGTGCATGATGTAGTTGGCGTTCAGCACCGCGTTCGCGCTGATGGACTGCAGGCCGGCCGCACCCAACGTGCGGATGTAGGTGTAGGCCCGCACCAGGACCCCGAAGTTGCCGTGGAACCCGCTGATCTTGCCGATGCTCTCGGCAGGTTCCGACAGTATGTAGTCTCCGCCGTCGGTGCGCTCGACGATCGGGGCGGCCAAGTAGGGCGCCAGGATCTCGCCGCAGCACACCGGGCCGGCGCCCGGCCCGCCACCGCCGTGGGGCGTGCTGAAGGTCTTGTGCAGGTTCAGGTGGCAAACGTCGAAGCCCAGGTCGCCCAGCTTGGCGCGCCCGAGCAGCGCGTTCATGTTCGCGCCGTCGCCGTACACCAGCCCGCCGCATTCATGCACAACCTGGCACACCTCCAGGATGTGGCTGTCGAAGAGGCCCAGGGTGCTGGGAAGGGTGATCATCACGCCGGCCAGGTCGTCGCCGGCGATCTCCCGCAGAGCGTCTAGGTCGGTGTTGCCGTCGGCGTCGGAGGGGATGGTGACCACGTCGAAGCCGGCCATGGCCGCTGAGGCGGGGTTAGTGCCGTGGGCGCTGTCGGGGATGCCCATCTTGGTGCGGCCCGAATCGCCGCGCGCAAGGTGATAGGCCCGCATCATCAGGACGCCGCCCAGTTCGCCGTGAGCGCCGGCCAGGGTGGCCAGGCTGGTGGCGGACATGCCGGTGACTTCGGTGAGGAACTCCTGAAGCCGGTACAGCAAATCCAGCGCGCCCTGCGACTGCTCGGCAGGCTGCTGCGGGTGGATGCCGGCGAATCCGGGCAGGAACGCCACCTCGTCGTTGATCTTGGGGTTGTACTTCATGGTGCACGACCCCAGCGGATAGAAGTGGGTGTCGATGCTGAAGTTCAGCTGGCTCAGCGCGGTGAAATACTGCACCACCTCGGGTTCCGACACCTCGGGCAGCGGCAGGGATTCGCGGACGTACGCCGCATCGGGTAGGGGCGCGGCCGGCACGTCCAGATCCGGCGTGATGACGCCCACGCGGCCGGATACGCTGCGGTCCATGAGCATCCTGGTGGTGTCGCGGTTTCCGCCTTTGTTCAGCATGTTCAGGTTGCCTCCAGAGGGATGTTAGGGGAAGCGGGCGATGGTCAGGCGATTTCCGCGAGGGCGGAGACCAGGGTGTCGATCTCGGCGCGGGTGTTCATCTCGGTTACGCACAGGAGCATTCCGTTGTCGAAACGGTCGCTGACGTCGAGGCCGCCCAGGATGTTGTGTTTCATAAGCTGGCGGTTGACTTCGGCCGCTGGTTTGGGGCAGGACACCACGAATTCCTGGAAGAACGTGCCAGACTGGGCCAGTGAATAGCCATTCAGTTTGCCAATGGCATCAGCGGCGTAATGGGCCTTGTGGTAGCAGAGTTCGGCCACCTGGCGCAGGCCCTGACGGCCCATGGCGGCCAGGTAGATCGAGGAGGCCAGGGCGTAGAGGGCCTCGTTGGTGCAGATGTTGGAGGTCGCGCGCTCGCGGCGGATGTGCTGCTCGCGAGTCTGCAGGGTCAGCACGTAGCCGGTGCGCCCCTCGGTGTCGGTGGTGCGCCCGACCAGGCGGCTGGGCATCTGGCGGATGTACTGCTGTTTGCAGCTGAACAGACCGAGGTAGGGGCCGCCGAAGGACGGCGGGATGCCGATGGGCTGGCCCTCGCCGGTCACGATGTCCGCGCCGAAATCGCCGGGCGGCGTCAGCATGCCCATGGCCAGCGGGTCTGCGGATACCACCAGCAGGGCGCCGTCGGCGTGGGCCATCTCGCCCAGCGCCTTGAGGTCATCCAGTTCGCCATAAAAGTTGGGGTACTGCGCGACGATCCCGGCGGTTGCCTCGGTAATTGCGCCGGAGATCTGGTCAGTGGGCGTGATGTCGATGGTGATGCCCTGGGCCTGGCAGTAGGTGGCGATCACCTGGCGGTAGGCCGGGGATACGGTGTCGGCGACGATGACCTGCTGGCGGCGGGTCACACGGCAGGCCATGAGCACGGCCTCGGCCACACTGGTGGCCCCGTCGTACATCCCGGCGTTGGCGACCTCCATGCCATAGAGGGTGCTGATCATGGTCTGGAACTCGAAGATCACCTGCAGGGTGCCCTGGGACACCTCCGGCTGGTAGGGGGTGTAGGCGGTGAGGAACTCGCCCCGTGTCATGATCGCTTTGACGATGGACGGGATGAAGTGGTAGTAGGAGCCGGCGCCGAGGAATGACGGGCCGCTGGCGAGGGGCCGGTTGCGCGACGCCAGTTCGCCCAACTCGCGCTGGATCTCCAGTTCAGATAGAGGGGCCGGCAGTTCCAGGGGAGGGTTGCGGTAGTCGTCGGGGATATCGGCGAACAATTCGTCGATGTCCCGGAGGCCAATTGCGCTCAGCAATTCGTCCTGCTCGGCGACCGTGTTCGGGATGTAATGGGACTGGAAGTTGGTTACCATTCGGGCTTACTCCGTTTGGTTGTCGATTAGTTGGCGTTCAATATGCGCTGCTGTATGCCGACGCATGGGACAGGGTCAGATGTCGCGCTGCAATGTCGCTGTCGGTCAGGTCGCAGTCACAAAAAATTACGTGCAAATTGTCGATGCGCCCGGATCCTGGCAGCAAGTTGACGTCGTCCGTTTTGGTCGTACCCATCAGGTGGGTCGCACGCCTGCGTCGTCAGGCGAGGACGCGGTAGCGGTAGCTGGATTCCAGCAGGTCGCCCTCATCGAACCTGGTGAAACGCAGGGGCGAGAGGTCAACGTCGCGGGCGCGGCCTTCCAGCACCAACTCGGCGACGGACTTGCCGATGGCCGGGGACAGCTTGAACCCGTGGCCGCTGAATCCGATGGCGCAGTAGAGGCCAGCCATGCCGGGCACGGCGTCCAGGATCGGGTGCCAGTCGGGGGTGGTGGTGAACAGTCCGGACCAACCGCCACGGTAGTAGGCATCGGCCATGCCGGGAACGCGCCGGGCGAGGCGGGCCCGGGCCGATGCGGCCTCCGTAATGTCCACTCCCTGCGGATATACCTCGGGATCCGACTGCTCGTCGTCGTCTCCAAAACCCATGGTGGTGCAATTGGAGCCGTCGGGCCGGAATGAGAAGGACTGGCTGATGTCGCCGACCGTAGGATGATGCGGGACCACCTCTACGGGCCGGGCCACCGTGGCGACCTGGTGGCGCACCGGCATCAGGGGCGCGTCGACGCCCACGCCGGCGAGCACCTGCCCGGACCACGGACCGGCGGCGACCACCACGGTGTCGGTGGCGATGCGGTCGCCCGACGTGGTAATCACGGCCTGCACGCGGTCGCCGTTGGTTTCAATGCCCGAGGCAGGATTGCGGGTCATGATGCGGGCGCCGGATTCCTGGGCGCGGGCGGCGTAGGAGACGGTGACCTGGTATGGGTCGGCGTAGCCCGACTGAGGTTCCCAGGCGGCGCGCTCGTCATCGTACAGGGTCACCATGGGGGCCAGGCTTGCCAGGTCGTCCCGGGACACCAACGATGAGGGCACCCCGAGTTCCTGCTGCATGGCGACGTTGCGCTCCAGACCGCCCTGGTCGGCCTCGTTGACCACCACGAGGTAGCCGGTGTTCACAAAACCCGAAGCGCCGCCCACCCGGGCATCGAAATCAGCGAAGACCTGCAGGCTCTGCCAGGCG
Organism: Chloroflexota bacterium; assembly: GCA_026710825.1. Taxonomy (GTDB): domain Bacteria; phylum Chloroflexota; class Dehalococcoidia; order Lucifugimonadales; family UBA3495; genus Bin87. The sequence continues at coordinate 52,509 of JAPOQH010000010.1, read as the reverse complement.
AGTTCGGTGGTGATGGGATTGGAGTAGTGCATCCGGCAGATGGCCTGCGAGCGGCCGGTGCTGCCGGAACCAAGGACGTCGCGCTCGAGGAGCACGGTGTTGGAGACGCCCAGACGCGCCATGTGGTACTGGATGGCACAGCCTATGACGCCGCCGCCTATGATGACGGCGTCCGCAGTGCGGGGGATCGGGGACCCGGGGTTACTCGCCATCTCCTTTCCAAGAGAGAATACGCTTGACGTTGATGACAATGGAAACCAATCGTTGGTCGCCTTCAGTCAGTTCGTTGGCGTCTTCCTCGCCCCGCTCGGCTCCTTCGTAGCGGGAGAATATGGCTCGCACCGCTTCCTTGATGTTGTCGCTGCTGACGGTGGCTTCGCCCTCAAGAATGATGTACTGATAGGGCCACTCGTCGGTGGCGATGGAAATGGAAACGTTGGGGTTGCGGCGAACGTTGCGTGTCTTCACGGCGGACTCACCGGATACCACGGTTACCGTGCCGGTGTCAGGTTCGCCGCCGGCTTTCCACTGGTACCAGACCGGCGATATGTGGGGCGCTCCATTCCGCCGGATTGAGGCGAAATGTGCTACATGGGGCCCGGCAAGGTAATCGTCAACTTCCTGAGGGGTGAGCCGCGGCATCGGAACCTCTAGACATCGGGGAGCGGTGGGCACAGCAGGCCCAGAGTCTGTCAAATAGCGGCAACAATAATACCATATTGCCCGTCAGCCTTTTCTTTCGAGAGCCCCGTAAGTGGTGGTCCGGCCGGCGCGTCGACAGGTCCAGGACGCTGGTGACCCGTCGGATGTGAGGGGGCGGTCGTGCAGATTGACGATTTTTCATCTATGTGGTAAAAGAACATATATGGAAACGGCCGACCAACCGATCAATCCGAAAATGCCCCGGGGGTTCATGACCCCGTGGGTCCTGCTGCTGCTCAAGCAGTGGAGCCTGCACGGCTATTTGATCATGCAGCACCTGAACCGGATGGGCTTCTCGGAGGTGGACCACCCCACGCTGTACAAGGAACTGCGCCGCCTCGAGAACGACGGCTACGTGGCCTCGGAATGGCAGACCGGCGAGAGCGGACCCGCCAAGCGGGTGTACAGCATCACCGAGGCGGGGGAGCAACTGCTGCAAGGGTGGACCGAGGTGGTGTCGGGCTACCAGCGCATGTTCAACGGTTTCTTCGACCTCTACGCGCAGGCCTTCGGGTTCGCGCCGGTCGCAACCGCTGACGCCAAAGCAAACGAGGCCCAGGACCAGGAATAGAACCAGGTCATCTCCCGGGAAACCGGAGACGAATCGTAACCAAACCGAAACAACAGGAGCGTACAATCATGGAAAAGACTCAGGAACTCTTCAAGGCGTACAACGATGCCATGGCTGCCGGTTTCGCGGCTTTCAACACCAGCATGCAGCAGAACAACGCCATGATGTCCGGAATGATGGAAGCCAACGTCAAGATGGCGCAGTCCGGCCAGGAGTTTGCGAAGAGTTCCGTCAAATACGGCGAGGCGTACATGGAGTGGCTGCTTGACACCACCAAGAACATGGCGCCAAAAGCCCAGGCATAGAGATATCAGCGACAACAGCACTTGTGCCAACCCCTCTCTCGTCAAGGGAGAGGGGCGATTGATGGCATAGGCGCCAAGGAGGAACGGCAGTGGTCAGCCAGGCAGAGTTCGTTTCCCGTTTACAGGAAGACCTTCAGGAGAACCTCAAGCGCGCCCAGGCGATGGTGGACTCCTTCGTGGTCAATCCCGCCGAGCCGCCCATCGAGGTGACGCCGTACGAGGTGATCTGGAAGCGCGGCAAGGTGCGCCTGCTGCGCTACGGTGAGCGCGACAAGATCAAGCACCAGACGCCGTACCTGATGGTTCCGTGGCTCGGTATCAGCCGCCCGTACGTCCTGGACCTGCTCCCCGGCAACAGCATGATCGAGTACCTGGTGAACCAGGGACACGACGTGTACCTGCTGGACTGGGGCGAGATTGCGGCGGAGGACAAGGAACTGGGCTTTGAAGAAGCGGTGTTCAAGCTGATCCCCCGGGCCATCGACCGAGCCCTGGAGGCGTCGGATGCCCAGGAAATTACGCTCAACGGCATCTGCCTTGGCGGCACGCTTGGAGCGACCTACCTGGCCACACACCCGGACGCGCCGGTAAAGAACTTCGTCGCCATCGTCGCGCCCATCAACTTTGAAGAGGGCGGCATGTTCCGCGTTTGGCTGGACGAGCGCTACTTCCCGGCCGACCTGATAGTGGAGCATTACGGCGTGTTGCCGGCGAACCTAATGGGCGCCGGGTTCAAGATGCTGCGGCCCACCCTGGAGGCGCAGGCGCTGTCGGGTCTGTGGGCCAATGTGAACCGGCCCGGGTACGTGGACAACTACAAGGCGATGAGCCGCTGGGCCAATGACTTCATCGGCATGCCAGGACGGTTCTTCGGCCAGCTATCCAGGCAGATGTACGGCAAAAACCAGTTGATCCAGGGCGAGTTCGTGCTCAACGGGCGCAGGGTGGACCTGTCGAAAATCCAACAGCCCCTGCTGTGCGTGGCCGCCAACCAGGACTTCATCGTGCCGTCGCCGGCCGCCCGCAGCCTGATGGATGTGGTGTCCAGCGAAGACAAGGAATTTATGGAACTGCCGGGGGGCCACATATCGGTGTTCTCGGGTCGGCAGGCCCACCAGACCCTTTGGCCCAAGATCGACGAGTGGGTTGCGGCACGGGTGAATTAGCGACACTGCACGCCCGGATCCGGTTTTACGACGGGAGAGCGGGTTCAGGAGAGAATCAATGACGACCACAGAGAACTCCACCAACCCCTTTGAGGCGTGGCAGGAGATGTTCCGCAAGTCCACCGAGATGTGGCAGCAGGCGGCGGCGTCCGGTTCGCCCAACCCGTTCTGGCCGCCCAATAATGGCGGGATGCCTGGGATGGGGATGCCGGGAGCGGGAATGCCCGGGTTCGGCGGGTTCGCGCCGCCCTTTGCGGCCAACGATCCGACGGCGATGTGGCAGCAGTTCTTCAACCTGTGGTCTCAGCAGTGGAGCCAACTGCTGGCCTCGTCGCCCGGCCCGCAGACTTTCAGCGACGCCCAGAAGCAGTGGAACGACCAGTTGGAAGCGATGGCCAAGGCGTTCGCCGACACCATGAGCACCGAGGACTTCGCCAAGGCCCTGGGCAAGTACATGGAACAGGGCCTGCACGCCCAGGAGCGCATGGCGGACACGATGAACCCGCAGATCGACGCCATGCTGCGGACGCTCAACATGCCGTCGCGCAGCCAGATGAACCGCCTGTTCGTGCACGTGCTGAGCATCGAGGAGCGGCTGGACGACATGGAGGAGGAGATCCGCAAGTTGCGCAAGGAGCAGGAGGCGTCGCGGAGCAGCACGGCCAGCCGGCGGAGGACCAGCCGGAGCAACGCCGGCGCCGAGACGGAAACGGCGGACTAAAGCCGCGCAGCGATTCGTTACGCGGATGCGAGATTGCAACGTTGCGCCGGCGCTGACACGACAGGAGTGGATACAGCAAACAGACAAAGATAGGTACGCGCCCATGGGCTGACAGCAACTGAGGGGGTAAGCGGTATGAAACTGGAAGGACGGACTGCGCTGGTTACCGGAGGATCGCGGGGGATTGGCCGGGCCATCTCCATGGCGTTGGCCCAGGAAGGGGCGGAGGTAGCCATCAACTATTTGTCGAATTCCCAGGCGGCGGCGGAGTTGCAGGCGGAGATCCAGGAGTTCGGAGGGCGCGCTATCCTAGCCCCCGCGGACATCAGCGACTTTCCCGATACCTACCGGATGGCCCAGCAGGTCCTCGAGGAGTTCGGGCACCTGGACATCCTGGTCAACAACGCCGGCGTAACCTCGGACAAGACCTTCGTGAACATGGACCACGCAACCTGGCGCAAGGTGTTGTCCATCAACCTGGACGGCGTGTTCAACTGCACCAAGGTGTTCGTGGACGGCATGGTGGAGCAGAACTACGGTCGCGTCGTGAACATCACCTCGGTGATCGGGCAGATCGGGAACTTCGGGCAGGCCAACTACGCGGCGTCCAAGGCCGGCGTGGCTGCCATGACCAAGTCGCTGGCCAAGGAACTGGCTAGCAAGGGCATCAACGTGAACTCGGTGGCGCCCGGCTTCATCGAAACGGAAATGATTACCGCCATACCGGAACGGGTTCAAGAGCGTCTGCTGAGTCAAATCCCGCTCCGCCGGTTCGGCAAGGCGGAAGAAGTGGCGCAGATGGTGGTGTACCTGTGCGCTCCCGAGGGAGATTACGTCACCGGCGCCGAGTTGGAAGTGAACGGTGGCTTGTTCATGTAACCGTCGGTGTGCATGGATATGCGGTGTAGGGGCGATAATTATTCGCCCCTACCTTTTGAGTTCCAGGGGCATTGCCACCCCGTGCTCGTGGTGCCAAAATGGGCGCGTTTTGAGCGCGCCGGCCCATGGATGGCCGGGCTCGCGACCCTTCCCGCCAATACCACCGCCGGATGCGCCAGGAGACTCGTGATGAACATCGGCTTTTCCCTTTCCAACAACCAGGGCCTGACCAACGTGCAGGACGTGGTCAGCGTTGCCGCCCGCGCCGAGGAGTTGGGCTACGACTCCGTATGGGCCAGCGACCATGTTTTCAACGTCAGCTACGTGTACGAGCGCTTGGGAACCCGGCCCTACTACGACCCCATGACCATACTGACCTTTGCCGCCGCCCAGACCAGCCGTGTCATCCTGGGTACCAGCGTGCTGGTGTTGCCCTATCACAACCCAATGCGGCTGGCGAAACAGGCAGCCACGCTGGACCAACTATCCGGCGGGCGTGTTGCGCTGGGTGTCGGCGTGGGCGTGATCGACACCGAGATTGAGGCCATGGGAGTGCCGTTCGCCGAGCGGGGCCCTTATACCGACGAGTCCATCGAGATCATGAAAACCTTGTGGTGCGACGACGACCCCCGGTATGAGGGTCGCTTCTTCCAGTTCGCCGACATGGTGTTTTCGCCGCGTCCGGTGCGTCCTGAGGGTATCCCGCTGATCATCGGCGGTACCAGCCGCGCTGCGATCCGGCGGGCGGCGCGCCACGGCGACGGCTGGCATCCCACCGCCATGCCGCCGGAGGACCTGGCCCAGGGCATCCGCTATCTGCACGAGCGGGCCGAGCGCGCCGACCGTGATCCCGCGACGATTCCGGTGTCGGTCAGCGTGCCGCTGCAGGGCGGGCGGCCTGGGAGGTTCACGTTGGGCACCGATCCGGCTGAGATGCGGGCGAATGCCCAGGCTTACGCGGACGTGGGGGTCTCGCGCATCGTGGTGTCGCCCTATTCGGGGGATCCTGCGGAGGTATTCCCGGCGATGGAGACCATCGCCGCCGAGGTGATGCCGGCGGTGGCTTGATCTAACCATCGGGGCACCGCAGACCGGAACCCTTGCGAACCTGACCAAACACTTTCGGAGATTCAGTTTTGGCTATCAGCAGACCCACCATCGCGCCCTATGGTTCGTGGCGTTCGCCCATCACGGCGGATGCCATTGTCGCGGAGTCCATCAGCATCGGGCAGGTTGCCATTGACGGCGATGCAGTCCTGTGGACAGAGGGCCGGCCGTCGGAGGGCGGACGCAATGTCATCGTACGCGGCACGCCGGACGGAGGCGTTGCCGATGTGAATCCGGCGCCGTTCAACGCGCGGACGCGGGTGCATGAATACGGCGGCGGCGCATGGATAGCCGACGGACGAGTGGTGTGGTTCTCGAATTTTGACGACCAGCGCATCTACCGGCAGGACCCCAACGGCGAGCCGGAGCCCATCACGCCGGACGCGCCCCTGCGGTATGCAGACGCTACGCTGGATCGCCGGCGGAACCGGCTGATCTGCATTCGGGAGGACCATTCGGATCCGGGGAACATTGTCAATGTCATCGCGGCGGTGCCGGCCGACGGGGATGGCGAACAGGTGGTGCTGGCCGAAGGGTGGGATTTCGTGTCGTCGCCCCGGCTGAGTCCCGATGGCGGGATGCTGGCGTGGCTATCGTGGAACCACCCCAACATGCCGTGGGATGGGACGCACCTGTGGACCGCGCCGGTACAGGATGACGGCACGCTGGGAGAGGCGACGCTGGTCGCCGGCGGCGAACATGTTTCGGTGTTTCAGCCCGAATGGTCGCCCGATGGGGTGTTGCACTACGTGTCCGACGAGTCGGGTTGGTGGAACCTGTACCGCCACGGGGACAATGGTCCCCGGCCGCTCTACCCGGACGATGCCGAGTACGCCCGTCCGCAGTGGGCATTCGCCAGCCGCACGTACGGATTCGCCGGTAACGGGGACATAGTCTGCGCGGTGAACCGACGGGGCGCGTGGTCGCTGAACCGCCTGAACGCCAACACCGGTGTCATCAGGACGCTGAGAGTGCCCGCTGGCGAAATGGGGCGTGGCGACCTGGTGGTGTCGGGCATAACAGTGGTGTTGGTGGCCGGCCATGCCGATCGGCCCATGTCACTGATGCGGTTGAACCTGAGCGACAGCTATTGGGACACGCTGAAGGCGGCGTCGACTACGGATGTGGACGCTGGCTACCTTTCGCCGGCCCGGGCCATTGAGTTTCCGTCCAACGAAGGCAGGCCGGCGTACGCGCTGTACTACGCGCCAAGGAATCCTGACCACCGGCCGCCGGAAGGTGAGTTGCCGCCGCTGCTGGTTCTGAGCCACGGCGGGCCGACGGGCGCGGCGTCGGGCGCGCTGGATATGTCGGTGCAGTTCTGGACCAGCCGGGGGTTCGCGGTGGTGGACGTGAACTACGGTGGCAGCGTGGGATATGGCCGCGCTTACCGACAGTTACTCAACGGCAACTGGGGCATCGTGGACGTGGACGACTGCGCCAACGCCGCGCTGCACCTGGTGCATCAGGGACTCGCCGACGGGGACCGGCTGGCGATCCGTGGCGGCAGCGCGGGCGGATACACCACGCTGGCGGCGTTGGCATTCCGCAACGTGTTCGCGGCGGGGGCAAGCTACTACGGCGTATCCGACCTGACCGCGCTGGCGGCGGACACACACAAGTTCGAGTCCCGCTACCTGGACCGGCTGGTCGCGCCCTATCCGGAGGGAGCGGACACCTACCAACAGCGCTCGCCCATCAACCACACCGACGGGCTGTCGTGCCCCATCATCCTGCTGCAGGGGCTGGAGGACCGCATCGTACCGCCCAACCAGGCCGAGATGATGTTCGACGCGGTGCGGGCCAAGGGGTTACCGTGCGCGTACCTGCCGTTCGAGGGCGAGCAGCACGGGTTCCGCCGCGCCGAGAACATCAAGCGAGCGCTGGAGGCGGAGCTGTACTTCTACTCGCGGGTGTTCGGCTTCGAACTGGCCGACGCGGTGCAGCCGGTGGAGATTGAGAATTTGTAGCCGGTGACGCCGGTCCGTCGTCGGCCGGAAACCTCGATGCTATAATCGAGGCATGTCCACCGAACCCGCGCCACAGCTCGACCCAGAATTGCTGGTTGCGCGCATCATCGCGGAGTTGCAGGCCAACCCGGAAGCGCAGCCGTTGTTGCTGCGTGCCATGCTCACCAACGAGTTCCTGGGGATGCCAGCCCGGCTAGACCGAATCGAAAAGGACGTGGCCGAGTTGAAAGTGGATGTAGCACACTTGAAGGCCGACATGGTAGAAGTCAAGGCCGATATCGCTGAGTTGAAGACCGACATGGTGGACGTCAAGGCCGATATCGCTGAGCTGAAGACCGACATGGCGGACGTCAAAAGCGGCGTGGCATACCTTATCGGCAGCGATTTAGAGGTGAAGCTCCACCGCAGAGCGAGAGCCAGACTCAGCCAGGACTTGCAGCTGAGACGCTCCGAGATCATGCAAAGCCAACTTTTGGAACCTGTACCCGAGCTTGCTCGACCGGTTGATATCGCCTATCAAAACGGGGTGATCACCCCCGAGCAGGACGCGCGAATTACTGAAACGGACTTCGTGCTGCGCGCCCGGCGCCGCGACGATCCAGCCACGGTTTGGGTCGCAGTGGAAGTCTCAGCAACTGTTGACGCTCATGACATGCAACGCGCCAGAGAAACGGCTGATGCCCTCGCCGCAGTTTTTGGTACGGATACTATCGCCGTAGTCGCGGGGTATTGGATTGATCCGCGGGATCAGGAGCGCGCTGACGCAGCCGATGTGGTGTACGTAAAAGTTCCAGCGGATCAGTTGAGTGAGCGTATCTTTGGAAGTTCAACCTCCTCCCAGCCTCAGTAGGCCGCCTGCAACACCTCAATAATCGGGCCGGCGTCGATGACGGGCTTGGGGTTGGTGCTCAGGCTGCGGTCCTGCAGCGTTGCCGTGGCGATGTATTCCAGACCATCCTCGGGCACGCCCACCTCGCGTAGAGTTCGGGGCAGTTCCAGATCCCGGCACAGCTCATCCACCGCGTCGGCGGCGGCCAGCCCTGCCTCCTCGTCGGTCATGATGGAGTTGGCGACTCCGATGGCCTCGGCGATCATCCGCTGCCGGTCGGCGCAGGCGTCCAGGTTGTAGCGCATGGTGTGGGGCAGCAGGATGGCGTTGGCCTCGCCGTGGGGCACGTCATACAGCCCGCCCACGTGGTGGCACGTCGCGGTGTTCAACCCCAATCCGCCGAATGACGCCAGCGACGCCATGGCGCAGGCGGTCTTGGTGGTCAGGAGCGTGTCGATGTCACCGTCCTTGCATTTGGGCAGGTTCTCGAAGAGCAGGCGGATGGCGTGCAGGGCCATGCCGTCGCCGATGGGGTTGCGTCCAGTGGAATAAACGGTCTCGATGGCGATGCGCAGTTGCCCGATGGCCGTGGACACGAGAATCCGGTGGGGTGTCGTGGCCAGGGCCTGCCCGTCGATCACCACGGTGCGGTGCGTGACACCGTCGCCGGCGATGCTCAGCTTGCGTCCCTGCTCGTGGTCGGTGATCCCGCCGCCGCCCCGGCTGAACTCGGCGCAACCCATGGTGGTGGGGACGCTGACGATGGGCACCTTGGGCGACGGTGTGGGCGGCACGATGATCGTGTCCGGCGGCTCAAAGAAAATGGCGTAGTCGCGGATGTCCCCGCCCTCGGCCAGCAGAACGGCAATGGCCTTGGTGGTGTCGTGGGTGCTGCCGCCGCCCACGCTGATGAAGATGTCAGGTTGGGTTTCCTGCGCCATGGCGGCGCCGGCCTCCACGGTTTCCACGGGCGAGTGCGGCGCTACTCCGGAGTAGGTGCCGACGTAGCGGGAGCCGAGCGCTTCCTGCACGCGTGGCACCACGTCGCACGCGCTGAGGATGGTGGGACCGCAGGTGATCATGGCGCGGCTGCCGCCCAGGCTGTCCACGACGCGCGGCAGGTCGTTGATGGCGGCGTCAGAGCAGACGATGTCCTGGTGTAGCGGGTCGTATCGGTATCGCAGGTTGCTGGTGGTCATGGTTGAACCTCCGGGTCCGGTTGTCAGGCCGGGATGTGTTCGTAGGCGAAATCGGGAATATCAATATGCTGGCTGGCGTGTTCGATGGTGATGGCGCAGAGGCGACCGGTCTCGTCCAAGTCAAGCAGAGTGTTCTCATCCCAGTCGCGAGTTTCGCACACGGCATCTGGGCACAGCTCGATGTACAGGGTATCGGTGTCTTGGAAGTATTGTACTTTCATGGTCTGAATCTCCCGTCGATAAAAGCATTGTGCACCGTCTCGCCATCCGGCAGCAGAATGACGCGCAAATACCTGCCGTCGAGTTCCGCAATCTGCCCCCATCGCCGGATACGTCCGTCCTGTTGCAATTCTTGCCTGACCGGGTCGTCAACCACCTGTTGAATCCAGTCCAAAGAAATAAAAGCACGATCGGGGCGATGGCGGGTGGATTGAAAGTAATCGGTGAATTTCACCGGACGCTTATGTCCTTCAGCGACGGAATGACCTAGAACCCCGCAGTCTCCCGAATTCTGTTGACCATTTCATTGGTAACCAGGTAATCGCCGGCCGGCAGCGGTTTGAAACCGTACTGCTCCAGATCAACCGCCTGGACAGTGCTGACTTCCACCTCAACCACCTGGCCTTCCGGCAGTCCGAGCGGTGCGTCCAATTCGATGGTCCGACCTTTTACAATGCCTCTGCGTTTCATGTCATTTCCCTTGGATGGCGGGACGATACCGTGTTGCTGGCGTGGCGCGCCGATACGGTTTTGCCGGCCCTACTGGTTCAGCCCCCTCTGCATGCCCCGCAGGTAGCCGGCCTGGCCTCCGTGCTGGTTCACCTCCCAGATGAGCAGGCGGAACATATCGGCGACGGCCATGGTCTCACCGCGACGATTGGTCATCTGCGTGTTGACCAGCGATTCGTCGTCGTGCTGGCTGAGGAATTCCAGCAGGTTGTTGCGAGCGGCGTCGGCGTACTCCATGAGCACGGCCTTGTCGGGACACTTCCAGCTGGTCAGGTCCTCGACGGTGTAGCCGAAGCCAACGTTCATGGGTTCCGGCTCGAAGCCCAGGCGTTCAGCCCACCCACTTTCGTAGAGCTGTGTGTCCTGCTTGGCGAGCGACTGCACCCACATGTCCAGCGCGCGCCCGTAGTGCCAGACGATGAACCCGATCGAATGGCACTGCTCGTTGGGGGTGAACTCGATCTCGTCCTGGGTGAGACCGTCCACGTAGCGGACCAGCCAATCCCAGTTGCTGTCGAAGGATTCCTTGATGAACTCCTGAAGGGCCATGGTTTCCTCGCGATGATTCAGGTGGTCCAGATTGGCGGGCGTTTTTCCAGGAAGGCGGTGATGCCCTCATGAGCGTCATCCTCCAGCAAGTTGTCCACCATGACCTTGCCCGCGAACTGGTAGGCCGACGGACGGTCCATTTCAATCTGCTTGTAGAACGCCGCTTTGCCCAGGGCCAGGGTCTGGGCGCTGGCAGACGCAATCTGCCTGGCGAGGTCCATCACCTGCTCTTCCAGTTCCTCTGCCGGGGCAATGCGGCTGATGAGGCCAAACTCCAACGCTTCCTGCGCCGAAATGGGCCGGCCGGTGAGCAGCATCTCCATGGCCTTCTTGGGCATCACGGAGCGTGAGACGGCGACGCCCGGCGTGGTGCAGAACAGCCCGATCTGCACGCCCGGCGTGGCAAAGGCGGCGGTGTCAGCGGCGACGGCAATGTCGCACGTGGCGACCAATTGGCAGCCGGCGGCGGTGGCGAGACCCTGCACCTGCGCGATAACCGGCTTGGGCAGCAGGCGGATACCTTCCATGACGCGGGTACAGGCGTCAAAGACGGCGGTGTACTCCTCGGCGTCCCCGTTCACCAACTCGTTGAGGTCGTGGCCCGAGCTGAACACCGGTCCTTCGGAGCGGATCACAACGACCCGAGCGTCGGGGTCATTCGCAATCCAATCCAGCCATTCTTCCAACGCCGCCAGGGTGCGCGACGACAACACGTTGCGCTTCTTGGGGTTGGTCAGCGTGAGGACGGCGATGCCGTCTTGCACCCAGTTGTACAACACCGTGAGCGGCTCTACTTCGTCCGGTGTGGCCAGACGCACCTGTGCCCTTTCTGCATAGGCAACTGCGGTGGTATTGCCGGCCGGGGAGAAGAACTCGACCAGGTAAGCCTCCGCGCTGGGGAAAATATGCACGACAGTGCCTCTTGTGCCTGCCTTCAGTTCATACTCCGGCAGGTCGGATGTAAGTACGATGGGATCATGCTCTTCAATCATATTCGCCTCCCACGAGGATAAGCGCTGACGAGTCGAGGCACATCGCTGCCTTGGTCAATTATCCAGACTGTTCTCAGCAGCGGATTGCGCCCATCCGGGGTGTTCAGAGTACCATCAACGGTGAAAACTGACCCGTGTGGAGTTTCGGTGACAGAAGTGACCTCATGACTTGCCCCATGAATCCGTAGAGCTTCTGCTAAGATCCACCACTGCTCACGATTAAAACCGAATTGGATCAGGAAATCGGCCTTGCTGCCGCCATCAGGATGATCGGGCACAAGCAGATAGTCCCTGGCTTTCGCCACTTGTACCCAGGCGTTTTCAGCGTTGGGGAGTTTCACTCCTACCCGCGCGGCAGGCCCAACCCCCGGCTGGCGATGATGTTGCGCTGGACCTCGCTGGTGCCAGCGGCGATGGTATGCGAGAACGCGCGCAGCCAGTGCTCCTGCATGTCCGCCTCCATGGGCGTCCACTTGCCGTCGCGCAGCCCGCCGTACATGCCCATGACCTCCAGACACGAAGCGGTAGTGCGCTGCACGGTCTCGCTGCCGAACACCTTGGACATGGACGCTTCCTTGTTGGGCACCAGGCCCTCACCCTGCATCCAGGCCACGTTGAAGGCGATCAGGCGCGCCACCTCGCACTCGATGTAGCGGTCGGCCAGAACGTTCCTTACCCACGGCTCCTGGCTCAGGGGCTTGCCGTTGCGCGAGATGCCGTTGGCCCACTGGCGGGTGTCGTCCAGGTGCCGGCGCGCCGCTGCAGAGTAGTCGATGCCGGAGCGTTCGAAGTCCAGCAGGGTCACGGCGACGTACCAGCCGCGATTCTCCTCGCCGACGATGTTGCGAGCCGGTACTCGCACGTTGTCGAATATGATCTGGTTGAACTCGTGGCGTCCGCCCATGTTGATGATGGGGCGCACCTCGATGCCGGGGGTCTTCATGTCCACCAGGAAGAAGCTGATCCCCCGGTGCTTGGGCGCGTCGGTGTCGGTGCGGGTGAGCAGCATGATCCAGTCGCCCCGATGTCCCATGGAGGTCCAGATCTTGCTGCCGTTGATGACGAACTCATCGCCGTCACGGATTGCGCGGGTGCTCAGTGAGGCAAGGTCGGAACCGGATTCCGGTTCGCTGTAGCCCTGGCACCACTGGACTTCTCCCTTGGCCACGGGCGGCAGGTGCTCGGCCTTCTGCTCATCGGTGCCGTGGATCATCAGGGTCGCGCCCATCATGCGGACGCCGAAGTTGTCCCGACCCGGGGCACGGTGGTAGGTCATTGCCTCGTTGAATATGGCGGTGCGCACCGGAGATGCCTTTTGTCCGCCATATTCCTCGGGCCAGTGCATGGTGAGCCAGCCGCGGTCGGCCAGCTTGCGCCGGACGTCCAACGTGCGCTCCCAGTTTTCATCTCCCTCGCCCCTTTCACCCAATTCCCATTCGGGCACATACTCTTCGGAGATGAACTGCTGGAGGTCGCGCTGGAAAGTGGCGTCCTCGGTACTGAATTGGAATTCCATGGTGATTATCTCCTGGTGGTGTGAGCCTCAGAGAGCCTGGTGATGGGCGAAGAACCAGCTTGGTTTTTCGGTTTGACGCGCTATCTTATCACGTCGATTCTTTACATTTGGCTGTAGCCACTTCCCGGTCCACGGGTGTCGTCCACGCCCCAGCCGCGACCTTCGCTGATCCAGCCGAACTCCAGCAGGATTTGCTGGCTGTAGCAAACGCGGCCGGTGACTTTCTCCGGTGATTCGGAGGCCAGCAACAGCGTGGCCTGGGCGAGCAGTTCGGGCGGTTCACCTCGAGGATCATCCATGCCCTCGACCAGGTGGTGGAAAACGGTCCCGGGCGTGGGAACCACCAGTGAGGGAGCAACCGCGGTCACCGAGATTCCGTACTCGTACACTTCCTGGGCCAGCCCCTGGGAAAACCGCTCAAGCGCTGCCTTTTCCGCGCCGTAGCAGGTGCCGTTGTTGGTCGGCGTGGTATAGGGTCCTCGCCCGGGTCCAACGGCGGAACCGGAGGAGATGTTGACGATGCTGCCTGATCTGCGCTCTACCATATCGGTGAGCACAAGCTGGCTGAGGATGAACGGAGCGTGGAAGTTCACGGCCCACGAACGCATCCACCTGCTGATGGGGAAGTCCTTGATGGGCAGATAGTAGGTGAGCGCCGCGTTGTTCACGAGGACGTCCACGGGGCCGTAGATGCGGCGGGCTTCGGACACCAGCATCTCGCAGTCTTCCGGCAGGGAGATGTTGGCGGCCACGGGTGTGGCTTCCCCGCCAGCCTCCTTGATGTCGGCGATGGTCTTCGCGAGGGAGCCTTCCAGGGGGTGGTCGCCTTCGTTGACCGTGCGGGCGGCGCAGATGACGCGGGCGCCCTCGGCGGCGAACAGCCGGCTGATTTCAGCGCCGATGCCACGGCTGGCGCCGGTGACAATTGCGGTTTTTCCTTCGAGTCGGGGCATTACGTGCTGTCCTTATTTCAGTTTCTAGTGATTGTTCTCGCCGGAGGCGCCGTTGCGGGAGGGAGGCGGCTCGTCAAACGGCCGGCCCTCGCGTTCCGCAGCTTCCCGACGTTCGAGCCAGGCTTCCCAAAGACGATCTCGTTCCTCACGTCCTTCCTCACGACCTTCCTCTCGGCCCTGGTCTCGGTAAAAACGCTTGCGAAATTCAGCCAAAACCATTCTTGTTCCCTCCACGATTCCAAATGCGAGCGGGAATGCAATGCCGACGCTTACTGCGGCCGCGATGATTGAGATTATAGCAATTTCGGGCCAGGTTAGAGGCAGCCTCTCAGCGGTTACGATTCGTGCGTAACTGAGCAGGCCGGTCAGCAAGGCCCAGATAATGTAGAACGCCGCCAGGAACCAGCCGATGTGCCGGGCTATTATGTCGAAAGCGTTTCGGCGGTCGTTCCCGACATTGTCTTGCCGGGCTGCCAAGTCAGCCATCCAGGAGGTCGGTCAGCACTGCCTCGTTCATCGTGAAGCTCTCGGCCTCGGCTGGGAAGTCGCCGGAACGGACATCCTCCGCGTAGCGTCGGAATGCGCCTGCGATGTCGTCGGATAGCGTGGCGTATCGCCGGGCGTGCTTGGGGAGGAAATCAGGGAACAGCCCCAGCATGTCGTGGAACACCTGCACCTGCCCGTCGCAGTCCGGCCCCGCGCCGATGCCGATGGTGGGAATGCTCAAACGCTCGGTGATCACCTTTGCCAACTGGCTGGGTACGCATTCCAGCACCACCGCGTATGCGCCGGCATCCTGCACGGCGACTGCGTCATCCAAAAGGCGGCGCGCCGTAGCTCGAGTGCGCCCCTGCACACGGTAGCCGCCCAGCGCGTTCACCGACTGGGGCGTCAGACCGATGTGTCCCATCACCGGAACTCCGGCATCCACGATGCGGCGGACCGTATCGGCAATCGCGACCCCGCCTTCCATCTTGACCGTGTGTGCGCCACCGTCCTGCATCAGGCGGCCGGCGTTGCGCATGGCTTCGTTGGAGTCCACCTGGTAGGCCATGAACGGCAGGTCGGCCACGATCAGGGCATTGGACGAGCCTCGGCTCACCATCCTGGTGTGGCGCACCATGTCGTCCATGGTCACGGGGATGGTGGAGTCGTAGCCCAGCACGACCATCCCCAGGCTGTCGCCGACCAGGATGATGGGGATGCCGGCCGCGTCGGCAATGCGGGCGGCCGTGTAGTCGTAGGCGGTGACCATGGGGATCCTCTCCCCGTCCCGCTTCATCTGCGCCAGTTGTCGGATGGTGGTCGCCATGATGACGCGATTGTATCAGGCCTCGGCTTCCGCCGCCCGCCTCAACCGCTCCAACTCCTGCTCTCCCACGCCCTTCGTCCGCGCCAACGGGATGGATGCCAGGGTCAATTCACGGTACAACGTCAGCAGGTGCGGCGCGTGCTCGGACAATAGCGACAGGTGCGCAGCTATCGTGGCCGCATCGCCCCGCACGGCGGGGCCGGTCACGGCGTTCACGGGTCCGGCGGCGGCGATTGCCTCGATGGTAGCGCGAGCCAGCGGAGCCACGGCCCGCACTCCGTCCTCCTCTGCATATCCCATGCGGGTCCAGAGCCCCACGGCGGCGTCCAGCAGAGTGCCGACGTACCCGCAGGCCAGCACCGCGCTGGCGTGATACAGCGGCCGCAGTTCGTCGGGGATGGTAATCGCCTGCCCGTCCAATCGTTCGGCCAGGGACGGGAGATAGTCCGCCAGCCACCCCGTGGCTGCGACCGCAAAGGTCACGCCGGAGAGGCGACGGGCCGCCTCGGTGGGGTCGCTGAGCGCGGCGAATGTCTGGAACGGGTGCATCGCGCCGACGGCGGCGCCTGCGTCGGCGGCCGCGTCCAGAAGTTCTATTGATGACGCGCCGCAGCAGTGGGTGGCGCCCTGGCCGGATCGCCAGTTGATGCTGGCAGCGACGTCGGCGATCATTGCGTCCGGCGTCGTGATGAAAACCAGGTCGCAGGCGTCGGCGACTTCCTGTGCCGTATCCCGGGCAACGCACTCATCGATGCGTTCCGCGATCCAGTCCGCGCTGCTGCGTGAACGGCTGGAAACCTCAACCACGTTGCAGCCCACACCGTCCAGCGCCAACGCCAACCCACGACCCAATGTACCTGCGCCCACGAAACCGACGCTTACATGGTCTTTATCGTCCGAAACCATCGTTCAACTCATAGCTGGAATTCTACACGGAGTGTCAGAGCCGCTATTGCGACGGGTCCAGCGCGTGATGTTTATATTTATGAATCACTCCCGTTGGCGGTTGTAATCATGCGCTTGGGGTTCTTGGGGGATAACGGGTACCGCGATTCCAGACTATCCATTTCTTGCATGACCTTGACTAAT
This sequence comes from Chloroflexota bacterium, assembly GCA_026710825.1. Taxonomy (GTDB): domain Bacteria; phylum Chloroflexota; class Dehalococcoidia; order Lucifugimonadales; family UBA3495; genus Bin87. The sequence goes on along the minus strand of JAPOQH010000010.1, from coordinate 35,920 downwards.
TTTCGCCGTGTCTCGGGCTGGCATTGGATTAACGCATGGATCAGCTCCTCGATTTTACTGTCCGCGCCAAGTTGTCCCGTCCTTATCTGGCGTTGCCTAGGTATGTTGATGATGCCCATCTGTTCGAACACCGTTGGGGTCCACTCGTAAGCCCAGTTTGGTTGCTGCCCTTCAAATGGGGGAGGCACCAAAGCTTTGAGTTCTTCCTCACTCCGCACCGGAATCAGCACGACTTCCACCCCGCGCTGCTTCAATCGCTCCAGTTTGTCCATCTTGTCCCCTGTAGGAGGTGAGTTCACTATTACCTCTATGATTCGAACTGGCCGCAGGTCTTTATCCAGCAGGGCCAAGTCAGGTATGCAGCCGCCTATGGGCTGCATTGAATCGGGGATGATCACTCGGTCAACGCCGTCCATCAGATTGTCGGACATATTACCGTCTATGGTTTTCACGGTGACGCGGTTTTTGCTGTGTAAGGAGTCCCAAAGCAGGCGCACCGCATATTCGTGCAGGAATGACACCGGGAACGCTTGCGTCCCAACGTTCCGGTCCCAGTCGCTTTCGGTCAGCATTTGATGTGGCATTTTCTTTCCTTCATATGCAGAAATATTTAGCGTAGATCCGATACCGCCGGCACTCCCGCCAAGCCCGTTGCCGATTGCACTGCGTCGATCACCGCCAGCGCCACGACGTGAGACGCGGCGGTGACAATCCCTGCCATGTCCGCGGGCGTCGAGTTGCGCTCTGTTGCTACACAGAACAGCGTATCTCCGTCGCTCATCGTGTGGCACGGACGTATCGTCAGGGCCAGTCCGTCGTGGGCCGACGATGCGACAAAGTTCGCCTGCGCCTTGTCCAGCGCGGCGTCGGTTGCGACCAGCCCGATGGTGGTGTTGGTCATCGCCGTATCGTTGGGCGGATACTCGCCGTTCAGGATAGCTTCGACGGGATAGGCCATCGTCCCGTCGTTGCGGCGTGGGCCGGCGATCAGGCTGCCGTCCCGATAGTCGTGCACGCCGCCCCAGGCGTTCACCGCAACCGTGGCGCCCACCGAGACCCCGCTGGGCAGAGTGCAAAACGCCGACCCGATGCCGCCCTTAACGGCTCCGCTCGATCCGAACTGCTTGGCCACCGTTGCGCCGGTGCCGGCGCCCACGGACCCTGACGCCAAAGGCGCCTCGTCCGCGGCATCACACGCGGCATATCCGGCGGACGAGTCGGGACGCGCACTGGCCTTTCCAACGCCAAGGTCATACAGGATGGCTGCGGGAACGATGGGGACGTATCCGTGGGGCGTTTCGAACCCGATGCCCCGTTCCTCCAGCCACCGCTGCACTCCCACGGCGGCGGCCAGACCGAACGCGCTGCCCCCGCTGAGCAGTATGGCATGAACCCGGTCAACGCGGCGGACGGGATCCAACAGGTCGGTCTCCCGTGTTCCCGGGGATCCACCACGCACTGCGACGCCGCCTACCGCAGTATCCCCGCACAGGATTACCGTGCATCCTGTGGCCGCGTCGAAGTCGGTCCAGTGGCCGGCCGTGATGCCGGGAACGGCGGTGACGGTGGCGTTGCTCTCCACGACAGGCGTCCGTTCCGTTACCGCGTATCCGCCTCGATGGAGGCCAGAAGTTCCTCCGCTCGCTCCAGCAGGATCCGCTGGCGATCGGGGCTGATGCCCTGGTTTTCCAGGTACAGGCGGAGCGCCGTCATTGGTTGCAGGTCGGTGGGTTCCGCATCCAGCCGCCGGCGCGACTCATCTGTAAGGTCACGGGATATGCTGGCGACGTAATGAGCCGACGACAGCGCGGCGCGCAGGTCGGCGTCCCGTACCCGCCCCGACTGCTCACCCGACAACCGAAGACGCAGGCGCACGATCGACCCGTCAACGGGACGTCGCCCAATCGCGCGCACCACGAAATCTGTCGGGTTGCCCTCGCTGTCCGGCACGTTGGCGTCCACCGTCACGAACGGTCGGGCGGCAATGTGTTCAAAACGAAAGTCGGTCAACCGTCGGCCCTGGGGCGCGCTGGGGTCGATGTCGATTATGCAAAAACCCTTTTCGTCCGCTTCCTCGGAGAAATCCACGCGCTGCAGGCTGCCGGAATACGCCACCGCCGGACCCGCGCCGGACGATCCATCCGTTGCCGGCGGGCGCAACACCTGGTGCTTGTGTATGTGCCCCAGCGCCACGTACTCAAGTTGGGGTTGCTGCACCGCGCTCACGTTCAACACATGGTCGTTTCCCAGCATCATGGACCGTTCGCTGCCCACGGTTGCTCCGTTGACGGTCACGTGGCCGGCCATGATCGCGGGGATATCGGGATCCAGTGTCTGCGCCCGCCCTGCGATGGCCAGGGTCATGCGGCGCTCGATTTCCTGCCGGATCTTCTCGATGCTGAGGCCCCGCGACTCGTCGCGCGCCAGCATCGCGCCACGGGATGGCCAGGGCACCGCCAGGATTTGCAGGGGACCCGCCGGCGTGGGCACGGTTTGATTGTTCAGGCTCGCGCCGACGTACACGTTGGGCACATCCAGCGTGTCAAATATCTCTACGGCGTGGGCGCGTCCCGACGCCGCCGGCAGGTCGTGGTTGCCAACCAGAAGGAAGGTTGGAATTCCGGCAGCGGACAGCCTGCGCAAACGGCGGGCCAGTTCCCGTTGGTGGGTCTGCGATGGGTCGCGGCCCTTGTAGGCGTCGCCAGCCAGGAGCACCAGGTCCACGGAGTTGGACAGGGCAAACTCTACCAGTTCGTCGAGAGCCTCCAGGAAATCCGTGAGGCGCGTGGACAGACCGGTGTTCGGGTCGGTGCGCCCATAGTTCTCGACGCCGATGTGCAGGTCGGAGAAGTGCAGTATCCGCATAACGGGCCTAACTATACACAGCCCGCCGCGTTGACGCTAACCACCCCGTTGCGCCAATCACGGGCGCGACATACTGGCGGACACACCTGGCGGTCGGCCCTCGCTGAATGTAAATTGGGCTTGCCAGGAGGAGGGGTCCGACAAGCCCAACAGCCCGGAATGGGCAGGAAAGGTGTGCTACCGGCCGCTACGGCAGCGCACCCACTTTTTGCAGCAATTCCTGCGTGCCCGCCAGGTCGGCCAGGTCCGGCAGGGTGATCTCCGGTTGGGCGATTTCATGCAGGGGCGTCAGCAGGATTGACGGACGTACGCCATCCACCATGGGGTATTCAAAGGTCTGCCCGGCAAAGTACTGCTGACCCACCGAACTCAGCAGGAACCGTATGAAGGCTTCGGCGTTCTCAGGATTGTCCGCAGTTTCCAGGATTCCCGCGCCTGATACCAGGACGATTGAACCGGGCCCGCCGGCGCGCAGGTGGGCGTTGCGCGCTGGGAAGTCCTCCCCTTCCTCGGCGAGGAAGCGGTACAGGTAATAGTGATTGACCAGTCCGACGTCGATCTCGCCCGCCGCCGCCGCCGCCACCTGCGGAGTGTTTTTGGGGTAGTGTGTGACGTCATTGTCGATCATCGCGCGAAGCCATGCCTCGGTGCGCTCCTCGCCCCAACCGACACGGAGAGCCGTGACCATGGCCTGGAATGAGCCATTGGTCGGAGCCCACCCCACGCGTCCTTTCCACTCCGGTTCGGTGAATCCCCACAGGTCATCCGGCAGGTCCTGTTCGGTGAGATTGTCGGTTCCGTAGACCACCACCCGGGCCCGACCGGTGATGCCCAGCCAACGGCCCTCTTCCGAACGGGCCCACTCTGGCGCCAACTCAAGGATGTCGGTGGGCAATACTGTCATTATTTGGGAGACCGCCGCGAGGCCGCCGGGATCCTGGGCATAAAACACGTCGGCCGGCGAGTTCTTTCCCTCTTCCAGGAGAGTTGCGGCCAGAGCGGCGGTGCCGGCGTACTTCACCTGTACGTCAATGCCCGTCGCCCCTTTGAATTGCTGGATGATGGGATCAACCAGAGATTCGCTGCGACCCGAGTAAATGACCAGTTTGCCAGGGTCTCCGGCGGCAGCGGGGTCGGTCGTTACCCGTGTCACTTCGACGGGAACCTCCCGCGTAACCTCCACCTGAACTTCCCGGGTAACCTCCGGCCCCGGCTGCTCAACTACACGGGTGACCTCCACGATGGTGGGGTCGGTTTGTGCGGCGGGCGCCGCGCCGCCGCACGCCAATGCTGTTGAGGAGAGAACCATCACCGCGATCACTGCCGTCCAGAGTCTGGCGGACGACGGGAACTGGACTTGTACCTGGCTAATCATCGTTTCACACCTCGATGTCGCTGCGGGTTGCAGGAAAACGATGCTGTTGCTGTCCGTTGTTGGGCATCGTTGGATAGGCAACATCAACGAATACGCTGCTATTGGACAGGGATATTAGTGCACACATAAAATAAAGTCAATAGCCCCACTGCAATGATGTGAATAGCAGATTATGGAACGTTGTCGGTCTATTCATAACCAGGTTACCTGGACACGTACGGCAGGAGCACAGGATAGCGCGTGGGCATCGATCGGCAGCGGGTGCCAAGTCCGACACCGTTGCAGCAGGGATATTGTGGGTACCGGGTCGGGCCATAACCGACGCTGACACAATTTCGGCTATAAAATCGGCCGTGACCCTGATAGACTAAACAGTCGGCGCCATACCCGTCGGACCAAATACGCAGGAGCAGATAAGCGCACCATGACTACCCCGCGAGATTTGTATGACCTGCAGGTAATCGATCACCGGATTGACGGGATCGACACCGAAAGGCAGCGGGTGGAACATCGCCTGGCAGCCGGCGTGAATCGGCCCGACCTTACCGACGACGCGGATCGACACTCGTCCCGGGCGCTGGCCATTGCCGACAACGTACGGGGCCGCCGCGATGAGGCGGAGCGACTGCGGGAGCGGCTGACCGGTTTGGAATCGCGGCTGTACAACTCCAACACTTCACGCAGGGACCTCTCCGCCATCCAGAGAGAAGTCGATTCCACCAGGTATCAAATCGACCAGCTGGACGAAATGATCCTGGAACAGGAAGAGGAAAAGCGCACCCACGAAGAGGCCGCCGAGTCCGCACTCACCGAAATGCAGGACGCGGCGACTCAATGGGAGGATGCGGCGTCCAAGCTGAACACCCGTCTCTCCGAGCTGGCGACGGAACGTGAGGCAGCTGAGGTCGACCGAAAGTCAATGGCTGCCGGTCTGCCTCAGGAAGACCTCCAACGCTACGAGCGGCTCCGCAGGAATAAAGCCGGCACCGCCATCGCGCTGGTGGATAATGGGCGCGTGTGCATGTCGTGCCGGATGACTTTGACCACGAACGTGATGCGGCAACTCAGGGATAAATCGAGGCAGGTGCCGTGCAGCGCCTGCGGGCGCATCCTGTACCAACCCTGAACACTGATGTTGTCTTGACTGGCGTTAGCCCGAATGCCGGGCGCCGGGTTGCCCATTGATCCTGGAGAATGAGATAAGCATGTACTCAAAAGTAATCGTGCCGTTGGATGGCTCGGACCTTTCTGAACAATCCTTGCCCTATGCGGAACTGGTGGCCAAGTCGTTGGGCGTGCCGATCGAGTTGGTGCAGGCTTACGACATCCTGCCGGCAGGGTTGCTGGGCGCCGGGAACCGGCAAGAGGTCGTCAGCACCCTGGAAGAAGGATCCCGCGCCAGGGCATTGGTCTCGATGGAGTCTCAACGACGGAGGCTGGAAGCCGACGGTTACAACGTGAACCTGGTGGCGCAGCGCGGCGCCGCCGCTGATGTCATAGTCGCCGTTGCGGGGGTAGATCCCACAGCGTTGGTGGTGATGTCCACCCACGGGAGGAGCGGGATTTCCCGTTGGGTTATGGGAAGCGTGACCGACAAGGTGCTGCACACCATCCCGAACCCCATGCTGGTGGTACGGGCCAACGTTCTGGGTCCGGCCGCGCCGGAAGCGTCGCTGAAATCGGTGGTGGTGCCATTGGATGGTTCGGCTTTGTCAGAGCTGGCGATCCCCCACGCCATCAGCGTGGCCGGCGCGCTCTCGGCCGGCATTTCGGTGCTGCGCATCACGCCAACCGCGGGACACTACCGGCAGCAGATCAACATGGTTACGCCCGAGATGGGAACGGTTCCCGATTTCGACATGGCGGAGCCCGACGAGCTGATCGCTGAGGACGCGCAACAGGCTACCGAGTACCTCGACGACGTTAGAAACCGCATGCGCATAGACCATGCGCACGGGGTGGCAACCGATCATCAGGCCAACGACAATATCGCGCAGACGATCATCGACCGCGCCAACGAGCAGCCGTCGCTGGTGGTGATGACCACCCACGGCCGGAGCGGCATGGGGCGCGTGGTGCTGGGCAGCGTGACCGACCGGGTGATACGCCACTCCAACCTGCCGGTGCTGGTGATACGCTAAACGCGGTTATACCCGGTAGAAACTGCCGCCGCCGGCCCAGAATACCCGCAGAGCTCGGCTGCCCACCACTGAGTCGAACCGTATCCATTCGGCCGTAGGTTCTCCGGGAGGCCCGACCAGAAAACGCGGCGACGGGCCGGCGTCAGCCGGGTGGGGCGTCAGCGGCTCTTCGCCCCCGTGGGGCCAGGCCAAATACAACTGTCCCCGCCGCAGGATAACGCGGAAGCCGGGAAAGTAGGGAGAGTGGCTCCGGTAGTGGCCCTGGAAAGCCGACCACTCCGCCGGATGCTCGATTGAATCGGCCAGCGGTTCGTTGCCCTGGCGGAGGTACACGTTGGGCCCGTGGTGGATTTCCACTGTGGGAGCGTCCTCATCAGCGCCCTCGGGGCGGCGAAAGCGCAGCGGGTACGGGTCTAAATCGTCGTGCAGAGCGCAGAAGGTGTTTCCTGCCACGTGCTCCAACGGAACATCCGCTGCGTCCTGCCGGCGCGCCAGCAGGCGGTTTCCGTCAGCAACGATGGATAGCGAGTGTCCGGTCCTTTCGCCAATGTAGGTCCCAGCGTACCGGTCGGCATTTTCCACCCGCGCAGGGTCGGGCAGTGGTGGAGGTTCGGGCGGCGGCAGATGGCCGGCGATGGCAGCAGCAAACTGCAGAGCGTAGCGCGCCACCGGGTAGGTATTCACGTCCGAACCGTTGCACATGACGACGACGCCCAGGCCGTCCGTCTGGTCCGTCAACATGATGGAACGGAACCCGACGGTGCTCCCGCCGTGCCCGATGAAGTGATGCCCGTCGGCTCGGTGGGAAATGATTCCCATGCAATAGTTGTACTCCGGCGGGAAATTGCCGCCCTGCGCCATGGAGATCGCCGGCGTGGTCATCAACTCGTAGGTCGCGGGCGACAGCAGGGGGCGAACATCGCCGCGACCGCCGTTGAGCCACAACCGGGCGTAGCGGGCCATGTCGCCGGCGGTGGATACCGGGCTGCCGTCGCCCACCGCGTACTCGATCCACGTGGCGGGGATGAGAGTACCGCCGCTCCGGTACGGGCGGTCGTCGTGGAGCGGTACATAACCGGTGGCCGAATTGCGGTGGGTTGCATGGGTGATGACCGGGTACGTCGAGGTCATGCTCAATGGTTCCAGCACCCGTTGGCGCATCACGGCGCCGAAATCCAGTCCGGTGATGTCCTCCAGCATCCAACCCAGGAGTTTGTACCCGGTGTTGGAGTAATGGTAGCGGGAACCCGGTTCCCACGCGGCCTCAGTTTCCCGCAGGGCGAAGCCCTCGTACCGGGCGGCGGGAGTGAAATCTGAGCCGGACGGCAGCCCCGCCGTGTGGCTCAACACGTGCCGCAGGGTGATGGGACCGAACCGCGAGGGGATGGCAAACCAGGGTAGGTGAGCGCTGAAGGGAGCATCGAGGTCCAGCCGGCCTGATTCAACCAACTGCAGTACTGCCAGCGCGGTCAGCGACTTGCCGATGCTTCCGATCTGGAACCTGGTATCTGCCAGAACCGGTCTGCGCGACCCCAGATCTGCATATCCTGCGCCGGTGGCATAGAGGGTGCGCTCACGGTCGGTTAGCCCGATTGCGAGCCCAGCCGCGGGCACGGAGGCCACCCAATGGCGCAGGTAATCGGTCAGTGGCGCGAATGCGGAAGAGTTTGTCGTCATGCAGTTGGCGGGCAGATTGAGGCGCACGCAGCCAGGCTGCCGGGCCGGAGCCAGCGGATACCCAAGATACGTAGGAATCCTATCCGTAAAACAGGTGGCGGAGTATAAACGAAATAACGGAGCCAAGTCCCCGATTTGGCGCGAATCGCGCGGTCACGTAGATGTGGCCGTTTTCTGCACCATCAATACCGGCGCCGCCCTGTCCTCGCAGACGCAGCCTGCTGCCGTCCGCAACTCCCGCCGGAATGGTCGCGTGCAGGGGCAGGAGCTGGCTCAGTCGTTGTTCGCCTCCGCAACGCCAGCAGCGGCCGGCGATGGCGATTTCCTCGGGCTCCAGACCCGTACCACGGCAGCGCGGACAGGTCTCCATGCGCTCCACGACGAATGTTTTGCGCGCCCCCCTGGTCCCGTCGCGGGGGGTGATGAGAACGCACACTTCCAGATCCTCGCCGCGCTGAGGGGCGTGTTCCCGGGGACGCGCCGCGCCGCGCCTGGGACCGGTGCGGGAGGTACGCGGCGAGCTGGCCGGCGTGGCATTGCTGATGGTGCCGTGCAGGTCATACTGCCGGCGTCGATCGGGGTCGGACAGCGTGGCATAGGCGTCGTTGATCTGCTGCATCCGGCCTTCGGCTTCCGTGCCTGAGTTCAGGTCCGGATGGTAAAGGCGGGCCAGGCGCCGGTAGGCGGCGCGGATTTCACCCGGGCTCGCGGTGCGTGGTACGCCCAGGATGCTGTAGCAGTCCTGTTTCATTTGCGCATTGATCTAGGGATAATGTGCCACGGGGGTGTGCGGCGCTTTGCTAACCGTACCTGCGCGTGATATGCTGGACTTGTCGGGGCGGGGCGTAGCGCAGCCCGGTAGCGCACCTGCATGGGGTGCAGGGGGTCGCCAGTTCGAATCTGGCCGCCCCGACCATTATCAAACCTGCAAAGCAATCAGATTGGAGCACCCGATTTGGGTGCTCTTTCTCGTTACATCGCGGTGCGGCCTCCGTCAACGACGACCTCGCTGCCGGTCACGAACGATGCCTCGTCGGATGCCAGATACACGACGGCGTAGGCGATATCCTCGGGTTTCCCGATGCGCCCCAGGGGCACGCGTTGGCGCTGCTCCTCGTCGCTGAGGCCGCTGCCCCGGCCACGCCGTGATTCCTGCAGCATGGGCGTGTCGATCGGGCCGGGATGCACCGAGTTGCACCGGATGCCCTCGCTGGCGTGCTGGATGGCGGTGGACTTGGTGAACAGGCGCACCGCGCCCTTGGTGCTGCTGTAGCCCGCCAGGTTGTAGTCGTTGCCGACCAATCCCGCGGTGGAGGAGATGTTGACGATGCTGCCGCCGCCGGCCTCTCGCAGCGCGGGCAGGGAAGCCCGGGTTCCCAGGAACACTCCCTTGGCGTTCACGTCGAAGAGGCGGTCCCATTCCTCAACGGTCATCTCCTCGATGCTGCGCCCGAGGACGATGCCGGCATTGTTGACCAGCACGTTGAGCTTGCCGTACTCCGAGACGGCCGCGTCGACGGCTTTCGCCCAGTCGTCCTCGCTGGTCACGTCCAGGTGGATGTAGGTGGCCTGACCGCCCAGTTCCCGAATCTCGGCTTCCACCCGGCGCCCTTCGTCGTCAAGGATGTCGCCGAACACGACGCACGCCCCCTCCGCCGCGAACATGCGGGCCTCAACCGCGCCCTGACCCCGCGCTCCGCCGCTGATCAATGCAACCTTGCCGTCCAGCCTGCCCATGGTCTCGCCTCCTGTACGATTCGCTGTCCTGCGTGCCAGGAAAGTAGCCTATCCGGTGATGACTTCCCGGAATTCCCGTATCGCGTTGATGTGCGCATCGGGCGTGTCCAGGCCCGCCGACATCGTGTTGATGGAGAAGTGGGTTGCGCCCATGCCGCGCCAGGCTTCGCCCTGAGCCTGCCAGAACTCGGGATCCCCGTCGGTGTAGTTGACGCGCGGCTCCATCCCGATGGCGTCGGGGTCGCGCCCAACGGATTCGGCGGCTTGCCGCACCTTGGCGATGGCGGTCGCGGCCTCGGGATTGTCGGCCTGGAATTGGGGGAACCAGCCGTCGGCGACGCGCCCCACGCGACTCAGCACCCGGTCGGTCGGAATCGGTCCTCGCGCTCGGCTGCCGGCGCCCATCCACAGGGGTATGGGGCGCTGCACGGGGAGCGGGTTGATGCCGGCGTTGGTGATGTTGTGGTAGCGGCCGTGGAAGTCCACAACCTCCTCAGTCCAGAGGCGACGCAGCAGTTCCATCTGCTCCTCGGCGCGGCGGCCTCTCGTCGTGAAGTCCTCGCCCAGCGCCTCGTACTCCACCGGGTTCCAGCCGATGCCGACGCCCAGGCGGAGCCGGCCGTTGCTGAGCACGTCCACCTCGGCGGCCTGCTTGGCGACCAGCGCGGTCTGCCGCTGTCCCAGGATCACGATGGCCGAGACCAGTTCCACCTTGGTGGTCAGCGCGGCCATGTAGCCGAACGCCACGAAGATCTCGTGGAACATGCTCTCCTTGGTATAGCTGCCTGTCCACGGCTGGTGGTAATCCGTATCGGCGCCCAGGACGTGGTCGTACGCGATGATGTGCGCAAAGCCCAACTCCTCGGCGGCCTGCACGTAATCGCGGACGGCGATGGGGTCGGAACCGATCTCGGTCTGGGGGAAAACCACGCCGATCTGCATGGATTGGTTGGGCATGGTTGCTCTCCTTGAGGTGTGTGGTTCGACAGGCTCCCGCCAGGGGCGGACATTCCGCACCATCAGCGGCGCATGGCGAATGGTAGGTCGGGTGGACGGTGGGATTTTACCCGTAGGCGCAAGCAAGGGCAAATCAGCCAAACGATCAAATGTACTTCAATGGTGGATTGGCGTTGATACAATGGCGGTACGACCACCGACGCCGAACTTTCTATCGCCGGTGACAACGCCCAATCCCACGTCGCCCGCCGCCTGCTGAGCAACCCCGCGCAAGCGTTCCTAGCAGCCCAACGATGGCAGGCGATTAGAATAGATAAGCACGGCAAAGCGAATAATGGAGCCCTCTCGTATGACGAACATAACGATGATCTTTCGGTCGAAATGGATGGTGGCGGGAGTCATATGTGAAATTTTGGCGTTCATCGCAGCCGTGGGAAACTGGTTCGCTGGCTCGTGGTTGGTGTGGCAGTTGTTGCCAAACATCGCTCTGACGCTGGCGACATTGGGAGCGGTTATGGTCGCGGGCCGGGTAGCTTGGGACTACCATGGGCGAGGGTTGAACGAAAGGCAAAAGTCGGAAGTGAACGATACTGTGTATAGCTCTGGCCTCAACGCGACGCAAGCGGAAGAAGTAGCACAGATTGCTGAGTCAAGTGGATTGAACTCCTCTCAACAAGAAGCAGTGAACGAAATTTTATCGAGATCCAACCTTAACGAAGTGCAAAGGGGTGCAGTTGCACAGATTATCGAGAACAGCGGTCTGAGTCTGAAGCAGGCATCAGAATTGCCTGCCAAACTCATGGACATATATCTTCCGCGTATAGTATCTGCACAACAGGCAGCGATTGTTGCAGCCGATTATTTGCGCCCAAAAGGACATGGCCGGGTGGTAGTCCTGACAGACGCTGGGGGAGGCTCTATAGAAGTCCAATGCATAGACCCACCAGAAGATGCGCTAACCTGCGAACGTCAGCATGACCGTGAGGAAGGGGACGCGGATAATTTCCTGAAAATTGCTGCATCTCACTTACACCCGTTCGCCGGCAACACGATGATATGGTTGCCACCAGCCGGCAATGGGATCAAATACACAAACGGAGCCATCCACCCAGCTATGCACCTGGACGGAAGGCGGTGGGTGTTCAGCCGTGAAGACTGCGTACCAAAACGGCTCGACCCGAGAGACGGCGACTACGTGCTTGCCCGCGGCGAGTCGGGAGAGTACACATGGGAGCAAAAGTCATAGCCCGCCCAGAGACTACGGCATAGACGTCGCGACTGGACAAAAACCGGGAGGACAGCTATGAACCAACTGCTCCAAGACGCCTTCAATCGAGCCGCCGACCTGCCCCCGAGGAACAGGACCGGTTCGCCAGATTCCTGCTGGCCGAGCTTGAGGCTGGCCAACAGTGGGACCAACTATTCGACCGGCCGGAATCGGATGAGTTGCTGAGCCGCCTCGCCAACGAAACCTTGGCCAACCACCGAACCGGAGCCACCACCCCGTTGGACCCGGCCGACCTTTAGCCATTCGTCGTTCCAGCGGAGGTGGGCAACCAGGAATCTCCGACACAACATCCTGTCTAGCCTGTCCATCGATGTAAGAAAACCACCTGGAACCGAACGCTGACGGATGACAACCCCTGGACCGACGACCGCTGGCAGCACCTCAATCCCGTCCGCGGCCCCTAGCCCAAATGACCGCTCCTACCCCGTCGCCCAAACGAAATTCCAGAGCAGGAAGAACAGGATGATCGCCGTCCATGCCGTGAGCATGAATATGCGGTACAGGCGATTGAACCAGGGATGCTCCCAGAATGGCAGCCGGCGTTCGCGGGCCATTTGGGTCTCGGGCGCGCCGCCGGCCCAAATCCAGCGACGGAATTTCAGAAGTAGCGACATGGCGCTCTGGTTGGCGGGACGTTATGGGAGCAGTACGTTGGCGTCTTGGGTAGGCTAGAGGATCTGGGACAGGAAGTGCTTGACCCGTTCGTGCCGCGGGTTGTTGAAGAATTCGTCGGGCGCCTGATCCTCCACGATTATGCCCTCGTCGAACATGACGATGCGGTCGGCGACCTCGCGGGCGAAGCCAAGCTCGTGGGTCACCGCAAGGATGGTCATATTCGATGCGGCGAGTTCCCGCATCACCTCCAGCACTTCCTTGATCATCTCAGGGTCCAGCGCCGAGGTCGGCTCGTCGAATAGCATGATGTTGGGTTGCATCGCCAGGGCGCGTGCGATGGCAACGCGCTGCTGCTGCCCGCCGGATAGCTGCGCGGGATACTTGTCGGCCTGCTCGGGGATGCCCACCCGTTCCAGCAACTCCATCGCGATGTCGTCAGCCTCTTTGGCCGGCAGCTTGCGCACCTTGGTTGGCGCCAGCGTGATGTTGTCCATCACCGTCAGATGCGGAAACAGGTTGAAGGACTGGAATACCATGCCCACGTCGCGGCGTATCGCGTCGATGTTGCGCACGTCGTTGCTCAGTTCGATGCCGTCCACGATGATGTCGCCGCGCTGGTGCTGCTCCAGGCGGTTGAGGGTGCGGATGAACGTGGACTTGCCGGACCCTGAGGGGCCGATAATCACGACCACCTCACCCTTTTTCACCGAAGTGGTGATGCCGCGCAGGGCGTGAAAGTTGCCGAACCACTTGTGAACGTCGCGGCAGGTAATGATCTCTTCATCGAGTACTGTGTGTCCGTTGGTGGTCATGTGGGGCGCTCCCTTGCGGTTGTTCCGGCCCGCCGTGGCTGCATCGCCGTTGGACGCATTCTAGCAAAGTGCTGCGGGGAAGGTGAAAGCCTATCGCTGTCCCACGCCCAGGTGGTTTTCAATGCGCCGACTGATGTAGGACATCCCGTAGGTGAACACCCAGAATACGATGGCCAGGAACACGAACATTTCCCGGGCGCTGCCCAGGTACTCCGGCCGGCTGATGAACACGCGACCCATCTCAACGATGTCCACCATCCCGATGATGTACACCAGGCTGGTGTCCTTGAACAGAGCGATGAACTGACCGACGATGGCGGGAATCACGTTCCGTATGGCCTGCGGCAGCGATATGAGCATAGTGGTCTGCCAGCCGGGCAAACCCAGGGCGCGGGCGGCTTCCGCCTGGCCGGGGTGCAGCGCCTGCAGGCCCCCGCGTATGTTTTCCGCCATGTATGCCGAGCTGAACATGGTGATCACCACGGCGGCGCGAAACAGCGAATTCTGGGGGAAGTCCTCGGGAAATGCCAGCGGCACCAGGGTTTGGGACATGAACAACAGCGTGATCAGAGGGACCCCGCGGAATATCTCGATGAAGGCGACGCACAGCAGCTTCACCACTGGCAGGTTGCTTCGCCGACCCAGGGCCAGGGCGATGCCGATGGGCAGGCTCAGGCTGATTCCGCCCACGGCCAGGAGCAGGTTCAGCGTCAGACCGCCCCAGTACACCACGGACACCGGTTGCAGCCCCGGGACATTGGGGACACCGCGAAGCAGGACCAGCGTGATCAGGAAGGCCGCCACGCCCCAGACCACGGCCCACTTGGCCTGGCCCAACGGCGTGTACCTGGCCAGCGCCCATCCGATCGCGGTGGCCGGCACGTTGGCGAGGAGCAGAATCCGGACGTCCCACCCCATGCGCTCCAGGCTGTAGGGCAGGAAGGCGAACAGTGCGGCGACCACGGCGGTGAGTATCGCAATGCGCCTGGCGACGCCGCCTCCCATGATGCCCCAGATCATTCCCAGGAGGGCCGTCACCATGAGGAGGGATCCCTGGGGGCGCCAGAAACAGTTCTGCCCCGGGCAGGCCAGCTCGGTGTTGTAGCTGCCGATGAGGAACAGGCCGCCGACGGTCTTGACCACAGTCCAGTCGGCTGTGCCGAAAATCCAGCGCGATCCGTACCAGAGGATGAGCAGCAGCAGCGCGCCTGAAACTACCGTCAGCGCGGAGTTCAGACGGCTGCTGAACAGGTTGGCGTGCATCCAACCGATGACACCGACCTCCGTTCGAGGCGGCGGCAACACGTTAGCGGTGGGGGTTTGGGTTTCGGCGGCCATCTGCTAACCCGTGAAACCTATGCGGCGGTTGTACAGGTTGCCAATCAGAGACCAGGTCAGGCTCATGGCCAGGTAGGCTGCCATCAGCATCAGGAAGATGTTTATTGCCGGCGCAGTCTGGGTCATTGTGATCGCCACGTTGGTGAGGTCGGTGTAGCCCACCACACCGCCGAGGCTGCTGTTCTTGGTCAGGTTGAGACACTGGCTGATCCACGGCGGGATGATGACCCGCAGCGCCTGGGGGAACGTCCCCTGCCGCAGAGTGTTCATGGGCGAGAGGCCCAGGGCGCGGGCGGCTTCGGTCTGTCCCCGACCCACGGACTGGATACCGGCGCGCACGATCTCGGCGATGAATGACGAGGTGTATATCACCAGGCCCACCAGCAGCACCAGCATCCCCGCACGGACTGTGACCCCGCCGTCGATGCGTCCGAAACGGCCCTCGGGCGCCGGCATCGAGATGGAGAAGGGCGCGTCGCCGAAAATGCCGCTGAGAACCAGCCAGGCTATCGCGGCGATGCCCACCGTTGCCACGCAACCGAGCACGAACGGATATGAAGGTCTGCCGATCTCCTCCTCGCGCCGGACGAGCCGATGATGCAAGAACACTCCAACGACGACCGCTGCCACCACCAACGCCAGCCAAACCAGCGCCGGCATGGTTCCGCTGGCCGACGGGCCCGGGAAGGATATGCCGGCGTTGTTGACGTAAAGCCCGTCCAGGATGACGTAGCCTTCACGTACTCTTGGCAACGCCAGGATGATGTAGAACCAGAAGAAAAGCTGGATCAGCAGCGGAACGTTGCGGAAAAATTCAATGTAGACCGTGGCCAGCTTAGAAACTATCCAGTTGGTTGAGAGCCGACACACGCCTATGAAAATGCCCAGCAGTGTGGCAAGTATTACTCCGATAACGGCCACTACGAGGGTATTCGTAGCCGCTACGACCAGGGCGTAGAGGAAGGAATCGGAGGACTTGTAAGGAAGGACATGTTCACCGATGGGCGTCTGGTATTCGCGGCCCAGGAAGCTGAATCCGAAGGGGATTTCCCGATCCTCGATAGCAAACGCCATATTGCCGAAAAACCACATGACCAGCGCCACCACCAGGATCGCGGACGCTATCTGCGCGACCCATTGGATGATCTGCGCATGCCGCCAGACCGGTATGCCCTGGTAGGTGAGGATGCTGGGAAGTGTGGTTTCGGGGTTCTGCATATTTTGCCAACGCTGGGCGACATTCTAACCCAAAGCCCTGCTCTCAGACACCCAACAATAAGGGCGGGTTATTCGTAACCCGCCCTCGCAGTCCAGGGTTTGCCGCTATGCGCGTTGTTTAGCGCAGAGGCGCGGCGTAAATCTGGCCGCCCTTGGGGCAGTCCTGGCAGGGAGCGTTGGCCCACAGAGCGTTGCGGCCATTCTCCCGCGGCAGGTCGATGCCGTCGGGGCCCAGGTTCCGGGAGTAAATCTCGCCGTAGTTGCCAACGGCTCTGATCACGTCCTGCGCCGCAGTCTCGCTGAGTCCCAGGGTCTCCTGGCCGAATGCGCCTTCCAGGCCCATCAGGCGGTCAACCTTGGTGTCGCCGGTGGCGGCGGACGGGACGTTGCCGGAGTTTACTCCGTAGGCCTCGGCGTAGATGAGGATGCCCATGACGGTCTTGACGATGTCAAACCACTGGTCGTCGCCGTGGGGGACCACCGGACCCAGAGGCTCCTCGGAGATGGTCTCTGGCAGGATCACGTGGTCAGCCCGATTTTGCAGGCCGGTCCCCAACGCCGCCAACTGCGAGCGGTCATTGGTGAAGGCGTCGCACTGTCCGCTTTCGTAGGCGGCGACCACGGCGGGCGTGTCCTCAAAGGTCAGCACTTCCAGGTTCAGGCCGTTCTGGTTGGAGAAGTCCTGGAGGTTGAGTTCGGTGGTGGTGCCCAGGGTCACGCAGACGCTGGAGCCACCCAGGTCCAGAGCGCTGCTCACGCCCAGGTCCTTCCGCACCATGAAGCCCTGGCCATCGTAGAACATGGTCTGGGCGTAGTTGCCCCACTGGGCGTCTCGGGAGGTGGTCCACGTAACGGTACGGACCAGCATATCGACCTCGCCGGACTGGATGGTCGGTCCGCGTTCGGCGGCGGTGATCAGGCGAATCTCGATCTTGTTGGGGTCGCCCAACACGGCGGCGGCCAGAGCGCGACACAGGTCGATGTCGAAACCGACGTTGTTGCCGCTGTCGTCAACGTAGCCGTAGCCGGGCACGTCGTTGCGGCTGGCGCAGATGACCTTGTCGCGAGCGCGAACCGCGTCGAGGCGGCCGCCGCCCTGGGTGTCCATTGATGTGGCCTCGGTGGCCGTGGGTGCGGCAGTGGCTTCCATCACGTCGGTGGGGGTCACCGCTGCGGTGGGTTCGACGGCGGCCGGCGCGGGCGGCTCTTCCTGTCCGCAGGCCATCGCTGCCACCAGCGCGACTATGAGCGCTGCTCCAGCTAGATACTTTATAGTTCGCTTCATCTGTAATGGTCCTCCTGTACTATCGGTCACGTAGACTCCGAGATTTACTCGTGGCTGATTCTACCATGTTTGTTGTGACGCCTCATTGCATCTGCGTTATCGTGTTTGCAGAATCTGTCACCGAGAGAATTGATTTGGGGCGGGTTGACTGCCCGACCAAGCAAAAACCGTTTGGCCGGTTTATGCGTTGTTACCGCAACGGAGCGGCGTAGATCTGCCCGCCGCGTGGGCAATCGGCGCAAGGGGCGTTGGCCCACAGGGCGTTGCGGCTGCCGTCGCGTTCCAGTCCCAGCGGGATCAGGTGGCGGTCGTAAATCTCTCCGTAATTCCCGACTCCACGGATCACGTCCTGCGCCACCGTGTTCGACAAGCCCAGGGCTTCCTGCCCGAATGAGCCTTCCAGCCCCATCAGGCGGTCGACCTTGGTGTTGCCGGTAGCGGCGGCGGGCACGCTGTCCGAGGTCACGCCGTACGCTTCGGCGTAGATCAGGATGGCCATTACGGTCTTGACGACGTCGTACCACTGATCGTCGCCGTGGGGAACCACCGGCCCCAGAGGTTCTTCGGATATGGTGCCCGGAAGGATGGTGTGGTCGTCGGGGTTATCGAAGCCGGCGCGGGTGCTGACGAGGCCGGAGCGGTCCGTGGTCAGCGAGTCGCACTGGCCGCTGATATACGCTTCGTTGCTCGAAACGTTGTCCGGGAAGGTCAGGATGTCGAAGTTCATCGCGTTCTGGTTATCGAAGTCCTGGATATTCAGCTCCGTGGTGGTGCCCTGCTGCACGCAGATCTTCGCGTCCCTCAGTTCCATCATGCTGGTGACGCCCAGGCTCTTCGGTATCATGAACCCCTGACCGTCAAAGAACATGGTCTGCGCAAAGTTGCCCCAGGCCGCGTCGCGGGAACTGGTCCAGGTGGTGTTGCGCGACATGATGTCGACTTCGCCCGACTGGATGGCCGGACCGCGCTCGGCGGCGGTGGTCGGTCGAAATTCCACTGCGTCGGGATTGCCCAGAACTGCGGCGGCAACGGCGCGGCACAGGTCGATGTCGAACCCCACGGTGTTGCCGCCGGAATCGAGGAAACCGAAGCCGGCCAGGCTGTTGTTGCTGGAGCATATCAACGTACCCCGATCTCGAACAGTTTGGAGCCGGCTAACGCCCTGGTTGTCCATCGCCGTCGCTTCGGTGGTGGTAGGCGCCGCGGTGGCTTCCATTGCTTCGGGCGACGGCTGGACGGCGGCGGTGGGTTCAGATGTCGCTGGGCTGGCCGGTTCCTCCTGTCCACACCCGACCAATGCTATGACTGCAAGCAGGATGGCTGCGCAACCAAAGTATTTCACGTATCTATCAATCATCCGGTACACTCCTGTTGGTTTTGAACTTAGTTATCTCCGATGGGCAAGCCAACGAGACTCTGCCGGAGACACTACGATAAACGCACCATCAGGCAAACCGCCACAGTTTGAGCGCCGTCGAACCGAAGATTTTGCTTATATCATCCTGGGGGCACCACGACTCCATCTGCTGGATCGTGTAGCGCAGGGAGTTGCGATATCCCTCCCGGTTGGTGCAGCGCGGCCAGTCGGATCCCCACACCATCCGGTCCGGCCCGAACGCGTCGTAGGCCATCCGCACCCACGGCGGCGTGTTGCGATACGGGAACGGCGGGTCGCTGATCTCTCCCATGCCGTGAATCTTGATGACGGTGTTTGGATAACGGGTCAACTCCAGCGCCTTTCGGTAGGTCGATTCTGGCGGCATCTCCGGCGCGCCGATGGCGTGGATGCCCATGCCGCACAGGTGCTCCAGGATGAACGTCAGGTTGGGCAGTTCGGCCACCAGCGCATCGAACTCGGGCGACGCGTAACCGTCGGCCGGCCCACCCACGCTCACTGACACGCCCAGGTTGGCAGCCGCCCGCCAGATCGCCAGCGGATCATTGCCGGGCGAGCGATGAAAGTTGCGGATGCGCAGCGTCTCGGCGCCCGCCGCCTGCAGGCTGTCCAGCGTGTCCGGCGCGGCCGGATCGTCAACATCCACGCGGCACACCACTGAGAAGCGACCCGGGAACCGCCCGATGCACTCCAGCACGTAGGAGTTGTCCAGCGTCGCCGTGGACTGCACCAGGACCGTTTTGGAGACGCCGTTCAGCTCCATCTGCGCCAGCAGCATTTCGACGGGTTCGTAGTGGTCGCGTCCGATATGGACATGGGTATCTACAATCAGCATGGGCAAACCACCTCACGTAACGGCTAAAACGAGCGGAAGGATACATGCCATGCCGATTTTTGTATAATGCGGCCTGACGTCTTGGAACGCTGATGGGCCGACGCCGGCCTGATTCCATCCGCACCCGAGGAGGTAACGCCGCCATGATTTCGCAGGCAGATAACATTGCGCTGACCCAGGTCGGCCCCGGGACACCCATGGGCGAGTTGATGCGCCGGTACTGGATGCCGGCCCTGCTTTCGTGGGAACTGGCCGAACCGGATGGCGAACCCGTTCGCGTGAAGCTCCTGGGTGAGCAGCTGGTCGCTTTCCGCGACACCGATGGCCGCATTGGCCTGCTGGAAGAACTGTGCCCCCACCGCCTGGTGTCGCTGTGGCTGGGACGGAACGAAGAGTGTGGCCTGCGCTGCGTGTATCACGGCTGGAAATTCGACGTGAACGGCCAGTGCACCGACATGATGAACGAGCCGGCCGACAGCGACTTTCCGTCCAAGATGACCACCACGGCCTACCCGACCATGGAGATGGGCGGCGTCATCTGGGCATACATGGGGCCGAAAAAGCACATGCCGCCGCCGCCCAAGTTCGAGTGGGCCGCCGTCGCGGACACCCATCGCCACGTGACCAAGAACATGCAGGAGTGCAACTGGCTGCAGGCGCTGGAAGGCGGCATCGACTCCGCCCATGCCACCATCCTGCACCGCACGCTGCGCCCCGACACCAAGCACGCCGGCCTGCGCGTCGACTCGCCCCATGTGCAGGGCAAACCGCCGGAACTTGAGGTGGACATCACCGACTACGGCTACCGCTATGCAGGCATCCGCTCACTGGGCGACGAGGGCAACCACGTCCGCGCCTACCACTTCATCATGCCCTTCCACCAGATTCGCGCCAGCCAGCGCGGTTATCGCGGACGGCCGGGGCCGGTGGGCTTCCTAGCGTCCGGCCACATGTGGGTCCCCATGGACGACAACAGCGTCATGGTCTGGAACTGGGACCTCTCCTACGACGACCCAATCGAATCTGAAGAACGCACGGAGATGGATCGCAGTTATGGGCGCGGGCCAGAGCATATGCGCGACAGTTTCCGCACCAGGGTCAACCGGGACAACAACTGGATGATTGACCGGTCGGTGCAGAAGACCGAGACCTTCAGCGGCATCGACGGCGTGAACGCCCAGGACGTTGCGGTGCAGGAGAGCATGGGCCACATCGTCGACCGCACCCGCGAGAATCTGAGCCGCACCGACATGGCCATCATCTACGCGCGTCGGCAGTTATTGCAGGCTACCCGCACCGTAGCCGAGGGCGGCATCCCGCCCGGCGCCGGCGACAACTACTACATGCTCCGGCCCGCGCAGGCCGTCCTGCCCGTAGGCGTGGACTGGCGCGACGCCCTGTGGGAAGACCTCTACCCCGACGGCTCCCAACAGCGCAACGGCAAGTAGACGGTCAAGTCTCCATGAAACCGATGTAGGGGCGAACAATTATTCGCCCCTACATTGACAGCGGTTTTCGCCCAGACGATGTTGGTCTCAAGGTACCGGGTGAGGTCGGGGTGAGTTATGCGTTTGCGGCGGATTTTACGGCGGTCAGCGTGCCGCCGTTGCCGGCGGTAGGCACGAGCATCAGATCGGCGGAGACCACCGGGGGAGCGGCAACCGCACCTTCCCAGGTTGGTTTTCCATCAGGTATGGGCGAACGGGATTTCACCCTCACCCTGGCCCTCTCCGATCAAGGGAGAGGGGATTTTAGGGCGGTCAGCGTGCCGCCGTTGCCGGCGGTTGGCACCAGGAGCAGGTCGCCGGCTACGATGGGAGCAGCGGCGACGGGGCCCTCCAGGGTTGCGGTCCATTGCTGGGAGCCGTCGGCGACGGATAGCGCTGTCACGCGGCCGTGTTCGTCGCCGATGAGGGCGACCGGGCCGGCTATGGTAGCAGGAGTGGTGACGTCGACGGAGAGGTCGGTTTCCCACTGGATCGAGCCGTTGGCAGCGTCGAGTCCGAAGACCGGACCGGCGGCATCGGCTACTACGGCGATTTGGTCTGACACGGCGGGCTGGTAGGGTTGCTTGCTGGCGATCCTGGTGGACCAGACGGTGCCCTGCTGGACCGGCGGCTGCTTAGCAAAGCCCCAAACCGCCAACTGGGTACGCACGTAATAGATGGGGCGTTCCAGCGGGTAGCGGTGTCCGCGGTAATCGATGCCCCAGACGCGGGCCCGGTTGCCGTCGCGCCGGACGCCATTACTGCTGACGTGGAGCAGGTCGTCGGTCACCACGGGACTGCCGCGAGTCCAGCGTCCCTCGCCGGCGTTGTAAATCATGCGGAGTTTTCCGGTATTGACGTTGAGGACGTGGATCCTAGCATCGTTGGAGGTGGCGATGAGCAGGCCATCGTTGACAGCCGGCGGGGCGACGACCCAATCGCTCAGCCGATAGTCCCACAGGGTTTCGCCGGTGGCAGCGTCCAGGGCCAGCAGGCGGTCGCGATCGGTCTCGGCGACGAATAAGCGTCCGTCGGCCACGGCGGGCGACGGTAGAGAAGCAACCGGAAGGCGTTTGGACCAGACCACATCTCCGGTGGTTTCATCCAGCGCTGAAACAACGCCCGGCTTGAACACCACGAACACCAATCCGTCGGATATTGCAGGGGTAACGGCAGCGAGGAGGCCGGAGTCGTAACGCCAGAGGAGTGCGCCGGTGTCACGATCCAACGCGACGACGCTACCGTCCTCGGCGGTCACAAAGACGCGGCCACCGGCGACGGCAGGGGGCGCCACTATGGGAGCGCCGGCGGTGTATTCCCACAAGGTTTCGGGCGCATCGCTGAGCGACAGGGACGGTAGCCCGGCGGCGGATGAGTTGGTGGCGCCGCCATTGGCCTGGGGCCAATCACCGGGGGCGGGAACAACGGAAGTGTCGCCGATGGCGGTGGACGGCTGAGGAGGGTCCGGCGGCAGGCCGGTGTAGGCCCAGAGGACGTACATCAACAGGCCGAGCAACGGCAGAACGACGATGGCGACCCGCGTCAAACGATTGCGGAGGAAGTCAAGGCGAACCCGGCGGGAACGCAGCTGTGCCTCGGCGGCGGCGACGGTCTCAAGGCCGGAGAACGCACCGCACTGGGCGCACCGAGAGGCCGGTGTGGACAGGTCGTTGAGGTGGCCGCAGAAACGACAGAGGAGGACGTTTGCCTCCTCCGATTGTGACGGATTGGCGCTCACGTGGACTAGAAGGCGGGACGCTGGAGTACAGCGGGGTCGATGCGGCGGCGGACGCGTTGACCGTCGGAGGGGTCACCGAGAAGCTGGCCGTTGTCGACCATAACCTTGCCGCGCAGGATGACGGTGGTGGGCCAGCCGAAGATCTCCCAACCCTCCCACGGGCTGTAGTCGCGGAGGTGGAGGTCGTCCATGGTCAGGCGCTTGTGGATGGTAGGGTCGATGATGGCGAGGTCGGCGTCGCTGCCGGGGGCGATGACACCCTTCTGCGGGTACATGCCGAGCAGGCGGGCGGCGTTGGTGGAGGTGATGTTGGCGAACTGGGTCAGGGACATGCCGCGCCGTACGACGGCCTCGGAATAGTTGACGCCCATGCGGATTTCGATGCCGATGTTGCCGCCGCGCATGTCCTGCACGTTGAGGCCGGCAGTCTTGTCGATGTAGGTGGTGAAGCTGCTGTCGGTGGCGGTGAAGGTGAGGTCGTTGCCCAATAGACCGGACCAGAGTTCGGTGCCGTCCTCGGGATACTTGAGGGACGGGTAGGTGTGGTACTTCATGCCATCTGGTTCGCGGTACTGCCAGGAGTTGAAGGAGAGGGCGAGGGTGAGCACCTCGCCGTAGACGGCCTGACCGCGGCTGCGGGCGGCAGCCACGGCGTTGACTCCGTCGGCGCCGGTGACGTGGACGAAGTACATGCCGGCGCCGGTCTGTTCGGCGATGCGTATGACGTCGCGGAAGGCGATGTCCTCAACCTCCTTGGAGTGGATGAGGTTCGCGTTCCACCAGTCCCACATGCCCCGCTGCTGAGCGACGAGGTAGTTGTACATGACGATCTCGTCGTCCTCGGCATGGACGGCCAGGACACCGTCGTGGCGCGCCAGTTGGGCGGTGAGGTCGGCGAGGCGACCATTATCGATGCGCCCGACGGGCGTGAGGCTGAGCGGGGGATCTGCGGGCGGGCGGATATTGGTGGTGAAAATCTTGACACTTGGGAAGTCGTTGTTGATGAGTTCGCTGACACGAGCGATGCTGTCTGCGGTGTTGCTACTGCGGTAGATGACGTGGGCGGAATAGTCGGCGTAGGTGTTTCCCTCCCACACCTTCAGGAAATCGAGGATGCCGCCGACGAGTTCGCCATCGTTGGGAGCGGGGGCGAAATCAACGACGGTGGTGGTGCCGCCCCAGATTGCGCCGAGGGAGTGTTCCAACGGGCCGGCGTTGGGAACACCGGCGACCTGCTGGTGCACGCCGGGCTGGACGTTGGCGGCGGCGTGGATGTGAGGCTCGATACCGCCGGGGGTTACGATGCGTCCGGTGGCGTCAACGGTCTGAACGGCCTCGTCAATGAGGGTTCCGGGCGCGCCGATGGCAACGATGCGGCCGTCCTGGACGCCGATGTCCACGGCGGCGGCCTCGCTGGGCATGACGACAGTACCGCCGGTGATCAGCAGATCAAACATTTTCAGCCCTCCGGGACGGCGCAACGGGTCGCGCCAAGTTGGTGCATGGTAGCACAAACGCCGGAGCGGAGAGACGAATATACCGGGATGAACGGGATAGGCAGGATGTTTTTGAGTAACGGAATGCGTCGGCACACCATCCATGAGAGTCCCATATGGCTGTGGGTTTCGACCCCGAACGAAGACCTGCGATGGACTCACCATGATGGGCGCCCAACACGCAGGCATGGAAAAGTAAGCAAGCTTGAGTCGTTCTCCCGTGAAAGGTAGGAGAGCTCAATCGAGGGCGTGGGCGAGGTCGGCGATGAGGTCGTCGGGGTGTTCGAGGCCGACGGAGACGCGGAGGAGGTCGTCGGGCGTGGCGGAATCGGGGCCTTCGATGGAGGCGCGGTGCTCGATGAGGCTCTGGGTGCCGCCGAGGCTGGTGGCGCGGACGAACAGGCGGACGTTGGCGGCCACGCGCATGGCGGCGTCTTTTCCGCCGGCGACCTGGAACGAGAGCATGCCACCGAAGTCGGCCATCTGGCCGGCCGCGACGGCGTGGCCGGGATGGTCGGGCAGGCCAGGGTAGTGAACGGCGGCGACGTTGGGATGGTCGTGGAGGAAGCGGGCAATCCTGCCAGCGTTGGCGCAGTGTGCCGGCATACGGACGTGGAGGGTGCGGATGCCGCGGAGGGTGAGCCAGCAGTCGAAGGGCGACGGCACCGCGCCGTGGAGGTTCTGGATGAGGCGGATACGCTGGAATAAGTCGGTGTCGGCCGCGCTGACGACCGCGCCGCCGGTGACGTCCTCGTGGCCGCCGAGGTACTTGGTGGTGGAGTGGACGACCATATCGGCGCCGAGCGCCAGCGGGCGTTGGAGCACGGGGGTGCCCCAGGTGTTGTCGCAGACGCAGAGGGCGCCGGCGGATTGGGCGATGGACGCCATCTTCGCGATGTCCGTGATTTTCAACTGCGGGTTGGACGGCGTTTCGACCCAGATCATGCGGGTGTTGGGCTGGACGGCGTGGCGCACGTTGTCGGCGTCGGTCATGTCGACGAAGCTGGTGCGCAATCCCCACGGGGCAAAGACCTGGCGCAGCAGGTGGGCGATGCCGTGGTAGCAGTCGTCGGGGGCTATGATGTGGTCGCCCGGCGCGAGAGCCTGGAACACCGCCCCGGCGGCGGCGGAACCGGAGGCGAAAGCGGCGGCCACGGCCTCACCGGAATCGCCACCCTCCAACAAGGCCAACAGGTTTTCCAGTGAGTGCCGGTTGGGGTTGTCGGAACGGGAGTAGACGAAGCCGCGGGAGTAGTCGCCGTCGGGGTCGCGCTCGAAGGTGGTGGACAGATAGATGGGCGGAGCGACGGCGCCGGTGGCGGGGTCGGGTTGGTGGGCGGCCTGGGCGGCGATGGTTTCGGGGTTCATAGTCGGGGTGTTCGCTAGGTCGGTGTAGGTACGGCGCAAACGAAGGCGGGCTCGGGCGTGATTTCGACCGCGTAAGTGTAACCTATAGGGATAGGGCACCGCCCACCACAGGAGGTCAACTGGAAGATGATCTCCCACATCACACCAGCAACCACCTTGTTTGTATACTGATTACGGATTTAAAGACGGCTCTGCGGTTCGGTGAAACCTGCGGAAGAGATTGGCAGCATGAATAACAAGCAATTCGAGCATTCACTGGACGACTTGTTACTCCAAGTTGCTGGAGCCACACAAATCTTTAGTGGCCGGAAAGACGCTTGGAGTTGGGGATTCTATCTGTACCACACGATTACTGATACCATCGACTTCTATCACGGGTTCAAGTCTGAGATGGCACACAGACGAACTAAAACGGCCGCTGTGTTGTCTAGATCAATCTACGAGGCATACACAAGATTGCACGAAGTGAATGATCCTCTGGACGTCGACGATAAAGAGGTGCCAGCCGAGGGCGAAGCTAGCCGGCCGCTGGAGGTTGATCAAGACGATTTCATGCGGTCCTGGCTAGCGTTCAACCACCAAGAATATGTCCGGTTCTTAAATGATTTGCTCCAACATGATAAACACATGATGCGCGACTCGTTCATAGAGAGCGCTACTATGGAGCGTGACCGAATCCAAGAGGAATTGAGCGGAGCACCGACCAAGACGAAACGTAATTGGAAGAATTCATCCCATATAGATGAGAGGCGGATACGCGAGCATTTGTGGCGAGAAATTGGAGAGGGACGTCCAGACATGGCGCAGAGAGTCCACCGCATAATGCAAACGTGGGCCTCATCATACGTCCATATGAATATCACGCACGCTTTTTGGGCAGATTTAGTCACCAGCGTGGTGCCCGTCACCGTATGCGACTTCATGCAGATAGCCATGGGATTGTGCTATCGGAAGGAAGTAATGGGAATCCGAGCGTTGATGATATCTAAGCAATTCAATGAGTTGCTCCAGGCAACGGCGGCACATATAGATGAGCGAGCAGGATAAATCCGGAACGAGCGTTACCGTCCCAATCCAATTCGGTATAACCCCCTCACAACTTTTGTCGGGACGTTCGCGATAAATGCGTAGAGGCGACGGTAGTGTCGCCCCTGCGGTTCGGTGGGGTGTGGGCAGGCATCAGACGCCGGATTTGATGAATTCGGCGACCCGTTCGCCGATCATTATGGTGGTGGCGTTGGTGTTGGCGCGGATGACGTCGGGCATGACGGAGGCGTCAGCGACGCGTAGGCCCTGGAGTCCGTGGACCTGGCCGTGCTGGTTGACGACGGCCATGGGGTCGCTGTCGGGGCCCATCTTGCAGGTGCCGGCGATGTGGTGCTGGGTGTAGGCGTTGCGCAGGATCCACGCGTCGAGGGCGTCGTCGCTGATGAGGTCGGCGTCGGTGGGATTGAGCCGCTCGACGATGAAGTCCTTGAACGGCGAGCTTTCGGCGATTTCCAGGGCCTTGCGGATGGCCTGGCGCATGCGCTGGCGGTCGTAGGGATCGCTGAATAGCTGGTAGTCCAGGTCGGGCTGGACTGTCGGGTCGGTGGACTGGAGGGAGATGCGGCCGAAACCGACGGCGTTCTGGAGGCCGACACTGAGTCCGAAGTGGAAGCCATCGCCGTCGTAGGACACGCTGGCCGGCCGGTGCTCGCTGGTCATCAGGGTGGGCGTGATCTGGAAGTCCGATTTGGTGGGTGAGTCGTCGGCGCTCCAGCGGAGGCCGACCTGGATGTTGGGGGCGAAGGTGTCGGGTTCCTCGCCGTCGCCGCGGAACAGGATGTAGGCGGCGGGATGGTCGCGGAAGTTCCTGCCGACGCCGGGCAGTTCGTGGTTGACGGGGATGCCTACCTCGCGCAGGTGGTCGGCGGGGCCGATGCCGGAGAGCAGGAGGATCTGCGCGGAGCCGATGGTGCCACTGCACAGGATGATCTCGTTGCCCTCGACGGTGAAGACTTCGCCGCCGCTCTGCACCTCTACTCCCACGGCTCGTTTTCCGTCTGGCCCGTCATCGAGGATGACCCGGTGGGCGTGGATATTGCCGCGCACGGTGAGGTTGAGGCGATGGCGAGCGGTGCTGAGGAACGTGAGCGACGTGCTCATGCGCACGCCGTCGATGTTGTTCATGGGGCGCGGCGAGATGGCGGTATAGCAGTCGGGCGCGTTCTGGTCGGGATGCTCGGGGATGCCCAGGGCGACGCAGGCGTCGTAGAAGGCGGTGTTGAAGGGCAGCCAGTCCTCGCGCTTGGGACGGCGCACCGGCAGCGGGCCCTCGGAGCCGTGGAAGTCGTCGCCGCCGAAGTCCCAGTCGTTCTCCAGCTTGCGGAAGAAGGGCAGGCAATCGGTGAATTTCCACTCGTCGTTGCCCCACTCGGCCCAGAGGTCGTAATCGTCGGGGATGCCTCGGAAGACGACCTGGCCGTTGATGGACGATGAGCCGCCCATGGCCCAGCCCCGGGGGATGACCATTGGCTCGCTCTGGGAGGAATTGGCGCGGCCGCGCAGGTCCCAGCTATGGGGGCCGTAGGCGGACAGCCAGGTGTTGTTGCCCTGTTTGAGGTCCTGGGGGAGATGCTCGAAGTCGGGATAGTCGGGGCCGGCCTCGAGGAGGATGACGGTCTTGTCGGTCTGCTCGGAGAGGCGGGTGGCCATGACACAGCCGGCGGAACCGCCGCCGACCACGATGTAGTCGTACTTCATAGGGATGCTCCTACGGGGAAGGGTACGGCGGGGATTTTAACATGGGGGCGATTTTCGACGTCTAACCTCCAAATACTCAATCAAGCCAAGCCCAGCGCCTTCATGATGCGGTTATTGCCCCCATGTACTGCTGGCTCGAGACACCACTGGTCGCGCAGTGTATTTACAGCAGCCATAGCTTGTTGGTTTTCGCCTAGCCCGACCATTTCCAGTACTATCTGGTCAATGCGATGGCGATCGACGTCCCGAAACGCGTATGATATTGGTTGCAGATCGAGCTCTAACAATTCGGTGTTTCGACTCTGCGCCGTAGTCCTTGCAAGTTCCCCTGCGGGACTTTGAGCAGCAAAGTTAGGAACTGGGAATCCCGCAATCGCTCCAACTCCCATTGTTGCTCTGCCAGGTTGAGTTGTCTGCGCGTAACAAGTTCTTAACATTAATCCTAACGTCGAGTTAAACCAAATGGCTAAAGCGGATTTCAATGCGTCATCGTTCGTTTGCAAAGTGGTCCAAGCCCGGCCGCCCATAGCGAATTCTTGAGTCCTTGCGGCCGCCAGCGATTGGGACGTCATTCGCAGTGTCCGAGAGATAAACAGATCGCTCCTTTGGCCTAGCATTTGCCGCAATGAATCCTCATCGTCGGTGGCAGGCTCGCCGTCATGAGTAGGGGAAACCAACAACCGCTTTTGCGTTCTTGAGTTGGCGGACCAAAGCGCAGGATATACAGGGTGCATATCCGGGGTAATGCGGTCAAAAGTAAAAGCGCCACGTCCGTCGCCATCTCTTGGATGACCGATAAGATCATGGGTCGGACCCACATCGACCAGCTGGCCGAGACTCACCATAGAGAGGTCGATGCCCCAACTTTGCCGGTCCGCGGCAGAATAAAGGTAACCTCTCATTAACTCGTCTGCGACGGTCGCGAGGTAGTGATTCTGCATCCCCACGGCAAACCACGGGAACCCAGCGGAGATCGGACTGATTTCGGTCCAACTGCCGATCCTGTTGCCCGCTTCGTGAATGAGTCCGTTGTTGGCGACAGACTGCTGTGCGGAGGTTATCCATTTGGCATACCAATAGGCTTCCGCGACGGATTGGGGAACTTCACTGAGGTTAATGCAAACAATGTTAGGATTCTCGTCAGGGTCGCTGTGGCTCCGCTTTGTAGCAACCAACAGCATCTCGTCCATGTAAGTGTCAGCAGACAACATCGCGCCATCGTGGACAGTAAAAGCAATGGCCGTTATGTGCCGGTACTCTTTCTCGATCGTTCTTCTGAATCCTTCCCACGACTCCGCATGTGCAGCGGTGAGCGGCAAGACAGAAGCGAAAACCCCACCCATCTTTAGCTTCTTTCCCGCAAGAGCGGAAAAGTCCGCGCCTAGGCCGGCCTGTCCGTCGGGCATCTCGTTGCCGGAGTCGCGTAAACTGTTACGAATCGCGGTGAGTCGGTTGACGCTTCGTTTCCGCTGCGGTTCGGTAATGCCAGTCACATCAAACATGCGGCGGTCGCCACGAGCTCGCGAATAAGGGGGATTCTGAATAATCAGGTCCTGGCTCTGATGCGGAACTGGTATGAAGGTCGGTTGATCCACGTTTGCGGTCGCAGTGCGGGCTAGTTGTCCGGTGATATCGGTGATCTGCTCTGATTCCAACAGTTCCAGCGATCCAGTGCTGCCGCCCAAAACAGCAACTGCGGCGATATGGGCAGTATGGTACTCGGTCGCGATCTCGGCAGTAGACAAGCCGGCAGCAGTCATGTGAGACGCGAGGGAGTTGATATCCAGACCAGTGATCGATTGTTCCATCATCGTGCGATGGAGATGTGTAGATTCTCCGCCTGCCGATTCGTGAAGCCTTCGGATACCATGGTAAGAAGACCGCAGCAATGCGCCAGTCCCACAGGCCAAATCCGCCACTTTCAAATTTGCCACCGCTAGCTCGGACGCCCAATCTTCTAGTGAAATCCGCCCGAC
This sequence comes from Chloroflexota bacterium, assembly GCA_026710825.1. Lineage (GTDB taxonomy): Bacteria > Chloroflexota > Dehalococcoidia > Lucifugimonadales > UBA3495 > Bin87. Next base: position 5,571 of record JAPOQH010000010.1, on the reverse strand, counting down.
GGCCAGTTGTCCCAATAATTCCGCGGTCTCGGGCAAAGTGTAGTGGGCGGCTGTTTCTTCTCGGTCGTCCAGCAACAACGGGAAGAGTTCCCCGGCAAAGTCCACCCTGTTGCCAAGCCGCAAAGCGGTTATGCGTTCAGCTGTACCGGCTAGACTGGACAACGTGGTTGAACCCACATCATCGGGAATCCGATCGTCAAGTGCGTTGCGAGCAGTGTTGAAGATTGACCCGTAATTGACTGATAGTATTTTGTCCCACTCGATTCGTAAATCACCCAGCGTAATGCTGCCATTGCCGGCCGTCTTCAATTCGGCTATTGATCTCAACCCTTGGTCACGGAGAGCATCAGCGTTCGACGCCAATAGATTGTGCAATCTAAGCGAAGTTAGCCAGATGCAACAGGCCATACGCAAACCTTGCAATTCTTGACGCTGTCCTAGCCCGTTGGCAATGCTTGTCGAAACCTCCGGTGGCATATTGCGGTAGAGATAATCGGCAAGGCTATGGATGCTAGTTGCGACTTGGCTAGCCATGTCTGAAACCAAGGTTGGTGGGGCCGCCGCGTATTCGCAGAGCACGGCCAAGTCGTCAACCGTGCCAATAACATAGTTGGGGTAGTCTGGCCAATAGGCAACATCGTCATCTGTCAGCGAAACTTCAGTATTCCCGCCCTGAATGCTAGATGACAGTACGGCATACCGTAATTCCAAACCATTTGGCTCAGCTAATCTCTGCCGCAGTTGGTCGTTTGTCCAACTACGAACCTCGGTCGGAGCACCCACGGCTACAGTAGAACGAACTGGAAGGGGGGTGCCGCTAACCAATCTACCTAGCTTGCGCCGGGCGTCGGCAAATGCTGGTTCGCCCCACTCTACCTCAATAACGACAGGGTAAATATCGGGCGGTGCTACCAAGATATCGGGGCGCTCCCTGGTGGCGTCGTCGAACACCTGCTGGCGTTCAGCGATAACTGACCGCTCATCGTCACGCCACGCCTTCCGTCTGGCACGAATGGCATCGGCCAGAGCTTCATTGAAGGTTTGTTCGTGCATGAACCCAAGGGATCCGGTCGGCAAGCAGGGTGGGTTCTGTTGTGTACTCATGGTGGATACTTACTCCATTGTTTTGTTGAGGGTCAATCACTAAATGTCAGCCAGTGGGATTAAAATACGCTACCGAGTTAAAGCAAGGTGCGCAACAGACATCATGCCAGACATTCACCAATATGGTAACTGGCGGGCGTCACTACCCGCACGCCGCGCGGGCGCGGGTGAAGACGGCGTCGAGCATGGGCAGGGTTAGGCGGCCGGTTTGGGTGTTTTGGTGGCCGCATCAGGGGTGTACACTTCGTTTATGGAGGTGACGGGTATGACGATGCATAAGCCCAGGCGGGTGTGGTCAGTTGCCGATGCGCAGGCAAATCTTGAGGAAGTGCTGCGGCTTTCCGAAACGGAAGGACCTCAGTATATCGATGCGGGGAAGACCTTCGCCGTGGCCCCAGTAGCGGGTGAGGATGGGGAAGACCGGGATGAACCTGAGATGACGCTGGGGCAATGGCTGGTTGAGAATATGCCCCGGGGCACGAACTTGGTGGTTCCTGAGGACCGAAGTTCAAAAAGGATCATTCCCTTCAACGATGAGATGGATGAATGACCGGTTATCTACTGGATACCAACGTAGTTTCGGAGCTGAGCAACGACGTTCCGAATCCGGGAGTAATCTCATTTCTTATAGAGCACGATGACCTCTGGCTGGCATCAGTAGTGGTCCACGAACTGGAATACGGACTACAACCTCTGCCTGAAGGGCAACGGCGCAATAGGCTATACGCCAGCCATGAGGATATCTTGACCAGATACGATGATCGTATATTGCCCTTGGATCGACCGGCCGCGGAGTCGGCTGCGCTGCTCCGAGCCGAAGCCCGGTGTTCGGGCAGGACACTCGATCTTGGCGACGCGCTGATCGCTGGTATCGCCAAAGCCAACGGTTTGACGATAGCAACGCGGAATGTCAGGGACTTTGACGGGTTGGATATCGAGATCGTCAACCCTTGGGAAGCGGAATAGAATCTCGCAATCAGCGTCACGCTTGGCAGGCAGCGCGGGCGCGGGTGAAGACGGCGTCGAGCATGGGCAGGGTTAGGCGGCCTGTTTGGGTGTTTTGCTGGCTGGGGTGGTAGCTGGCGATTAGGATGGGGCCGCCGTTTGGGAGTTCGGTGGCGACGTTGTGTCCGAAGGGCGGTTTGCGGTCCGGCGGGGTGCGTCCGGCGGCAGCGTAGGCTCGGAGGAAGGCGTCGAAGGCGATGCGGCCCAGGGCGACGACGCCGCGGAGGTCGGTGAGCAGTTCGATCTCGCGGGTGATGTAGGGACGGCAGGCGGTGAGTTCGTCGGGACGTAGCTTGTTCTGCGGCGGCGCGCAGCGTGCGGCGGCGGTGATGAGGGCGCCGGTTAGTTCGAGGCCGTCGCCGGGTCGGATGGACTCGGGCTGGTTGGCGAAGCCGGCCCGGTGGAGGGCGCCGAAGAGCCAGTCGCCGCTGCGGTCGCCGGTGAACATGCGGCCGGTGCGGTTGCCTCCGTGGGCGGCCGGGGCCAGGCCGACCACCAGCAGACGGGCGTCGGGGTCGCCGAACGCGGCCAGGGGACGGCCCCAGTAGTCCTCGTCGCGGTACATGCGGCGCTTGACGCGGGCGGTTTCCTCGCGCCACTCGACGAGGCGGGGGCATTTGCGGCAGTCGATGACCTGCTGCTGGATGTCGCTTATGGTGGCGGCGCTGGCGGTATCACTCATGGCAATTCCCAGGGGCGATTTTTTCCGGGATGAACGGGATGGGCAGGATGTTGATTGGAGGGTGTTGGGCATGCGGCTGGTTGACTATCATAGATTGAGGTCGGGTTTGAAATCCGACTCCTGCGGGCTAAGGGGGAGGGTGCCTGACATCTCGGTTTTGCATGGATGCACAGGATTGACAAGATTTGGATTGGATGGCGGTCTGGTTTGCGCGCATCGTCAGAGTGCCGGCGTCAGACATATCTAGCACGGTAGATCCTGACGGCAAATTTCACCGGGATGAACAGCAACTGTCTTGAAGGTCAAGGGCTATGCGGGGATTGCTGGGTTCCAAGGGGTTTGGGTTTTGATGACGGCGTTGCAGATGATGAGCAGTTTCCGCATGCAGGCGGTCAACGCCACTTTGCGAGGCTTGCCAGCGGCACACAGTCGCTGGTAGCAGGCTCGTATGGACGGATTGCACTTGGTGGACACCAGGGTCGCCATGTACAGTACCGCGCGCAACTGTCCCCGTCCTCCCCACACGGAGCGTTTACCCCGCATGGTTCCGCTGTCTCGGTTGAAGGGCGCCACACCGGCCAGGGCGGCGATTTCCTTATGACTGGCCTGTCCCAATTCCGGCAGCTGGGCAATGAGGGTGGCGGTGAGAGTGGGGCCCACTCCGGGTATGCTCCGCAGCAGCCTGGCCCGGGTCTGCCAGACCAGGTTGTCCCTGAGCAGGGCGGCGATGTCCTGATCCAGTTGCGCGATGTGCTGGCTCAACAGGTCAAGGTGTTGGTCGATCTGCTCCACCACGCGATCGGTGGTCAACTGGCGGCGGTTGCGCTCCTGGGTCTGCATGGCGATGAGTTGTCGGCGTCGGGACACCAGGGTGCGCAGTTCACGCAACTCGGCATCGGGCAAGGGCCGGGGCGCAGGGTGCAGCACATTCCCGAAGTGTGCCAGCAGTTCAGCATCCAGGCGGTCGGTCTTGGCCAGGCGTCCGCTGGCCCGGGCAAACTCCCTCACCTGCCTGGGATTGACCACTACCACCGGCAGCCCCGCGGCGCTCAACTCCGATACCACCAGGGTTTCCAGTCCACCGGTGGCTTCGACGATCACGCGTGCTGGCTGCAACTGGGTCAGTTCCGCCACCACTTCCGTCACTGGTTCTGCGGTGTAGTCGCACCGCCAGGCCCGGCCTTCCGGATGCACCCAGAGGTCCAGCACAGCTTTGGATACGTCAATGCCGATGATTGTTTCCGAGGTGCTCATGTTTTACACTCCTTTGTACCTTTGGCGTGTCAGTCCTCGGGGTAACCAGCCTTGGACTACCCAGCCTTGCAATACGGGGTCTCACCCCCCACAACTGTTCGGGTTAGCCAAGGGAAACGACGCGGCGACCCTGCTGTTCAACGGCTTCCGGAGCCTCAGGATGAAACGGTCTGCCGCGTCTCGTGTCTCCAAGATACAAGGATGAAACGGCCTGCCGAGTCTTGTGTCTCCAAGATACAAGGATTTTGATTGGGTGACGTTGGTGTTGCTGCCCCGTACCTAGCGAAAGGCGGGCTCATGGTTCGACCGGCTCACCATGAGCGGGGTGGGGTATTGCCGGGTTATAGGCGGATGCATTTTCCGGAGTCGAACTGGGGGGCGGGATGGACAGGATTTTGATTGGGTGGGGTTCGGCATGCGGCATGTTGCCAGTTGCAGATTGAGGGCGGGTTTGAAACCCATCCCTACGGGACATGGGGGATGAGATTTATGGAAAAGGTGTAGGGGCGAATGGTTATTTGCCCCTAGGTTGGGGGTCAGCGCTGGAGGAATTTGAGGATCTTGGGGTTGACCTCTTCGGGGCGTTCCTGGTGCATGAAGTGGCCGGTGCCGGGGATGATTACCTTTTCGAGGCCGCCCTTGAAGTATTGGTACATGCCTGAGCTGAGGAAGGACTCGAGGCGGCGCGGGCGGTCGCGGGTGCCGTGGAGGGCCAGCGTGGGCACGGTGACGGGGCCGGCGCTGATTACGGCCTGGTCGGCGCGCACCTGATCATCGACCTGGGACGCGTCGTAGCGGGCGCGGTAGTAGCCGAGGGCAGCCTGCACCACGCCGGGTTTGCGGAAGGTGGAGCGGATGCTCTCCAGCGCCTCGGCAGGGATGTCCCACTCGGGCGAGGCCCAGCGCCACCATCCCTCGACGAAGGCGTAGTCGTTGTGAGCGACGATATCGTCTGCTTCTGGCCGCTGGAAAAAGAAGCCGTGCCAGGTGCCTCGCAGGTACTCGAACTCCATGCTCAGATCGCGGTCGACGCGGCCGGAGGCGATGGTGACGAGCTTGATGACCTTTTCGGGCGCGAGGGCGGTGGCTCCGACGACGGCGCCGGCGCCCCAGTCGTTGCCGATGAGGTAGGCGCGGTCGGCTCCCAGGGCGCCGATGAGTTCGACGGCGTCGCGGGCCATGAGGGCCGAGTGGTAGCGACCGTCGGCGGGCGCGGACGTGGGAGCGTAGCCGCGCATGAAGGGCGCGACGGCGCGGAATCCGGCGGCGGCGAGATCGGGCAGCAGGTGCCGGAAGGAGTACGCGTGGTCGGGGAAGCCGTGGAGGCAGATGGCCAGGGGACCGTCGCCCATTTCGAGGTAGTGGAAGTCGATGCCGTTGGCTTGTACGGAGCCGGTGTTGAAATCAGTCATGGAGGCCTCGCGATAGATTTTGATTGGTGGAGCGTCTAATTGAGGTCGTAGGACACCTGCAGGCCGACTGACACCTCCACCTCGGGTTCGGAATCGAAGGGCAGCAGAACGGCG